>NZ_QLAE01000005.1 GCF_005876855.1 Stutzerimonas nosocomialis | reverse complement strand
CGGCGCGTCGCGCTTCCTGCGCTCTTCGTCCCGTGCCGGACCTAGATGGTCTAACCCGCCTGCATCCACCGTTTCGCATAGACGTATTGTCACAAAGGCGAACTACGTCGCTGCCCATTTCAATGCATAATCAGCAGGCTTCAGGCTGCCAGAGAATCTCATGCCGCGTCGCTTATTCAAACGCTATCTGCCCCACCCGGATCGCATCAAGGGAAACAAGTCCCTGCGATTTCTGGGCACGCTGATCCACGATCCGAACCTCTGGCACCTGAACCGTCACTCGGTTTCGAGGGCGATGGCCATCGGCCTGTTCTGGGCGATGATCCCGATTCCCATGCAGATGCTGACCGCCGCCGCGTCGGCAGTGCCCGCCCGGGCCAACCTGCCGATGGCCGTCGGGCTCGTCTGGCTGACCAACCCGCTGACGATGCCGGCCGTCTTCTACTGCAACTACAAGGTCGGCACCTGGCTGATGGGGACCCCCGCGTTCGACATGCCCGCCGAGCTGAGCCTGGCCTGGATCCGCAGATTGCTGGAGACGCATTGGCAGCCGCTCTATCTCGGCTCCCTGGTGCTGGGTCTGACGCTGGGAATTCTCGGCTACGTGCTCACCCAGGCCTACTGGCGCTGGTGGGTCGGCAACAACTGGCGCAAGCGCCGCGCCGCACGGCAGGCCCGAGGCCAGTAAGGCTACGGCCGCCGTCGACCACAGATCCGCTACTCGTAGCGCAGCGCTTCGGCCGGCTGCGTCTGCGCCGCTCGCCAGGCAGGATAGATCGTCGCCAGAAAGCTCATGGTCAGCGCGGCAATGGCGACCAGGGCGACATCGGCGATCTGCAACTCGGAGGGCAGCGTGCTGATGACGTACACCTCCGAACTGAAGACGTGCTGCCCGGTCAGGCGCTCCAGCCAGGCGACCAGCTCACTGACGTTGAGCGCGGCCAGCACCCCCAGCAGCGTGCCGGCAAAGGTGCCGGTAAAGCCGATGATGCTTCCCTGAACCATGAAGATCGCCATGATCTGACGCGGCGTCGCCCCCAGCGTGCGCAGGATGGCGATGTCGGCGCGCTTGTCGGACACCACCATGATCAGCGTCGCGATGATATTGAATGCCGCCACCGCAACGATCAGCATCAGCAGCAGACCGATCATGGTCTTTTCCATTTTCATCGCGCTGAACAGGCTGCCCTGGCTGTGGGTCCAGTCCTCGGCGCGATACTCACCACCAAGTTCGGCAGCGATCTGGGTCGAGACCTGGGGGGCGTGGAACAGCTCGGCGAGCTTCACCCGCACCGACTGCACCTGTTCCGGCTCCCAGCGCAGAATGCGCGCGGCATCGGCGCGGTGGATCATCGCCATCGTGCCGTCCAGGTCGGCCCCCACCCTGAACACGCCGACCACGTTCAGCCGCTGCATCCGGGGCGTGATACCACCTGGCGCGGAGCTCACTTCGGGCACGATCAGGGTCAACTTGTCGCCGAGGGAGAGGCCGAAACGACGCGCCGTCGCCAGCCCGATGACCACGCCGAACTCGCCGGCCTTCAGGTTCTCCAGATTGCCGGCGACCATCCGCGACGCGGCGATGGAAATCCCGGCCTCGGCCGAAGGCTCGACGCCACTGACCTGGATGGGCTGCATGTGCCCCTTGTAGGACAGCATCCCCTCGAGCTGGGTAAGCGGCGCCGTGGCGAGCACTTCCGGGTGCGCCTGCGCCCGGCTGGCCAGCGTCTGCCAGTCGTCCAGCGGACCGGCTCCGGCGATGGTCGCGTGCGGCACCATGCCGAGGATGCGCGAACTCATTTCACGCTGGAAGCCATTCATCACCGAGAGCACCACGATCATCGCCAGCACGCCCAGGACCAGACCGATCATCGAGGTGAGCGAAATGAATGAGATGTAATGGTTTCGGCGCTTGGCCCGCGTGTAGCGGCTGCCGATGAAAAGACTCAGGGGCCGGAACATCAGGCGGCCACCAGGCGACCGTCTTCCAGGCGCAGCACTTGGTCCATTTGCGCCGCCAGCTGCTGGTCGTGGGTCACGACCAGAAACGCAGTGCGCAGCGACGCGCTGAGTTCGAGCATCAGATCCTGGATGCCCTGAGCGGTATGGTGATCCAGGTTACCGGTGGGCTCGTCGAGCAACACCAGGGCCGGCTGGTTCACCAGCGCCCGGGCGATGGCGACGCGCTGGCGCTCGCCACCCGAAAGCTCGGCGGGCTTGTGCGCCAGCCGATGGCCGAGCCCTACCCGCTCCAGCAGCTCGGTGGCGCGGCGGCGTGCCTCGGGGATGCCGGTCTTGCCGATCAGCAGCGGCATGCACACGTTTTCCAGCGCGGTGAACTCGGGCAACAGGTGATGGAACTGATAAACGAAACCGAGCGCACGGTTGCGCAGCAGCCCGCGGCCTTTCTCGCTCAGGGCGGAGAGCTCTTCGCCGGCGAGCCAGACGCTGCCCTCGCTCGGGGTATCGAGGCCGCCCAGCAGATTCAGCAGCGTGCTTTTCCCCGAGCCGGAGCTGCCGACGATGGCCACTCGCTGGCCGGGGAACAGCTCGAGTTCTAGCCCCGAAAGCACGTCGACGGATTCGGGCCCCTGTTCGTAGCGCTTGCCCAGGTTGCGGCAACTCAGGACGGCTTTTTCATGCATAACCTGCTCACTCATAACGTAGCGCCTCCGCCGGCTGGGTGCGTGCGGCGCGCCAGGCGGGGTAAAGGGTCGCGAGGAAACTCAGGACGAGCGCGGCACCGCAGACCAGCACCACGTCCTCGGCCATCAGCCGCGAAGGCAGATAGTCGATGAAATACACATCGGCGCTGAGAAACTTGTGCCCGAGCACACGCTCCAGGGCCGAGATCCAGCTGCTGATATTGAGCGCTGCGAGCATGCCCAGCACGGCGCCGATCAGGGTGCCGACCACGCCGATCACGGTCCCCTGGACGATGAAGATGCCCATGATCTGACGGGGCGTCGCACCAAGGGTACGCAGAATGGCGATGTCACCGCGCTTGTCGGTCACCACCATCACCAGCATGGAAATGATATTGAACGCCGCCACCGCGACGATCAGCAGCAGGAGCAGGCCGATCATGGCCTTTTCCATGCGGATCGCCTGGTACAGGTTGCCATGGGTCCGGGTCCAGTCGCGCGAGTAGAAGTCCTGCCCGGCCTGCCCCGCCAGCTCCCAGGCGATCCGTGGCGCCTGGAACAGGTCCTCGAAACGCAGCCGCAGCCCCTGCACCTGGTCCGGCTTCCAGCGTTGCAGGCGCGCCAGATCGGTGATGTTGGCCATCGCCACGAAGCCATCGATCTCGCCCGCCCCCACATGGAAAATGCCGCTGACGGTGAAGCGCTTCATCCGGGGAAACATGCCGGCCGGCGTGACCGTCACTTCGGGGGCGACGAAGGTGATCTTGTCGCCGACGCCCACGCCCAGCTTCTGCGCGGCCCGGTCGCCGATGACGATGGCGAACTCGCCGGGCTGCAGCGAATCGAGCGTCCCCTGCTGGAAGAAACGGTCGATGATCGACACGTTGCGCTCGAGGGCGGGATCGATGGCGTTGATCAGTACTTTCTGAACGTTGCCTTCGTTGGTCAGCAACCCTTGCATCTGGATGAAGGGCGCGATGCCGAGGACCTGGGGTTGATCCTGGAGGCGATCGGCGAGCGTTCGCCAGTCGTCGATCGGCTGCGCGCTCTCGAGCGTCGCATGGGGCACCATACCCAGCACGCGGGTACGCATCTCGTGGTCGAAACCGTTCATGACCGAGAGCACGAGGATCATCACCAGCACGCCGAGCGCCAGCCCGACCATGGAGGTGAAGGAGATGAAGGAAACGAAGAGGCTGCGGCGCTTGGCGCGTGTATAGCGCGCCCCGATGTAAACGGACAGCGGTCTGAACATAAAGGACGGGTTCGCTGGCGGAAGAAATACGTGCTTCTGACTGACGCGACCGGTGGCTGATACACTCAGGCCACCACTGCTGGCCATGGTATCGCCATGTCGACACGAGACAATGAAGAACGCCGCGAATACTACCGCATAGAGGATAGGGTCGCACTGGAAATCGTCCCCCTGCCCCGGGAGCAGGCAGCTGAAGACGACCCGGCCGGCGACGCCCCGCCGCTGTTCAATCTGCTCAGCGAACTGCACCGGCTCGACTTCGAAGCCCAGCACCTGCTACGCCAGATCGGCGAAACCAATCGCCCCCTGGTGAACTACCTGAAGGTACAGAACAGGCGCATCGACCTGATCGGCCAGGCGCTGGCGCAGGACCTGCTGAAGGACCTCGGCGAGACCAGAAGCGTGGAGCTGTCCGAGGGCGGCCTCAGGTTCGGCCACGCCCAACCGATCCCGGAAGGCGGGCGACTGCTGCTCAAGATGGTCCTGATGCCCCAAGCCATGGGCCTCGCACTGCAGGCCCGGGTCCTCTACTGCCAGGCGCGTGAGGACGGGCAATATGAGATCGGTACCGAATTCGAAGCGTTGACTGATGCACAGCGGCAACTGCTGGCACGGCATATCCTGAAGAAACAGGCGCAACAGAGACGCCTGGCCCGCGAACTTCCTGAAAGGATTTGAGATGCTCCGCCCGCTATCGTTATCGCTAGTCCTGCTGTTTTCGTCCGTCGCCGTCGCCGACACCCTTTACATCCCGGTCGGCGAACAAGGCGCCTCCAGCCTGTCCGTGCCGCACCGTGGCGAATCCAAGGGGCGCGTGCTCGAACGCTTCGGCCTGGCCGACAAGGAATACCCCAGCGTCGGCAAGCCGCCGATCACGCGCTGGGATTACCGCGAGTTCACGGTCTACTTCGAGAACGACCGGGTCATCAACAGCGTGATCCATCACAAACCCCAAAGCCAGTCTCAGGCGGGACAAGTACCGTGACCCTCATCTACGGCCATCGCGGCGCCAAGGGCGAAGCCCCCGAGAATACGCTGGCCAGCTTCCAGAAATGCCTGGAGCACGGCGTGCGCCGCTGCGAGCTGGACCTGCACCTCTCACGCGATGGCGAGCTGATGGTGATTCACGACCCGACCCTCAAGCGCACCACTGGGCGCCGTGGCAAGGTGGTGGAGCACACTGCGGACGAGCTCGTCGGCTACGACGCCCGCCATTCGGGGCCGGTCTGGAAACAGCCCTGCCCGATCCCGAAGCTTGAAGAACTGTTCGAGAAATGCGCCTTCGAGCATTGGCAGCTCGAGGTCAAGAGCGCATCGCGCGCACGGGCCGAGCGTACCGTGCTGGCGATCAAGGCGCTGGCGGAGCGCCATGGCCTGCAGGACAGGATCACCGTCACCTCGAGCTCGCGCGAGGTGCTCAAGGCCCTGCTGCGTGTCGCACCGGAGTTCTCGCGCGGCCTGGTGGCCGAATACACCTGGCTCGACCCGCTGAAGGTCGCCAAACAGTATGGGTGCGAGCTGCTGGCGCTGAAATGGACCCTGTGCAGTCCCGAACGTGTCGCCAAGGCGCAGCAGCAAGGCCTTCACGTCTCGGTCTGGACGGTCAACGACCCGGCGCTGATGCGCCGGCTGGCCGATCAGGGCGTCGACAGCCTGATCACGGACTTTCCCGGACTCGCCCGCGCAACGCTTGGATAGAACCCACGGTCAGGGCGCGCGGACGCTTGTCCACGCGCCTGGTCCTGATCAGAAGCTTTCCCGGTTCGGCCACTGCCAATCGCGGGAATGCTCGAAGGGATCCCCGCCCGGCTCAGGCCACCGGGCGGAGCCGCTCAAAAAAGCCGGTTCAGGCCGTCGAACGCCGCGACCCGATAGGCTTCGGCCATGGTCGGGTAGTTGAAGGTGGTGTTGACGAAGTACTTCACCGTGTTGGCTTCGCCGGGCTGGTTCATGATCGCCTGTCCGATATGGACGATCTCCGACGCCTGGTAGCCGAAGCAGTGCACGCCCAGGACCTGCAACGTCTCGCGGTGAAACAGGATCTTCAGCATGCCGACCGGCTCGCCGGAAATCTGCGCACGTGCCATGCCCTTGAAAAAGGCCTTGCCGACTTCGTACGGGACCTTGGCCTGGGTCAGCTCGCGCTCGTTCTTGCCGATGGAGCTGATCTCGGGAATGGTGTAGATGCCTGTCGGTACGTCGTCGACGAATCGCCAGCTGTCGTTCTGCACGATGCTGCCGGCAGCCGAGCGCCCCTGGTCGTAAGCGGCGCTGGCCAGCGCCGGCCAGCCGATCACATCACCGGCCGCATAGATGTTGCTGACCTCGGTCCGGTAGTGCTCGTCGACCTGGATCTGGCCACGGCTGTTGACCTTGACCCCGATGTTCTCCAGCCCCAGCTTGTCGGTGTTGCCGGTGCGCCCGTTGCACCAGAGCAGCGCGTCGGCCTTGATCTTCTTGCCTGACTTCAGGTGCAGGACCACACCATTGTCCAGACCCTCGATGCGCTCGTACTCCTCGTTGTGGCGAATCAGCACGTTGTTGTTGCGCAGGTGGTAGCTCAGGGCGTCGGAAATCTCGGCATCGAGGAAGCTGAGCAACTGGTCGCGGTTGTCGATCAGATCGACCAGCACGCCGAGGCCACTGAAGATCGAGGCGTACTCACTGCCGATCACGCCGGCGCCGTAAATGATCAGACGGCGCGGGGTGTGGCTCAGCGTCAGGATGGTGTCGCTGTCGTAGACGCGCGGGTGGCTGAAATCGATATCTGCGGGGCGGTAGGGCCGCGAACCGGTAGCGATGATGATCTGCGGGGCGACGAGTCGCTCCACCACGCCGTTGTTGCAGACCACCTCGACGGAGGTCTCGTCGGCGAAGCTGGCGGTGCCGAAGAACAGGTCGATACGGTTGCGAGCGTAATAGCCGGTGCGCGAAGTGACCTGCTTGGAGATCACCTTCTCCGCGCTCTTCAGCACGTCAGGAAAGGAGAACCAACGCGGCTCGCCAATCTGGCGAAACAGTGGGTTGGTGTTGTATTGCATGATCTGCCTAACCGAATGGCGCAGGGCTTTGGAGGGGATGGTTCCCAGGTGGGTGGAGTTGCCCCCCACCAGCGGTCGACTGTCGACCACCGCCACCTTGCGTCCGGCCTTCGAGGCGTTCATGGCCGCCCCTTCTCCCGCCGGACCCGAGCCCAGAACGACCACATCGTAGTTATAGACAGCCATTATTTACTCCTGATAACGCGCCGGCACGCGTGCGCCAGCGCCGTCGACCAATCCGTAGATGAAACGGGGTTGAGGCAAGGCCTCCGGAACGGCCGCACTATGCCTGACCGGCCGGTCCAAAAAAACAGGGCGGTGCAGCACCGCCCTGTCATTTTCTATCGTTTGGTGGCGTCGTAGGCCAACGCCGCGTTGGGATTGTCCTTTCCTTCGGCGTTCACTTCCTCGCATTTTTCGCGATTGCCGCCACAGATCGAACACTCTTTCTCGATACCGAGGTTGGCGATGCCGCCGCAGGAACCGGCGATGGGCTTGCGCCCCATGATCACACCGATGGCCATGCCGAACACGACGAGCAGCATGACGGAAAAAACCAGAAGCCAGGTCATTGATTACCTCCCGCACCGAACAACTCGTCGAAAGCCTCGGTGCTTTTGGTTACGAACCCTCCTCCTTCGCGAATCACGAAGAACGAAGGGATGGAATGTTCGGCAGCGAAGTCGAAACCACGCTCCGGCCCCAGAACCATGAGCAGGGTAGACAACCCATCAGCCAGAAGGGTCGAACGGTCGGCAACGGTTACCGCGGCGAGCGTGTGGGCTATCGGAGCGCCGGTACGAGGATCGAGCGTATGGGAATACCGTTGCCCGTCGCGCTCGAAATAGTTGCGGTAGTCCCCGGATGTGGAGATCCCGTAACCGTCCAGCTCGATCACCCGCTGGGCTACGCGCTGGTCGTCGCGCGGCTCCTCGACGCCGATACGCCACGCCGATCCATCCGGCTTGCGACCCTCGGCCTTGAGCTCGCCAGTGATCTCGACGAGATAGCTGGTCACACCCAGCGACTTCAGGCGTTCGGAGACGCGATCAACGGAGTATCCGGCCGCGATGCCGTTGAATTCCAGTTGCGCCGGCGCATCCTTGCAGAGCTGTTCGCCATCGCGGCGAAAATGATCCAGGCCGGTCAACGCGCGGGCTTCGGCGATGGCCTCGTCACTCGGCACCCCCTCCCCCTTGGCCCTCGGACCGAATCCCCAGAGGTTCAGCAGCGGTTCCAGGGTGGGGTCGAACGCCCCGTCGCTCTGCGCGGACAACTGCCGACTGACCTCGAGCAGTTCGAATATCGAGGCGGGCATCGACTGGCAGCTGTTCGCCGCCATCTCGTTGAACCGCTCGATAGCGGAATCGCTTCGGTAGGTCGACAGCTCCCGGTCGATCTGCTCGAGAATCGCATCGGTCTCCCTTTGCAATTCCACCTTGTCGGGCACGCCCCGGGACTTCACGTACTTGACGCTGTAGGTGCTGCCCTGGGCCGGCCCGGCAAAGCTTTCGATCCGGTCCTGAAATAAACAGCCCGTCAGGGCTGTCGCCAGGGCGACAGCGATGACGGGCCGGATTAGCGCAACCGACATGCTAGCCGCCGAAGTCGTCGAGCAGGATATTCTCCGGCTCTACACCCAGGTCGGTCAGCATCTTGATCACCGAAGCGTTCATCATTGGCGGGCCGCACATGTAGAACTCGCAGTCCTCGGGCGCCGGATGGTCCTTGAGGTAGTTCTCGTACAGCACGTTATGGATGAAGCCCGTGGGGCCCTGCCAGTTGTCTTCCGGCAGCGGGTCGGACAACGCCAGGTGCCACTCGAAGTTCTCGTTCTCCGCCTGCAGCTGGTCGTACTCCTCGACGTAGAAAGCTTCACGCATGGAACGAGCGCCATACCAGAAGCTCATCTTGCGCTTGGACTTCAGGCGCTTGAGCTGGTCGAAGATATGCGAGCGCATCGGAGCCATCCCGGCACCACCGCCGATGAAGACCATCTCGGCATCCGTATCCTTGGCGAAGAACTCACCGAACGGTCCGTACACCGTCACCTTGTCGCCCGGCTTGAGGCTGAACACCCAGGACGACATCTTGCCCGGTGGCAGGTGATCCTTGCCCGGCGGCGGCGATGCGATACGGATGTTGAACTTCACGATGCCGACTTCTTCGGGGTAGTTGGCCATGGAGTAGGCCCGAACGACGGTTTCATCGACCTTGGACACATACTTCCACTGATCGAACTTGTCCCAGTCGCCGCGATACTCTTCCTGAATGTCGAAGTCCTTGTAGCGAACCTCGTGAGGCGGACATTCGAGCTGCACGTAACCGCCGGCGCGGAAGTTGACGTTCTCGCCCTCGGGCAGCCTGAGCGTGAGTTCCTTGATGAAGGTGGCGACGTTGGGGTTGGACTCGACGGTGCACTCCCACTTCTTGACGCCGAAAACCTCTTCGGGCACCTCGATCTTCATGTCCGCCTTGACCGGCGTCTGGCACGACAGGCGCCAGCCTTCGCCGGCTTCGCGACGGGTGAAGTGCGATTCCTCGGTGGGCAGCATCTCGCCGCCACCGCTCTCGACGATGCACTTGCACTGGGCGCAGGTACCGCCGCCGCCACAGGCGGACGAGAGGAAGATGTTGTTGGCCGCCAGGGTCTGCAGCAACTTGCCGCCAGCCGGTACGGTGATGGTTTTCTCGCCGTTGATCTCGATGTTCACGTCGCCGCTGTTAACCAGCTTGGCGCGGGCGGCGAGAATGATCGCCACCAGTAACAGCACGATCACGGTGAACATGCCGATGGCGAGGAAGATTTCGTAACTCATCTGTTCATCCGTCCTTACAGCTGTACGCCAGAGAAAGACATGAAGCCCAGCGACATCAGCCCGATGGTGATGAAGGTGATCCCCAGCCCCTGCAGGCCGGCCGGAACGTCGCTGTATTTGAGCTTCTCGCGAATACCGGCCAGCGCGGCGATCGCCAGCGCCCAGGACACACCGGCACCGACGCCATAGACGGCGCTCTCAGCCAGGTTGTAGTCCCGCTCGACCATGAACAGCGAACCACCGAGGATGGCGCAGTTCACCGTGATCAGCGGCAGGAACACCCCAAGGGCGTTGTAGAGCGACGGCACGTACTTATCCAGCGTCATCTCGAGGATCTGCACGATCGCCGCGATCACGCCGATGAAGGTCAGCAGGCCGAGGAAGCTCAGGTCCGCATCAGGCAGACCGGCCCAGGCCAGCGCGCCTTCCTTCAGGAAGTAGCTGAAGATCAGGTTGTTGACCGGCATGGTGATGCCGAGCACCAGAACCACCGCGATGCCGAGACCGATGGCGGTTTCCACCTTCTTGGAAATCGCGATGAACGTACACATGCCGAGGAAGAACGCCAGCGCCATGTTCTCGACGAACACCGCACGGACGAACAGGCTGATGTAATGCTCCATCAGTAGGCCTCCTTGTTCGAAACCTGGGGTGCCATCTTGAACGCCGGCTGTTCGACCTGCGAGGTCTTCCAGCTACGAATAGCCCAGATGAACAGACCGATCAGGAAGAACGCCGAAGGCGGCAGCAGCAGCATGCCGTTGGGCAGGTACCAGCCGCCGTCGTTGACCACCGGCAGGATGGTGTAGCCCGCCAGCTTGCCCGAGCCGAACAGCTCCCGAATGATCCCCAGCGCGATGAGCATGGCGCTGTAGCCCAGGCCGTTGCCGATGCCGTCGACGAACGACAGCAGCGGTGGGTTCTGCATGGCGAACGCTTCGGCACGCCCCATCACGATACAGTTGGTGATGATCAGGCCGACGAACACCGACAGCTGTTTGGACAGGCTATAGGCGAAGGCTTTGAGTATCTGGTCCACCAGGATCACCAGCGAGGCGATGATGACCATCTGCACGATCATGCGGATCGAGCTCGGGATCTGCCGACGGATCATCGAGACGAACAGGTTGGAGAAGCCCGTCACCATGGTCAGACAGACCGACATCACCAGCGCGGTCTTGAGGTTGGAGGTAACCGCCAGCGCGGAGCAGATCCCGAGGATCTGCAGGCCGATGGGGTTGTTGTTGAAGACCGGGTTGAACAGGACTTCACGATAGGTTGGAAGCGACATGGATCAAGCCTCCCCTGCGCGCAGGTTTCGAATGAAGGGACCGAAGCCATCCTGCCCCAGCCAGAAATGCAGCAAATGGTTGACCCCGTTGCTGGTCAGCGTCGCACCGGCCAGGCCGTCGACCTGATGTTCGGCGTTCGGGCTGCGCGGGTCGACTCCACCCTTGACGACCTGCACGGCCAGGTCGCCGTTCTGGTCGAAAATGGTCTTGCCGGGCCACTGGCCCGTCCAGCGCGGGTTGTCGACTTCACCACCCAGGCCGGGCGTTTCGCCGTGCTGGTAGAAGCCCATGCCGACGACGGTGTTGAGGTCGCCCTTGAGCGCGATGAAGCCATAGAGCGTCGACCACAGTCCGTAGCCGCGTACCGGCAGGATGACGGTGTCGAGCTCGCCGTCGTTCTCGATCAGGTAAACCGTGGAGTAGCGCTCCAGGCGCTTGATCGAGGCGATGTCCTGCTCAGCCGGAACCGGGCTGGACAGCGACGGGTCACGTGCGGCACGCAGCGGATCGAAGGTTTCCGGATCCTGCGCATCGCTGAACGTGCCGCTCTCGAGTTCGACCACACGGGCAGTGATGGTGCTCTGGTACAGCTCCTTGATCTGGTTCGCCGACATGCCGGGCTTGCTCAGGCCGGCGATCGCCAGAATGCTGCGCTGTTTGTCGAGCAGGCGGTTTTCCACTTGCGTGGGTTTGAGTGCCACGGCCGCGCCAGCCACGAAGACCGAGCAGACCAGGCAGACCAGCAGCGCTACCGTCAGCGTGCGGGCGGTGGATTCTTTCTGACTAGACATTACGTGCCAGCCTCCGCTTGATGTTGGCCTGAATGACGAAGTGGTCAATCAGCGGTGCAAACAGGTTGGCAAACAGGATCGCCAGCATCATGCCTTCCGGGAAAGCCGGGTTCACGACGCGGATCAGCACCACCATCACCCCGATGAGGGCGCCGAAGATCCATTTGCCGGTATTGGTCATCGAGGCCGAAACCGGATCGGTGGCCATGAAGATCAGACCGAAGGCGAAACCGCCCACGACCAGGTGCCAGTACCAGGGCATGCCGAACAGCGGATTGGTCTCCGAGCCGATCAGGTTGAACAGCGAGCTCAACGCGATCATGCCCAGCATGACGCCCGAGACGATGCGCCAGGAGGCGATCTTGGTCGACAGCAGTACGGCGCCACCGATCAGGATGGCCAGCGTGCTGGTCTCGCCGATCGAACCGTGGATGGTGCCGATGAACGCGTCCATCCAGCTGATGCCGTTACCGATCACGTTCTCGATGCCGCCCGCCGCCGTGAGGCTGAGCGCGGTGGCGCCGGAGAAACCGTCGACCGCCGTCCAGACTTCGTCGCCGGACATCTGCGCCGGATAGGCGAAGAACAGGAACGCACGACCGGTCAGCGCCGGGTTGAGGAAGTTCTTGCCGGTGCCGCCGAACAGTTCCTTGCCGATCACCACGCCGAAGCTGATGCCCAGCGCGACCTGCCAGAGCGGAATGGTCGGCGGCAGGATCAGGGCGAACAGCACGGAGGTGACGAAGAACCCTTCGTTGACTTCATGCTTGCGTATGGTGGCGAACAGCACTTCCCAGAACCCACCGACGATGAAGGTCACCGCGTAGACAGGCAGGAAGTAGGCAGCGCCCTGGATGAAGTTGTCCCAGGCGCTGTTCGGATCGAAGCCGGCCAGCGCTCCGATCAGCGCGAAGCGCCAGCCTTCCTGGGCCTGCAGCAGCTCGCCGTTGGCGGCATAGATCAGGTTGGCCTGGTAGCCGGTGTTCCACATGCCGAAGAACATCGCCGGGAAGGTGCACAGCCAGACGGTGATCATCATCCGCTTGAGGTCGATGCCGTCACGCACGTGCGCCGTGGTCTTGGTCACGCTGCCGGGGCGATAGAGGAAGGTGTCCAGCGCCTCGTAGAGGGCGTACCACTTTTCGTGCTTGCCACCCTTTTCGAAGTGGTGCTCGATCTTGTCGAGGAATGCGCGAATGCCCATGACTTAACCCTCCTTCTCGATACGGGTCAGGTTGTCCCGCAGGATCGGGCCGTATTCGTATTTACCGGCACAGACATAGGTGCACAGCGCCAGATCCTCTTCATCGAGTTCGAGGCAGCCGAGCTTCTGAGCCAGCTCGGTGTCGCCGACGATCAGGTACCGCAGCAATTGCGTCGGCAGAATGTCGAGCGGCATCACTTCTTCGTAGTTGCCGACCGGCACCATGGCGCGAGGGCTGCCGTTGGTCGAGGTGGAGAAGGCGAACTTCTTGCCTGCCATCAGCTTGGAGATATAGATGTTGAGGATCGAATGCTTCTCCACGCCTGGACGCATGTAATGGAGCATTTCGCGCTCCTTACCCTCACGCAGGCAGGAAACCTGCTGGTGGTAGCGGCCAAGGAAGGCGAATGCGCCACGGGCGGTGCGCCCGCCGAGCACGGAGCCGGAAACCACGCGATTGACGCCTGCCTGCAATTCGCCGGCGGTCAGCTCTTCGAGATTGGCACCCAGGCGGGTACGCAGCAGACGGGGCTGGTCTACGACGGGACCGCCCAGCGCCACGACGCGCTCGACCGACAGACGACCGGTGGTGAACAGCTTGCCGATCGCGATCACGTCCTGATAGCCGATATGCCAGACGCTCTTGGACGCACTGACCGGGTCGAGGAAGTGGATGTGCGTGCCCGCCAGTCCCGCTGGATGCGGGCCGGAGAAGGATTCGGTCTTGACGTTCGCCAGCGTCTCGCCGGGCAGCGAGGCGTTTTCCGCCTTGCACAGGAATACGCGAGCGAGCTTTCCGAGAACGCTCAGCCCCGCTTCGAAAGCCTGCGCCTGCTCACCGATGATGACCGCCGGATCCGCCGCCAGCGGATGGGTGTCGATGGCGGTGACAAATATCGAGTTCGGCGTGGCATCGATCGCCGGCACCTTGCTGAACGGACGCGTCCGCAGCGCGGTCCATAGACCCGACTGCTGGAGATTCTCACGTACCTGCTCGGCCGTCAGGCCATCCAGGGCGGACGCTTCGTACTGGGCGAAGGTAAGCTCTTCGTCCCCGTCGAGGTCGATCACCACCGATTGCAGAACGCGCTTCTCGCCCCGGTGGATGGCGCTGACGACACCCGCCCCGGGAGCGGTGAAGTGTACGCCCTCGGTCTTCTTGTCGGAAAAGAGCACTTGCCCCAACTTGACCCGATCCCCGACCTGAACGGCCATGGTCGGTTTCATCCCCGGATAGTCGAAGCCAATCACGGCGACGCTGCGCACAGGCCTTGCGGCCTCGATGCGCTGCGTCGGCGCTCCCGCTATGGGCAAATCAAGCCCACGTTTTATTTTGATCATCGGTTTGCCTAACCACTGATTTGGAAAACTTTCAGAGCCGGCTCTGGCGCAAGGTCGAATTGCGCTATTCCCGTCATTGCAGTAATGACGCGGTTTCTGCGGCGGGCCCAGGTAAAAAATCCGCCCGATTATAGAGGTCATGCACCGGAACTGACCACCCAAGGCGATCCATTTTTTCTATTCGACAAATGCCCGTCGACAGCAAAGCGATCGGCGCCGCAGAGGGGTGCAATCATCGAACAGGGTCCGTGGCGGCACTCTTTGGCACCCCCGCAGAAACGAAAAACGGGAGCCGAAGCTCCCGTCTCGCATGCAGACGAACCTAGCGCGGGAAGGCGGGAGGATTGACTCCGGCCATTTCTTCCATCACGCGGACCACCTGGCAGCTGTAACCGAACTCGTTGTCGTACCAGACATAGAGCACCACGCGGTTGTCGTTGCAGATGGTGGCTTCGGCGTCGACCACGCCGGCGTAACGCGAACCGACGAAATCGGTAGAAACAACTTCCTGCGAGCTGACGAAGTCGATCTGCTTCTGAAGATCCGAGTGCATGGCCATCTGGCGCAGGTACTCGTTGATCTCTTCGCGGCTGGTCGGCTTTTCCAGGGACAGGTTGAGGATCGCCATCGACACGTTGGGCGTCGGCACGCGGATCGCGTTACCGGTCAGCTTGCCCTTGAGCACCGGCAGCGCCTTGGCGGCAGCGGTGGCCGCACCAGTCTCGGTGATCACCATGTTCAGCGGCGCGCTGCGACCGCGGCGATCGCCCTTGTGGAAGTTGTCGATCAGGTTCTGGTCGTTGGTGTACGAGTGAACGGTCTCGACGTGGCCATGGACGATACCGTACTGGTCGTTGACCGCCTTGAGCACCGGCACGATGGCGTTGGTGGTGCAGGAAGCCGCCGAGACGATCTTGTCGTCCGCGGTGATCTCGCCGTGGTTGATGCCGTGCACGATGTTTTTCAGCGCGCCCTTGCCCGGAGCGGTGAGCACCACGCGGTCGACGCCCGGGCACTTGAGGTGCTGGCTCAGGCCTTCGGCGTCACGCCACTTGCCGGTGTTGTCCACCAGCAGCGCGTTCTGGATGCCGTACTGGGTGTAATCCACCGACGACGGGTCGTTGGAGTAGATCACCTGGATCAGGTTGCCGTTGGCGGTGAGCGTGTTGTTCTCGGCATCGATGGTGATGGTGCCGTTGAACGGACCGTGCACCGAGTCGCGGCGCAGCAGGCTGGCGCGCTTGACCAGATCGTTCTCCGCCCCCTTGCGAACGACGATCGCACGCAGGCGCAGCCCCTCGCCGCCGCCGGTCTTCTCGATCAGGATGCGGGCCAGCAGGCGCCCGATACGACCGAAACCATAAAGCACCACATCGGTGCCTTTCTGCGCACCGCCGGCACGTTTGTCGGCCACCTCGGCGAGCTCTTCGCGAACGAACTGCTCGAGGTTGCGACCGTTGCCCTCGGCCTTGAACTTGGCGACAACCTTGCCCAGGTCGACCGAGGCGGCCCCCAGGTTCATGTCGCTCATGGTCTTGAGGATCTGGAATGTCTCGTGTACCGAGAGTTCGGCTTCGTCAGCCAGACGATGACGCGCGAAACGGTGCGCCTTGAGGATGTCAATGACCGAACGATTGATCAGCCCACGGCCGTAAATCGATGTCACCACGTTGTTGTTGCGATACAGCTGACCAATTAACGGGATCATCGCTTCAGCGAGCGCTTCTCGATCAATCCATTCACCAAGGCACTGGTCGGGCTTCTGGGTCACGGGGCAGTTCCTTCCACATGTAGGGGCTGATAAAAGGGGCTACATTATGACGACGCACCCTAGCGCCGGCAATCTGCAGCGGACGAAACACTGACAGCGAAGCGTACGGATAGTTACAATCGACCCGGTCCATTTTTCAGACCGGAGTCACGCCCTCTCGTGTCCGTACTGCGCCTACCGCCCCTGCCAGCCGCCAGCGGCAAGCAACTCTGGGGCAACCTTCCGGGTGCCGCGCTGAGCCTCGCCATTGCCGAAGCCGCCAGCGCCGCCAACCGTTTCACGCTGCTGCTGACCGCCGACAGCCAGAGCGCCGAGCGCCTCGAACAAGAACTGGGATTCTTCGCGCCGCAGCTGCCCGTGCTGCATTTTCCCGACTGGGAAACCCTGCCCTACGACCTGTTCTCGCCGCACCAGGACATTATTTCCCAGCGCATCGCGACGCTCTACCAGCTGCCGGAACTCAGCCACGGGGTTTTGGTAGTCCCGATCACCACCGCCCTACACAGGCTTGCGCCCCGGCGCTTCCTGCTCGGCTCGAGCCTGGTGCTGGACGTCGGCCAGACGCTGGACGTCGAGCAGATGCGCCTGCGCCTGGAGGCTGCCGGCTACCGCTGCGTGGACACCGTCTACGAGCATGGCGAGTTCGCCGTGCGCGGCGCCCTGATCGACCTGTTCCCGATGGGCAGCGCCCTGCCCTACCGGATCGACCTGTTCGACGACGAGATCGAAACCCTGCGCACCTTCGATCCGGAAACCCAGCGCTCGATCGACAAGGTCGAGTCCATTCGCCTGCTGCCGGCACGCGAGTTCCCGCTCAAGAAAGAGTCGGTCACCGGTTTTCGCGCGCGCTTTCGCGAGCGCTTCGACGTGGATTTCCGTCGCTGCCCCATCTACCAGGACCTGTCCACCGGGATCACGCCGGCGGGCATCGAGTATTACCTGCCGCTGTTCTTCGACGAGACGGACACCCTCTTCGACTACCTGCCCGAAGACACCCAGGTCTTCTCGCTGCCGGGCATCGAACAGGCCGCCGAGCAGTTCTGGAACGACGTGCGCAATCGCTACGAGGAGCGCCGGGTGGACCCGGAGCGCCCCTTGCTGCCGCCCGCCGACCTGTTCCTGCCGGTGGAAGACTGCTTCGCCCGGCTCAAGCGCTGGCCGCGGGTGGTGGCCAGTCACGACGACGTGGAAACCGGTATCGGTCGCGAGCGTTTCCCCGCCAGAGCGCTGCCACAGCTGGCGATAGAGGCCAAGGCCAATGAGCCGCTGGGCGCGCTGCGCCGCTTTCTCGACGAGTTCCCCGGCCGCGTCCTGTTCACCGCCGAGTCGGCGGGCCGTCGCGAAGTGCTGCTCGAACTGCTTGCCAGGCTCAAGCTGCGCCCGCAGGCGCTGGATGGCTGGCCGGCGTTCGTCGACAGCGACGAGCGCCTGGCGATCGCCATCGCCCCACTCGACGAGGGCCTCCTGCTCGACCAGCCCGGGCTGGCGCTGATCGCCGAAAGCCCGCTGTTCGGCCAGCGCGTGATGCAACGGCGCCGGCGCGAGAAAGGCCGCGACGCCGGCGAGAACGTGATCAAGAACCTCACCGAGCTGCGCGAAGGGGCGCCGGTGGTGCATATCGATCACGGGGTCGGCCGCTACCAGGGCCTGGTCACCATCGAGGTCGAGGGCCAGGCCGCGGAATTCCTCATGCTCGCCTACGCCGACGAGGCCAAGCTCTACGTGCCGGTTTCCAGCCTGCACCTGATCGCCCGCTACACCGGCAGCGACGATGCCCTGGCACCGCTGCACCGGCTCGGTTCCGAGACCTGGCAGAAGGCCAAGCGCAAGGCCGCCGAGCAGGTCCGCGACGTGGCGGCCGAGCTGCTCGACATCTATGCCCGACGCGCCGCGCGCGAGGGCTACGCCTTCAAGGACCCGCAGGTCGACTACGAAACCTTCAGCGCCGGTTTCCCGTTCGAGGAAACCCCCGACCAGCAGGCCGCGATCGAAGCGGTACGCGAGGACATGTTGGCCGCCAAGCCGATGGACCGGCTGGTCTGCGGCGACGTCGGCTTCGGCAAGACCGAAGTGGCCATGCGCGCCGCCTTCATCGCCGTGCACGGCGGCAAGCAGGTCGCCGTGCTGGTGCCGACCACGCTGCTCGCCCAGCAGCACTACAACAGCTTCCGCGACCGCTTCGCCGACTGGCCCGTGCGGGTCGAGGTGATGAGCCGCTTCAAGTCCGCCAAGGACATACAAGGCGCCATCGCCGAGCTGGCCGAAGGCAAGGTGGACATCCTCATCGGCACCCACAAGCTGCTGCAGGGGGACGTACAGTTCAAGAACCTGGGCCTGGTCATCATCGACGAGGAACACCGTTTCGGCGTGCGCCAGAAGGAACAGCTCAAGGCGCTGCGCAGCGAAGTGGACATCCTGACCCTCACCGCCACGCCCATCCCGCGCACCCTGAACATGGCGGTCGCCGGCATGCGCGACCTGTCGATCATCGCCACCCCGCCGGCGCGCCGGCTGTCGGTGCGCACCTTCGTCATGGAACAGGCCAATACCGTGATCAAGGAGGCACTGCTGCGCGAGCTGCTGCGCGGTGGCCAGGTCTACTACCTGCACAACGAGGTGAAGACCATCGAGAAATGCGCCGCGGACCTCGCGGCGCTGGTGCCCGAAGCGCGCATCGCCGTCGGCCATGGCCAGATGAACGAACGCGAGCTGGAACAGGTGATGGGCGACTTCTACCACAAGCGCTTCAACGTGCTCGTCGCCTCGACCATCATCGAGACCGGCATCGACGTACCCAACGCCAACACCATCATCATCGAGCGCGCCGACAAGTTCGGCCTGGCCCAGCTGCACCAGTTGCGCGGCCGGGTCGGACGCAGCCACCACCAGGCCTACGCCTATTTGCTGACACCGCCGCGCAAGGCCATGACGCCGGATGCGGAAAAGCGCCTGGAAGCCATCGCCAATGCCCAGGACCTGGGCGCCGGCTTCGTGCTGGCCACCCACGACCTGGAAATCCGCGGCGCCGGCGAACTGCTCGGCGAAGGCCAGAGCGGCCAGATCCAGGCGGTGGGCTTCACCCTCTACATGGAAATGCTCGAGCGCGCCGTCAAGTCGATCCGCAAGGGCGAGGAGCCGAACCTCGACCAGCCGCTGGGCGGCGGACCGGAAATCAACCTCCGGCTGCCGGCCCTGATCCCCGAGGATTATCTGCCCGACGTCCACGCGCGGCTGATCCTCTACAAGCGCATCGCCTCGGCCGCCGATGAGGAGGGATTGAAAGAACTGCAGGTGGAAATGATCGATCGCTTCGGCCTTCTGCCGGAACCGACCAAGAACCTGGTGCGTCTGACCTTGCTCAAGCTGCAAGCCGAAACGCTTGGCATCACCAAGATCGACGCCGGCCCGCAAGGCGGACGCATCGAGTTCGCCGCCGATACCCGGGTCGATCCGCTGGTGCTGATCAAGCTGATCCAGAGTCAGCCCAACCGCTACAAGTTCGAAGGCGCCACCGTGTTCAAGTTCCAGGTCCCCATGGAGCGGCCGGAGGAGCGTTTCAATACCCTCGAGGCATTGATGGAACGACTGGCGCCCACCACATAGGAACCGCATGCCTCGATTGCCGATAAAGCCGCCGCGCCGCTTCCCGCTTTTGCACGACGGCCCATCCGCTTGCGACCGGAGCGATCGCCGGCGTGGCGCTGGCGGCGCGTCATGAGCCGCCAAGCGGAACGCCAGCCGAGCAGCGACCCGGTGCCGGCGCCGCGCCTGACCCTGGGCAGCTGCCTCACCACCCACTATCACGCGGGCAACGGGCGGATGGTCAGCGAGTACCAGCATCGCGCCGGCCTGAGCTTCATCTACGGCGACACCGCGATCCACGGCCCCGCGCTGCGAAGCGAGCCGCGCCAGACCCTCGACCGGCAGCCCCAGGCCGAGCAGGCGTTGCGCCAGCAGCTGCGACAGCTCGGCTTCAGGACCGCGCTGCGCCAGAGCCTGGCGCTACCCAAGGATTCAGCGGAAATGTTCGACCGCGCCAGCGAGGAAGACTGGCTGCACTTTGCCCTCGAGCAGCTGCCACAGCTGCGCGAGCAGGGTTGGGACGTGGATGTGAGGCCAGGCTTCCTGTTCGACCTGACGCCCGTGGACGGCTGGTATGCCAGTGCCCGCCCGGACCCGAACGCCCAGCGCTTCGAGCTGGAGGTGGGGATTCTGGTCAAGGGGCAGCGCGTCAGCCTGCTGCCCCTGCTCGCCCGACTGGTGCGGCAGAAGTCCAGCGCGCTCGCACCACCGCAGCTCAAGCGCCGCGGCGACGATGAGTGGGTGCGCCTGCAACTCGATCGCACCCCTCGGGACAACCGGCCGCTGCAAGTGGCCGTGCCGCTGGCGAAGCTCAAACCGATCCTCGCCACCCTGGGCGAGCTTTATCTCTCCGAACAGCCGATGGCCGACAGCCTGGAATTGAGCATGGCCGATGCCGCTCGCCTGGGCGGGCTCGACGGAGCAGGCCTGCACTGGCACGAGGGTTCTCAGCTGCTGGCGTTCGCCCGTGCCCTGGCCGAGCGGCCCAGCGCCGGCGAGCCGAACGGACTCGGCGCCGCGCTGCGGCCCTATCAGCGCGAGGGGCTTGGCTGGCTACAGACCCTTCGCCAGTTGCAGGTGGGCGGCATCCTTGGCGACGACATGGGATTGGGCAAGACCCTGCAGAGCCTGGCCCACCTGCTCGCGGAAAAGAACGCCGGGCGCCTGGATCGACCGGCGCTGGTGGTGATGCCCACCAGCCTGATCCCCAACTGGCAGGACGAAGCCGCACGCTTCACCCCGCAACTTCGCGTGGCGGCCCTGCACGGCGCGGGACGCCGGGCGCATTTCGCCAAGCTGGCCGACTACGACCTGCTGCTGACCACCTATGCCCTGCTGCCCCGGGACATCGAAAAGCTCAAGCCCCAGACGTTCCACGTGCTGATTCTCGACGAGGCGCAGAACATCAAGAACCCGGCCAGCAAGGCGGCGGTCGCAGCCTGCCAGCTGGTCGCGCGCCAGCGGCTGTGCCTGACCGGCACACCGCTGGAGAATCACCTGGGGGAGCTGTGGTCGCTGTTCCAGTTCCTCATGCCCGGCTGGCTCGGCGACGCCGGCGCATTCAATCGGGACTACCGCATTCCGATCGAGAAACATGGCGACAGCGCGCGTCTCGCGCACCTCAAGGGTCGGATCAACCCCTTCCTGCTCCGTCGCAAGAAGGAAGACGTGGCGCGCGAACTGCCGGCGAAGAATGAAATCGTCCAGTGGATCGAGCTGAACGCGGCGCAGCGCGAGATCTACGAGAACGTGCGTCAGGCGATGAACCGCAAGGTGCAGGAAGAGATCGACCGCAAGGGCCTGGCGCGCAGCCAGCTGATCATCCTCGAGGCCCTGCTCAAGCTGCGCCAGGTGTGCTGCGATGTTCGCCTGGTCGCCGGCGATGCCAGGCCGGCACGCGGGACCACCTCGGGCAAGCTGGATCGCCTGATGGAAATGCTCGAGCACCTGCTGGCCGAAAACCGGAAGGTGCTGCTGTTCTCCCAGTTCACCTCGATGCTCGCGCTGATCGAAGCCGAGCTCGAGCAGCGCCGCATCGACTACGTGCAGATCACCGGCGCCACCAAGGACCGGCGCCAGCCCGTCGAACGCTTCCAGGCCGGCGAGGTTCCGGTGTTTCTGATCAGCCTCAAGGCCGGCGGCACCGGCCTGAACCTGACCGCCGCCGACACCGTGATCCACTACGACCCCTGGTGGAATCCGGCCGCCGAAAACCAGGCCACGGACCGCGCGCACCGCATCGGCCAGGACAAGTCGGTATTCGTCTACAAGCTGATCGCCCGCGGCACCGTCGAGGAGCGCATCCTGCAGCTACAGGCGGAAAAATCCGATCTGGCCGCCGGCCTGCTCGAAGGCCGCGAGGAAGGCTGGAACCTGCAGCAGAGCGACCTCGACGCCCTGTTCGCCCCCCTGCCCTGAGCGGCTAGCCAGCCAGTACGCGGCCGAGCACGGCACGCGCCTTGCCGATTCCCTCGGCCAACGCGGCCTCGATCTCTTCCATGGTGATGATCCCGCTGGACTTGCCCGCAGCCGGGTTGACCACCAGCGCCAGGCACCCATAGGGCAGGTCCAGCTCCCGCGCCAGTACGGCTTCGGGCATGCCGGTCATGCCGACGATGTCACAGCCGTCCCGCTCCATGCGGGCGATCTCGGCGATCGTCTCCAGGCGCGGCCCCTGGGTGCAGCCGTACACGCCATGGCTGCTGAAGGCGTAGCCCTCGGCCGCCAGCGCGGCCACCAGGCGGCCGCGTAGAGCCTCGTCATAGGGGTAGCTGAAATCCACATGGGTGACGTGTTCGAGCTCGCCTTCGAAGAAGGTGTGATCGCGCCCCGAGGTGTAATCGATCAGCTGATGCGGCACGCAGAAATGCCCGGCGCCCATGGCGGCATGAATCCCGCCCACGGCGTTCATCGCGAGCACCGCCTCGGCGCCCGCTTCCCTGAGTGCCCAGAGGTTGGCGCGGTAGTTCACCTGGTGCGGTGGAATGCGATGCGGATGGCCATGGCGGGCCAGGAAGAGGACGTCCCGCCCCGCGAACTCCCCGCGCAGGATGGGGGCCGACGGTGCTCCGTAAGGCGTGTCGATGGCGATCGCATCGCGCAGCGTAAAGCCGGACAGCTGGGTCAGGCCCGTGCCGCCGATGATGGCGTGAATGGTCATGGCGTTATCCTTGGTCTTGCAAAGGTCGAGGCATCAGGCCTCAGTCGATCAGGTCAGCGGCCCGTAGCGCACCGACGGCGTCGAGCCAGCGCGGGTCCTGCTTGTAGTCGAGCGAAACGCTGGAGCGACGGCGCATGCGGGCAAGCCGCGCCGAGGCTTGAACCGAGCGGCGCTGCAGGGCGACCAGGGCCAGCTCGGCGGCCGCGCGGTCGTTGCAGACCAGCCCCATGTCACAGCCGGCGTCGAGCGCGGCCTCGATCCTGCTGGCGGCATCGCCTGCCACGTGGGCACCGGCCATCGACAGGTCATCGCTGAAAATCACGCCGTCGAAACCGAGCTCGCCTCGCAGGATGTCCTGCAGCCAGCGACGCGAAAAGCCCGCCGGCTGGTCATCCACCTGCGGGTAGATGACATGGGCGGGCATCACCGCGTCCAGCTTCGAGCTCAACGCCTGGAACGGCAGCATGTCATGGTTGCGGATGGTCGCCAGGTCGCGCTCGTCGACCGGAATCGCCACATGCGAGTCGGCCTCGGCCCACCCATGCCCGGGGAAATGCTTGCCGGTGCAGGCCATGCCGGCCTCGTGCATGCCGTCGACGAAGGCGCCGATCAGCTCGATCGCCCGCCCGGGGTCGGCCTCGAACGAACGCGCGCCGATCACCGCGCTGCGCTGGTGGTCGAGGTCCAGCACCGGGGCGAAACTGATATCCAGCCCGACTGCCAGCACCTCGGTGGCCATCACCCAGCCACAGGCTCGGGCCAGCGCCGGCGCGTCGGCACAGGCCGCCAGGCCACGCATCGCCGGCAGCCGCACGAATCCCTGGCGCAGGCGCTGGACGCGCCCGCCTTCCTGGTCGACCGCGAGCAACAGGTCTGGACGCACCGCGCGAATCGAGCGGCAGAGCTGCTGGACCTGCAACGGGTCCTCGATGTTGCGGGCGAACAGGATCAGTCCACCCACCTGCGGCTGGCGCAACAGGTGACGGTCCTCGGCGGTCAGCCAGGTGCCGGCGATGTCCAGCATCAGAGAGCCTTGCATGTCTTGCTTAATCCTTATTCGAGAGGAGCCGATGCCCAGTCCGGACAGCTGTCTTCACCGATCTGCACCGTGCAGCCGACCGGAACCCGGGGGAACAGCTCGAGCAGATCGGCGTTGCGCAGGCGAATGCAGCCATGGGAAAGCGGCACGCCCATCGGCTCGCTGTCAGGCGTGCCATGCAGATAGATGTAGCGACGGAAGGTGTCGACCGTGCCGAGGCGATTGAAACCCGGCTCGCAACCGCTGAGCCAGAGAATACGGCTGAGGATCCAGTCCCGCCCGGGGTGCTGCTCATGCAGCGCGGGCGTCCAGGTTTCGCCTGTCCAGCGCCGACCGCGCAGTACCGCTCCGGCCGGCAGCCCGTCACCGATGCGGGCACGCACCACATGCCGGCCACGCGGCGTGCAACCGGAGCCGTTGCGCTCGCCCGCCCCGTTCAGGGCAGTCGACACGGGCAGCCGGCAGCGCAGCCGGCCCTGGCAAAAGCCATAGAGCTGCTGATCGGCAATGGAAACGTGGAGTAGATCGAGAAGTGCCATGGCGCAAGCTTAACAGGCGCCGCAGGCCCGGGCGAGGCAGCCGCCCTGCCGAACGTCAGGCCTTGGCCGGCATGGCCACAGCGTTGCGACGGGCACGCGGGTGGGCATCGGCGAGAGCCGCATCCTGTATCCCGCTCTCGGCCCGCATGCCGGCGGCCAGGAACGGCACCATCATGCGCATCACCTGCTCGATGGAGGTATCCACGCCGAAATCGTTGTCGGCGATGGCGCGCAGTGCCTTGATGCCCGACATGCTGAACGCGGCGGCACCGAGCATGAAATGGACGCGCCAGAACAGCTCGATCGGTGGAATGGAAGGCGCCGCCTCGTGCACCCGGTGCATGTAGCGGCGAAACACCTTGCCGTACATGTCTTCCAGGTAGCGCCGCAGGTGTCCCTGGCTCTGGCTGAAGGCCAGCCCCAGGAGCCGCATGAAGATCGACAGATCGTCGCCGCTGCGCGGCTTCACCGCCATGGTCTGCTCGACGAGGATTCCCAGCAGCTGCTCGAGCGTGTCGGGCACGTCCGATTCGGCTTCCCGCCGATCGAGTTCCTTCTCGAGACTCGCGCAGAAGGGCCCGAGAAAGCGCGAGAACACCGCCTGGATCAGCGCCTTCTTCGAACCGAAGTGATAGTTGACCGCAGCGAGATTGACGCCGGCCTTGCTGGTGATCAGGCGAAGCGAGGTCTCGGCGAAGCCTTTCTCCGCAAACAGCTGTTCCGCAGCATCCAGGATGCGTTCCACCGTTTCGGACTGCGCCATGACCCCTCCACCAGACAAACACCTGTTTGAAACTTACGTTTCAAACACCCACAAGTCAACAGACAACCTGCTGACCGTGGCTGGGATCATATCCCAAAGCCAAACGACGCAAACCCCGCGCAGCAGGGACAAACAGCAATTGCCAAGCGCAGGTCACTGTATATAATCCCAGCTACTGGATAAACGCACAGAGCCCGCCATGATCAAGCTGACGCCGCGCCAATCGGAAATCCTAGCCTTCATCAAGAACTGCCTGGAAGAGAACGGCTATCCCCCGACCCGGGCCGAGATAGCCCAGGCACTGGGCTTCAAGTCGCCCAACGCTGCCGAGGATCACCTCAAGGCACTGGCCAAGAAAGGCGCCATCGAGATGACCCCCGGCGCGTCGCGCGGCATCCGCATCCCCGGCTTCGAAGCGACCGGCGAAGAGGCCGGTCTGCCGATCATCGGACGCGTGGCGGCAGGTGCCCCGATCCTGGCGCAGCAACATGTCGAGGAATCCTGTCAGATCGATCCTACGTTTTTCCACCCGCGTGCCGATTACCTGTTGCGGGTACGCGGCATGAGCATGAAGGACGTCGGGATCTTCGACGGCGACCTGCTTGCCGTGCACACCACCCGCGAAGCCCGCAACGGCCAGATCGTCGTCGCCCGCGTCGGTGACGAGGTCACCGTCAAGCGCCTCAAGCGCGACGGCAAGAAGGTCTGGCTGCTTGCGGAGAATCCCGAATTCGCGCCGATCGAGGTCGACCTCGAACAGCAGGAACTGGTCATCGAAGGCTTGAGTGTCGGCGTGATTCGCCGCTGAGGAGAAACCATGCAGTACCAGAGCATCCCATCGCGCTCACAGCTGTCGCTATTCGAGGGCTTCCTCGCCCACCACATGGCGCCCTTCTCGGCGCTGCCACAGCTCAAGGACAGCGAACCCGAACCGGAAGGCCTCAGCGAGATGAGCCTGAGCGGCAGCAGCGCGCATTGCCGGTTGCTGCTGGCGCCGATCCTGCGGGACCTGAGCGAGGCGGCCGACAGCCGATGGCTGACGTTGATCGCCCCACCGACGGTGCTGACGCAGGAATGGCTGAAGGAAAGCGGGCTCAATCGCGAGCGGATTCTGCTGCTGCAGCCGAGCGGCACGCACAATGCGCTCGATCTGGCTTGCAAGGCTCTGGTTTCAGGCTGCAGCCATACCGTCATCAGCTGGCTCGGAAAACTCGACGGTGCCACACGGCTCAAGCTGCGCGCCGCGGCACGTAAGGGAGGCGCCCAGAGCCTCAACATCAGGCTGGGCCAGTAATCACAATCCCGTCAGCACAGGGACGTGCCGACCCACCACCTCAATGCAAGACCCGCGATACCTCTTCTTCCCGCTCCAATTCCCCTTCCGACATCCGCCCCGCCATTTGCACGCCGACATTGATCATCGCCTTGGCGACCTCAACGTGCTGCCCTTGCAGAAAGAGTTTCGCGTCGCTGGAAAAATCCAGCGTAAGCAGCGCTTCTTCGTCGTCCGCGCGGCGCAGGACGATGCGCCCGTCAGGCAGTTCGACGATTTCGAGAAAAGACGTAGGCATGAGATCACCCTCCATGAAAGGGCGCATTGTACCAGCCGAGCGCAATCGCCACAGGCTCGCCTGGCAGACGAGGCCTCAGCATTCGGTCATCGATTCGCGAAAGCGCAGGGCCAGCTGCTTGAGGTTCTGCCGCCAGGCTTCGGCCTCTTCGCGGGTCAGGCCAGGTGCTTCGGACGCTTCGTCGTCGCTGACCACCTCGATCAAGGGGGTACGCGGATCGACCTTGGCCCTGGACGGCGCTTGCGGAGGCCGGAACAGCGCCGCGTAGGCGGCCAGCAGCTGCCCGAGCCAGGTTTCCGGCTGGCTTGCCAGCTCGACCAGTTCGCCCCGCTCCGGGCTCGGATAGGCTTCCAGCGAACCGGGGGTGAGCATCGTCTCGACCTGCGGAGCGCCGGCATCGGCCGAGCGGTAATAGCCCGCGATCTCGTGACAAAGCCCGAGCAAGGCCCCGTACAGGTGGAAGACGCAGGCTTCGCGCTCGGCCTGGATCAGGCCCTGAGCATTCATCGACCCACCCTGCTCGCTCTGGCGCCAGCTTTCCAGCGACAGACCGGCAAAGTAGATCTTCTGATTGGTTCGGGTATAGAGCTCGTGGGCCATGGCGTTCTCCGCGACAGGGATCGAAACCAGCATGATCGGGCGGCGCCCGGACAGCAAGCGATGAAGGCCGAAGGCAGCCGCCGCCGGGCGGCCGCCTTCTTCAGGAAAGACTCAGCGCTTGTCCTCGACCTTCCACTTGCCGCCGTCGTAGAAGGCGCGCCAGCCGGTCGGCTTGCCCTCGACTTCGGTCTGCACGTACTGCTCCTTGGTCTTGCGGCTGAAGCGGATCACCGCGGGACGCCCCTCCGGATCCTTTTGCGGCGCCTCGAGCAGGAAGTGGTACTTCGGGTCGATCTCGTCCTTGTGCGGCAGCAGCTCGACCACCAGCGGCGCACGGGTTTCGCGGTTCTTCGGGAACTGGCTGGCGGCCAGGAACAACCCCGAGGCACCGTCGCGCAGGACGTAGGTGTCGTCGACCTTCTCGCACTTGAGCTCGGGCATCTTCACCGCGTCCATCTTCGGCGGCGCCGGCTCGCCGTTCTTCAGCAGCTTGCGGGTGTTCTTGCAATCGGCGTTGGTGCAGCCGAAGAACTTGCCGAAGCGGCCGGTCTTGAGCTGCATCTCGCTGCCGCACTTGTCGCATTCCAGACTCGGACCTTCGTAGCCCTTGATGCGGTACTGCCCTTCCTCGATCTCGTAGCCGGAGCAGTCGGGGTTGTTGCCGCAGATGTGGAGCTTGTGCTTTTCGTCGAGCAGATAGGCATCCATCGCCGTGCTGCAGATCGGGCAGCGATGCTTGCCCAGCAGAACCCGCGATTCCGATTCGCCCTCGTCATCGGCCGCGATCTCGTCACCGGGGATCAGGTTGACCGTCGACTTGCAGCGCTCCTTCGGCGGCAGGCTGTAGCCGGAGCAGCCGAGGAACACGCCGGTGGAGGCCGTGCGGATCATCATCGGGCGGCCGCAGACCTTGCAGGGAATGTCGGTGAGCGTCGGCAGATTGGCCCGCATGCCGCCCTCGCCGCTTTCGGCCGCTTCCAGCTTGCCGCGGAAATCGCCATAGAACTCGTCGAGCAGGTGCTTCCACTCACGCTCGCCCTGGGCGACGTCGTCCAGGTTCTCTTCCATGGCGGCGGTGAAGCCGTAGTCCATCAGGTTGTTGAAGCTCTCCGAGAGACGCTCGGTGACGATATCGCCCATCTTTTCCGAGTAGAACCGCCGGTTGTGCAGCGAGACGTAGCCCCGGTCCTGGATGGTCGAAATGATCGCCGCATAGGTCGAAGGCCGGCCGATGCCGCGCTTCTCCATCTCCTTGACCAGGCTGGCTTCGGAATAGCGCGCCGGCGGCTTGGTGAAATGCTGGCTCGGGTCGAGCTTGAGCAAGGTCATGGCGTCGCCCTGCTTCATCTCCGGCAGCACATCGTCCTCGCCGGACTTGCTCTGCTGCGGCATGACCCGGGTGTAACCGTCGAACTTGAGGATACGGCCCTTGGCACGCAGCTCGAAATCGGCGGCGGCCACCGTGACGCTGGTGGACAGGTATTCGGCGGGCGGCATCTGGCAGGCCACGAACTGGCGCCAGATCAGGTCGTACAGCCGCTCGGCATCGCGCTCCATGCCCGAAAGCTGGTTCGGCCGCAGGTTCACGTCAGAGGGACGGATCGCCTCGTGGGCCTCCTGCGCACCTTCCTTGCTGGAATAGAAGTTCGGCTTCTCCGGCAGGTACTGGGCCCCGAACTCGCTTTCGATGAAGCCCCTGGCCATGGTGAGGGCGTCGGCCGAGAGATTGGTCGAGTCGGTTCGCATGTAGGTAATGTAGCCGGCCTCGTAGAGACGCTGGGCCATCATCATGGTCTTCTTCACGCCGAAACCGAGGCGATTGCTCGCCGCCTGCTGCAGCGTGGAAGTGATGAACGGTGCCGAGGGACGGCTGCTGGTGGGCTTGTCCTCGCGCTTGACGACGCTGTAGCTGGCGCCCTTGAGCTTTTCCAGCGCGGCGTTGGCCTGGGCTTCGTTGAGCGGCTTGAAGGCTTCGCCATTCTGGCGGGCGACCTCGAAGCGCACCGCGGCCTTTTTCGCGGTCGCCAGATCGGCATGGACTTCCCAGTATTCCTCGGGCACGAAGGCGCGGATCTCGCGCTCCCGCTCGACCACCAGCTTCACCGCCACCGACTGCACGCGCCCGGCCGAAAGCCCACGGGCGATCTTCTGCCAGAGCAGCGGCGAGACCATGTAACCAACGACGCGGTCGAGGAAACGGCGGGCCTGCTGCGCATTGACGCGGTTGATGTCCAGGTCGCCGGGCTTGGAGAAGGCCTCCTGGATCGCCTTCTTGGTGATCTCGTTGAACACCACGCGCTTGTAGCGGCTGTCATCGCCACCGATGGACTCGCGCAGGTGCCAGGCGATGGCTTCCCCCTCGCGGTCCAAGTCGGTCGCGAGATAGATGGTGTCGGCTTCCTTGGCCAGGCGGCGCAGCTCCTCGATCACCTTTTCCTTGCCCGGCAGGATCTCGTACTTGGCCTTCCATCCCGCCTCGGGGTCGACGCCCATGCGGGCGAAGAGCTGGCGCTTGGATTTTTCCTTCGGCGACAGGGCGGCGGTTTCGGCGCTCTTGGTGCGCTTGGCCGGCTCTTTGCTGGCAGTGCCCGAGCCGCTGGTGGGAAGGTCGCGGATGTGGCCGATACTCGACTTCACCACGTACTGGTTGCCCAAATACTTGTTGATGGTCTTGGCCTTGGCCGGTGATTCCACGATGACCAGCGATTTACCCATGGAGAGGAGAGTTCCTGAATCGAGATGTGAAGGCGGTAGATGCCCGAACTGCAGTAAAGCAAACCGACGTCGGTGCGCAGCCTGAGCTGAAGCGACACGATGACGCCGGGGTGCGAGGCCCTTCCGCGGATGCCAGGGCAGGCATGGCGGATTCACGGAGCCACAAAAGCACCGCTATATATAGTGGCGACGAAGCCGAGGTCAAGCGCATGGCCTGCCGAGCGCTCCGCCCCATGCATCAGAAACGGGACGGCTCGGCCTCGATCAGGGCGAAGCGCGGAACCGTCTCGCCGTCGACTTCCACCGTCTCGGTGAACATCGACAACGGGCGAACCCAGAGACCCTGTTCGCCATACAGCGCCTGATAGAACACCAGGGCTTCCTCGGTCTCGGAGTGGCGGGCCACGGCGAACACACGGTATTCGGGGCCCTTGTAATGGCGATAGCGCCCGGGCTGTATCTGCATGTGCTGTCCTCGAAAAAGAAAAACCGGGGCACGTGGCCCCGGTTCCGGTCGACGATGCGCGATCAGACGCGCTCGAACACCGTGGTGATCCCCTGGCCGAGACCCACGCACATGGTGGACACGCCCAGAGTACCGCCGTTCTGCTTCATCACGTTCAACAGGGTGCCAGAGATGCGCGCACCGGAGCAACCGAACGGGTGACCCAGGGCGATCGCGCCGCCGTGCAGGTTGACCTTCTGGTCCATCTTGTCGAGCAGCTTGAGGTCCTTGAGCACAGGCAGCGCCTGGGCCGCGAACGCCTCGTTGAGCTCGACGAAGTCGATGTCGTCGATGGTCAGGCCGGCACGCTTGAGCGCCTTCTGGGTGGACGGCACGGGGCCGTAACCCATGATCGCCGGGTCCACGCCGGCAACGGCCATGGCACGGATCACGGCCATCGGCTGGATGCCCAGGTCCTGGGCACGCTGCGCCGACATCACGATCATGCAGGACGCGCCGTCGGTGATCTGCGAGGAGGTACCGGCAGTCACGGTGCCGCCTTTGGGATTGAATGCCGGCTTGAGCTGCGCGAGGCTTTCGAGGGTCGTCTCCGGACGAATGGTTTCGTCGTAGTCGAACATCTTCAGGAAGCCGTTCTCGTCGTAGCCCTGCATCGGGATGATCTCATCCTTGAACTTGCCTTCGACGGTGGCCTTGTGGGCCAGGCGATGGGAACGCTCGCCGAACGCATCCTGCTGCTCGCGGGAGATGCCATGCATCTTGCCCAGCATTTCGGCGGTCAGGCCCATCATGCCGGACGCCTTGGCGGCGTGCAGGGACAGCTGCGGGTTCGGGTCGACGCCGTGCATCATGCCGACGTGCCCCATGTGCTCCACGCCGCCGACGACGAAGACGTCGCCGTTGCCGGTCATGATCGCCTGCGCGGCGGTGTGCAGGGCGCTCATCGACGAACCGCACAGACGGCTCACCGTCTGACCGGCACTGGTGTGCGGGATGCGGGTCAGCAGCGAGGCCATGCGGGCGATGTTCCAGCCCTGCTCCAGGGTCTGGTTGACGCAGCCCCAGATCACGTCCTCGACCTCGGCCGGGTCGATTTTCGAATTGCGTGCCAGCAGGCTGTCGATCAGGTGCGCCGACAGGGTTTCGGCGCGAGTGTTGCGGTGCATGCCGCCCTTGGAACGGCCCATCGGGGTGCGGCCGAAGTCGACAATGACGACGTCTCTCGGATTCAGGCTCATATTCTCGTTCTCGCTCGATTAACCGTAGAAGCGCTGGCCGTTGGCGGCCATTTCACGCAGCTTGGCGGTCGGGTGGTACAGCGGGCCCAGGTCGGCGTACTTGTCGGCCAGCGCCACGAACTCGGCGACGCCGATCGAATCGATGTAGCGCAGCGCGCCCCCGCGGAAGGGAGGGAAGCCGATGCCGTAGATCAGGCCCATGTCGGCCTCGGCAGCGGTCTCGACGATGTTGTCTTCCAGGCAGCGCACGGTTTCCAGGCACAGCGGGATCATCATGAAGTTGATGATGTCCTCGTCGGTGACGTCACGCTGCTCGTAGACGATCGGGGCCAGCACGCTCTGCACGCTGTCATCAACGACCTTCTTCGGCTTGCCGCGCTTGTCGGTCTCGTAGCTGTAGAAGCCCTTGCCGTTCTTCTGGCCCAGGCGGTTGGCTTCGTAGAGCGCATCGACGGCGGTCTTGCGATCGTCCTTCATGCGGTCCGGGAAACCCTCGGCCATCACGTCGCGGCCGTGGTGGCCGGTGTCCATGCCGACCACGTCCATCAGGTAGGCCGGGCCCATGGGCCAGCCGAACTTCTCCATCACCTTGTCGATGCGCACGAAGTCGACGCCAGCGCTGACCAGGCGAGCGAAGCCGCCGAAGTACGGGAACAGCACGCGGTTGACCAGGAAGCCCGGGCAGTCGTTGACCACGACGGGGCTCTTGCCCATCTTCTTGGCGTAGGCGACGGTGGTGGCAATGGCGGTTTCGCTGGTCTTCTCGCCGCGAATCACCTCGACCAGGGGCATCATGTGCACCGGGTTGAAGAAGTGCATGCCGCAGAAGTTTTCCGGACGCTTGAGCGCCTGGGCCAGCAGGCTGATCGAGATGGTCGAGGTGTTCGAGGCGATGATCGCGTCGTCGCGCACCAGGCCTTCCACTTCAGCCAGGACCGACTGCTTGATCTTCGGGTTCTCGACCACCGCCTCGACGACGATGTCGACGTGGCCGAAGTCGCCGTAGGACATGGTCGGACGGATGGCGTTGAGCGCCTCGGCCATCTTCGCCGGGGTCAGACGCCCCTTCTCGACGCGCTTGCCGAGCAGCTTGGACGCCTCGTTCAGGCCCATCTGGATACCCTCTTCACGGATATCCTTCATCAGGATCGGCGTGCCCTTGAGCGCGGACTGGTAGGCGATGCCGCCACCCATGATGCCGGCGCCGAGCACCGCGGCGAGTTTGACCTCACGCGCCTGCTTGTCGTAGGCCTTGGCCTTCTTCTTCAGTTCCTGATCGCTCAGGAACAGGCCGACCAGGCTTTGCGCGACGGAGGTCTTGGCGAGTTTGACGAAGCCTGCGGCCTCGACTTCCAGCGCCTTGTCGCGACCGAAGCTGGCCGCCTTCTGGATGGTCTTGATCGCCTCGACCGGGGCCGGGTAGTTCGGGCCCGCCTGGCCGGCGACGAAACCCTTGGAGGTCTCGAAGGCCATCATCTGTTCGATGGGGTTGAGCTTGAGCTTCTCGAGCTTGGGCTGGCGCTTGGCCTTGAAGTCCAGCTCGCCGGAAATGGCGCGCTTGACCAGGTCCAGCGCTGCCTCGTGCAGCTTCTCGGGCGCGACGACCGCATCGACGGCGCCGACTTTCATCGCGTCTTCAGCGCGGTTTTCCTTGCCGGAGGCGATCCACTCGACCGCGTTGTCCACACCGATCAGGCGCGGCAGACGCACGGTCCCGCCGAAGCCCGGGTAGATGCCCAGCTTGACTTCCGGCAGGCCGACCTTGGCGGTAGCGGACATCACGCGGTAGTCGGCGGCCAGGCACATCTCGAAACCGCCACCCAGGGCGATGCCGTTGATGGCGGCGACGGTGGGCACGCCCAGGTCTTCGAAGTCGCTGAAGATCTTGTTGGCTTCGAGGTTGCCGGCGACCAGCTCCTCGTCGGGCATTTTGAAGTTGTCGACGAACTCGGTGATATCGGCACCGACGATGAAGACGTCCTTGCCGCTGCTGACGATCACGCCTTTGACGGAAGTGTCTGCCTTGATGGCATCCACGGCCTGACGGAGTTCGTTAAGAGTGAGGCTATTGAATTTATTGACGGACTCACCCTTGAGGTCGAAATTCAATTCGACGATGCCGCTCTCAAGAGCCTTAACCGTGATGGCTTTACCTTCGTAAATCATCAACTGATCTCCACGGTATGGAAGCTGAACGTTACGCGTCGCTCGTCGCCAGGCCATTTGGCCATCCGCCGTGACGCACGGATACGACACCCACCGACACGATAGTCGGGCATGAACCGGGCTCCTGCGCAGGCAAACACTCGATTCATACGCCCGTTTGATTTGGGTGCGCACACCTTCAGGGAAAAGCGTTGCATTGTCAATTGGCCGTCCGTAGCGGCCGCCGCCGGGCCCGTCCTCAAGGCGCCCGAATGCCGTGCGGACGCCTTCCCGAGGCGATGATGAGCGATCATTCACGGCTCGACAGCCTCGAAATCCGCCCCACTCGACTGATCGATGAACGAGCCGGGTAAACTCGGCCAACCACCGGTCTATGTCCATGAGACACATGAGCCGGATTCGATTTCAACGCCGCCGCTGCGCCTGCAGCCGCCCTGCCCGGAGTACCCATGAGCAAAGCCCCGACTGCCAGAGTAGACCAGGGAGACGATCCCTACCGTTGGCTGGAAAACCGCGACGCCGCGGACGTGATCGACTATCTCAAGGCGGAGAACGCCTATCTGGAGGAGCAACTGGCCGAACAGGCCGAGCTGCGCGAGGCGCTCTTTCATGAAATAAAAGGTCGCATTCGCGAGACCGATCTGTCGTTGCCCAGCCCCTGGGGCCCCTGGCTGTATTACCAGCGCACCACTGCCGGCGACGAATACCCGCGTCATTACCGCTGCCCGAGGCCGGTCGATGGATCGCTCGAGGTGGACGAGGCGGCCGAGCAACTGCTGCTCGACCCGAACGCGCTGGCCAACGGGGGCTTTCTGTCGCTGGGCGCCTTCAGCGTCAGCCAGGACCACAACAGGCTCGCCTACAGCCTCGATACCCAGGGCGACGAGATCTACCAGCTGTTCGTCAAGGACCTGCAGAGCGGCGAGATCACCGCCCTGCCCTTCGAACACTGCGACGGCAGCATGACCTGGGCCAACGACAGCCAGACGCTGTTCTTCGGCGAGCTGGACGAGACCCACCGTCCACATCGCATCAACCGCTATCGCCTGGGCGAAGCGAGCTCCACCGAGGTGTTCCACGACCCGGACGGCCGCTACTTCGTGCACTGCTACCGCGCCAGCTCCGACCGGCAACTGGTCATCCTCTCCCACAGCAAGACCACCAGCGAGGCCTGGGTGCTGCCGGCCGACACGCCGGAAGGCACCTGGACCTGCCTTGCCACCCGCGAGGAAGAGCACGAGTACTTCCCCGACCACGGCCTGCACGAGGGGCGCTGGAGCTGGCTGATCCGCAGTAACCAGGCAGGCATCAACTTCGCGCTCTACGCAGCCGACGAAGATCGCCCGCAACGTGAGCACTGGCAGGAGCTGGTCCCGCATGACCAGGCCGTGATGCTCGAAGACGTCAGCCTGAACGCCGAGGCCATCACCCTGACGCTGCGCGCCGAGGGGCTGCCGCTGATCGAGGTGCGCCCGCAGGGCGTCGCACCCTACCGCGTCCAGCTGCCCGATGCGGTCTACAGCCTGCACGTGCAGAACAGCCTGGAATTCACCAGCACGGCGATCCGGCTGCGCTACGAGGCGCTCAACCGCCCGGCCCAGATCCGCGAGCTGATCCTCGCCGACGGCAGCCAGCGGGTGCTCAAGGAAACCCCGGTGGAAGGCCCCTTCGAGGCGGACGCCTACGAAAGCCGACGCATCTGGGCGACCGCGCCAGACGGCACCCGGGTGCCGGTGAGCCTGGTGGCGAGGCGCGAGACCTTCGGCAAACCGGCCCCCCTCTACCTCTATGGCTACGGGGCCTACGGCCACAGCCTCGATCCCTGGTTCTCCCATGCGCGGCTGTCGCTGCTCGACCGCGGGTTCGTCTTCGCCATCGCCCACGTACGCGGCGGCGGCGACCTGGGCGAGGCCTGGTACCGCGCCGGCAAGCTCGAACACAAGCCCAACACCTTCAGCGACTTCATCGCCTGCGCCGAGACCCTGATCGCCGAGGGTTACACGCAACCTTCGCAACTGGTCGTCAGCGGCGGTAGTGCCGGCGGCCTGCTGATCGGCGCGGTCCTCAACCTGCGCCCCGAGCTGTTCGGCGCGGCCATCGCCGAGGTGCCCTTCGTCGACGTGCTCAACACCATGCTCAATCCCGACCTTCCGCTGACCGTCACCGAGTACGACGAATGGGGCGACCCGAACGACCCCGAGGTGCACGCCCGGATCAAGGCCTATGCGCCTTACGAGAACGTGCGCGCCCAGGATTATCCGGCGATCCTCGCCGTCGCCGGCTACCACGACAGCCGCGTCCAGTACTGGGAAGCGGCCAAGTGGGTCGCCCGGCTGCGGGCGTTGCGCACCAACGACGCGCTGTTGCTGCTCAAGACCGAGTTCGGCGCCGGCCACGGCGGCATGAGCGGCCGTTACCAGGCGCTCAAGGACGTGGCGCTGGAATATGCCTTCGTGCTGAAGGTGTTCTCCATGGCATGACCGGCCGGCCGTTCCCGTCAATGCCGCGGGCGGATTATCCGACCTGCGGCATGAACAGCCGGGACGCGCCAGAGTCTGTTAAAGGACAACATCTTCCCGGAGACCTGATGATGAATCGCACTCTTCCTTCCGATGGTTCCAAGACCGAGAACGTTCATGGCTGGGAGCGCACCGCCTCGGTCGTGGGCGGCCTGTATTTCCTGGGCAAGGGGTTGCGGCGCGGAGGCATCGGTGGCCTGTTGCAACTGGCCGTGGGCGGCATGGCACTGGCGCGTGGCGTGACCGGCCATTGCGAGGCCAAGCGCGTACTGTGCGAAATCAACGAGCACACGGCCATGGCGGACACTCACTCGAGCCAGATGCCGCTGGAACCCTCGGTCAACGACCAGCAACGCATGAAGCAGAATGCCCAGGCGGCCACCGGCAGCGCGACGGTGACCGGCAACGATTCGCTGAGCACGCCGCCTGCCGGCGCCTGAGTCAGGACAAGGCCGGGCGCAGTGCCCGGCTCCGTTCAGGCAGGTTCGCCCGGTACCACCACCAGTCCGGCCCGCTGGCCGATGGCGACCTGAGCCATCGGGAACAGAATGCGGGCCTCTTCCTCCTCGACCACCCAAGGGTCGCCCTCGCCGTCCTCGGCCAGCAAGGTCCCGGGCGCCAGTTGCGCGAAGTTCTCCACGTCGCTCGGCAGACACAGCCGGAACCGCTCGCTGCGCTTGATGATCTCTCGCGAGACGCTGAACACCTGGAACGACTCCGGCCCGGTCTCGGCCTCCAGCGATTGATCGAGGATCTGCGCCTGCATCGCCCGTTCGAAAGCCTGCAGGCACGCCGGCCAGCGCGCCGCGCTTTCTTCGGCAAGCTCCAGGGTGAAGGCTTCGGCGCCGTGCTCGTTGGCGGTGTAGGCACTGAAGGTGGTGGACGCCGCACGCTGCATCAGCACGCCATCCATCGACGCCGCGCGCAGACGTCCGAGCGCGCCCTCGGGCAGAGGACGTCCGTTGCGCCAGGGGCAGATGGCGAACTGGCTCAGCAGCGACGGGCGCATCGCGCTATGGAGGTCGTAGTGGCGGCGCGTCCTGCCTTCGAGCGAGAAGAAGCTCGAGGTCATGCGCTCGAGCTCCATCGCCCTCATCGCCTCGGCGCCGCCGGCCTCCACGTGGGCACCACAGAACAGCCGGTTGAGGTCGTTGCCGAGGTGACGCACCCCGCGACGAATCGCGTCGAGGTTGCCGAACAGGAACAACAGACGGGCCCGCGGACGCAGGTCGCCACGGGCGACCGCACGGATCAGCCGATCGAGCAACTCGATCGGGATGATCTCGTTCCCGTGGATACCCGCGGACAGGAGCAGGTCGACGCCACAGTCGTCGCTGGCGGGCGGCGTTACCTGAAGCACGCCATCGGACAGCCAGTGCAACTTCACGCCGCGGCTGGTGACCTGGATCTTTTCGGCCGGCTCACGACCGGCGAGGCTTAACTCGAGCAGCTTACCCAGAGAAAGCATCCAGGCCTGCCTTAGTGGTCGTGGTTACAGTCGGGACCGTGCACGTGGTCGTCCGCTTCGACCGGCTCCATCTCCAGCTGCAGGCTGACCAGGTTGGTCGCCAGCGGCCGCAGCACCAGGTTGGCGTATTCGGTATCGCCGTCCTCGACGTCCACGCCGATCATCAGCTGGCCGTTGCCGACCTGCTGGATCCACACTTCCTTGCCCTGCCACATGACGGCGAATCGGGTGCAGGAGGTTTCAAGCTGGGTACCGTCCACGTCTTCGAGGATGAGTTGAAGGCTGTCGCTCATGATGGGTTCTCTGTCAGTGGCGCGGGGCGAACGCCCCGCGCAGGAAGGAAGGTTCAGGCCTGGGTCAGGGTCGCGACGGCGCGCTCGAAACGGTCCAGCCCCTCGTCGATATCGGCTTCGTCGATCACCAGGCTCGGCGCCAGACGCACGACATCGGGGCCGGCCTGCAGCACCATCACCGCCTCGCGTTCGGCCGCATCGAAGACGTCCCGGGCACGCCCTTTCCAGGCATCGGAAAGCACGCAGCCGATGAGCATGCCGCGACCACGGATCTGGCTGAACAGCCCGTAGCGCTCGCCGATCTGCATCAGTCGCGTCTTGAACCGCTCATGGCGGGCCTTGACGCCCTCGAGCACCTCGGGCGTGTTGACGATGTCCAGCACCCGCTCCGCGACGGCGCAGGCCAGCGGATTGCCGCCGTAGGTCGTGCCATGGGTGCCGACGCTGAAGTGCGCCGCGATCTCGTGGGTGGTGAGCATGGCCCCGATCGGGAAGCCGCCGCCCAGGCTCTTGGCGCTGGAGAGGATGTCCGGCACCACGTTGTAGTGCATGTAGGCGAACAGCTCGCCGGTCCGCCCCATGCCGCACTGCACCTCGTCGAAGATCAGCAGTGCATTGTGCTCGTCGCACAGCGCGCGCGCGCCTTCCAGGTAGGCCTGCTCGGCCGGCAGGATGCCGCTTTCGCCCTGGATCGGCTCGAGCACCACGGCGCAGGTCTTGTCGGAAATGGCCGCCTTGAGGGCCTCCAGATCGTTGTAGGGCACGTGGGTGATGCCTTCGATCCTGGGCCCGAAACCATCGGAATACTTGGGCTGGCCGCCCACCGTGACGGTGAACAGGGTACGCCCGTGGAAGCTGTTCACGGCCGAAATGATCTCGAACTTCTGCGGCCCGTGGACATCATGGGCGTAGCGCCGGGCCAGCTTGAACGCGGCCTCGTTGGCCTCGGCGCCGGAGTTGCAGAAGAACACCCGGTCGGCGAAGGTCGCCGCCACCAGCTTCTTGGCCAGGCGCAGCGTCGGCTCGTTGGTGAAGATGTTGGAAATGTGCCAGAGCTTGCCAGCCTGCTCCGTCAGCGCGGCAACCAGTTCGGGATGGGCGTGGCCCAGCACGTTCACGGCGATGCCGCCAGAGAAGTCCACCAGCTCGCGCCCCGCCTGGTCCCATACTCGCGAGCCCTGACCGCGTACCGGAATGAAGCGGGCAGGCGCGAAACTGGGAACAATGACCTGGTCGAAATCGGCGCGTTCTACCGGGGTATGCGGGGCGGACATCAGGGCTCTCCTGCGAGGCGATGGGAATCGAATGAGGGAGGCGCCAGCGGACCGCCGACACCGAACGCTCAGTGTAAACGCAGGATCGAGGCCTTGGGCAGCGGCGCACGCATTTCTGTCGCGCCGCGCATGCTCAGAGCTGGTGCTGGCGGTCGAGCTCGATGGCCCGGTCCAGGGTTTCCAGCAGCGCCTTGCGCACCTTCAACTTGGTGTTGCGATGGGCCGTCATCTGGATTTTCTTCATCTGCTGGGCCGTCGCCCTGGCCACCGCCATCAGCTCGCCCGCCGGCACGACACGGTCGAGGAAGCCGGCTTCGAGGGCGCCCTGGGGGTCGAACATCTCGCCGTTGATCACCGACCGGTGGAACGCCGACTTGCGCAGCCGGTCGCGGGCCAGTTCGATACCCGCGTGGTGCATGGTCATGCCGATCTGCACCTCGTTGAGTCCGATGCTGAACGCGCCCTCGGCGCCGATACGGTAATCGGCCGAAAGCAGGAGGAACGCCCCCTTGGCCACGGCGTGCCCCGGGCAGGCGATGATGATCGGGAACGGATGGGCGAGCATGCGCCGCGCCAGCGTCGAACCGCTGGCGACCAGCGCCACGGCATTCTCGGGACTCGAGGTCATCACTTTCAGGTCGTAACCCCCGGAGAGGATCCCCGGCTGCCCGGTGATGATGACGATGGCGCGGTCCTGCTCGGCGCGGTCCAGCGCCGCATTGAATGCCTGGACGACGTCAGGGGAGATGGCGTTGACCTTACCGTTGGCAAGCGTCAGCGTGGCGATGCCGTCTTCGAGTTGGTAGGCGATCAGCTCAGTCATGGCGGTTTTCCTTGTTTGAATAGCGCAGACGTTAACCATCGCTACCCACGAGGTAAAGCGCCGTGACTGACCGGCCGGTCAGCCCCGCATCACTCGTCCTCGACGCCGAACCCGACTTCGAACTCGAACAGCGCCTCGGGATGGAGGATCGCCTGAAGGGCGGAATCGGCAATGAACAACCCATAGGAGCCATCCGGCAGACCGTTGCTGATCCGATACGGATGGCCCTCCGCGTCGACGCAGATCCGGGCGAGATCCAGATAGCGCGGCTCGCAAGGCTGCTTGTCCGCATCGCGCAGCACGACGACCCGGGGACGCAGCTGCAGCCGATCGTGTTTTTCCAGCACCAGCGCGACTTCGCCGGTGTGCAGCTCGACCAGCGTGCCCACCGGGAACACGCCGAGCCACTGGATGAAGTCGCGTACCAGCTTCGAATCGAACTGGGTGCCGCTGCCCTCGCGCAGGATGTCGAACGCCACCTGCACCGGGCGCGGCTTGTCGTAGGAACGGTGGCTGGTGATGGCGTCGAACGCATCGACGATGGTGATGATGCGCGTCATGAAGGGAATCTGGCGCTCCGCGACACCCTGCGGGTAGCCCTTGCCATCGAGGCGTTCATGATGGCCGTACGCGGCCTGGGCAGCGGCGACCGGGATGTCGGCCTGGCCCTTGAGCGCTTCGTAGCCGAATACCGGATGCAGCTTGACGTGGGCGAACTCCTCGGCCGTGAGCTTGCCCGGCTTGTTCAGCACGTCGGGGTCGATGCGAACCTTGCCGACATCGTGCAGCAGGCCGCCCAGCCCCAGCAGCTCGAGCTCGGCATCGGACAATTGCAGGTGGTTGCCGAAGCCCATCGCCATGATCGACACCGACAGGCAGTGCAGACTGGTATAGACGTCCTGGTCCTTCAAGCGGGTCAGCCAGAGCATGGCGCTCTCGTTGCGCAGCAGGCTTTCGAGGTTGCGCCTGACGGCCGCCTGGCACGCCGAAGTGTCGATGGGCCTGCCCTGCTGCACGTCGGCAAGCAGCTCGCCCAGCACCAGGGAGCTGTCCTGGAAGGCGGTTCGTGCCTGATCGATTTCCGCATACAGAGGCTCACGCACACGCTCGCGCCGCGCCGTGGGCTTGAGCGCGACAGGCGCGCTCTGCTCGATCGGATTCAATGCCACGCGCCGGGTATCGTCGACGTAGACGTAGTCGCAGCGTTTCCTGACCGCATTCAGGTCGGACAACCGCAACAGCGGGAAGCCCTGGAAAAGGAACGTCGTTTCGCTCCAGGGCCGATCGAGTTCGCAGACGTACATCCCGAGCTCCAGGCGAGCGACATCGACGCGACGCTTGGTCATCACGAGCGTAGTGTCGGGGCGCTTCCTCAGCTTGCGAAACAGTTTCATGCCATACCTGGCTGGACGGGGCTGCGATCTGAACGGCCGGAGGTTATCAGACGACTGACACAGGTGGGCCATCATATGGCCAGAAACGAGACCGACGTCAGTTTCTGCCGAAGCCTAATAACCACATGAATAAACTAAAAAAACTTTTGCCATGCCCGGAGTCTTCCGCTACATTAGCGCGCCTCGACAGACCTGACCGTCTGGCGAGATCCGGTGAGGTGTCCGAGCGGTTGAAGGAGCACGCCTGGAAAGTGTGTATACGGGAAACCGTATCGAGGGTTCGAATCCCTCCCTCACCGCCAGATACGAAAAAGCCCGACGCAAGTCGGGCTTTTTTTTGCGTCGACAAAAGCGCTAGTCGACACGACCTCCGCCAGAGGGCGTTGCGGCGCCGCCGGAGGGTGTCGCCGCGCCTCCGCTATTGGCGGGTGTTCCGTTTCCACCCGTACTGCCGGCACCCGGCTGCACGTCCACCCCTCCACCCGTGTTCGGCGGCACCGGACTGACCGTGCCGCCGGCAGGCGCGGTGGTCGAGCCGGTGGGGGCCGGCGTGGTCGCGGGTCGATCCTGAATGGTCCGACTGGGCGAAGTCGCCGGGGACGTGTCGAAGCGGGGACTGTTCACGCCGATGTCGGGGCCGGTTGCGCCGCCGGCGGCTTCTTCGGCTGTCCCCGCCGGCACGGGCTCGCGTATGCCGTTGATGTCCTGTCCGACCTGCCGGCGATTGTCCACCATGTCGGCGCCGATCTGGTCTCGCTCCTGCTGCAACGTCATGTCCTCCTGCGCCAGCGCAGCACCGGACAGGGCCACCGCCAGCAGGATCAGGGGAAAAGCTGTGCACTTCATGACTGCCTCCAAAACTGGGGTCGATACATGAAGTGGACCGCCCCACGACACCGAAGGTGCCCCTCCTGCGCCGTTACCGGATGCAGCAACGGCGAAGCGACGAACGGCAGTGGCGGCCCGGGTGGTGGCGCAGGCCCTCTGGCATGGGAATTGCGACGATTCCGGCAATGCGAGTGACCGGTCCCGCCGCGGCGAGCCGCCCAACGGATGCATGCAAGAGCGGAATTTACCGGTCACTTGTTCAGACCAAACGTGCCGCCGGCTCAAGGCCGGGACGAAACCTTGCGTCAACGCGCCTGCCGGAGCGACTCGCCGCAGGCGCCAGAAAAATAAAAGGCCGAACCCATGTTCAAACAAAAAAAACTGCGCCAGGCAACGCTGATCCTTCTCGCCACAGCCGTTGTGCTGATTCTCCCCAACCTCACCCGGATGCTCAGTTGAGAGCGCCCGGCGAGCCGCCGCGATCACCCCCATCGCCCCGTCATCCCCGGCCGTAACGGCTGGGCCCTGGAGGCCGCTCCGCCCCCATCCCGGCTCCGGAAGCGCTGCGCGCAACGCCCCGACTCGATCCCCGGCGCTGCGCTGCGTAGCCGCCCAAGGGGAACTTATCGCGCCTGTGACCGACTGAAAAAACAGCCCCGCCCATCTCCCCGCGCCCTGCGCGCGGCCTCACAGGAGCCATTTCTTGATGAATTGGGACGTTCTGTTGAACGAGTCGATCTGGATCGATATCGCCATCGTCACCGCCGTGACGGTCATCAGCTACTGGGTGCTGCGCACCCTGGTCAAGATCCTGACCAGGCGCCTGCACGCCATGTCCAAGGGCTCGAAGACCCGCATCTACGCCTTCGCCGCCGAGATGCTGAGCCGCACCAGCCGGCTGTTGATCTTCGCCTTCTCCCTGCTGATCGGCCTGAAGATCGTCGAGCTTTCCCCGCGCTGGGAAGCCACCATGGCGCACGGCTGGTTCGTGGCCCTCGCCTTCCAGATCGCGCTCTGGCTCGACTGTGGCGTGCGGCTGTGGATGGAAAGCCTGACCCACGACGGTAAGACGCGAAACCCGGTGACCACCACCATCATCGGCATCATGATCCGGCTGGTGGTCTGGACCATGATGCTGCTGTCGATCCTGGCGAACCTCGGGGTCGACATCACGGCACTGATCGCCAGCCTCGGCGTCGGCGGTATCGCCATCGCGCTCGCGGTGCAGACGCTGCTCAGCGACGTCTTCGCCTCGCTGTCGATCGGGATCGACAAGCCCTTCGAGGTCGGTGATTTCGTGGTCTTCGGCGACGTCGCCGGCACCATCGAGCATATCGGTTTGAAGACCACCCGCATCCGCGCCCTGAGCGGGGAACAGATCGTCGTCTCCAACGCGGACCTGCTCAAGCAGACGCTGCACAACTACAAGCGCATGCAGCAGCGGCGCATCGTCTTCAAGTTCGGTGTCACCTACAACACGCCGCCGGCGAAGGTGCGCGAGATCGGCGGCGTGGTTCGCGGCATCATCGAGGGGATCGAGATGACCCGCTTCGACCGGGCGCATTTCCTCGCCTTAGACGACTACCAGCTGACCTTCGAAGTGGTCTACATGGTGCTCAGTTCCGAGTACAACCGCTACATGGACATTCAGCAGGAAATCAACCTGAAGCTGATGGAGCGGTTCGCCGAGATGGAAGTGCAGTTCGCCTTCCCCACTCAGAGCGTCGAGTTCATCGGTGGCACGCTGCCGGAAATCACCGTCGCGGGCGTGCCCAAGGATCGCCCCGCCGCCAACGGCGACCAGGGCGCGGAACCCCAGCCGGCCTGAGCCCCTGCGTTCGCCGCCGGCTCGGTCAGTTCCAGTAACCGTCCGGCGGCGAGCTGAGTTCTCCCAGCAGGCGGCGCAACCCGCCGCCCCAGTAGTCGCGAATCTCCTCGAAGTACGGGTCTCCCTCCTTGACGCGATAGCCCTTCGGGACGTCCAGGCTGCCGCTGCGGTAGACCAGCACGTCCAGCGGCAAGGCGACCGACAGGTTGCTGCGGATGGTGGAGTCGAACGAAATCAGCGCACAGCGCAAGGCGTGGTCCAGGGGCGTCTCGTAGGTCAGCGCGCGATCGAGGATCGGCTTGCCGTACTTGCTTTCACCGATCTGGAAATACGGCGTGTCGGGCGTCGCCGCGATGAAGTTGCCCTGCGGGTAGAGGTTGAACAGCGCTGGCGGCTCGTCACCGATCTGCCCACCCAGCAGGAACGAGCAGGTCATGTCCACCCCCGCGGACATGGTCGGCTCGGCGTCCCGCGAGACCACTTCACGCATGGTTCGGCCGACCAGTTGCGCCGCTTCGAACAGGCTGTCGACGCTGTACAGGTGAGGCCCGTCCTTCTTGAGGCGCTGGCGCAGCAGGCTGATGACCGACTGCGAGGTGGCGAGATTGCCCGCCGCCTGCAGGACGATCAGCCGCTCCCCCGGCACCCCGAAAATGTAGAGTTTGCGGAAGGTGGCGATATGGTCGACCCCGGCATTGGTACGGGAGTCGGACACGAACACCAGGCCCTCGCTCAGGTTCATGGCAACGCAATAAGTCATGGCGGATCCGGACTGTCAGGACGAAACACGGCGTCGCCCGGCCTGTTTCTCTCGGCAGACCTGGGCGCCCGCTGGCGCCACTTTACTGCTGGGCCTGTGTCATTGGCGAGACAAATACCCGGGCGTGCATGGTTTCGATGCCACCGCCGCGACGGCTTCCACGAACCGGGCAGGCATCGAGGTAATCCAGGCCGACGGCGAGCTTGAGATGGCGCTCCGGGCGATCCAGCTGGTTGGTCACGTCGAAGCTGTACCAGGCGCCATCCAGCCAGGCCTCGGCCCAGGCGTGGCTGGCCAGGTGGGTCTGGTCGTCGGTCAGCAGGTAGCCGGACACGTAGCGCGCCGGGACACCGAGGCTGCGGGCGCAGGCCAGGAACGCATGGGTATGGTCCTGACAGACCCCGGCGCGGGCGGCGAACGCCTGCGCGGCGGTGCTCCCCACGTCGGTCGAGCCCGGGCTGTAGCGCATGTGTTCGCCCAGGGCGCGCATCAGCTCGGTCAACCCGGTACGGTCGCGCCGGTCGCCGGCGCTGCGCCCGGCGAGCTCGCGCAGCGCCTCGTCGGGATGGGTGAGCCGCGTCATGCGCAGGAACGGGAACGGCGACTGGGTTTCGCGCTCGGCCTCGCAGCGCTCGTCGATTTCCACCTGTCCGCTGGCATGGATGAGGATCTCCTCGTGGGGCTCCTCCAGCGACAGCACGTGCAGGATGTTGCCGTAGGGGTCGATCTGGCTACGCGCCGGACGCGGCAGGTCAAGCCGCCAGTTGATGACGCGCTGGCGCTCGCTTTCCTGGGGCGTGAGCCGCAGGTACTGGATGCTGGTGCGTACCGTGTCGTCGTAGTGATAGCTGGTGTCATGGCTGATGGAGAGTCTCATGCGGCCTCCAGGTACGAACTGTGGATGGCCTGTCCGAGCCGGTTGACCTCCTGGATGCACTCGGTCAGCCAGTCGTGCAGGCCCGCCTCGAGGATTTCGTCGACGCCGGTATAGCGCAGGCGGGCTTCGAGCTCCGCCGCCATGCGCTGGGCCGGCCGGCCGTTGATGCCGGGCAGGCTGGCCAGCATCTGGTTCAGTTCATCGGTGCAGGCCCGCACCGAGCGGGGTACGTCCGGACGCAACAGCAGCATCTCGGCCACCTTGCGTACCTTGGGCGAGCCCCGGTAGATCTCGGCGAAGGCCTCGAACGAGGACACCGCGCGCAACAGCGCGCTCCACTGGTAATAGGCACGGGCCGAACCGTCATCGATGTCGTCGATGTCGTCGCCCAAAAGCTCGTAGCGCGCGTCGAGCAGGCGCAAGGTGTTGTCGGCGCGCTCGATGAAGGTGCCCAGGCGGATGAAGCGGTAGGCGTCGCTGCGCATGATGGTGCCGTAGGTGGCGCCGCGGAAGATGTGGGAACGCTCCTTGACCCATTCGCAGAAGCGGCTGATGCCGTAGCGGCTGAGGTCCTGGGTGGCGATGATGCGCATCTCCAGCCAGGTCGCGTTGATGTTCTCCCACATGTCGGTGGTGATCCGCCCGCGCACCGCATGGGCGTTGATCCGCGCCGACTGGAAGCAGTTGTAGATGCTGCCGGGATTGTCCGGATCGAAGGCGAAATGATGCAGCAGGCGCTTGCCGTCCAGCGGGCCGTGGCGCAGCAGGTAATCGTCGAGCGTGCCGGTGATCAGCAAGGGCATCGCCAGTTCGTCAAGGCCATCGCCCAGCCCCTTCTGCGGCATCAGCGACAGCGAATAGCTCACCTCGAGCATGCGTGCCAGGTTCTCGGCCCGCTCGAGGTAGCGCGACATCCAGTAGAGATCGGAAGCGGTTCTGGAAAGCATGGTCAGTCCTCCACCACCCAGGTGTCCTTGGTACCGCCCCCCTGGGACGAATTGACCACCAGCGACCCCTCGCGCAGCGCCACGCGCGTCAGCCCGCCCGGTACCAGGCGGGTTTCACGTCCGGAGAGCACGAAGGGCCGCAGGTCGATGTGCCGCGGCGCGATACCGCTCTCGACGAAGGTCGGGCAGGTGGACAGGCTCAGCGTCGGCTGCGCGATATAGGCCGCCGGGTTGGCCTTGAGGCGCTCGCGGAACGCCTCGATCTGCGCCTTGGTGGACGCCGGCCCGACGAGCATGCCGTAGCCGCCGGAGCCCTGGGTTTCCTTGACCACCAGCTCCGGCAGGTTCGCCAGCACGTGGGACAGGTCCTCGGGCTTGCGGCACTGCCAGGTGGGCACGTTGTTCAGGATCGGCTCCTCGCTCAGGTAGAAGCGGATCATGTCGTTGACGTAGGGATAGATCGACTTGTCGTCGGCCACGCCGGTGCCGATGGCGTTGGCCAGCACCAGGTTGCCGGCGCGATAGGCCGCCAGCAGCCCCGGCACGCCCAGCATGGATTCAGGGTGGAAGGCGAGCGGGTCGAGGAAGGCATCGTCGAGCCGGCGATAGAGCACATCGACGCGCTGCGGCCCGGCCGTGGTGCGCATGTAGACGCGCTCGTCGCGCACGAAAAGATCCGCACCCTCGACCAGCTCCACCCCCATCTCCCGGGCGAGGAAGGCATGCTCGAAATAGGCGCTGTTGAACCGACCCGGGGTCAGGACCGCCACGCTGGGGTTGTCCAGCGGGCTGGATTCCTTGAGCGTGGTGAGCAGCAGGTTCGGGTAGTGGTTGACCGGCGCGATGCGCTGCGCGGCAAAGAGCTCGGGAAACAGCCGCATCATCATCTTGCGGTCTTCGAGCATGTAGCTCACCCCGCTCGGGGTGCGCAGGTTGTCCTCGAGCACGAAGTAGCGACCGTCGCCGTCACGCACCAGGTCGACCCCGGCGATGTGCGCATATAGCCCGCGGTGCAGGTCCAGCCCCTGCATCGCCATCTGGTAGCCGTCGTTGGTCAGCACCTGCTCGGTGGGTATCACGCCGTCCTTGAGGATCCGCTGGCCATGGTAGAGATCGTCGAGAAAAAGGTTCAGCGCCTGGACGCGCTGGATGCAGCCCTTCTCCACGGTTCGCCACTCGCTGGCCGGGATGCTGCGCGGGATGGTGTCGAAGGGGATCAGCCGCTCGGTGCCCTGCTCGTCGCCGTACAGCGTGAAGGTGATGCCGGCCCTATGAAACAGCAGGTCGGCTTCCTGCCTGCGCTTGGCCAGCTCGTCCGCCGGGGTGTCGGCCAGCCATTGGGCGAACGCTCGATAATGCGGGCGGCACTGGCCGTTGGCGTCGTACATCTCATCGTAGAAGACCCGCGTCATTCAGCGCTCCTGCCTGTCGCAACAGTCGATGCTTCGCAAGCGCCATGCCAGAAGAAAATTCATTCAGGATCAATGACCTGGCGAAACCCCTCTACTCTGACGCACCACAGTGGAGCACTTGACGATGGGCGCGCTCCAAGCCTCGCCCCAAAGCGAGGCGGTCATCGCGCGGCCGTTTCGTTATTGACAGCATCGGCAACCGCGATTTCCCTGGCCTTGCGGATAAATCCGACGCTTGCGCCCTCTGCACGGGCGCTACCGGCACCGGCCGGCGAGCACCGGCCAGCACGCTTTGCCTGCGTTCCGACGGCATGAAAAAACCCCGGCAGGGCCGGGGTTTCGTCGAAGCGGTTTTTTGGGGTCAGGCGACCTGCATGGTCTTGTGCGTATCGACCAGATGCTGCACCACGCCCGGGTCGGCCAAGGTGGAAATGTCGCCCAGCGCGTCGTACTCGCCGGTGGCGATCTTGCGCAGGATGCGGCGCATGATCTTGCCCGAACGGGTCTTGGGCAGTCCGGGCGCCCACTGGATGATGTCCGGCACCGCGATCGGACCGATCTCGCGGCGCACCCACTGCTTGAGCTCCTGACGCAGCTGCTCGGAAGGCTCCTCGCCGGCGATCAGGGTGACGTAGACATAGATGCCCTGCCCCTTGATGTCGTGCGGCACGCCCACCACCGCCGCCTCGGCCACCTTGCTGTGGGCGACCATCGCGCTTTCGATCTCGGCGGTCCCCATGCGGTGGCCGGAGACGTTGAGCACGTCGTCCACGCGACCGGTGATCCAGTAGTAGCCATCCTCGTCGCGGCGTGCGCCGTCGCCGGTGAAGTACATCCCCTTGAAGGTCTTGAAGTAGGTGTCGACGAAGCGGTCGTGATCCCGATAGATGGTGCGCATCTGGCCGGGCCAGGAGTCGAGGATCACCAGGTTGCCCTCGGCGGGGCCCTCGATCAGGTTGCCGAGGTTGTCGACCAGCGCCGGAACCACGCCGAAGAACGGACGGGTCGCCGATCCCGGCTTGAGCGCCGTGGCCCCTGGCAGCGGGCTGATCAGAATGCCGCCGGTCTCGGTCTGCCACCAGGTATCGACGATCGGGCAGCGGCTCTGGCCAACCGCCTCGTAGTACCAGTTCCAGGCCTCGGGGTTGATCGGCTCGCCCACCGAACCCAGCAGGCGCAGGCTCGAGCCGTCCGCGCCTTCGACCGCGGCGCGGCCCTGCGCCATCATCGCGCGGATGGCGGTTGGGGCGGTGTAGAGAATGTTGACCTTGTGCTTGTCGATGATCTTGGCGACGCGGGTCACGTCCGGGTAGTTGGGCACGCCCTCGAACATCAGCGTCGTCGCTCCGTTGGCCAGCGGGCCATAGACGATGTAGCTGTGCCCGGTCACCCAGCCGACGTCCGCGGTGCACCAGTAGATCTCGCCAGGCCTGTAGTCGAACACGCGCTCATGGGTCAGCGAGGCGTAGAGCAGGTATCCGCCGCAGGTGTGCAGCACGCCCTTGGGCTTGCCGGTGGAGCCGGAGGTATAAAGAATGAACAGCGCTTCCTCGGCGCCCATTTCCTTGGGCGCGCAGACGGTGCCGGCGACCTTGAGCAGGTCGTCGTACCAGATGTCGCGGTGCTGGTTCCACTTGATGTTCCCGCCGGTGCGCTTGACCACGATGATCTTCTGCACGCAGTTGGTCTGCGGGTTGGTCAGCGCCTCGTCGACGTTTTCCTTGAGCGGCACCTTCTTGCCGCCACGCACGCCCTCGTCGGCGGTGATCACCACCTTCGAGCAGCCATCGATGATCCGGCCGGCCAGCGCCTCGGGCGAGAAGCCGCCGAACACCACCGAGTGGATGGCGCCGATGCGCGCGCACGCCAGCATCGCCACGGCCGCCTCGGGGATCATCGGCATGTAGATGGTCACCACGTCGCCCCGGTGCACGTCCTGCCCGCGCAGGGCGTTGGCCAGCTTGCAGACTTCCTCGTGCAGTTCGCGATAGGTGATGTTGCGGTGCTCGGACGGGTCGTCGCCCTCCCAGATGATCGCGATCTGGTCGCCGCGCTCCTCGAGGTGGCGGTCCAGGCAGTTGGCCGACACGTTCAGGGTGCCGTCGGCGAACCATTTGATATCGACGTGGTGGTCGTCGAAGGAGGTCTGCTTGACCTTGGTGAAGGGCTTGATCCAGTCGATGCGCTTGGCCTGCTCGCGCCAGAAACCGTCAGGGTTGACCACCGACTGCTGGTACATGGCTTTGTAGGTGGCCTCGTCGGTCAGCGACTGGGCCGCCACTTCGGGACGCACGGGATACAGGGACGCAGCACTCATGGAATAACACCTCGAATCTGTTTTGTTATGCCCTCAGTTGTAGCCCGCCCCTCCCCGCGCGGACCATACGACCATAGTCCAAACGCCTGCGCGGCCCGCCTGACGGGGGACCGGACAATCGCGACCGCGCGTTGGAGACGCGCGCGGCTCTCCTGAGCATAGCCGCGATTGCCGGACGCACCTTTGCAACGGGCGTTGTCTGATGTGCGGCAAGCCCGATCGTTGGACGTCCCCATGGCACAAGCTTCGAACGCCCTGTTCCGCGCGCTGTACCGCATCCGCCATAGCATCGCCTTCTACCCGACCGTCATCGCCGCCGCGTACCTCGTGGCCAGCGGACTGGTCATCGCCTTCGAGGCAACACCCCTGGCATCGCGCTTGCGCGACGACCTGCCCAGCGGCCTGACCGACGCCGACAATGCGCGGGAAATCCTCGGCACGCTGATCACCAGCATCGTCTCGCTCATGGTGTTCAGCTTTTCCATGGTGATGGTGGTGCTCAACGGCGCCGCGACGCGGCTGTCACCACGGGTGCTGCCGGGCCTGATCAGCGACCTGCGCAACCGGGTGATTCTCGGCGTCTACCTGGGCAGCATCCTGTACTACCTGTCGCAGATCATCCTGATCAACAAGAACGACCCGCAGAGCATCCCGACCCTCGGCATGCTGCTGGCGGTGCTGTTCGCCGCGGTCTGCCTGATCCTGTTCGTGGTGTTCATCCGCTCGGTCTCGCAATCGATACAGGTGGACTGGAACGTCAACCGTCTTCACCAGGAGGCCCTGAAGCAACTGGAGGCGCGGAAAAAACGCCTGCGGCAGGCACCGCCGGTGCCGGACGACAGCCAGTGGCCGTGCCTGGTGGCGCAGCGCCCCGGCTATCTGCGCAACGTGAACGAGAAGCGCCTGGGCGAGCTGCTCGGAAAACGCGACAGGGTGGCCACGCTGCAGGTCGAACCGGGCTTCTTTCTCATCGAGGGGCACCCGCTGATCAAGCTCAGCGGCGAACTGTCGGAGCGCGAAGCCCAGGAAGTGCAGGACTGCATGGACTTCAGCAACGACGAATACGCGTCCTCGAATGCCGCCTACGGCATGCGCCAGATGTCGGAGATCGCGGTGAAGGCCATCAGCCCGGCCGTGAACGACCCGGGCACCGCCATCCGCACCCTGAACCTGATCGGCGTCCTGCTGGGCCGGATGATGGGCGTGCCCCCCTATGACGTGGGCTGCTTCGATAACGGCAAGCCACGCCTGTTCTACCGGCAACTGCCCATTCACCGTGTGCTGACGGCCGTCACCAGCCCGATCCGCAACTACGGGCGCGGCGACCCCCAGGTGATCATCGCGCTGCTGCAATGCCTCGAGAACGCGATCCGGTTCGACCCCTCGCCCGATCAGCTGGATGCGCTGTGGGAGGAAGCCCATGCGGTGCGCGACGAAGCGGATGACTGCGTGAACAATTGCCGGGACCGCTCGGCCATCAACGACCTGATCGAACGCTTGAACGCGCTGGACCTGCCGACGCCGCGCCTGCGTCCCCTACCGCCCCATCCGGGCGACTGAGCGCGGGCAAAAAAAAAGACGGCCCTGGGGGCCGTCCTCGCAATCAGCTGATTGCGTAACACGCTCCAAATCCGATCACGCAGATTTGTCGCTGCAGTTCTACGCCGCACCGGGCGGTGCGGCCATTGCACCAAGGTCTAAGGCTCAGGGCGCGGTGTTGGCGGCCTGGGCGGCCTCGATCAGGTCCGTGCCGATATCCTTTTCGAAGCTCTTCCAGGCCGGGCGCACCGCGTCGCGCCATGCGCTGCGCTGCTCCGCCGTGAGGGTGATCAGCTCGGTCTTGCCGGTGGCGAGAATGGCCTGCTTGGCCTCCTCGTTGAGGGCCGCCGCCTGGCGGTTCACTTCGACGGTGACCTCGTCGACGATCTTCTCCAGCTCGCCGCGCACTTCGTCCGGCAGGCTGTGCCAGAACTTCGTGTTGGTGATCAGCACATAGTTGCCGATGCCATGGTTGGACTCGGTCATGTACTTCTGAACTTCGTAGTACTTCTGGCTGTAGATGTTGGACCAGGGGTTGTCCTGGGCATTGACCACGCCGGTCTGCAGCCCCTGGTAGATCTCGGCGAACGACATCTTGCGCGGCACCGCGCGCAGGGCGGAATACTGCGCGGCCTGAAGGTCGGAAGGCTGCACGCGGAATTTCTGCCCGCGGGCATCGGCCGGCTCGCGCAGCGCCTTGTTGGCGGTGAACTGGCGCATGCCGTTGAGCCAGTAGGCGAGCCCGGTGATGCCCTTGTCCTCCATCGAGGCGAGCATCGCGCGGCCTTTTTCGGACTGCTGGAAGCGCTGGGCCGCGGCCATGTCGTCGAACAGGAACATCAGGTCGAACAGCTGCAACTGCTTGGTGTACTGCTCGAGCTTGGACGGCGCCGGTGCGAGCATCTGCACGTCGTTGAGCAGCAGCGCCTCCATTTCCTTGCCGTCGCCGAACAGCGAGGAGTTCGAATAGACCTGAACCTGGACCTGTCCGGCCAGTCGCTCTTCGACCAGCTTCTTGAACATCAGCGCGCCCTGGCCCTTGGGCGTGTTGTCCGCGGTGATGTGGGAGAACTTGATGAGAATCGGGTCGGCCTGGACGCTGAACGCAGCGAACAGGGCGGATGCGGCAAGCACGCGGACGGCGCCGCGCAGGGTCAAACGCGCCATGGGAGCTCCTATTTATCGTTGTTGAGCGGTAGCGGGGTCGACTCTACGCCGGCCGGTGGCCGACCAAAATTCACATTTGAGCAAGCGAGCCTTCGGCATCCGCGAAGGCTTGCCGGCAAGACCGTCAGCCCGGCGGGTCGCCGATCAGGTGCTCGAGCATCTGCCGCGCCGTGACGGAAAGGCCGTCGAGGTTGCGCACGCCGATCTTCAGTTCACGTCGCGCCCAGGCGTCGCTGAGCGGTATCGTCGAGACGTCCAGCACCGGCAGGTAGTTGCGCACCACCTGCTCGGGCAGCACGCCGATGCCCATGCCGGTGTGGATCATCCGGCAGATCGCTTCGAAGCTGCGCACCTGAATCCTCAGGCGCAGCGGTGTGCCGAGCTGGGCCGCGGTCTGCTGAAGCAGGGTATGCAGGGAGGCGTCCTGCTGCAGGCCGATGAAGTCGTACCCCGCCGCCTCGCCCAGGCTGATGCGTTCGCGCCCCGCCAGCGGATGGGTGCGCGGCGTCACCAGCACCAGCTGGTCGTGCCGGTAGGGATAGACCTGCAACCCCTCGGCCGGCATATGCCCGGCGAAGATGCCGATATCGGTGAGCCCTTCGCGCACCGCATGCAGGGTCTCGCTGCTGACCCGCTCCTCCAGGTCGATCTTCACTTCGGGATGGCGCTGGCTGAACGCGCTCAGGTCCTCGGGCAGGAACTCGATCACCGCCGAGGTGTTGGCATGGATGCGTACGTGGCCCTTTACGCCCTCGCTGAATTCGCTGAGATCGGCGCTCATCTGCTGCAGGTTGTCGAGGATGTGGCGCGCGTGATGCAGCAAGGCATGGCCGGCGGGCGTCAGCTCGACACCCTTGGACTGGCGGTAGAGCAGCGCGATGCCCAGCTGCCCTTCCAGGTCGCTGATGCGCTTGCTCACCGCGGCCAGCGCCAGGTGCTCCCGTTCGGCGGCGCGGGTCAGGTTGCGCTCGTCGGCGATGGCGACGAACAGCCGGAGGGTCACGAAATCGATGCGGCGCATGTCATGGGCCTCCTGCATGGACGGGCGACAAGCCTAAGGCCTGCGGTACGGTCATGTCAGCCTTGCCTTCGCCGATCGCGAAGCCTTCATTGGTGAACAGCCAATTGCTCCCCGGACGCAGCGTGGTCATGCTGCGGACAGTCGCGGGCCAGGCTGCCCGACAACCGCTCAGACAGGGTGAACAGATGACGCAACAGATATCAGGCGGCATGCCGCTGCAGGGCCTCAAGGTGGTCGAGATGGGCCAGCTGATCGCCGGCCCCTTCGCCAGCAAGCTCCTCGGAGAGTTCGGCGCCGACGTGATCAAGATCGAGCCGCCAGGTGTCGGCGACCCGCTGCGCAAGTGGCGCAAGATCAAGGACGGCACCTCGCTCTGGTGGCATGTGCAGTCGCGCAACAAGCGCTCGATCACTCTGGACCTGAAGGAAGCCGAGGGCCAGGACATCGCCCGCCGACTCATCGGCGAAGCCGACATCCTGGTGGAGAACTTCCGTCCCGGCACGCTGGAGGGCTGGGGTCTGAGCTACGCCGAACTGGCCGCGCTCAACCCCAGGCTGATCATGCTGCGCATCTCCGGCTACGGGCAGACCGGCCCCTACCGCGACCTGCCCGGCTTCGGCGTGATCGGCGAAGCGATGGGCGGCCTGCGCCACCTGTCCGGCTACCCCGGCCAGGCGCCCGTGCGCGTCGGCATCAGCATTGGCGACTCGCTGTCGTCGCTCTACGGGGTGATCGGCGTGCTGCTGGCCCTGCAGGAGCGTGCCCGCAGCGGCGTCGGCCAGGAAATCGACGTGGCGCTGTATGAATCGGTGTTCGCGATGATGGAAAGCCTGGTGCCCGAATACGACGCCTTCGGCTATGTCCGCGAACCGGCCGGCAGCGCCCTGCCCGGTATCACGCCGTCCAACTCCTACCCCTGCAACGACGGCAGCTACGTGCTGATCGCCGGCAACGGGGACAGCATCTACAAGCGCCTGATGCTGCTGATCGGTCGCCAGGACCTGGCCGACGATCCGCGCCTGGCGCACAACGACGGGCGCAGCCAGCACGCCGAGATGATCGACGCCGCCATCGGCGAGTGGACCGGCACGCGCGGCCGCGACGAGGTGATCGAAGCGCTCAAGGGCGCCCGGGTGCCAGCCGGCTATCCCTACACCGCCGCGGACATCGTCAGCGACCCGCACTACCTGGCCCGGCAGATGATCGAGCAGGTGCAGACCAGCGCCGGCCCGCTCAAGGTACCCGGCGTACTGCCCAAGCTCAGCCGCACGCCCGGCCGCATCGGCGCCGGCGGCCCGCGACTGGGCGAGCACACCGACGACGTGCTCGCCGGGCTCGGCCTGACCGATGAGCAACGCCAGGGCCTGCGCGAGCGCGGGATCATCTGATAGACGCGCCAAGCTGCAAGCCACAGGCTTCAGGCGACAACGTACCGCGTTGGGTGGATGACGCCTTTTTCATCCACCGTGACATTCCCGGCACGGTGGATGGGTGGAGCGCCATCCACCCTACGAACCGGGCATCACCGACAGGACTTCACCATGAGCAAACGCCTCTACATCCAGGACGTCGCCACCCGCGACGGTTTCCAGATCGAATCGGCCTTCGTGCCCACCGAAGACAAGATCGCGCTGATCGACCAGCTTTCGCTGACCGGACTGGCGAAGATCGAAGTCACTTCGTTCACCTCGCCCAAGGCGATCCCCAACCTGCGCGACGCCGAAGAGGTGATGCGCGGCATCCGCCGGGTGGAGGGCGTCGAGTACACCGTACTGGTGCCCAACGTGAAGGGCTGCGAGCGCGCGCTGGCCTGCGAGGTGGACGAGATCAACCTGGTGATGTCGGCCAGCGACACCCACGGCCTGGCCAACCTGAGGATGACGCCGGAGCAGTCGCTGGAGCAGTTCAAGGCGATCATCGAAGTCACCTCGGGCACCGACGTGTTCGTCAACGCCTCGCTGTCCACCACCTTCGGCTGTCCGTTCGAGGGCGAAGTGCCCGAGGCGCGGGTGCTGGAGCTGGTCGAGCGACTGCTGGCGATCGGCGTGCGCGGCGTGACCCTGTGCGACACCACCGGCATGGCCGACCCCGGCCAGGTGGAGCGCCTGTGCCGCGAGGTGTCGCAGCGCTGGCCGCAGGTCGTCTTCACCGCGCACTTCCACAACACCCGCGGCATGGGCCTGACCAACGCACTGGCGGCGCTCAACGCGGGGATCGACCGCTTCGACGCATCCCTCGGAGGGCTCGGCGGTTGTCCCTACGCCCCGGGCGCCAGCGGCAACATCTGCACCGAGGACCTGGTACACATGTTCCAGCGCATGGGCCTCGAGACCGGGGTCGACCTGGACCGCCTGCTCGAAGCCTCCGCACGGCTGCCGGAGCTGGTCGGTCACGACGTGCCGAGCGCGATCCTCAAGGCGGGCAAGGCCGACCGGCGCTATCCGAAGCCGAAATGGATGGAGACGCCCTGAACGCTCGCCGTCGCGGCGACTGACCCTGTGTCGGAAAAACTGACCAAACGGGGCAGTTCAACCGCCCCGCCCGGCCCCTGGGCGTCTCGACCCGCTCGCCCGGGCCGTTAACCGCTTCACTGCCGCAGTGCGCTCTTCGGGTCGCGCGTCACAAAGATGACTATCAGCAAGTCTTACGACAAATAAGTGGCGCACCCCTTGCCTATCGGTCTCATTACCGAGAACAAGGAGCATCGCAGATGGGCAAAGGCAGCCGATCGGCTTTCACGCCAGGGATCATGGCCCGCAGGACCCTGCTGGGCATGTCGATCTGCACCAGCGCCTGGGGCGCACCGCTGCCGCCAGCGGATCTGCTGCCCGAGATCCAGCGGGAATTCATCCGCCTGTACGAGCTGCCCGACCCGCTGTTGAGCCTGCAGGTCGAGCCTGCGCTGGAGATCTTTCCCGAGTACCGCAGCGCGTTGCTCCAGTACCTCGCGCAGGAGGCCAGCCCCGAGCGCCAGAAGCTCCTGGCGGAACTCTCCCACGCCTCCGAGGACGAGCGCCAGGCCTGGTTCCAGACGCGCCGCGGACGCGAGCTGGCGGTGGCCGGCGGCGTCGCGACCGCGGCCGTCCTGATTGCCAGCAATCGCTCCGGCAGCCATTCCAGATCGGCCGACGACGCCCAGCCGGGCCCTGCTCCTGCTCCACAGCCGACGCCCACCCCGGCACCGACGCCTGAACCGGCTCCTGCGCCGGCGCCGCAACCGGAGCCCGCGCCGCAACCCGCCCCGTCGCCGCAGCCCGGGCCGGCTCCGACACCCACGCCGCCGGTCTCCGCGCCGGAGGACTTCCGCACCGCCGAGTTCAACCGCGCCAATCACCTGTCGCTGCTGGGCGCCGATTACGCCTATGCCCGCGGCGCGACCGGCCAGGGCATCGTCGTGGCGGTCAAGGACACCGGCGTCGACATCGACGATCCGGAATTGCGCAATCAGATCGCTCCCGGCGGGAATTTCGTCACCAATGGCGGGGAGCGCATGTCCGACACCGGTACCCATGGCACCGCGGTGGCCAAGGCCCTGGCGGCGGAGAAGAACGGCGCTGCCGCGCATGGCGTGGCCTATGGCGCCGAACTGCTGCCGATCCGCGTGATGGGCAGCGGCGCGTTGAGCGATCGGGATCAGGTCGCCCGCGAAATCCAGTATGGCGCCCGCGTCTCCAACAACAGCTGGGGGCTGACCCGCAGCGGCGGCGGCACCTCGCGCATCGAAGACAACGCCGACGGCGGCGCCTGGGTGCGCGACCACTTCGGGCCGATCTACCAGCGGGGCGTGGACGCCGGCATCGTCTACGTCTGGGCCGCGGGCAACAGCGGCGACAGCCAGCCCAGTTCGCTGGCGGCCCTGCCGGTGCTCGTCCCGGGGCTGCAGGGCCAGTGGCTCGCAGTAGTCGCCGTGGACAACAACGGCCGGTCCACCGGAACGATCTCCAGCTATTCGAACCGCTGCGGAGACGCGGCCGCCTGGTGCATCGCAGCGCCGGGACAGATCACCGTGGACGTCGGGGCCGACGGCAGAAACCAACAGGTGGCCGGCACCTCGATCGCCGCACCGCAGGTCAGTGGCGGCGTCGCCCTGCTGATGGACCTGTTCCCCACCCTGAGCCCCTCGCAGGTGGTCGAGCGTCTGCTGGTGTCGGCGAGCAAGAGCGGACCCTATTCGGACCAGGCCGTATACGGCCAGGGCGTGATGGACCTCAACGCCGCCACGCGGCCGATCGGCGTACTGATGATCGAGACCTCCACGGGCCGGATACTGCCCTTCAGCAGCGCGGTCGTTTCCGAAAGCTCGGCGATGGGCAGTGCGATCCGTGACTCGCTGGCCAGGGTGGACCTGGTTCTCAAGGACAGCCTCGACGCGCCCTTCCTGTTCAGTGGCGCCACCCTGAGTAACGGGTTCGCCGAGCGCAGTCGCATCGACACCGATCGGTACCTGACGCGCTTCGACCAGGAATACCGCATGCAATCCTTCAGCACCGAGGGCGGGCTGAGCCTGCACTACAGCGCGGGCGGCAAAGGCAGCGGAGTCGATGCGCTCGGCCAGGTGCAGGCCTGGCAGCAGCTCGGCTCCAGCCTGGCGTTCAGCGCCAGCGTCAATACCGACCCGTCCTGGAGCCAGGGCCTGCAACAGCTCACCCCCCGCTTGAAGTACGCCACCCTCACCCAGGCCTTCGGCAACCCCTTCCTCAGCCTGAACGAAGAAGCCAGTGGCGCCGGCATGCGCTGGCAGCTGGGCAGCCACTGGCATGGCGGCCTGCAGGTACAGACCGGCAAGGCGCCGCAGCGCTTCGCCGATCGTTCGAGTCCGGACCTCCAGCAGAGCGTGCAGACCGAATGGGGCTACGTCGGCGCATCGGGCCTGGCCGCCAGCGTGCAACTGGGCGTACTCGAGGAAGAGCAGCGCCTGCTCGGCTCGCAGAGCGACGCCCTGTTCGGCGACAGCGCGGCGCGAACGGTCTTCGGTGGCCTGAACCTGGCGTTGCCGCTGGACGAGCGCTGGCATCTCTACGGTCGCTACAACAGCGGACGCAGCCGTCTCTCCGGAGCCGGCTGGGCGCATGGGGCAAGCCTGCGCAGCGACAGCTTCACTCTGGGTGTCGTCGGCCAGCCGACCCGCCAGTGGCAGCTGGGCGCCCTCGCCTACCAGCCGCTGCGGATCAGGGGTGGTGCGCTGTCGGCATCGCTGCCGACGGGACTCGGCCAAGACAACGGCGTGGTCTGGAACCGCGTCGAGCTGGACCTGAACGCCAGCGGAAGGCACATGGAGTACGAGATGTTCTTCCGCTACGAACTGCCGGTGTGGGCGCTCAGCTTCAAGGGCAGCCTGCTGCGCATCGAGGACTACAACAACCAGGCGGGCAACAACGACACCCTGCTGATGCTCAACGCCGCCATGCTCTACTGATGCGCTGCGGTCAGTCGACGAACCGGCAGTAGTCCGCCAGCGGCATCCGCTCGCTGCGCAGCTGGTTGACCGCCGCCTGCGGGTCGGCATAGCCCACCGCCATGCCGCAATGCAGCACCAGCTCCGGCGGCGCATCCAGCCACTGGCTCACCTGTCGCGGATAACGCGCCCAGCAGGCCTGGGCGCAGCTGTCGAGGCCGTGCTCCTTGAGCAGCAGCATCAGACTCTGCTGATACATGCCAAGATCGGCCCACTGCCCGGGGCCCATGCGCCGATCGACGAAAAAGAACAGCGCACAGGGCGCGTCGAAGAAGGTGAAGTTGCGTGCGAACCAGGCCAGGCGTGCCGCCTTGTCTTCCCGGCCGATGCCGAGCAGGCGGTACATGCCTTCACCGACCCGGAAGCGGTAGCCACGGTAGGGTTCGAAGAGCGGTTCCGGGTAGATCGCATAGTCCCGGGGGTCCGGCGCGGGAGCCTCGGCCAGGTGCCGCTGCATCGCCTCGCGAAAACGCACCAGCGCATCGCCCTGCAGGACGAAGATTCGCCAGGGCTGCAGATTGCCGCTCGAAGGCGCGCGACAGGCCTGATCGAGCAACGACCGCAACAGGTCGCTGTCCACCGGGCGGCGGTCGAACGCGCGGATGCTGCGCCGCTGGCGCAGCGCGTCGCTTACCTTCATGGAAATATCCTGTGCCGAGACATCGCCGAGAGGCGGTCAGTGTCTCGTCGCGCAGACGCCTGCGCAACCGAGGCACCCGGCGCGGGGCCGGGTGCCGGTCGTGCATCAGCGCTGGTTGGCGGATTCGGCGGCCTTGATCAGGTCAGCACCGATCTCGTTCTCGAACTTCTTCCACACCGGCTGCATCGCCTCGCGCCACTTGGCGCGCTGCTCGGGGGTCAGTTCGATGATTTCGGTGGTGCCGGCAGCCGCGATCGCCTGCTTGGCCTTCTGGTTGAGCTCGTCGGCCTGGCGGTTAACCTCGACGGTCACCTCGGCCATGATCGCTTCCAGCTCGCCACGGACGTCGTCGGGCAGCCCTTTCCAGAACTTGGTGTTGGTGATGACCATGTAGTCGATCAGGCCGTGGTCCGATTCGGTCATGAACTTCTGCACCTCGTGAACCTTCTGGCTTTCGTAGTTCGACCAGGTGTTCTCGGTGCCATTGACCACGCCGGTCTGCAGGCCCTGATAGACCTCGGCGAAGCTCATCTTGCGCGGGTTCGCGCGCACGGCCTTGAACTGCTCGTCCAGTACCGCCGAAGCCTGTACGCGGAACTTCAGACCCCGGGCATCGCTCGGCTCGCGCAGCGGCTTGTTGGCTGACAGCTGCTTGGTCCCGTTGTGCCAGTAGGCCAGGCCGGTGATGTTCTTGTCTTCCATCGAGGTGAGCAGCGCCTTGCCCTCCGGGCTGCTCTGGAAGCGGTCGGCGGCGGCGAGGTCGTCGAACAGGAACGGCAGATCGTAGATCTGCATGGCCTTGGAATAGTGTTCAAACTTGGCGAGCGATGGCGCCAGCAACTGGACGTCACCGATCAGCAGCGCTTCCATCTCCTTGCCGTCCCCGAACAGCGAGGAGTTCGGATACACCTCGACCTTCACTTTCCCCGGCAGACGTTCCTCGGCGAGCTTCTTGAACATCAGCGCGCCCTGTCCTTTGGGGGTGTTGTCCGCGACCACGTGGGCGAACTTGATGACGACCGGATCGGCCTGGACGAACCCGGCGACGGTCAGGGAAATCGCGCAGACGAGCGCCTTGGCGGTGGTTTTCAGCATGGTAGTACCCTCTTGTTTTATTCTTGTCGGTTGGCACGAGTATCGCCGCAGAGCGCCCTTCAGGGCAGCGTCTGGCCGGCACGTTGCAACAGCCGGCGGGCGCGGCCGATCACCGGAGCGTCGACCATTTGCCCGTCAACCACGAAGACCCCTTCGCCGGACGATCCGGCCTCGAGGACACGTTGCGCCCAGGCCAGCTCATCGCCGGTGGGCATCAGCGTTTCATGCACCACAGCCACCTGGCTGGGATGAATGCACAGCAGGCCGCCGAAACCCATGTCGCGGGCGTCGGCAACGGTGCGGGCAAGGCCCTGCGAATTCCTGATGTCCGGATAGACGCTGTCGAGCGGCATGGCCAGCTCACGCAGCCGGGACTGCAAGAGTACCGCATAACGGGCCTGGTCGAGCACGCGCTCGGCCGCCTCGCTTCCGCTGGCCAAACCCAGGTCCAGCCCCAGGTCCAGCGCGCCGAACGAGAGGCGCTCGACCCCGGCGGCAGCGGCGATTTCACTCAGCGCATCGAGCCCGCGGGCGCTTTCGATGATCGGCCAGACCGGCTTGCCGGTCGCAGCGGCTTGCTGCACGTGCGCCGCGCTTTCGGCCTTGGGCAGCAGGATGCCGACCACGCCCCGATGACGTGCGCAAAGCGCGAGGTCTTCGGCCTGCTGCGCATGCCCTGGCGCGTTGATGCGCACCAGTACCTGCGCCTCGGGGCTGGTCTGCAGGAAATCGTCGAGGCTGGCGCGTGCCTCGGCCTTCAGCGGTTCGGCAACGGCATCCTCGAGATCGACGATGACGGCATCGGCGCCGCTGGCCAGCGCCTTGGCGAAGCGCTCGGGACGCGTCGCCGGGACGAACAGTGCGCTGCGGATGATCGGTTGTGCCATTGGTTCTGTCCTTCGTTGTTCTCGTTGCCGCCCGTGGCGGATCGGCGCCTGCGGCGGTCGTTAGATCACGCCCTGCTCACGCAGGCGCTCGATATCGCCCTCGGCATAGCCGAGCTCGGCGAGCAGCCGGCTGCTGTGTTCTCCCAGCGCCGGAACCGGGTCCATGCGCGGCTCGAAGGCCGCGTTGCGACCCGGCGGCAGCAAGGCCGGCAACGGACCTGCCGGGCTGCCCACCTCGCTCCAGCGCTGCCTCGCCTTGAGCTGGGGATGGGCCCAGACGCCGGCCATGTCGTTGACGTGGGCATTGGCGATGGGCGCGGAGTCGAGACGCGCGATCACTTCTTCGGCGCTCAGGCCGGCGAAGCGCTCGACGATGATCGCCCGCAGCGCGTCGCGGTGTTCGGATCGCCGGGCATTGCTGGAAAAGCGTTCGTCCTCGACCAGCTGCGGCTGCAGCAGGACCTTCTCGCAGAACAGCACCCACTCGCGCTCGTTCTGCAGGCCGAGCATCACGGTGCCGCCACCGCCGGTGGGGAACGGCCCGTAGGGATAGATGGTGGCGTGGGCCGCGCCGGCACGCGGCGGCGGGGTCGCGCCCTCGTAGGCGTAATACAGCGGATAGCCCATCCACTCGACCAGACTCTCGAGCATCGAGACGTCGATGCGGCTGCCCTTGCCGGTGCGCATGCGCAGCATCAGGGCGGAGAGGACGCTGGTGTAGGCATACATGCCGGCCGCGATGTCGGCGATCGAGCAACCGGCCTTGGCCATCTCGTCCTCGCCCGGCCCGCCGGTCACCGAGAGAAAACCGCCCTCGCTCTGGATCAGCAGGTCGTAGGCCTTCTTCTGTTCGTAGGGGCCGCCTTCGCCATAACCGGAAATGTCGCAGACGATCAGCTTCGGAAAGCGCTCGTGCAGCGCTTCGAACGACAGGCCCATGCGCGCGGCAGCGCCCGGAGCGAGGTTCTGCACCAGCACATCGGCGTCGGCCAGGAGCTGTTCGAGCACCTGCATCGCGGCGCCCTGCTTGAGGTCCAGCGTCAGGCTCTCCTTGCTGCGGTTGGTCCAGACGAAATGCGAGGCCAGTCCATTGACGCGCTCGTCGTAGCCTCGGGCGAAGTCGCCGGCACCGGGGCGCTCGACCTTGATCACCCGGGCACCCAGATCAGCCAGTTGCCGCGTGCAGAAGGGTGCGGCAATGGCGTGTTCCAGGCTGACCACCGTGATGCCGTCGAGGGGACGGGGGTTCGAAGTTGTCTCGTTCATTTCGTTTCCTGCCAAATCGGTTCAACGGCCATTCGCGACCAGGTCGCACTTGCATTCAGGTGTTCCCGTGGAAGCCGTTCGCCGAGACCATTCGCGGTCAAGACCAAGCGTCTCCGACCGCTCCCACGTTTTTACCGCCAAACCACTATCACCACGTCGTTCCGGCTGGCTTTTGCGAGAAAGATCTCAAGCCATGCCGTTTTTCGTGGGAGCGGTCTCGACCGCGAAAAGGCGTTCACCTTTTCCAAGACCACGCCCCCTCACCGCCCACCCGGACGGCTCTCGCGCCGTTATCCCAACTGGCTAAGGTCGGTCGTCTCACGCAGACGCCAGACCTGTTCGATCAGCTCGCCCGCCTCGTCAGCGCTGCGCGCGTTCGAGAACTGCACCAGGCGGCGGAACTTGTCTTCCAGCTCTTCACGGCTGAGCGTGTTGCCCGGATCGCCCTTGGGTTCGTCGATGGCGCCCTGCAGCCTGCGGCCGTCGGAGGTGGTGACCTCGACGCGGCCGAGCCAGCGCGCCGGATAGGCGCCGTCGACCTCGGGGTCCAGAATCATGCTGACCTTGTCGCGGAAGGCCGCCACCGCCGGATCGGTCAGTGCCAGCTCATGGAATTCGGTCAACCCGGCCTTGCCATGCACGGCGATCAGCCCGAGCACCGTGCCCATGGAGAATTTTGCCTGGTGCACCGTCTGCGGCACGGTCACGCGGCCGAGTACGTCGATGGCGCCCTGGTGCACGCGGGTGGTGACGCTGGCGATGGCGTCGGCTCGCAGGCCTTCGCGCTGCATCAGCGCCAGCAGCGCATCGGCCGCCGGGTGCGTGTGGCGGCAGGAGGCGTGGAACTTGAAGGAGGTTTCCGCCAGCGCCCAGCGCGTGCCGAGGCGGTCGGACAGCTTGCTCGGATCGGCGTCGGTCGACATGCCCGCCGCCATGCCCTGCTCGCCTTCGAGGATGTTCTGCGCGCCGGTCAGGCCCTCGCGGGTCAGGTAGGCGGCGAGCAGGCCATCGGCGGCGGCCTTGGCGGTGTGCAGCTGCTTGGAATCGGCGGCATCACGCAGGAACTCCCAGAGCCCGGCGGCCTGGGTGCCGGCGCTGCCGAGCAGATGGGTGAACTGCTTCTGGTCGAACTCCAGCAGCTTGCCCACCGCCACCGCGGCGGCCAGGGTGCCGACCGTGGCGGTGGTGTGGAAGATGCGGTAGTGCGAGCGACCGAGGAACTCGCCGATGCGGATGCCCGCCTCATAGCCGGCCACCGAGGCCAGCAGCAGCTCGCGGCCGGACTTGCGCAGATGCTGCGCCGCGGCCAGCGCGGCCGGGAACACCACGGTGGCCGGGTGCAGCACCGAGCTGTTGTGCAGGTCGTCCTGCTCCACCAGGTGGGAGCTCGCGCCATTCACCAGCGCGGCGAAATAGGCCGAGCTGCTGCCCCGGTTGACGAAGATGCGGGAGGGTCCGGACGTGGGCCCCATCTCCTGCGCATAGCGCTCGAACAGCGGAATCGGGTGCGCACCGGCGCTGGCCAGGGCAGAGCCGAGCCAGTCCAGGAACAGGTCTTCGGTGCGGGCGAGCACCGCATCGGGGATCTGCTCGTAACGCAGCCCGGCGAGAAATTCGGTCAACGCGTGGGTGTGCTGGCTCATGCTATCGGCTCCAGGGGGTTAGCCAATCGGTTGGGAGAGTTCGATGAGGTTCTGATCGGGGTCGCGCACGTACACCGAGCGGATCGGCCCGGTGGCGCCGGTGCGCTGCACCGGCCCCTCGACGCGCGCGACGCCCTGGCGTTCGAGGTGTGCAACGACCTCGTCCAGCGGTGTCGCGACGATGAAGCAGAGGTCCGCCGAGCCGGGCGTCGGCCGCCCGGCCCTGGGTTCGAATTCGCGCCCGGCCTGGTGCAGGTTGATCTTCTGCTGGCCGAAGGCGAGTGCCTTGCGCCCTTCGCCGAAGGTCACCGCCCGCATGCCGAGCACGCGCGTGTAGAAATCGGTCGTTGCCTCGAGGTCGTCGACGGTGAGGACCAGGTGGTCGAGGTGGCTGATATTCATGACGCTCTCCCCTCTTTCGTAGGGCGGAAATCGCGAAGCATTTCCACCACGCGGCGGCGGATTCGCGGCGCGACGATGCGCGCCCCGATCCACCCTGCGCTCGCCGTCAGAACGAGCGCGGCAGCTCGAGCAGGTGCTCGGCCACGTACGACAGGATCAGGTTGGTGGAGATCGGCGCCACCTGGTACAGGCGCGTTTCGCGGAACTTGCGCTCGACGTCGTATTCGTTGGCGAAGCCGAAGCCGCCATGGGTCTGCAGGCAGGCATTGGCGGCCTCCCAACTGGCCTTGGCCGCGAGGTACTTGGCCATGTTGGCGGCGGCGCCGGCGTTCTTGCCGCTGTCGTATTCCTCGCAGGCGCGCCAGCGCATCAGGTCCGCGGCTTCCACCTCGATGTGCGCTTCGGCGATGGGGAACTGCACGCCCTGGTTCTGTCCGATCGGACGGCCGAACACCACGCGGTCGCGGGCGTACTGGCTGGCCTTCTCGATGAACCAGCGGCCGTCGCCGATGCATTCGGCGGCGATCAGGGTGCGTTCGGCGTTGAGGCCGTCGAGGATGTAGCGGAAGCCCTTGCCCTCTTCGCCGATCAGGCTGCTGGCCGGGATTTCCAGGTTGTCGAAGAACAGCTCGTTGGTCTCGTGGTTGACCATGTTGGCGATCGGCTGCACGGTCAGGCCGTTGCCGATGGCTTCGCGCAGGTCGACCAGGAAGATCGACATGCCCTCGGACTTCTTCTTCACCTCCGCCAGCGGCGTGGTGCGCGCCAGGAGAATCATCAGGTCCGAATGCTGGATGCGCGAGATCCACACCTTCTGGCCATTGATGACGTACTTGTCGCCCTGCCTGACCGCCGTGGTCTTGATCTTGGTGGTATCGGTGCCGGTGGTGGGCTCGGTGACGCCCATGGACTGCAGGCGCAGCTCGCCGCTGGCGAGTTTCGGCAGGTAGAAGCGCTTCTGTTCGTCGCTGCCGTTCCTGAGCAGGGTGAACATGTTGTACATCTGGCCGTGCACGGTGCCGGAGTTGCCGCCGCAGCGGTTCACTTCCTCGAGGATGACCGAGGCTTCGGCCAGGCCCAGGCCGGAGCCGCCGTATTCTTCCGGAATCATCGCCGACAGCCAGCCGGCCTGGGTCAGCGCGGTGACGAAGGCTTCTGGAAAGCCCTTCTCCTCGTCGATCCGACGCCAGTATTCGGCCGGGAACTCCGCACAGAGGCCGCGCACGCCTTCACGGATGAAATTCAGTTCTTCGATCTTGTTCGCGTTCATCTCGGGTTCCTCGAAAGCTTCTTGCCGGTGCGCCTGTTGCGCTGAGTCGTCGTTCTGTTGGCAACGGCCAGGTGGTCGCCGCCGCTGATCCTTTCTCGTCGCCCGGCCCTTTCCTCGGGACAGGGCCGGGACGAGAGATGTGCCTTACTCGAATTCCACCTCGGCCTTCTGAGCCACGCCGCTGCCGTCGCCGGCCCAGAGTTCGGCCTTGCCCGGCGCGACGATGCGCCCGCCCACCTCGAACGGCTGCGGGGCGATCAGCGGGCGCAGGCCGCGGTAGGCGAAACGCTTGAGCTGCGCCTGCGGGTTGGCACGGCAGAACGCGCGCAGGCTGAGCGTCGCGATCAGCGGGCCGTGGACCACCAGCCCGGAATAGCCTTCGGTCTCGGTGACGTAGGGCCAGTCGTAATGGATGCGGTGGCCGTTGAAGGTCACCGCCGAATAGCGGAACAGCAACGTCGGGGTCGGGTTGACCGGCTCGCGCCAGTCGCCCTGGATCAACGCCTCGGTGCTGCTGGTCTTCGGCGGGCTGGGCTCGCGGTAGACGATGTCCTGCTCTTCGCGAATCGCCAGGCGGCCCTCCTGCATGTAGTCGTGGCGCACGGTGACGAACAGCAGCGAGCCGGTACGGCCCTGCTTTTCCTCGACCTGGGTGATGGTGGAGATGCGCGTCGCCTCGCCTCCGGCGATCAACGGCTCGAAGAACTCGACACGTCCGCCGGCCCACATGCGGTTGCGGTTGTCGGCAGGGGGCAGGAAGCCCCCTCGGGCCGGATGACCGTCCTGCCCGAGCTCACGCTCGTCCAGCGGCTCCTGGAAAAAGCACCATTGCCACAGCGGCGGCAGCGGCTCGCCATGCCCCACGGCGGGTTCGCCCAGGGTGGCGGAGATACGCTTGAGCAGGTTTCGGCTGAGTTGATCGTGGGCTTGTTCGGTTCGCCCGATCCAGGCAGAAGGTGCTGCGTCGGTCATCGAAGGTCATCCGCGGCTAGTTGTTGTAGTGCCAGCATGCGCCCGGCCCCGGCGTTCTGTGAATTTGTAATTCATGACACCGGCGTTCGTATAAACTGAACGCCCACCACAGGGTTGTGAGGACAACGAGCATGCATTTCGATCTGGCCGACCTGCGCCTTTTCATCCATATCGCCGAGTCGCCGAGCCTGACCCAGGGCGCCCGCCGCGCGCACCTCTCGCCGGCGGCGGCCAGCGCCCGGATCAAGACGCTCGAAGGGCAGCTCGGCACCCGCCTGCTCTACCGCGACAGCCGTGGCGTGGAGCTGACGCCCGCGGGCCACCGGTTGCTGCAGCACGCGCGGCTGATCCTGCGCCAGGTCGATTACCTGAAGAGCGAGTTCACCGACTACGGGACCGACGCCGCCGGGCATATCCGCATCTTCGCCAACACCACGGCGGTGACCGAATTCCTGCCGGAGATCCTTGCCGGCTTCCTCGCCGCTCGTCCGGGCGTCAGCGTCGACCTGCAGGAGCGGCTCTCGCGCGACATCGTGCGTGGCGTGCTCGACGGCGCGGCCGACCTCGGCATCATCGCCGGCCCCGTGGAAGCCAGCGGCCTGCAGGTGATGCACTTCAGCACCGACCGGCTGCTGCTGGCGCTGCCGATCGGCCATCCGCTGGCCACCGAAAAGCAGGTGAGCCTGCGACAGACGCTGGCCTACCAGCACATCGGCCTGCACGAAGGCAGCACGCTGCTCAGCTTCCTGCGCGACCAGGTCGAGCGCCTCGGCGAGACGCTTTCGCTGCGCATCCAGATGTCCAGCTTCGAGGCCATCTGCCGGATGATCGAAGCCGGCGTCGGCATCGGCATCATTCCCGAGTCGGCGGCGCGGCGGCACAGCCGCACCATGCAGCTGGCCACCGTGTCCCTGGACGAACCCTGGGCGGTGCGCGAACGCAGCATCCTGGTCCGCGAACTGGACGCCCTGCCCGGCAGCGTGCGGGCGCTGATCGCGACGTTGGCGCCGGACGCGGTCTGACGCATCGTCCGGTCGGGAGCGAACATTCGTCCGGCGCCACTGCCAAAGGGCACAAGCTCTTGCTCCTCACCCAGCGGCCAGAAGGCCGAACCGAGAAGGTCATGGCAGCGACGAACAACCGACTGTTTCGCCTCTATCAGCGCATCGTCAGCAGCATCGCCTTCGTGCCCGCGCTGATCACCCTCGCCCTGGTGCTGCTTTGCGTCATAAGCATCGTGCTGGAGATGACCTGGCTGCAGCCGTACAAGGAAGACGTGAGGCTCGGGCTGGTGAACGACGCCGACAACGCGCGCTTGATTCTCGGCACCCTGGTGGGCGGCATCATCTCGCTGATGGTGTTCAGCTTCAGCATGGTCATGGTGGTGCTGAACTCGGCCTCCTCCACGCTCTCCCCCCGGGTTATCCCGAGCCTGATCAGCAGCCGCAGCCACCAGATCATCCTCGGCTTCTACCTGGGCACGATCATCGATTCGCTGCTGCTGATCCTGACCATCCAGGAAGGCGAGGACATCACCATCCCGAGCCTCGGCATCTTCGTCGCGCTGGCGCTCGGGATCATCAGCCTCTGCCTGTTCATCGCTTTCATCCGCGGGATCTCGCAATCGATCCAGGTCGACTACATCCTCCACGGCATCTTCAAGAACACCCGCCAGGAGCTGCTGCGCCAGCAGCAAAACCTGGAGCGGCAGCCGCAACGCCCCCAATGGCCGGACGACGACCAGTGGATGGTGGTCAGCTCCCGTCGCAGCGGCTACTTCAAGGCGCTCAACCTGGACGCCGCCAACGACCTGCTCTGCCGCCACGACCTGAAGATGACGGTACGCGTGCACTTCGGGTTCTTCGTCATGCCCGGGCACCCGCTTTTCAGGCTGAGCCGGCACGCCGACGAGGAAACCGTGGACGCGCTGCTGGACTGCTTCGACTTCTTCGTCGAGGAGTACGCCAGCCACCACTTCTTCTTCGGCTTCAAGCAGATGACGGAGATCGCGACCAAGGCGCTGAGCCCGGGCATCAACGACCCGGGCACGGCCATCAAGGCGACCGACATGCTCAGCGTGCTCTTCTCGGAGCGCCTGAAGCTGCCGGACTTCGACATCGCGCCCCTGCCCGACCAGCCGGCGCGGCTGTACTTTCGCGAACTGGACCTGCACCGGATGCTGCATGCCATCTTCGGCCCGCTGTGCACCTACGGCAAAGAGGACGTGCAGGTGATGCTCAACCTGCTGCAGGCGTACAAGAACCTGCTGTTCTGCAACCCCGGCGCGGCCCACGAAGCAGTGCTGCTGCGCCATGCGGCGGCGGTCATCGGCCAGGCCATGGCCTCGCTGTCCGATCCGCTCGACCAGGCCGAGATCGGCGCCGCCGTCGACCGGCTGAACGAGGCGATCAGGCACCACGATGCACTGATAAGGGGCAGCCCCTTGGAATCCTGACGGCCAATTGCTGCCCAAGCCTGGAGAAAGGGCGCCGTCGGCGCTGCGTTCCCCTACAATTGGCCACGTTACCGCTCTCGCACGGACGCCTGCGGCAATGGGCAACTTGTCACCACGGACACATTTGCTTAGGTAGTTTCATGAGCTCTTTACTTGCCCCCATCGGTTCCTTGCTGGGTGGAGTGGCCTTGCTGCTGCTCGGCCATGGTCTGCTGAATACCCTCCTGACCCTTCGCGGCGTCGCCGAAGGCTACTCGACCGGCCTGATCGGCATGCTGATGTCCGGCTACTTCGCCGGCTTCCTGGTCGGCACCTGGCTCGCGCCTTCGCTGATCCGCCGCGTCGGCCACATTCGCACCTTCGCCTTCTATGCCGCCCTGGCCGCGATCGCCGCGCTGCTTCACGTGCTGATCGTCAATCCCTGGGTTTGGCTGGTGCTGCGCGTGCTCTACGGCATCGCCCTGGTGACCCTCTACATGGTCATCGAGAGCTGGCTCAACGCGCAGGTCAGCGGCGACAAGCGCGGCCAGGTGTTCGCCCTCTACATGGCGGTCAACCTGGGCGCGCTGGCCCTCGCCCAGCAATTGCTGAGCCTCGACAGCCCGCTGCAGTTCACCCTCTTCGCCCTCGCCGCGATCCTGATCTGCAGCGCGCTGATGCCGATCACCCTGACCCGCCAGGCACAGCCCACCCTTCCCGACGTGCCCAGCACCGACCTGCTGCAACTGGCGCGTATCGCCCCGCTGCCACTGATGGCCGCCGGTATTTCGGGCCTTGCGCTCGGCGGGTTCTGGGGGCTGGCGCCGGTCTATGCCGGCCAGGTCGGCTTCGACGCGGCCGGCGTGGGCCTGATGATGAGCGTGACGATCCTCGGAGGCGCCGTCCTGCAGTGGCCGATCGGGCTGTTCTCCGACACCCACGACAGGCGCCTGGTGATGCTCTGGGTGGTCGCCCTGGCCGTGGTGCTGGCGGTCGGCATGAGCCTGCTCACCGCCGGCCCGCTGCTGCTCGGGTTGATGTTCATCTGGGGCGGGCTGGCGTTTTCCATCTATTCGATCGCCGTGGCGCAGATGGTCGACCAGCTGCATCCCGACGAAATCCTCTCCGGCTCCAGCGGGCTGCTGCTGGCCAACGGCTTCGGCGCGGCGTTCGGCCCGGTGGTGGCAGGCGGCCTGATGACGCTCTTCGGCGCCATTGCCCTGCCGGTCTTCTTCGCCGTCACCCTCGGCTTTCTGGCGCTCTACTCGTTCTACCGCTCGCGCCGCGTGTTCGACCTGCTCACCGAACCGCACGGGCACTTCACGCCGATGCTGCGCACCAGTCCCACGGTGCTCGAACTGATGCCCGACACGCCCGAAGTCGACCATGACGCCCAGCCGCACGAAGCCGGAGAAGAAGCCCAGACGGCGTATGCGGAAGCGGAGCCGGAGCCGGTCAAGCACCAGGCCTGAAAGCGTGCGTCGCGGCCGGCCAGAGGCAAGGGAGCGCCCTCAGAAATCGACCTTGCCGCGGCCGGCCTTGATCGCGCCGCGCTTGCTCTTGCCCTCCAGGCGGCGCTTTTTCGAGCCCAGGGTCGGCTTGGTCGGGCGTCGCGCCTTTTCCACCCGGGTCACGCTGCGGATCAGCTCGGCCAGACGCTCCAGCGCATCGGCGCGGTTCTGCTCCTGGGTGCGGTACTGCTGGGCCTTGATCACCACCACGCCTTCGCCGCTGATGCGGCTGTCGCGCAGGGCCAGCAGCCGCTCCTTGTAGAACGGCGGCAACGACGAGGCCTGGATGTCGAAGCGCAGGTGCACGGCGCTGGAGACCTTGTTGACGTTCTGCCCACCGGCGCCCTGGGCGCGGATGGCGTTCAGTTCGATTTCGGCATCGGGCAGATGCACGGCGTTGGAGATTTCCAGCATGGCGGTTCGTTCGACGTCGGAGGCGTCGGTCATTGTGCTATGCCCGGGCTGACGAGACATACCTTTTCGCATTTTGTGCGCGCTAGAGCCTTCGCGCCTGGGCTAAGGTAGCGCCACTTCAATCACCGGACCCTCGTATGGATTCGATCACCCAGGCTGTTCTCGGCGCCAGCGTGCAAGGTGCGCTGCTGGGCCGCTGGCAGGGACGCAAGGCGCTGCTCTACGGGGCCGCCCTGGCCACCCTTCCCGATCTGGACGTCGTGCTCGACTACGGCGACGCCATTGCCGAAATGACCTACCACCGCGGCTTCAGCCACTCGCTGCTGGTGCTCAGCGCCCTGGCGGCCGTGCTGACCTGGCTGGTGCGGCGATGTTGGCCGAACGCCGGCTACACCACGGGCCGGCTGTTCCTGACCCTGTGGCTGGTGCTCATCACCCATCCGTTGCTCGACGCCTTCACCAGCTATGGCACCCAGCTGTTCTGGCCCTTTCCGGTGCAGCCGACCGCCTGGTCGACCATTTTCATCATCGATCCGCTCTACACCGTTCCACTGCTGCTGGCGGTGGTCGCCGGCGCCTTCGCCGGGCTCCACGGGCGCGTGGCGCGCTGGCCGGCAGTGGCCCTGGGCGTTTCCACCGCGTACCTGGCGTTCACCGTCGGCGGCAAGCTGATGGCCGACCATCGCATCGACCAGGCGCTGGCCGACCGGGGCATCGAGCCCGACACGGTGTTCACCACCCCGACGCCCTTCAACAGCCTGTTGTGGCGCGCCGTGGTGGTCGATGGCAACGATTACTACGAGGCGCTGGTGAGCTGGTTCGACCGCGAGCCGCCGGCGCTGGTGCGCCTGGACCGCGGCGGCGAGCTGGCCGCGCAGCTCGAGCGCTCGACCCAGCACCACCGGCTGATGTGGTTCACCGGCGGGGTGTTGCGCTATGACGAAATCGACGACCAGTTGCTGGTCACGGATCTTCGGCTGGGCATGACCGGTTTCCACCCGTTTCGCTTTCCCATGGCCGAGCGCGTGGACGGCCAGTGGCAGCCGATCGGCTACGTGGAACGCCTGCCCGCCGAACGCGGCGACCTGAGCCGGCTGGCCGTGCTCTGGCAGCGCATCTGGCATCAGCAGCCGGAGGTGCCCCTGGCCGAATGGACGGCCGAGCTCAAGCGGCGCTAGCGCGACCGCGATGCCAACGGCTGAGCGCATACAGGCCGACGCCCAACCCCAGCAGTAGCCCGGCCCGCAACCAGGTGCCGGCGCTCTGCTGGGAGAGCAGCAGCAGGCAGGAGCCGATCGCCAGCACCGGCAGGAAGGTTGGCGCCCGGAAGTGAGGATGGGCGACGGTATCCCTGCGCAGCACCAGCACCGCGACGTTGCTGCTGATGAACACGAACAGCAGCAGGAGCACCACGGTTTCGGCCAGCGCCGCGAGCGTCCCGGTGACCGTCAGCAGCATGGCCAGCACGGTGGTCGCGACGATCGCCACCCATGGCGTGCGCCGCCGGGGCAGCACCCGGGTCAGCGGATCGGGCAGCAGCCCATGGTCCGCCATGCCGTAGGCGAGCCGGCTGGACATGATCATGGTGAGCAAGGCGCCATTGGCGACCGCCACCAGCGCCACGACCGCGAACAGCCCGTCCGGCACCGCATAGCCGGTGGCCCGGACCACATCGAGCAACGGCGCCGATGAATCGCCCAGGCGCTCCGGCGACAGCACCGCGGTGGCCGCCATGCCCACGCCCACGTAGATCAGTCCCGCGGTCAGCAGCGCGCCGAACAGCGCACGGGGATAGACCCGCTGGACGTCCTTGACCTCTTCGGCGACGTTCGCCGAGACCTCGAAGCCGACGAACGAATAGAACGCGATCAGCGCCGCCCCCAGCACCGCGAATGCGGGCGACACGCCGGGGGTGAATTCCATCACCCGGGACGGCTCCCCCTGTCCGGACAGCACGAAGCGCGCGGCCAGGATCACCACGAACAGCAGCCCGCACACCTCCACCACCGTCATCACCGCATTGGCGCCCAGCGACTCCCGTATTCCGCGCGCGTTGAGCAGCGCCACCAGGAGCAGGAACACCAGCGCCGTCGGTACCGTCGGTGTGTCGAGAAAGGCACCGAGGTAGTCCCCGGAAAAAGCCAGTGAGAGGCCCGCCGCGCTGGTCACGCCGGCCGCGAGCATGCAGAAGCCGACCAGGAAGGACACCAGCGGGCTGCCGAAGGCGCGTTCGGCGAACACCGCCGCACCGCCGGCCCTGGGGTACTTGGTCACCAGTTCGGCGTAGGAGGCCGCGGTCAGCATGGCGAAACCGAGCGCGACGAGCAGCGGCACCCAGACCGCGCCGCCCACCTCGCCCGCGACCTTGCCGACCAGGGCATAGACCCCGGCCCCGAGCACGTCGCCGAGGATGAACAGGAACAGCGCCGGGCCGGTGATGGCGCGGTGCAACCGGGTTTCGCCGGAAGCCGGGGCGCTCATGGCATGGCCCGCCGTTGCGCAGGCGTATCGGTATCGGAAACAGGCATCGGCATGGTGCGGTTCCAGAACAGGTCGGCAATAGGTGCCTGGCGGGCGCCTGACCTCTTTCTAGATCGACGACGGCCGATGGAGTTCAGGACCGGCCGAAACGAAAAAACCCGGCGAAACGCCGGGTTTTCGGGGTGAGGCTGTCGTCAGGTCCGGAAGCGACCGACCAGACCCTGGAGATCGCCACCGAGGCGTGCCAGCTCGGCGCTGGAGCCGGCGATCTGGTGGCTGGCGGTGGCGCTCTGCTCACCGATGTCGCGCACCCGGGTCACGCTCTCGTTGATGGTCTCGGCCACCACGCTCTGCTCTTCGGCAGCCGCGGCGATCTGCTGGTTCATCTGCTCGATGGTGGACACCGCATCGGTGATGCGGCCCAGCGCCGAGCCCGCTTCGCCGGCCAGCGTCACGGTGCGCTGGGTCAGGCTGCGGCTGCTGTCCATCTTTTCCACCGCCTTCTGCGCGACGCGCTGGAGGTTGGCGATCAACCCTTCGATTTCCTCGGTCGAGGTATGGGTGCGCATGGCCAGCGCCCGCACCTCGTCGGCCACCACCGCGAAGCCGCGGCCCTGTTCGCCGGCGCGTGCCGCCTCGATGGCGGCGTTGAGCGCGAGCAGGTTGGTCTGTTCGGCAACGCTGCGGATCACTTCCAGCACGCTGCCGATGCGCCCGCTTTCCTCGTTCAGGGCGACGATGGCTTCGGCGGTCTGCTCGACTTCATGGGCGAGGTTGCCGATTTCGCTGACCGCCTCGCGCACCACCAGGTCGCCCTGGCGCGCTTCGCGGTCGGCCTGGCGCGCCGCTTCGGAGGCTTGCTCGGCGTTGCGGGCCACTTCCTGTACGGTGGCGGCCATCTGGTGCATGGCGGTGGCGGTCTGCTCGGTTTCCTCGCGCTGGTTCTGCACGCCGCGGCTGGTCTGCGCCGTGATCGACGACAGCTGGTCGGCGGCCGTGGCGATCTGGCCGACGCCGCTGCCGATGCTGCCCACCAGGCTGCGCAGGTTGCCGGTCATGCTCTGCATGGCGTCCTGCAGCTGGCCCAGCTCGTCGCGGCGACCACTGGCCACCTGCGCCTGGCTCAGATCCCCCGCGGCGACCTTCTGCGCCAGCTCCACGGTGTAGCGCAGCGGAGAAACGATCAGCCGGGTGATGACGAAGGACGCGAAGATGCCGATGAGGGTGGCCAGGACGCCGATGACCGACAGCGTCATGTAGGAGCGCGCCTGGGCCTGCTGCACGTCGGCCGTTGCGTTGTTCAGCAGACCGTCGGCGGCAGCCATCACGGCCTGGGACTGATTGGCCATCTCCCGCTCACTGGCCATCAGGTCGGAACGGGTCTGGCGGAAGTTGGCGAAGCTGCTGCGGTAGGTATCCAGCGCCACCAGCGCGGCTTCGATGGATTCCTTCTGCGAATCGTTCAGCCAGACGGTCAGGTTGCGGGCGATGGTGCTGAGGTCGTCATAGATCTCTTGCCAGTTCTGCACCGACTCCTCGCTGGTATCGATGATGTACTGGCTCTCGTGGCCGCGCAGATCGAGCATGCGCTTGCTCAGGCCCGAGGCGGTTTCCGCCAGAGTCAGCGGGTCGCTGCCCTTGAGGCGGTCGCCTTCCAGGCGCATCACCCGCACCTCGTCGTACATGTCCATCTCGATGGTGTCGAACTGATCGCGGCTTTCCAGCGCGGCCTCGCCCATCGCCACGCGGGCCTCGCCCGCCTTGCCGAGCAGCAGGGTGTAACGTTCGAACTGCTTTTCATAGGCGAGCACCGCCTCGCGGATCTGGCGCAACGCGGCCTGCTCACCGGCATCGGCCGCCCCGTGCAAGCGATCGATCTCGGCCTTGAGCGCCTGGAGCTGCTGGCGCAGCGCATCGGCGGCCTTGGGGTCGCGGGACAGTGCGAAACCGCGCTCCAGGGCGCGGATGCCGAGGATCGCCGCGTTGACCTTGGACACCTCGATCATCTGGTCGCCACGGGAGCGAATCGCGTCGACCGCGAAGAAGCCGGTGGCGACCACCGCCAGTGTCAGCAGAATTACCAGGCCAAAGCCCAGCAGCATCTTCTTTCCCACCGCCATGTTGGCGAAGGCACGAATGACAAGCTGCATGTTGAGATCCTATCCATGAAAAGGGAGCGATTGACTAGGCATCGGCCAGACCCGGCAAAAGTTGAGGCCCGAGCACGAACAAGCGGGCCCTGTGCTGACTTGCGTCAATAAAAAGGCGCCATGATTCCCTGGCGGATCATAATCAAAGATGGTGATAAAGCAATATGCCATCACCCTATGCGCCGCCAGGAGGCGTCGCTTCCGGCAGCACTCGTCATCAGTGCTGCTGGACGCTGCCGTAGAGCTTGGCGTAGAGCCCGCCGTCGGCGATCAGCTGACGATGTTCGCCCTGCTCGGCGATGCGCCCCTCGTCGAACACCAGCACCCGGTCGGCCTGCTTAACGGCCGACAGCCGGTGGGCGATGATCAGCGTGGTACGCCCTTCGAGGAAGCGCGCCAGCGCCTGGTGCAAGGCGTATTCGGTCGCCGCGTCGAGGGCCGAGGTGGCCTCGTCGAGGATCACCACCTTGGGGTCGGCGAGAATCATCCGGGCGATCGCCAGCCGCTGACGCTGGCCACCGGAGAGGCGCACCCCGGAACGGCCAACGATGCTGTCCAGCCCCTGCGGCAGCTGCCTGACGGTCTCGGCCAGCTGGGCGATCTCCAGCGCCTGCCAGCAGGCCGCGTCGTCACGCTCGCGGCCCATGTTGAGGTTGGCGCGCACGCTGTCGTTGAACAGCGCAGGGTGCTGCAGCACCACCGCCACGTTGTCGCGCACCCTGTCCAGGCCGATCTGCTCGAGGGGCACGCCATCGAAGCGGATCTCCCCCGCCTGCGGCTGGTAGAGCCCGAGCAGCAACTGCACCAGGGTGCTCTTGCCGCCGCCGCTGGCACCGACGATCGCCACCTTTTCGCCTGGCTCGATGTGCAGGTCGAGGCCTTCGAGCACCCTTTCCTCGCCGTAGGAGAAGCGCAGGCCGCCAACTTCGATGCCGACGGTGCGGCGGCCTTCGAACGGGTTCCGGGTGCCGGCGTAGCGGGGTTCGTCGGCACGCGCCAGCAGCTGGTTGATCCGGCTCAGCGCGCCACCCGCGGCGTAATAGCCGTACTGAAGGTTGAGCAGTTGCTCGACCGGGCCGATCATGAACCAGAGGTAGCTGAACACCGCGAGCATCTGCCCGATGGACAGGTCCGAGAACAGCACGGTGAGCATCGCCGCGGCGCGGAACACGTCGATGCCGAACTGGAACAGCAGGCCGCTGGCGCGGTTGGAGGCATCGGTCTTCCACTGCGAGGCGACGGCGTAGTCGCGCACTTCGCGCGCCCGCAGCCCGAGCCGGCCGAGGAAGAAGCCCTGGCGGTTGCTGGCGCGCACTTCCTGAATCGAGTCGAGGGTTTCGGTCAGCGTCTGGGTGAACAGCGAGGTGCTGTCGTTCTCGAGTTTCTTCAGGTGCTTGACGCGCTTGCCCAGCTGCACCGTGGCGTAGATCACCAGCGGATTGAACAGCAGGATCAGCAGGGCCAGCTTCCAGTGCATCCACATCAGGATCGCGGCGGTGCCGGTGATCGACAGCACCGCCACCAGCAGGCGGCTCAGGGTCTCGCCGATGAACTTGTCGATGGTCTCCAGATCGGTGACCAGGTGCGCGGCCACGGTGCCGCCGCCCAGGCTCTCGTATTCGGCCAGGGCGATGCGCTTGAGGCGCTCGATCAGACGCACGCGGATGCGATAGACGATGTCCTTCGACAGCCGCGCGAACAGCCGTGCCTGCAGCACGCTGAACACCAGCGCCGCGCTGCGCAGCAGCAGGGTCAGGAGCAACATCAGGCCGATGTAACCGACCGCGCTCTGCAACCCCTCGGGCAACAGGCGGTCCATCACGCGCAGCGCCGCATCCCCCTGCCCCAGCAACACCTCGTCCACCAGCAACGGCAGCAGCAGCGGAATCGGCACGCTGCACAGCGTCGCCAGCACGGCGATCAGGTTGGCGAAGATCAGCGACTTGCGGTGCTGCAGTGCGAGGCGACGGATCTCCGCCCAGCTCAACCGATCAGGCATGGGCGCCCTGCTCCAGCCAGCGCGCCAGCAAGGGCGACAGACGCTCCAGCGGCTGGTAGCCATTGGTGAGCAGCGCGAGCTGGCCGTCGCGCTCGGCAAGCAGCGTCGGGAAGCCGGCGATGCCGAGGTTCTGTGCCCAGGCGAAATCGGCGCGGGTCTGCTCGAGCGCCTCGAGGCTGTCGAAACGCTCGGCGAACGCGTCGCGCGCCAGCCCGACGCCCTCGGCCAGGTCCACCAGCACCGGCGCCGACCCCGTGTCGCTCCCCTGCAGGTAGAACGCCTGCTGGATGGCGTGGGCCAGCGGCAATACCGCCGCGACGTCGAGCAGCCGCGCGGCCACCAGCGCGCGACAGGCCCTCTCGGTGTCGTAGACGAAGCCGGCGGGCATGCCCGCCTGGTAATCGAAGCGCTGGCCGGTGGCCTGTTCGACGGCCCGCCAGTAGGACTGGATACGCTCGCGCCCGGCCGCATCCATCGGGCTGTGCTCGCTGCGCAGGCCGCCCACCACGAGATGCAGACCGACGCCCGCGGCCTCTGCCTGCCCGGCCAGCGCGTCCAGCACCGGAGCGAAGCCCCAGCACCAGGAACACATCGGGTCCATCACGTACACCAGCCGAGCTGTCATCGCCTTGCCTCGTGTCGAAGGTGCCGTCGCACCGGTGTTCTCAGCTGTCGGCCTGACGCGGATCGCGGCCGATCGGATGAGGCTGGTTACGCTGGCGGGCCAGCTCGATCTGCTTCTGCCGCTCGCGGGCGCTGGCGCGGGTCTTCTCGCTCAGGCTGTCCCAGCAATGCGGGCAGCTGATGCCCGGCGCGTAGTGCTCGGACTGGCGATTCTCCACCGAGATCGGGTTGCGGCAGGCATGGCACTGGTCGTAATCACCCTCGGACAGGTCATGGCGCACCGTCACCCGGTTGTCGAACACGAAGCAGTCGCCACGCCAGCGCGTTTCGGCCTCGGGCACCTGCTCCAGATATTTGAGAATGCCGCCCTTGAGGTGATAGACCTCCTCGAAGCCCTCGCCGAGCATGAAGCTGGAGGCCTTCTCGCAGCGAATGCCGCCGGTGCAGAACATGGCGATCTTCTTGTGGCGGGCCGGGTCGTAGTGCTTGCGCACGTACTCGGGGAATTCGCGGAAGGATTTTGTCTGCGGATCGACCGCGCCTTCGAAGGTGCCGATCGCCACTTCGTAGTCGTTGCGGGTATCGATCAGCAGCACCTCGGGATCGTCGATCAGCGCGTTCCAGTCCTGCGGCTCGACGTAGGTGCCGACCCGCTGATTGGGGTCCACGCCCGGCACGCCGAGGGTGACGATCTCCTTCTTCAGCTTGACCTTGGTCCGGTAGAAGGGCTGAGCGTCGCAGTAGGATTCCTTGTGATCGACATCGGCCAGGCGAGGATCGCGCCTGAGCCATTCGAGCAGCGCGTCGATCGCGGCGCGGGTGCCCGAGACGGTGCCGTTGATGCCTTCTTCGGCCAGCAGCAGCGTGCCTTTGATGTCGTTGTCCAGGAGGGTTTGCAGCAGGGGTTCGCGCAGCGCGACGTAGTCCGGCAGGGAGACGAACTTGTACAGCGCCGCCACGACGATGGTATCGCTCATGGGGCTTCCTCAGTGGTCGCCCTCGCAAAGGGCGGACCGGGATTCAACGGGGCGCCGGCTCCGGGCCGGCGGGTGGCGCAGTCTAGCAAAAGCGCCGGACCGAGTCCTGCCGGCGATCGCCGCACCCCAGACGCGGGCGACCGCACCGGATTGCCCGGTGCGCCGCTTCAGTGCGCCAGGTCGTGCTTGCTGCCGCCACGGCAGGTGGGTGAATCGGGCGCCACGCCCTGTTGCTGCCATTCGCCCGGGGTGTAGGTGTGCAGCGCCAGGGCATGGAACTGCCCCATCAGCTCACCCAGGGTCGCGTAGACCTTCTGGTGGCGCTTGACCGCGTTCAGCCCCTCGAACGCCGGGCTCACCAGTATGACCTTGTAGTGGGTTTCCAGCCCGCGGCTGTGCATGTGGCTTTCATCGAGCACCTCCAGGTGCTGCGGCTCCATGGCCTGCAGGGCGGCTGCGATCTGGTCGCGCTTGGACATCACGAGGGCTCCCTCAGGGCTTTTTCGGTTGAAGTTCGGCGGTCATGTCTTCGAGCAGCTTGTTCACCGGGGGAACGGCCGCTTCCAGCTTGACCTGGGTCAGCTGCGCCGAGCGCGCGTTGAGCTCGGGCAGGCGCGCCATCATTTTCTTGCCGATCGGAGACTCGTAGAAGGCGATCAGCTCCTTGAGCTCCTGCTCGGTGAAGGTGCTGGTGTAGAGCTCGACGATCTCGGGCTTGAGCTTGGGCCAGCCGATGGCCTTGTCCAGTTCGGCATCGGCCTTGGCGACGTAGCGCTCCAGCGTGGCCTGCTTGTCGGCCGGCGCCTCGAGCTGGGCGAAGCGCTGGGCGAACATCTGCTGCACCTGCCCGTACACCGGCACGGCGAGCTTGTCGGCCTGGACCATCTGCAGGAAACGCTCGGCATCGGCCTGATGGCTGCGGGCGTCGGCGTGGACCTGAAGGCTGCTGAAGGTCAGCAGCGAGGCGGTCATGAGGGTGAGCAGTCGGGACATGCGGTTTCCTTCGATTCTGGCAGGGGTACCCCAAGGCGGGTCACTCTACGCCCTCACCCCACCGGCCTCAAGGCGCGGTGGGGCAAGCGCCGGCAGGGTCGATCCCGAACGGCCCGAGGGGAACCGCTCGGTCACATTCCGGCCTAAACTGCCACATCCAACCGGGAGCTGAGGTCCATGACACGTACCGAAACCGATAGCCTGGGATCCGTCGAAGTCCCGGAAAACGCCTATTGGGGCGCGCAGACGCAACGTTCGCTGGTCAATTTCGAAATCGGCGACCAGCGCATGCCGATCGCGGTGCTGCACGCGCTGGCGCTGATCAAGAAAGCCGCCGCCCGGGTCAACGACCGCATCGGCGAACTGCCGCCGGACATCGCCCGGCTGATCGAGCAGGCCGCCGACGAGGTGCTGGCCGGCCAGCACGACGACCAGTTCCCGCTGGTGGTCTGGCAGACCGGCAGCGGCACCCAGAGCAACATGAACGTCAACGAAGTCATCGCCGGGCGTGCCAATGAACTGGCCGGCAACGTGCGCGGCGGCAAGAGCCCGGTGCATCCGAACGACCACGTCAACCGCGCCCAGAGCTCCAACGACTGCTTCCCCACCGCCATGCACATCGCGGCGGCCAAGGCCGTCCACGAGCAGCTGCTGCCGGCCATCGCCGAACTGTCCGGCGGCCTGGCCGAGCAGGCGGCACGCCACAGCCGGCTGGTGAAGACCGGCCGCACCCACATGATGGACGCCACGCCGGTGACCTTCGGCCAGGAGCTTTCGGCCTTCGTCGCCCAGCTCGACATCGCCGAGCGGGCCATCCGCAATGCGCTGCCGGCGGTGTACGAGCTGGCCCAGGGCGGTACCGCGGTGGGCACCGGGCTGAACTCGCCGCACGGCTTCGCCGAGGCCATCGCCGCCGAACTGGCCGCGCTGTCGGGCCTGCCCTTCGTCTCGGCGCCGAACAAGTTCGCCGCGCTGTCGGGCCACGAGCCGCTGGTGGCGCTCTCCGGCGCGCTGAAGACCCTCGCCGTGGCGCTGATGAAGATCGCCAACGACCTGCGCCTGCTCGGCTCCGGCCCGCGCGCGGGCTTTGCCGAAGTGAGACTGCCGGCCAACGAGCCGGGCAGCTCGATCATGCCGGGCAAGGTCAACCCGACCCAGTCCGAAGCGCTGTCGATGCTCGCCTGTCAGGTGATGGGCAACGACATGACCGTCGGCTTCGCCGCCAGCCAGGGCCACCTGCAGTTGAACGTGTTCAAGCCGGTGATCATCCATAACGTGCTGCAGTCGATCCGGCTGCTGGCCGACGGCTGCCGCAACTTCAATACCCACTGCGTGGTGGGCATGGAGCCGGACGCCGAGCGGATGGCCGAGCATCTGGAGCGTGGCCTGATGCTGGTCACCGCGCTGAACCCGCACATCGGCTACGACAAGGCGGCGGAAATCGCCAAGAAGGCCTACGGCGAAGGCAAGACCCTGCGCGAAGCGGCGCTCGAACTCGGCCACCTGACCGACGAGGAGTTCGATCAGTGGGTTCGCCCCGAAACCATGCTCGAGCCCGGCAAGGGCGCCTGAGCGAACCGCCGAACGGGCGCCCTGCCCGTTCAACCCACCAGCGGCGTGGCCTTGCGTGCGCGCCAGCTGGCCAGCAGCGACGGGCCGAGGGCCGTGATGGCCGAACCGGCCATCACCAGGAAGGCGCCCAGGTAGCCGACCCAGTCGATCTCCTCGGGCTGCACGTAGCTCGGCCAGAGCAGCGCCGCGACGGCCACCGCGGCGAAGGTGAACAGCGGCTGCACCGCCAGGGTCGCGCTGACCTTCGACGCCTCCCAGTGCGCCAGGGCTTCGGCGAAGGCCCCGTAGCCGATCAGGGTGTTCAGGCAGCAGGCCGCCAGCAGCCAGCCCTGCAACGGGCTCAGCTCCAGCAGCTGCAGCGGATGCGCCCAGAACGTCAGCAACGCGGTGCAGGACAGGTAGATCACCATCATCACCTGCAGCGAACTCCACACCGTCAGCAGCTGCTTCTGGGCCAGCCCGTAGAAGGCCCAGCAGGCGGCGGCCGCCAGCACGGTCAGCACCCCGAGGGTATAGGCCCCGAGCGAGGAGAACAGCTCGACCAGCCGCTCGCTGAAGAACAGCGCGAAGCCGGCCAGCAGCACCAGCAAGCCGAGCCCCTGGCCGAGGCTGAAACGTTCCTTGAAGATCACCAGGCTGCTGAGCAGCAACAGGATCGGCGCGACCTGCAGCACCAGCTGCGTGGTGCCCGGCGTCAACAGGTTGAGGCCCATCAGGTAGAGCACGTAGTTGGTGGTCAGGCCGCAGACGGCCAGCAGCACCAGGGCCAGGCCGGTGCGCCCGAGCGGGCGGAACGAGGGCAACCGCCGTGTCGCGGCGAGGAAGGCCAGCAGGACGCTGCCGGCGACCAGCAGGCGATACCAGGTGACCGTCACCGGGTCCATCACCTGCAGGACCTGCTTGAGCTTGACCGGGAGTACGCCCCAGAGAAAGGCGGTGAGCAGTGCGAGGGAAAAACCGTAGAGCCAGCGCCCCGAGGAAATATGCATATGGGCCTCGTTACCGGGCGCCGAGGGGCGACGCCGCCAGGCTGGCATTCTAGGGCGGATACGGGAGTGTCACAGGCACAGTTGCGACCTTTTGCGTCCTGCGACTGTACGGCCCCGCGGCGCTCTGACGAAAAACCCGCGCCGAAGCGCGGGTTCGTCACCGCCGGCGAGACTCAGCGCACCGCTTCGAACAGACCCGAAGCACCCATGCCGCCACCGACGCACATGGTCACCACGCCGTAGCGCAGGTTGCGCCGCTGCAGTTCACGCACCAGATGCCCGGCGGCGCGCGAGCCGGTCATGCCGAACGGATGCCCGATGGAAATCGAGCCGCCGTCGACGTTGTACTTCTCGTTGTCGATCCCGAGCGTGTCGCGGCAGTACAGGCATTGCGAGGCGAAGGCCTCGTTGAGCTCCCAGAGGTCGATGTCGTCGATCGCAAGGCCCTTGGCCTTGAGCAGCCGAGGCACCGAGAACACCGGCCCGATGCCCATCTCCTCGGGCTCGCAGCCGGCCACGGTGAACCCGCGGAAGAAGGCGCGCGGCTTGAGGCCGAGTTCGAGCGCCTTGTCCAGGCTCATCACCAGCGTCATCGAGGCACCGTCGGAGAGCTGCGAGGCGTTGCCGGCGGTCACCGAGCCGTCTTCGGCGAACACCGGTTTGAGGCCGGCCAGGCTTTCATAGGTGGTGTCCGGACGGTTGCAGTCATCGCGATCCACCACGCCTTCGAGAATCTTCTGCTCGCCGGTGGCCTTGTCCTCGACCCTGTAGCGCACGCTCATCGGCACGATCTCGTCGTCGAACAGCCCTTCGGCCTGGGCACGCGCCGTACGCTGCTGACTCTGCAGCGCGAAGCGGTCCTGCTGCTCGCGGGTGACGTTGTAGCGCCGCGCGACCAGCTCGGCGGTCTGGCCCATGCTGTGGTAGATACCCGGAATCCGCTCCTGGATGATCGGGTTGTACAGGTGCTCGGTGTTCTTGCTTTTGAGGGTCAGGCTGATCGACTCCACGCCGCCGGCCACGATCACGTCGGAGCAGCCCGAGGCGATCTGGTTGGCCGCGATGGCGATCGACTGAAGGCCCGAGGAGCAGAAACGGTTGAGGGTCATGCCGGCGCAGGCCGTGCCCAGCCGGGACAGCACCGCCACGTTGCGGCCGATGTTGAAACCCTGGGCGCCCTCGTTGGACGCGGCACCGACGATGCAGTCCTCCACCAGCGCCGGGTCGAGGTCGTTGCGCGCCAGCAGGGCGTCGACGCAATGGGCCGCCATATCATCGGGACGGGTCATGTTGAATTTGCCGCGAAAGGACTTGGCCAGGCCGGTCCGGACGCTATCGACGATTACCACTTCGCGCATGGCACACCTCGGAGTTCTTGTTAGGAGTGACGGCCAGCATAAGCGCGCGTTCGCCGGCCGGGCGACGACCATTCAAGCCATATATGGATGGCCATCGCAGGCCGGGCCTCACTCGATGGCCCGTTCGAGCGCCTCGTTCAGCGTGCGCAGCACCTTGACCCGGGCGAATCGCTTGTCGTTGGCTTCCACCATCGTCCAGTGGGCGATTTCGGTGCTGGTGCGGTCCACCATGTCGCTCACGGCCATGCTGTATTCGCCCAGCTTCTCGCGGTTGCGCCAGTCCTCTTCGGTGATCTTGAAGCGCTTGAGCGGATTGGTTTCCCGGGCCTTGAAACGGGCCAGCTGCTCGTCCGGATCGATCGACAGCCAGAACTTCACCAGGACGACGCCCGCATCGACCAGCTGCTCCTCGAAATCATTGATCTCGTCGTAGGCGCGCAGCCAGTCGGCGGGCGAACAGAAGCCCTCGACCCGCTCGACCAGGACGCGCCCGTACCAGGAGCGGTCGAAGATGGTGAAGTTGCCGCGTTCCGGCACGTTGCGCCAGAAGCGCCACAGCCAGGGCTGGGCGCGTTCGTCCTCGCTGGGCGCCGAGACCGGGACGATGCGGTACATGCGCGGATCGAGCGCGCCGGTGACCCGGCGTATCGCCCCGCCCTTGCCGGCGGCATCGTGACCTTCGAACACCGCCACCACGGCGCGCTCGCGCAGCCGGGGGTCGCGAAACAGCCTGGAGAGCCGCGCCTGCTCCTCGATCAGCTGCTGCTTGTAGGCCTCCTTTGAGAGCGACTGGCTCAGGTCCAGCCTGTCGAGCAAGTTCGGCCCCTCGAAGCTCGCCTCCATCGGCGCCGCATGCGGCGCCGGGGCCACGCTGGAGTTGTCGGCCAGGGCCGCCTGCATGCCTTCGAGCAGGATCCGCCCCACCGTGAGGCTGCGATAACGCTCGTCGGAGCCGTCGATGACGTACCAGGGCGCGTATTCGCGGCTGCTGCGGCGCAGCACGTGCTCCCCGTGGCGGACGAACTTGTCGTAGGTCTTCGATTGCTGCCAGTCCAGCGGGCTGATCCTCCAGCTGTGCAGCGGATCGGCCTTGAGGGTCTGCAGCCGCGCCTTCATCTGCTGCTTGGAAAGGTGGAACCAGAGCTTGAAGATCAGCGTGCCCTCGTCGCAGAGCATGCGCTCCATTCGCTCCGCGCGCCCCAGCGCCAGCTCCAGTTCCTTGTCCTTGATCTTGCCGTGGACGCGGTCCTGCAGCATCTGGCTGTACCAGTTGCCGAAGAACACCCCCATGCGCCCCTTGGGTGGCAGCTTGCGCCAGTAACGCCAGCTCGGCGGGTGGGCCAGCTCCTCGTCGCTGCGCATGTCGAAGCTCTCGACGCGGATCAGCCGAGGGTCCATCCACTCGCTGAGCAGCTTCACCGTCTCGCCCTTGCCGGCACCCTCGATGCCGTTGATGAGGATGAGCACCGGAAAGCGCGCCTGCTCCTTGAGCCGGTACTGCGCGTCCAGCAGCGCCTCGCGCAGCGCCGGCACTTCGGCGTCATAGGTCGACTTGTCGATCGCATGACCGATTTCCGCGGATTCGAACATCTGGCTCCCCCAACGGCTTCGTGCCCATCCGGCACGAATTGACTCTAGAATTGCATCCCCCCACGAGGATGCCATTACCTATGTCCGACCGCCCCGCCTCTCCCGGATTCCAGCACGCCGAGCTCGAATGGGACGAAAACGGCGTGCCGCAGTCGCGCCAGTATGGCGATGTGTACTTCTCCCGTACCGCCGGGATGGACGAAACGCGGCACGTGTTCCTCGAACCCAATGCCCTGGCGCAGCGCTTCGCCGCGCTGACGCCGGGCCGCTCGCTGGTGATCGGCGAGACCGGCTTCGGCACCGGGCTGAACTTCCTCTGCGCCTGGCAGCTGTTCGAGCGCACCGCGCCGGCCGCTGCGCGCCTGCACTTCATCAGCGTCGAGAAACATCCGCTGACCCGCGCCGACCTCACGCGCGCCCTGAGCCTGTGGCCGGATCTCGCGCGTCAGTCGCACGCGCTGATCGAGCAGTACGAGGCGATACACCCCGGCTTCCAGCACTTCACCCTCGACGGCGGCCGGGTCACCCTGACGCTGCTGGTGGGCGATGCCACCGAATGCCTGGCGCGCCTGGATGCGCGCGTCGACGCCTGGTTCCTCGACGGCTTCGCGCCGGCGAAGAACCCGCAGATGTGGCAACCGCCGCTGTTCGCCGAACTGGCGCGGCTGTCCGGCCCGCAAACCACGCTGGCCACCTTCACCAGCGCAGGCGTGGTGCGACGCGCGCTGGTGGAGGCGGGCTTCGCCATGCGCCGCGTGCCGGGGTTCGGCACCAAGTGGGAAATGCTCAGCGGCCGGTTCGTCGGCTCGTCGCCTGACCGCGCCGCGCCCTGGTATGCACGGCCAAGCCCCCATCAGGGCGCGCGCAAGGCACTGGTGATCGGCGCGGGGCTCGCGGGCTGCGCCAGCGCCGCAAGCCTGGCCGCCCGCGGCTGGCAGGTGACGCTGCTGGAACGTCACGCGGCGGTGGCCAGCGAAGGTTCGGGCAACCCCCAGGGCGTGCTCTACCTGAAACTGTCGGCACACGGCACGGCGCTGTCCCGGCTGATCGTCAGCGGTTTCGGCTACACCCGCCGGCTGCTCGAACGGCTGACCCGCGGCCAGGAGTGGGACGACTGCGGCGTCCTGCAGCTGGCCTTCGACGAGAAGGAGCGCGCACGCCAGGCCAAGCTCGCCGGCGCCTTTCCCGGGCTGCTGCAGCCGCTGGATCGCACCCAGGCCGAAGCGCTGAGCGGGCTCGGCCTGCCCTGCGGCGGGCTGTTCTACCCCAGCGCCGGCTGGGTGCATCCGCCAGCACTGGCGCGCCAGCTGGCTAACCACCCCGACATCGAGCTGCTCACCCACTGCGAAGCCTTGCAGCTGCAGCGTCATGGCGAGCTGTGGCAGGCACGCGCGGGCGAGCGCCTGCTGGCCGAAGCGCCGGTGGTGGTGCTCGCCGGCGCGGCGGACGTGGCGCGCTTCGAGCAGACCGCCTGGGTGCCGCTCAAGCGCATTCGCGGGCAGATCACCCGCCTTCCGGCGACCGAACGCAGCACCGCGCTGCGTACCGTGCTCTGCGCCGAAGGCTACGTGGCGCCCGCCTGGCAAGGCGAACACACCCTCGGCGCCAGCTTCGACTTCCAGCAGACGGGGCTCGAACCCAGCGAAGCCGAACACCGCTCCAACCTGGACATGCTGGAGGCGATCTCGCCGGACCTCCATCAGCGCCTGCGGCTGGACGCGCGCCCTCTCGCCAGCTTGGAAGGTCGCGTCGCCTTTCGCTGCACCAGCCCCGACTACCTGCCGATCATCGGCCCGCTCGCCGAAGCCGGGCGTTTCGCCGAAGCCTACTCGGTGCTGGGCAAGGATGCGCGGCGGGTCCCCCAGGTGCCCTGCCCCTGGCAGGAAGGGCTGTTCGTCAACACCGCCCACGGCTCGCGCGGCCTGATCACCGCGCCGCTGTCCGGTGAGTTGCTGGCGGGCTGGATCGACGGCGACCCGCTGCCGCTGCCCCGGGAGCTGGCCGAGGCCTGCCACCCCAACCGCTTCCTGCTGCGCAGGCTGATCCGCGGCTGAGGCGACGTGCGCAGAACCAAAACCGGCGCAGATGCGAACGTCGATCCGCGCAGGCCCTCCATACTGTCGAACGGCGGCCGATCCGGTCCGCCCAGTGCCATCCCATTAAGGACGCCCATGAGCGAAGCGCTTCACCCCCTCGCCTCTCCCGCTGACTGCGCCGCGGACGCCGGCCGAATCCCCCTCTGCCCGTACGGTTCGAACTGATGGAGCTGCTGCTGATCGAGGCGCTCGGCATCGGCCTGGTGCTGGGCCTGCTGCTCGGCCTGACCGGCGCGGGCGGCTCGCTCGTCGCCCTGCCCCTGCTGCTCAGCCTGCAGTTGCCGTTGCGCGATGCGATCGGCGTGAGCCTGGGCGCGGTGGCGATGTCCGCGCTGGTCGGAGCCGTCCCGCGCGCGATCCAGGGCCAGGTAGCCTGGCGCCCGCTGGCGCTGCTGGTGGTCTTCGGATTGCCGGGCAACGCGCTGGGTCAATGGCTGGGGCGCTTCGTCCCGGAAAAGGCGCTGATCGTCGCGTTCTGCCTGCTGGTGCTCTGGTCGGCCCGTCGCATGTGGCGCGGCGCCAACCTGCCGGCGCGGGTCGTCGAGCATGAGCGCACCGGGGTGCTGGTACTGATCGGCCTGGGCGTGGGCGTGCTGTCCGGTCTGATGGGGGTCGGCGGCGGCTTTCTCATCGTGCCGGCCCTGCTCTGGTTCACCCCGCTGCCACTGCTCAGCGCCATGGCGACCTCGATGGGGGTGATCGCCCTGGTCAGCGGCGGCGGCTTCCTGATTTATCTTAGCGGCGCGCATCCGCCGGCGTTGCTGCTGGGCGGCCTGGCCGCCGGCGGCGCCTGTGGCGTGCTCACCGGCAACCGGCTGGCCCAGCGCCTGAACAGCAGTGTCCTGCAACGTCTGTTCGCGCTGATGCTGGTGGCGGTGAGCCTGTCGCTGGGCGTTCAGAAACTGCTGCCGGGCTAACCGCCGTGCAGCGCCTGGCAGCGTTCGTCGAAGCCGCCGCTGGCTTTCTTCTGGCGCGGCGGCGAACCCAGGGGGTCGTCCCAGAACGGCCGTTCGCTTTCGGCGAACACGTCGGCCCGGCTCAGGCCCAGATCCTTCAGCGCCGCGTCATCCAGCGCGGCGAGCTGACGGCGCTGCTCATGCAGTTGCCACCAGCGCACCAGTTGCCGACGCAGCACCCTCCATCCGCGAAGCGAAACACCTTTGTCGTTTTTCATCTGTCCATCCTCCTGTGGGGATGGAAAACAGTCTCGGCGCCGGATTAATATCAATCCAACGAATCTTCCTGATTCGACTCATCTGAGAGATTGATGCATGGCGACCTACCCGAGTATCGACACCGAACTGCTGCGCAGCTTCGTCGCCATCGCCGATCACGGTGGCTTCACCCGTGCCGCCGAGGCGGTCAATCGAACCCAGTCGGCCATCAGCATGCAGATGAAGCGGCTCGAACAGGACGTGCTGCAGCGAGATCTTTTCGAGCGCGACGGCCGTGGCGTGCGGCTCACCGCCGAAGGCCAGGTGCTGCTGGGCTACGCGCGGCGCATCCTCAAGCTGCATGGCGAGGTGATCAACACCTTGCGCGAGCCGCACATGGTCGGTTCCGTGCGCATCGGCACGCCGGACGACTACGTGATGCGTTTTCTGCCGGGCATCCTGTCGCGCTTCGCGCAGAGCTTTCCGCTGGTTCAGGTGGAGGTGCATTGCGAACCCTCGACCCTGCTGCTGCAGCGCAAGGACCTGGACCTGACCATCGTCACCCGCGAACCGGGCACCGAAATCGGCCAGCTGCTGCGCCAGGAACGCTTCGTCTGGGCCGAGGCGCCGGGTTTCGAGTTGCATGAACAGCGGCCGCTGCCGCTCGCGATGTTCAACTCGGACTGCTTCTGCCGCGCCTGGGCATGCAACGCACTGGACGCCCGGGAAATCGATTACCGGATGGCCTACACCAGCCCGAGCCTGGCGGCGATCGTCGCGGTGGTGAGCGCGGGCCTTGCGGTCACCGCCCAGCTGCAGAGCGTGATCCCGCCGCAGCTGCGCATTCTCGACGAGGCCCAGGGCCTGCCTGCGCTGCCCGGCTGCAGCATCGTGCTGCTGCGCAACGGCCGCCAGTCGCAGATCAGCGAAACCCTGGCCGAGCACATCGTCGAGGGGTTTCGACTCTAGGCCTGCTCCACCAGCTCGGCCGAGTCGAACAGCTCGGCCGCGCGCAGCAGCGCCGCGAGAATCGAATGGCGTTCCCACTCGGGCAACGCGGCGAAGCGCTCGAGAACGTGCTCGGGCAGCAGGGACGGCGCATCGCGTAGCGCCTCGCGTCCGGGCTCATCCAGGTGCAGCCACTGCTTGCGCCGGTCCTGCTCGTCACGTCGCCGGCTGATCAGCCCCCGCCCCTCCAGACGCTCGAGCACACCCGACAGCGAGGCCTGCGACAGACTGACGAAACGCGCCAGCTGACTGGCCGTGAGCTCTTTCTCCACCGCCAGGACCTGCAGGATCAGCTGCTGCAGCGGCGTCAGTCCGCCATAGCGCGACAACCGCTTGGCATGCACCTCGGCCGCCTGCTGCAGGCGCCGCAGGGCCTGGAATATCGAAAGCGCGTAGGCTTCCCGGGGGGATGATTTAGTTTCAGTCATAAGATTCCGAACCGCTACGGAGCGGTAATTCTTGCCAAAAACATACAGCGAACTACTTTGACATGAAAGTGTCGATTTGGTTAGGTAAAAAAGTGCTGAACGAGCACGCCCACACCCCAACGGAGAACCGGTAAGGATTATGTGCGGAATAGCTGGAGAACTACGCTTCGATAACCAACCGGCCAGCCTGGCCGCGATCGAACGCATCACCCATCACCTGACCTCGCGCGGCCCCGACGCGTGCGGTTTCCACAGCCACGGCCCGCTCGCGCTGGGCCATCGTCGGCTGAAGATCATGGACCTGTGCGAGGCCTCCGGCCAGCCGATGGTCGACTCTGCGCTGGGCCTGTCGATGGTCTTCAACGGCGCGATCTACAACTACCCCGAGCTTCGCGCCGAACTCGAATCGCTCGGCTATCGGTTCTTTTCCGACGGCGACACCGAAGTGCTGCTCAAGGGCTTCCACGCCTGGGGCGAAGCCCTGCTGCCGCGCCTGAACGGCATGTTCGTGTTCGCCATCTGGGAGCGCGACAAGCAGCAGCTGTTCATCGCCCGCGACCGTCTCGGCGTCAAGCCGTTGTACCTCTCGCGTACCGACCAGCGCCTGCGCTTCGCCTCCAGCCTGCCCTCGCTCCTGCAAGGCGGCGACATCAACCCGGTCATCAACCCGGTCGCGCTGAATCACTACATGAGCTTCCACGCCGTGGTGCCGGCGCCCGACACCCTGATCGCCGGTATCGAAAAGATGCCGCCGGCCAGCTGGATGCGCATCGACGCCCAGGGAAAGACCACCACCAAGACCTGGTGGACACTGGCGTTCGGCGCCAGGCCGGACGAGCAGAACTACACCTTCGAAGACTGGAAGGACCGCGTCCTGACCACCATGCGCGAAGCCGTGAGCATCCGTCAGCGCGCCGCGGTGGACGTCGGCGTGCTGCTTTCCGGCGGCGTCGATTCGAGCCTGCTGGTCGGCCTGCTGCGCGAAGCCGGCGCGGCGGAGAACCTGCTGACCTTCTCCATCGGCTTCGAGGATGCGGGCGGCGAGCGCGGCGACGAGTTCAAGTATTCGGACATCATCGCCAACCACTTCCAGACCCGTCATCACCAGCTGCGCATCCAGGAAAAGGAAATCCTCGAACAGCTTCCGGCGGCCTTCCGCGCCATGAGCGAGCCGATGGTCAGCCATGACTGCATCGCCTTCTACCTGCTCTCGCGCGAAGTGGCCAAGCATTGCAAGGTCGTTCAGAGCGGCCAGGGTGCCGACGAGCTGTTCGCCGGCTATCACTGGTACCCCCAGGTCGACGGGGCACAGGACCCGGTGGCGGCGTACCTCGCGGCCTTCCGTGATCGCAGCTACGAGGAATACACCCAGACGGTCCAGAAGCAATGGGCCCAGGGCGACTTCTCCGGCGACTTCGTGCGCCGGCACTTCGCCCAGCCGGGCGCCGAGGCGGCGGTCGACAAGGCGCTGCGCATCGACAGCACGGTCATGCTGGTCGACGACCCGGTCAAGCGCGTGGACAACATGACCATGGCCTGGGGCCTGGAAGCGCGCACGCCATTCCTGGATTATCGGGTGGCCGAACTCTCGGCGCGCATCCCGGCGCAGTACAAGCTGCCCGAGGGCGGCAAGTACGTGCTCAAGGAGGCCGCCCGTCAGGTCATCCCGGCCGAGGTCATCGATCGGCCCAAGGGTTACTTCCCGGTCCCCGGGCTCAAGCACCTGCAGGGCGACACGCTGGACTGGGTGCGCGAGCTGCTGCTCGACCCGAGCCAGGACCGTGGCCTGTACCAGCCGCAGATGCTCGACGCCCTGCTGTCCGACCCGCATGGCCAGCTCACCCCGCTGCGCGGCTCCAAACTCTGGCAGCTGGCGGCGGTCAACCTTTGGTTGACTGAACAGGGCCTCTAAGGAAACGCACCATGCAGAAGTCTCAAGCTTATGGTCAGCGTCTGTTGCGCGGCCAGGCGCCCACCTACCAGAGGTTGCAGGCACGTTTCGCGGAAGACGGGCAGGCTCACCCCGAAAGCCCGGTGATCCTCCACTGCGGATGGGGGCGGATTCTCGTTGGCCATACCTATTCGGACCCGGCCATGATCGCCAGCGACCTGCTCAACGAGCAGCAGGGCGACCGCGACATCGCGCTGTACGTGGCGGCGCCCCAGCAGGTCCTGGCCCAGGCGCCCCAGCAGCTGTTCCTCGACCCCTCCGACACCCTGCGGCTGTGGTTCACCGACTACCGCCCGGCGCAACGCCGTTTCCGGGGCTTCGCCATCCGCCGCACCCAGTGCCAGAACGACTGGGAAGCGATCAATTGCCTGTACCAGTCGCGCTCGATGATGCCGGTGGACCCGACGCGCTGCACTCCCTACGAGGAAGGCGGCCCGGTGTTCTGGGTCGCCGAGGACGAAGACACCGGGCAGATCCTGGGCAGCGTGATGGGCATCAACCACCACAAGGCGTTCAACGATCCGGAAAACGGCAGCAGCCTCTGGTGCCTGGCCGTATCGCCGAACTGTCCGCGCCCCGGCGTGGGCGAAGCGCTCGTGCGGCATCTGGTCGAACACTACATGGGACGCGGCCTGGCCTACCTCGACCTGTCGGTGATGCACGACAACCTGCAGGCCAAGGCGCTCTACGCCAAGCTGGGCTTCCGCGACCTGCCGACCTTCACGGTCAAGCGCAAGAACAGCTTCAATCAGCCGCTGTTCCTCGGCCCCGGCCCCGAAGCGGACCTCAACCCCTACGCCCGGATCATCGTCGACGAAGCCCGTCGACGGGGCATCGAGGTGCATGTCGACGATGCCGAAGCGGGCATGTTCACCCTGACCCATGGCGGTCGCCGGGTGCGCTGCCGCGAATCGCTGTCGGACCTGACCAGCGCCGTCAGCATGACCCTCTGCCAGGACAAACGGCTGACCCATCGCACCCTGACGCGCGCCGGGCTTCGGTTGCCGGCCCAGCAGCTCGCGGGCGCGGCGGCCGACAATGCCGCCTTCCTCGCGCAGCATGGCAGCGTGGTGGTCAAGCCGGTCGACGGCGAACAGGGCCAGGGCGTCGCGGTGGACCTGCGCAACGCCGATGAAATGGAAGAGGCGATTCGTCGCGCGGAACACTTCGACAGCCGGGTGCTGCTGGAGAGCTTCCACGAGGGCCTGGATCTGCGCATCGTGGTCATCGGCTTCGAAGTGGTTGCCGCCGCCATTCGCCGGCCCGCCGAGGTCATCGGCGACGGCCATCACACCATCGGCGCGCTGATCGAGGCGCAGAGCCGTCGTCGGATGGCGGCCACCGGCGGTGAAAGCCGCATCCCGCTCGACGAGGAAACCAACCGCTGCATCCGTGCGGCGAACTACGACTTCGACAGCGTGCTGGCCGAAGGCGAGCGCCTGGCCGTGCGCCGTACGGCCAACCTGCACACCGGAGGCACCCTCGAGGACGTCACCGACATCCTGCATCCGACCCTCGTGGAAGCGGCCGTCAAGGCGGCCCGTGCGCTGGACATCCCGGTGGTCGGACTAGACTTGATGGTTGCGGCGGCCGATCAGCCCGAGTACGTGTTCATCGAAGCCAACGAGCGCGTCGGTCTGGCGAACCACCAGCCGCAGCCGACCGCCGAGCGTTTCATCGACCTGTTGTTCCCGCTCAGCCACACCAGCAACTGACGCGACGGCGCCCCCTGGGACACCGCGAGCACCCGCTCGCGGCGCGTTCCTCGCGTCGTATGCCATCGACGGCGAACCGCCCTCGCCGCTACCTCCCGACCCGGCGCTACGCGCCACCCAAGGAGACCCCATGATTGCGAAACTGCCCGAACCCGACCTGAATTATCTGCAGCGCGTCCTGCTGGAGATGCTCGCCATCCCGAGCCCGACCGGTTTCACCGACACCATCGTCCGGTATGTCGCCGAGCGCCTTAAGGAGCTTGGCATTCCCTTCGAGCTGACCCGCCGCGGCACCATCCGCGCCACCCTCAAGGGCCGTCGCTACAGCCCGGACCGCGCGGTCGCCGCCCACGTTGACACCATCGGCGCGATCGTCCGCGAGATCCAGGACACCGGCCGGCTGGGCCTGGCGCCGGTGGGCTGCTGGTCGAGCCGCTTCGCCGAGGGCAGCCGGGTCAGCGTGTTCACCGACCAAGGCGTGATTCGCGGCAGCGTCCTGCCCCTGCTCGCCTCCGGCCATGCCTTCAACACCGCGGTCGACGAGATGCCGATCAGCTGGGACCACGTCGAGCTGCGCCTGGACGCCTTCACCTACAGCCGTGCGGAAACCGTCGCCCTGGGGGTCAACATCGGGGATTTCGTCGCCTTCGACCCGATGCCCGAATTCACCGAAAGCGGCTACATCAGCGCCCGCCACCTGGACGACAAGGCCGGTGTCGCCGCGCTGCTGACCGCGCTCAAGGCCGTGGTCGACAGCGGTCGCGAGCCGCCGATCGATTGCCACCCACTGTTCACCATCACCGAGGAAACCGGCTCCGGTGCCGCCGGTGCCCTGCCCTGGGACGTCAGCGAGTTCGTCGGCATCGACATCGCCCCCAGCGCCAAGGGCCAGCAGTCCACCGAACATGCGGTCACCGTGGCGATGCAGGATTCGGGCGGCCCGTACGATTTCCATCTGTCCAGGCACCTGCTCAAGCTGGCCGGGCAACACGAGATCCCGGTACGTCGCGACCTTTTCCGCTACTATCACAGCGATGCGCAATCGGCCGTCGAGGCCGGGCACGACATCCGCACCGCCCTGCTCGCCTTCGGCTGCGACGCGACCCACGGCTACGAACGCACCCATATCGACAGCCTGGCCGCGATCACCCAGCTGATCAGCGCCTACCTGCTCAGCCCGCCGGTTTTCGCCAGCGACGCGCATGCCGGCAAGGACTCGCTGGAGCGCTTCAGCCACCAGCTGGAGCACGAGGCGCAGATGGAGAACGATACCCGGGTACCGGCGGTCGAAACGCTGGTCGGCAGGTCCGACGACCCCGACCGTTAGAATTGCATTCGTGACTAGGCGCTAGGTTCGGACCGGCAGGCATTGCCGCGGGACGTACATGGCGGCAAAGTTGCCCCGACTTTCTTCATGGATTGAATATGGCGCGCTATGGACTGGCCCTGCTATTGCTCTGCCTGAGTGTCGGCTGCTGGGCCGCCGACACCCTGAGCCTGCCGTCCGGCGATTTTCGCCTGCCGCTGGGCCAGTGGGCCGAATCGTTCGAGGACCCCGGGGGGCGTCTCGACGCCGCCCAGGTCCTGGCGCTGGCGCCCGAGCGCTTCCAGCCGGTCGACAGCCGCCACGTCAACAAGGGCAAGAACGATTCGACCTGGTGGTTCAGGGTCCGCCTGGACAACCCTCGCACCGACAGCGTGCGCGGCTTCGTCGAGATCAACTACCCGCTGCTCGACCATATCGAACTGTACGTCGTGGATGCGCAGGGGCGCCTGGCCCATCAACTGGCCGGCGACGACTATCCCTTCGAACAGCGTGCCGTGAAGGTGCGCAACTTCTGGTTCCCGGTCGAGCTGGCGCCGGGGCCGACCACCCTGCTGGTGAAGGTTCACAGCACCAGCAGCCTGTTCGTACCGCTCTATTTCAGCACCTACGGCGCCAGCGCCGCCGCCCAGGAACGCACTACGGCGCTTTACGGAGGCTTCTACGGCATCCTGCTGGCGATGTTCTGCTACAACCTCTTCCTGTTCCTTTCGCTGCGTGAGCCGGCGTACTTCTGGTACCTGGTCTACAACCTCAACATCGGCCTGTTCGCGGCCAGCTTCGACGGGCTGCTGTTCAAGGTGCTGCCCGGACTGGGCACGGTCCACGGCGTGCTCATCTACCTGCTGATGCTCACGCATTGCTTCACCTCGGTACAGTTCAGCCGCCACTTCCTGCATACCCGCGAACATTTCCCGCGCCTGGACCGCCTGCTGCGCGGCGTGGTCCTGATCTCGTTCGCCGGGCTCGTCGCCGGTCTGCTGATTCCCCTGCAGACCTGGAGCATCCTGGCCAGCCTCGCCGTACTCGGCACCTCGATCGGCCTCTTGCTGACCGGCGCCTACGCCTGGCATCGCGGGGTGCGCTACGGCTCCTACTACATCCTCGCCTGGGGCATCCTGCTGGCCTCCTTCATCATCGTCACCGCCGGCTCGCTGGGCTTCGAGCTGTTCGGCGTCTATGGCAGTTCGGTGGTCAAGGTGAGCGTCGCCATCGAGCTGATCACGCTGTCGATCGGCCTGGCCGACCGCATCAACCAGCTCAAGGAGGAAGGCTACCGCTCGCGCCAGGCCGCGGCCCAGGCACGCATCGAGAACAAGGCCAAGAGCCGCTTCCTGGCGAAGATGAGCCACGAGATCCGCACCCCGCTCAGCGGCCTGCTGGGTATGCTCCAGTTGCTGCGCGAGACCCGTCTGGACGGCAGCCAGCGCTTCTACGTCGATACCATTTCCAGCTCCGGCCGCTCGCTGATGACGGTGATCAACGACATCCTCGACTACGCCCGGATCGAATCCGGCAAGCTGGTGCTCGAGGACATCGAGTTCGACCTCGAGACCCTGGTCTCCGAGGCCACGAGCCTGTTCACGGCGCAGGCGCAGGAAAAGCAGCTGGGGCTCTACATCAGCCTCGATCCCGGCGTTCCGCGGATGGTGCGCGGCGATCCGACACGGTTGAAACAGGTCCTGCTGAACCTGCTGAGCAACGCCGTGAAGTTCACCGAAAACGGGCACGTCGCCCTGAAGGTCAGCCGGAGCCGCGATGGCGATGGCCCGATGCGCCTGCTGTTCGCCGTGATCGACACCGGTATCGGCATCCACCCGAACGCCGTACCGCAACTGTTCGAATCATTCGCCCAGGAGACCTCCAGCACCAGCCGACGCTACGGCGGCAGCGGCCTGGGGCTGGCCATCAGCAAGGAACTGGTGGAATTGATGGGCGGCACCATCGAGGTCCAGAGCACGCCCGGCGAGGGCAGCCGCTTTCTGCTCTCCCTGCCATCGCCCGACCTCGAGCAACCCGCCGATCCCCTCGCCGAGCGGCTGGCCGCACGCCGTGCACTGCTCGCGTCGTCCGACCCGCAGGCGCTGGACGCGCTGGCATGCCTGCTTCAACGCTGGGGCATGCACTGCGACAAGGCCCGGACCCTGGCCGATTGCCTCGAACAGCTGGACAGCCACGACCTGCTGGTGCTGGTAGCTCCGCTGCCGGGTCAGCCCAGCGAGTGGTTCGAGGCACTGGAGTACTGCCAGCCCCCGCAAGCGCCGTTGCTGTTGCTCGATGCCCCCAACGACCGAACGCCCCCGCGCCCCGTCGACGTCAGCGTGGCGCTGCCGTTGGCCATCGCCCCGCTACGCGAGGCGCTCCACGGCCTGTTCGCGGACAGCGACGCGTCCTGCACCCCGCCGCCTCCACCACCTCCTGCCCGGCAACGGTCCGGCGACGAGCAGCCCTGCGTGCTGGTGGCCGAAGACAATCCGGTCAATCAGATGGTGGTCCGGGGCTTCCTGGAAAAACGCGGCTACCGGGTCGAGCTGGTGGACAACGGCCAGCAGGCACTGGATCTCTACCGCGGCGCGCCGAGCGCGATCCAGGCCATCGTGATGGACTGCGAGATGCCGGAAATGGATGGCTTCGAGGCCAGCCGCCAGATCCGGGCGCTCGAAGCACAGCTCGGCCTGGCGCCGGTGCCGATCATCGCACTGACCGCGCACCTGCCGGAGGAACAGCGCGAGCGCGGCACCCTCGCCGGCATGAACGAGTTTCTCGGCAAACCCTTCGACCACCTGGCGCTGCACGAACGGCTCGATCATTACCTGCGCGAAACGGAGAGTACGCTGGGAACCGCCGAAGCCGGGTTAAAGTAGGCGCATCCGCACGCCAGGTATTCCCGCGCCATGCTCATTCCCCACGATCAGCTCGAAGCCGACACCCTTACCCGCCTCATCGAAGACTTCGTCACCCGCGACGGCACCGACAATGGCGACGAAACGCCGCTGATCACCCGCGTGGAGCGGGTCCGCCGTGCCCTGGACAAGGGCGAAGCGGTGATCGTGTTCGATCCGGACAGCAGCCAGTGCCAGCTCGCGCTCAAGCGCGACGTCCCGCGCGAATGGCTGGAGGACTGATCAGCCGACCAGCCCGCTCTCGCGTTCCCACGAACAGCGCATGCGCAGGCTGCTGTCGTTGGGGCTGTGGGAACCCGAATCGGTCTCCCAGCGAAAGGTGTGGGTACCGTTGAGCTCGGTTTCCAGGTGCACCACCGCACCGGTCCAGTACAGCTGCTTGAGCAGCGCCTCGAAGTTTTCCACCCACAACGCCCACTCGTATTCCACCGCGCGGTAGCTGGCGCCGAAGTGGATCACCTGGGTCTGGTAGAGACCGATGTCTTCCTGGGGGCAGAAGGAAAACATCTCCCGTCCGATGAATGGCCAGCCCTCGCCCTGTGGCAGCTGCTCGAGCGCGCGCAGATTGGCCAGCCGGCGCTGACGACGCTGCTCGTCATCCGCCGAGGGCCAATCACGGATGCAGCCATAGACGATGGATTCTGACTCCACTCGAACACTCCAGGCAGACGGTCAAAAGGGTGTGGGTCGCCGCGTGCGCAGCGTTCTAACACAGCGGCGCGCAGCGGTCATGCGCGCCACGGCAGGAGGTGAACCGCGCCACAGCTTCCATGCTAGACGAGCGGGCCGGCGTCGCGCCGGGGCCGCAGGAAAAAGCTAAGCACCGACATCGTCGCCGCGACCACCACCAGGGCCGCGAACGGCGCGCGGTAGTCGCCGCCCAGGTCACGCCCCAGGCCCGCGAGCATGGGCGCGAGGCCGCCCAGCCCGTAGCCGGCGCACAACATCATCGCGGTCAGACGGCTTACCGCCAGGGGCGAGCCGGCTTCGTACATGGGCAGGGCCAGCGCCAGGGAAAAGCTGCCGTTCAGAGCGATACCCAGCAACATGCAGACGAGCATCGGCTGCGTGCCTGGCCACCAGGTGATGGCCGACAGACAGAACAGCGCGACCAGGCTGCAGCCCAGGAGCATCAGGTGGCGCCGTCCGAAACGCTGGGCCAGCCAGGGCATCACGAAGGCGCTGGGCAGGCCGATCAGCATGAAGCCGCTGAAAAACGCGTTGCCACGCAGCACGCTGAAACCGACTTCGCTGTAACGGGCGACCAGCCAGGTCGCCAGGGCGTAGAAGAGTCCGGCCTGGAGCCCGAAGAAGACACTTACCAGCCAGGCCCGCGGCTCACGCCAGGGCAGCCCGGCAGGGCCCTGGGTCGAGGGCTCGGGCTGGTTGGGCACTTTCAGCCAGACCAGCAGCGCCAGCACCGCGGGAATCGCCCAGGCCGCCAGCCCGAGGTTCCACCGCTCGCCCAGGAGATGGGCGATCGGAGCGGTGAGCACCACGCCCAGCGTCCCGCCGATCGCCATGCTCAGCGAGAACCAGGCGACGGTCTTGCCGATGCGCTCGCGGAAATGGCGCTTGATGTAGCCCGACAGCAGCGGGCCGGCGATCGCAATCGCGGCTCCCAGCAGCACCGCGGTGGCGATCAGCAACCCGGCGTGGTGGCTGAACAGACGCAGCAGCAGGGCGATGCAGAGGGTCAACAGGCAGGCCGTGATGGTGCGCTCCAGCCCGAAACGAACCGCCAGCCGTGGCGCCAGCGGGGCCAGGAAGCCCATCAGCAGCACCGGTGCCGCGGTGGTCAGGCTGATCAGGCCGCGGCTGAGCTGCAGCTCGGTCGCAATGCGCTCGATCAGCGGGGCGAAGGAGGTGATGCCGGGACGCAGATTGACCGCGGCCAGCACCAGCGCGGGCATGAGCAGGAGACGCGTAGGGACGTTCACGGGGGCAACCGAAGCCTGCAGAAATAACCGGGGCGGCCACCCTACTCCCCGGCCGTTTCATGAGCAAGCTATCGATCAGAGGGCACGGGCCTTGGCGCGCTTCTTTTCGGTCAGGGTGAACATTTCCTGGTAGATCGCCTGGGGGTTCTGCTGCTTGACCTTCCAGGCCATGCGGCCTTCGTCATGGGGCAGGATCATGAAGTCGCCCCGCGCCATCCCCTCGTGGATGTACTGGGCGATGTCCGCCGCGGTGATCGGCGAGGCCTCGAGCAGCTTGCTGATCTGGGTCTTCATGTTCGGCGTCGGGCCCCGGTAGGAGTCCATCAGGTTGGTCTGGAAGAACGACGGGCAGACCACGTGCACCGAGATGCCCTCGGGCTTGAGTTCGACCAGCAGGCTCTCGGAGAGCGCGACGACGCCCGCCTTGGCCACGTTGTAGTTGCTCATGCCCGGCGCCTGCATCAGCGCGGCCATCGAGGCGATGTTGACGATGGCGCCCTTGCTGGCCTGCAGCAGCGGCAGGAAGGCCTTGCACCCCTTGACCACGCCCATCAGGTTGATCGAGATCTGCCAGTCCCAGTCTTCCAGCGACAGCTCGTCGAAGAAGCCGCCCGAGGCCACGCCGGCGTTGTTGACCACGACATCGATGCCGCCCAGCTTTTCCTCGCACGCCTGGGCCAGCGCGATCAGCTGGCTGTAGTCGCGCACGTCGCAGCGCTGGGTGAACCCGTCGCCACCGGCTTCGCGAACCATTCGCAAGGTTTCGGCGAGCCCCTGCTCGTTCACATCCGAGAGCGCCAGCCGCCAGCCCTCCCGGGCCCAGCGCAACGCGATTTCGCGGCCCAGACCGGAGCCGGCGCCAGTGATCATCATGCGGTTCTGCATCGGGGGAAGCCTTCTGTTCTTGTGGTTCGGCGAGTGTAGCGAAGGAAACCCCGGCGCCAGCCTTCATCAGGGCGCTGAATGACCCCGGCAAACTCGCCCGTGACGACGACGGCGATGCAGCAGGTAGCCGTATATCGCGGCGTTCAGCGCGGCGACCAGCGCCCCGAGCCACAGCTGGATCTGCGGCGTGAGGGCGGCCGGATAGATCAGCGGGATCAGGTAGTGCTCGACGAAGCCGCCGTCGTAACCGCCCTGCCCGGCGGCGAGACGGAAGTGATTCTCCCAGGGCGTCAACGGGCAGTTCAGATGCAGCACCTCGACCAGGATGCCCCAGGCCACCGCAGGCAGGTGCAACCAGGCCAGGCGCGGCCAGCGCAGCACCAGCAGCCCGCCGAACAGGACGAAGAGGATGAACAGCAGGTGCACCACCACAATCGCATCGGCGGCCAGTCGATCAGTCATCTCATCTCCCGCGTCGGTTCGCCATCCGGGACACCGGAGCGCCTTCGCACAAAACTATCGAAGCATCCAGGCCGATTATCGCCATCTATTCCGGCGATATACATCGACCATTTCATCGTGACAACGAGACGGCCTAGCCTTTCTGCAATCGCATCGGTATTGCTTCGAGGTCGTCATGCTCAAGACCGTCACCTTCACCATCATGCACTTCTGCATCGCCTTTTCGGTCACCTATGCGCTGACCGGTAGCCTGGCCATCGGCGGGCTGGTGGCCGCCATCGAGCCGCTGTGCAATTCGGTGGGTTTCTATTTCCACGAAAAAATCTGGCAACGCTTCGAAACCAAGGGTGCCAAAGGCCAGATACCGCCTCACGCCTGGCTGCATCACCAGGCGTGAGGCGGTCGCCCCGAGCATTGCAGCCGAACGAGGGAAGCGGCACTCTGCGCCATGGCGCGGGTCATACGACAGGTCGACCGGTTGCCAGCCGGACTCACTGCCGCAAGGCGCTCTCCCCAATGGGCTGTTACCGAAAGGGACTTTATGCTCAGGTTTTGGTCACTCACGCTGCTGCTGGGCAGCCTGCTCACCAGCGCATCGTTGTTCGCGCGGGATATAGATGCCGGCGACTATGCCTACCCCCTCACCAACCCCTTCGAAGCGACGATCGCCACCACTCCGCCGGATCTGCGGGCGGTCGTGCCCAGCGATGAAGACATCGATCAGGCCGACTACAGCCTCAGGCTGCGTCCGGAGCGGGAATTCACCCTGCCGCCGAACTTCTGGCCGGTCACCCGGCTGGGCTACCGCGTGGCGCGCCAGAAAGGCCCCGCGCCGCTGATCTTCATCATTGCCGGCACCGGGGGACACTACTCCAGCGGTCTCTCCGAATCGCTCAAGCGAATCTTCTACGGCGCCGGCTACCACGTGGTCCAGCTGTCGTCGCCGACCAGCTACGACTTCATGGCCGCTGCGTCCCGCTACGCCACGCCCGGTCTGAGCGAGGACGACGCCAAGGACCTCTACCGGGTCATGCAGGCCGTGCGCGCGCAGCAACACGATCTGCCGGTCACCGAGTTCCACCTGACCGGCTACAGCCTCGGCGCGCTGCACGCCGCCTTCGTCAGCCGCCTCGACGAAACGCGCCACAGCTTCGACTTCAAGCGCGTGCTGCTGCTCAACCCGCCGGTGAACCTGCAGACCTCGATTCGCAACCTCGACAAGCTGGTGCAGACGCGCGTAAAGGGCATCGACAAGCAGACCACCTTCTATGAGCTGGTGATGGACAAGCTCACCCGCTACTTCCGGTACCAGGGCAACATCAACCTGGACGAAGCGATGCTGTTCGACTTTCAGCAGTCCCCCGTGCGCCTGAGCGACGAGGAGATGGCGATGCTCATCGGCACCTCGTTCCGCTTCTCCGCCGCCGACATCGCCTTCACCTCGGACCTGATCAATCGCCGCGGCATCCTGATTCCGCCGAAGCATCCGATCACCGAAGGCACCAGCCTCGAGCCGTTCTTCCGCCGCTCGCTGCTGTGCGACTTCGAGTGCTACATGACCCAGCAGCTGATCCCGATGTGGCGCGCGCAATACGACGGCGGCAGCCTGACCCAGCTGGTCCAGCAGGTCAGCCTCTATGCGCTGGAAGACTACCTGCGCGACAGCCCGAAGATCTCGGTGATGCACAACGCCGACGACATCATCCTCGGGCCCGGCGACATCGGGTTCCTGCGCCGCACCTTCGGCGACCGATTCACGCTCTACCCGTATGGAGGCCACTGCGGCAACCTCAACTACCGCGTCAACGCCGAACACATGCTGGAGTTCTTCCGTGGCTAGATCCCTTCTGCTGTTGCCCCTGCTTCTGGCCACCGCGGTCGCCCATGCCGAGACCCGCTACGTCGACGAGGACGGCTTCACCCACCCGCTCCGGAACCTGGAATTCAACCCGGGCCTGGACCAGCATGAGTTCGAACGCGCCACCTTCGAGGCGCTGGAGGTCTACGACCCGTTCGAGTCGGTCAACCGGCGGATGTACCACTTCAACTACCGGCTCGATCAGTGGGTCATGCTGCCGGTCGTGAGCGGTTACCGGAAGGTCACGCCGCGCGTGGTGCGCAGCGGCGTGAGCAACTTCTTCGACAACCTGGGCGACGTCACCAACCTGGTCAACAGCGTGCTGCAGCTCAAGGGCAAACGCGCGATGGATACCACCGCCCGGCTGTTGTTCAACACCATCATCGGCGTCGGTGGTCTCTGGGATCCGGCGACCCGCATGGGCCTGCCGCGCCAACCCGAGGACTTCGGCCAGACCCTGGGCTTCTATGGTGTGCCGGATGGCCCGTACCTGATCCTGCCCGCGTTCGGTCCCTCCAACCTGCGCGATACCACGGGTCTGGTCGCGGATTTCGGCACCGAGCGGCAGATCAACTTCCTGAGTTATGGGGAAATGAGCGGCGGGCACCTGGAGCTCACCGCGCTGCGCGCCGTGGACACCCGCTACACCACCAACTTCCGCTATGGCCAGCTCAACTCGCCGTTCGAGTACGAGAAGGTGCGGTACGTCTATACGCGAGCGCGCAAACTGCAGATCGACGAGTGAGGCAGCGGGTGTCCGGCAAGCGCCGGGACACCCGGCCCGGCTTCAGCGATACAGGCTGGGCATGCCTTCCGGACGCGTCTTGAAGCGCCGGTGCGCCCAGAGATACTGCTCCGGGCACTGGCGCACCGCCTGCTCGACCCACTGGTTGATGCGCAGGCAATCCTGCTCCTCGCTTTCCCCCGGGAAGTCCTCCAGCGGCGGATGGATCACCAGCCGATAGCCACTGCCGTCGGCGAGCCGCTCCTGGGTGAAGGGCAACACCCGGGCACGCCCGAGCCGCGCGAACTTGGTGGTCGCCGTGACGGTTGCCGCCGGGATGTCGAACAGCGGCACGAACAGGCTCTGCTTGCGGCCGTAATCCTGATCGGGCGCATACCAGATGGCGCGGCCGGCACGCAGGACCTTGAGCATGGCCCGCACGTCCTCGCGCTCGATCGCCGAAGCGTCCAGGTTGTGGCGCTCCCGGCCGCGACGCTGGATGAAGTCGAACAACGGATTGTCGTGCTCGCGGTACATCCCGTCGATGGTGTGTCGCTGGCCCAGGAGCGCCGCGCCGATCTCCAGGGTGGTGAAGTGCAGCGCCATCAGAATCACGCCCTGCCCTTGCGCCTGGGCCTGCTGCAGGTGTTCGAGGCCCTCGATCCTGGCCAGGCGCTGCAGGCGCGCCTTGGGCCACCACCAGCTCATCGCCATTTCGAAGAAGGCGATGCCCGTGGAGGCGAAGTTCTCGCGCAGCAGCCGCTCGCGGTCGGCCAGGGCCATTTCCGGGAAGCACAACTCCAGGTTGCGCCGCGCGATGTGGCGACGCGAACGGGCGACGCGGTACATCAGCGCCCCCAGCAGACGACCCAGCATCAGGAGCACCGGATAAGGCAGCTGCACCAGCAGCCAGAGCAGGCCGAGCCCCGCCCAGAGTGGCCAGAAACGCGGATGGAGGAACTTGCGACTGAAGCGGGGGCGATCCATGAAACGCTCGAACCGGATGGAAAGCCATGCATTCTAACGGCAAACGCGCAAACGGGTCGGCCCGGATCGCTCTCCGGTCGTCCGGACACGCCCGCCCACGGGCCTGATGCGGGCCGCTTGCCCTTGCAGGTCCGCGTCGTGACCGCTATAAGTCCTCGCCATTTACCGCAGCAGGCAGACCATGAGCCAAGCCGATCCTCTCGACCAAGATCCCGTATTCCAGCTCAAGGGCAGCATGCTCGCCATCACCGTCCTGGAGCTGGCCGACAACGATCCCGAACGCCTGGACCAGCAACTGGCGCGCAAAGTCGCGCAGGCGCCTAACTTCTTCAGCAATACCCCCCTGGTGCTGGCGCTGGACAAGCTGCCCCAGGCCGACGAGCGATTCGACCTGGCCGAGCTGATGAGCGTCTGCCGTCGCCACGGCCTGCGCACCCTCGCCATCCGGGCCAGCCACGCGGCCCACATCGGCGCCGCCAGCGCGCTGGACCTGCCCGTGCTGCCGCCCTCCGGCGCGCGCGAACGCAAGATCGACCCGCACGACGGCGAGCCGGCCAAACCCGCCGCGCCGGCAGAACCGGTCTACCGCCCGAGCCGGGTCGTCACCACGCCGATTCGCGGCGGCCAGCAGATCTATGCGCAAGGCGGCGACCTGATCGTGCTCGCTCCGGTCAGCCCCGGCGCGGAACTTCTCGCCGATGGCAACATCCATGTCTACGCCCCATTACGGGGTCGCGCGCTCGCCGGTATCAAAGGCGACGTCAACGCTCGCATTTTCTGCCAGCAACTGACGGCGGAAATGGTCTCCATCGCGGGTCAGTACAAGGTCGCCGAGGACATCCGACGCGATCCTCTCTGGGGTGAAGCCGTACGCATCGGGCTGTCCGGCGACGTGTTGAACATCACCCGCCTTTAACGGATACTGCCGCGAATTTACAAGCACCAAACGGCGCTCTGTCCTCCAAAAAGGCGACGGACCCGACATTTTCATATTTTAGGGTGAATCACCTTGGCCAAGATCCTCGTAGTCACTTCCGGTAAGGGTGGCGTCGGCAAAACCACCACCAGCGCTGCCATCGGTACCGGCCTCGCCCTGCGCGGGCACAAGACCGTCATCGTCGATTTCGACGTCGGCCTGCGCAACCTGGACCTGATCATGGGCTGCGAACGACGCGTGGTGTACGACTTCGTCAACGTCATCCAGGGCGATGCGACCCTGACCCAGGCACTGATCAAGGACAAGCGCCTCGAGAACCTCTACGTGCTGGCCGCCAGCCAGACCCGCGACAAGGACGCCCTGACCGTCGAAGGCGTCGAGAAGGTCATTACCGAACTGGCCGAAAATTTCGAATACGTCATCTGCGACTCCCCTGCCGGTATCGAGAAAGGCGCCCACCTGGCGATGTACTTCGCCGACGAAGCCATCGTCGTGACCAACCCCGAAGTCTCCTCCGTACGCGACTCCGACCGCATGCTCGGCCTGCTGGCCAGCAAGTCGCGCCGCGCCGAAAGCGGCCAGGAGCCGATCAAGGAACACCTGCTGCTGACGCGCTACAACCCCGAGCGCGTGACCAAGGGCGAGATGCTCGGCGTGGAAGACGTCGAAGAAATCCTCTCGATCCGCCTGCTCGGCGTCATTCCCGAGTCCCAGGCCGTGCTCAAGGCCTCCAACCAGGGCATCCCGGTGATCCTCGACGACCAGAGCGATGCCGGACAGGCCTACAGCGATGCCGTTGACCGCCTGCTGGGCAAGGAAGTCGCGCACCGCTTCCTCGACATCAAGAAGCCCGGCTTCCTGCAACGACTGTTCGGAGGTCGCGAATGAATCTTTTCGACTTCTTCCGTGAGCGCAAGAAGAAGGAAACCCCGGCTGCGATCGCCAAGGAACGCCTGCAGATCATCGTCGCCCACGAGCGTGGCCAGCGCAGCGAGCCGGACTACCTGCCGGCCCTGCAGAAAGAACTGGTCGAGGTGATCCGCAAGTACGTCAACATCGACAGCGATCAGGTCCAGGTCGCCCTGGAAGACCAGGGCAACTGCTCGATCCTGGAGCTCAACATCACCCTGCCGGATCGGTGACGTCGCGCCAGACGCGAACGAGCCACTGACGCAGAACAATGGCGGCCCCGCAGACTGCGAGGGCCGCCGTTTCATTTTCGGGCTTGCCATGCCGCTCAGCACTATCCGCATCATCCACCAGGACGCCGCCATCCTGGTCATCGACAAGCCGACCCTCCTGCTGTCCGTGCCGGGTCGCGCCGAAGACAACCGCGATTGCCTGGTCACCCGCCTGCAGGAAAACGGCTATCCGGAGGCGCGCATCGTCCACCGGCTGGACTGGGAAACCTCCGGCCTGATCGTCCTGGCCCGCGACGCCGACAGCCACCGCGAGCTGTCGCGCCAGTTCCACGACCGCGAAACGGAGAAGGCCTATACGGCGCTGTGCTGGGGCGAACCGGCGCAGGACAGCGGCAGCATCGACCTGCCCCTGCGCTACGACCCTCCAACCAAGCCCCGCCACGTGGTCGACCACGAGCTGGGCCGCCATGCGCTGACCTACTGGCGGGTGCTCGAACGCTGCGGTCACTACAGCCGCGTCGAACTCACCCCGATCACCGGCCGCTCCCATCAGCTGCGGGTCCACATGCTGTCCATCGGCCATCCGCTTCTGGGCGATCGTCTCTACGCCCACGACCAGGCGCTGGCCGCCCACGAGCGCCTGTGCCTGCACGCCAGCATGCTGACCCTCACCCACCCGACGACCGGCGAACGGCTGCGCTTCGACAGCCCGGCGCCGTTCTGATCCCGGCGTGACCTGGTCCGGTTTCTACGACGCCACCCAGAGCCTGCCGGCGGTCGGGACGCTGCAACGCGCACTGACGCGCTGGGCGCGAGGCCCGGGACTGGCGCTGGACCTGGGTTGCGGCGTGGGTCGCGACACCCTAGAACTGCTGCGGCGCGGCTGGCAGGTTCGGGCCTGCGACGCCGAAGCCGAGGCGCTGTCCCGCCTGCGCGATCAGGTTCCGGCCTGCGACGCGGCCCGACTGATCACGCATTGCGAGCGCTTCGAGACCCTGCAGCTGCCGTCGGCGAACCTGATCAACAGCAGCTTCGCGCTGCCGTTCTGCGCGCCGGACCACTTCGATTCGCTATGGCAGCGGATCAGTTCGGCCCTGGAGGATGGCGGCCTGTTCGCCGGGCAGTTATTTGGCGAGCGCGACCAGTGGGCCTCGCCCCAGTTGAGCATCCACAGCCGGGAGCAGGTACAGGCCTTGTTCGACGGTTGGGCGTGGGTCGACATCGAGGAAATCGATCGCACCGGCGTCACGGCTCTTGGCCGTGCCAAGCATTGGCATCTGTTTCACATCATCGCCGAACGCTGATCCAAAGGATGCATTCGCCCCCGCTGCGAGCGGGCGTGATGGGATAAACTGGCGCGATTGCAGTCGGGAGTCTCTATGCGCGAAGAACTCAATCAGGGCCTGATCGATTACCTCATGGCCTCGCCAACCCCCTTCCATGCCACCGCCAGCCTCGCCCAGCGCCTACAGGCCGCCGGTTTCAAGCCGCTGCACGAGGGTGAGCCCTGGCATGTCGAAGTCGGTGGACGCTATTACGTCACCCGCAACGATTCGGCCATCATCGCGTTTCGCCTGGGCCGCACGCCGCCGCTCGAATCCGGCGTGCGCCTGGTCGGTGCCCATACCGACAGCCCCTGCCTGCGGGTCAAGCCCCATCCCGAACTCCAGCGCCAGGGCTTCTGGCAACTGGGCGTCGAAGTGTACGGCGGCGCGCTGCTCGCGCCCTGGTTCGACCGCGACCTGTCGCTGGCCGGCCGCGTGACCTTCAGCCGGGACGGGCTGATCGAAAGCCAGCTGATCGACTTCAAGCTGCCGATCGCCACCATTCCGAACCTGGCCATCCACCTCAACCGCGAAGCCAACCAGGGCTGGGCGATCAACGCCCAGAACGAGCTGCCGCCCATTCTGGCCCAGGTCGCCAGCCAGGAAAGCCTCGACTTCCGCGCCTTGCTGGCCGAGCAGCTGAGCCGCGAGCACGGCCTGCTGGCCGACGCGGTGCTCGACTACGAGCTGAGCTTCTACGACACCCAGCCCGCGGCGGTGATCGGCCTGAACGGCGATTTCGTCGCCGGTGCGCGCCTGGACAACCTGTTGTCCTGCTTCGCCGGTCTGCAGGCGCTGCTGAAGGCCGGTGAAGACGAAACCTGCGTGCTGGTGTGCACCGACCACGAGGAAATCGGCTCGACCTCCATGTGCGGCGCCGACGGGCCTTTCCTGGAGCAGGTGCTGCGCCGGGTTCTTCCCGAAGGCGACGGCTTCGTCCGGGTCATCAACCGCTCGCTGCTGATCTCGGCGGACAACGCCCACGCCGTGCACCCCAACTACCCCGACAAGCACGACGGCAACCACGGCCCCAAGCTCAACGCCGGCCCGGTCATCAAGGTCAACAGCAACCAGCGTTACGCCACCAACAGCGAGACGGCCGGCTTCTTCCGCCATCTGTGTCTGGCCGAAGAAGTGCCGGTACAGAGCTTCGTCACCCGCAGCGACATGGGTTGCGGCTCGACCATCGGCCCGATCACCGCTGGCCAGCTGGGCGTGCGCACCGTCGACATCGGCCTGCCGACCTTCGCCATGCATTCGATCCGCGAGCTGGCCGGGAGCCAGGATCTCGCCCACTTGGTCAAGGTGCTTACCGCCTTCTATACCACCGCGCGGTTGCCCTGACCCGGCCGGTCGGGCAGCGACACCGCCGCCCGACCTCGCCCTCAGCTCAGCGCGTCGTCGATCACCAGCGCGATCTTGCCCGACACGGTATTGCTTTCCAGCGCCGCGAACGCCGCCTGCGCATCGCCGATCGGGAAGCAGCGCTCCAGCTGTGGCTTGAGCGTGCCATCGGCGAACAGCGGCCAGACCTTCTCTTCGAGATCGGCGATCAGCTCGGCCTTGTACTCCGCATCCCGGCTACGCAGCGTCGACCCGGTGATCTGGACCCGCTTGCCGAGCAGCTTGGCCAGATCCAGTTCGGTGATGCGTCCGCCCATCAGACCGATGATCACCCAGCGCCCATCCAGGCCGAGCAATTGCAGGTTGAGCGGCGCGTAATTGGCGCCCACCGGATCGAGGATCACATCGAAGGGCGCGAAGTCACGCAGGCTTTCCAGATCGACGCTGCGCACGACGCCACCCTCGGCCCCCAGGCCTTCGCAATAGGCCAGCCGCTCGGCCGACCCGACGCTGACCCAGCAGGGATTGCCGAAGGCCTTGCACAGCTGGATGGCCGCGGTCCCCACCCCGCTCGCGCCGGCATGCAGCAGAACCTTCTCCGCCGGCTTGAGCGCCGCCAGCCGGTACAGGTTCAGCCAGGCGGTGGCATAAACCTCAGGCACCGCCGCGGCCTCGGTCAGACTCAGGCCCAGAGGAATCGCCATCGCGTGCCGTTCGTCCACCACCACCTGCTCGGCCATCCCACCGCCGGCCAGTAGCGCGCAGACCCGATCGCCCACTTTCCAGCGGCTGCCCGCCCCCGCCTCGGTGATCACCCCGGCGCATTCCAGGCCAAGGGTATCGGTGACACCGGGCGGCGGCGGATAGTGGCCGGCCCGCTGCAGCAGGTCGGCACGATTGATTCCCGCCGCCGCGACCTGGATACGGACCTGCCCCTGGCCACAGGCCGGCTCGGGCCTGTCGACCCACTCCAGATGCCCCTCGATGCCTTGCAATGCCTTCATGCTGCCTCCATAGTGAGCCGTGCCTGCGTCCCGTTTATGCGGTCCGGAACCCGGACGAGACACCGCTGTGTTGAAATCGATAGTTGAAAAGCGCAGCTTACACACAGCGGCGCGCCCGAACCCGGGCCGGTGATCGAGACTCCTATAGACACCCATAAGCGCGTTTTGCTGTTCGCCAGGTGCCGGCCGACTCGCTGCCCAACTGCCCGAACCTTCGGGTTGAAGATCTACACCGCCGGACCGGTAACGCATCCGGCGCTTCAATTGATGGCCTACTATGCGTTATCCCTTTGCCTCAAGCCGCCCTTCCCTGACCCGCTCGCTGAGCGTCACGTTGCTCGCGCTGGTGCTGAGCGTCAATGCGACCGTCGCGCTGGCCAAGCCTGCCGCGATCCAGAACTGGGAGTACCTGCAGCCGGACCGCGATCAGGTGATCGCCAGCCTCAACGTGGTCGAGCTGCTCAAGCGCCACCACTACAACAAGCCGCCGCTCAACGATGCCCGCTCGGAAAAAATCTTCGACAGCTACCTGAAGATGCTCGACCCCTCGCGCAGCTACTTCATGGAGTCGGACATCAATGAGTTCGGCAAGTGGCGCAGGAACTTCGACGACTTCCTGAAGAACGGCAACCTGGACCCGGGTTTCACCATCTATCGTCGCCACCTCGAGCGCCTGCAGTCGCGCCTCCAGTTCGCCCTCGGCACGCTGGAAAAAGGCGTCGACGGCTTCGACTTCACCGTCGACGAAGAGCTGCTCATCGACCGTGAGAAAGCGGCCTGGCCGAAGGACGTCGCCGAACTGGACGACCTCTGGCGCAAGCGCGTCAAGGACGAGGTCCTGCGCCTGAAGATCGCCGGCAAGGAGCCCGACGCCATCCAGGAGCTGTTGACCAAGCGCTACAAGAACCAGCTGTCGCGCCTCGAACAGACCCGCAGCGAAGACGTCTTCCAGACCTACATCAATGCCTTCGCGCAGTCCTACGACCCGCATACCCAGTACCTGTCGCCGGACAACGCGGAGAACTTCGACATCAACATGAGCCTGTCGCTCGAAGGCATCGGCGCGGTGCTGCAGAGCGACAACGAGCACGTCAAGGTGGTGCGCCTGGTTCCGGCGGGGCCTGCGGAAAAGACCAAGCAGATCGCCCCGGCCGACCGCATCGTCGGGGTGGCCCAGGGCAACGAGGAAATGGTCGACGTGATCGGCTGGCGCCTGGACGAGGTGGTCAAGCTGATCCGCGGGCCCAAGGGCTCGACGGTGCGCCTGGAAGTGATTCCGGCGAGCAACGCACCGAACGACCAGACCAGCCGCGTCGTCTCGATTACCCGCGAAGCGGTGAAACTCGAGGAGCAGGCCGCGAAGAAATCGGTGCTCAAGCTCAATCATGAAGGCCAGGACTACAAGCTCGGGGTGATCGAGATCCCCGCGTTCTACCTCGACTTCAAGGCGCTGCGGGCCGGCGACAAGAACTACAAGAGCACCACGCGCGACGTCAAGAAACTGATCGGCGAACTGCAGGAAGAAAAGGTCGACGGCATCGTCATCGACCTGCGCAACAACGGTGGCGGTTCGCTGCAGGAAGCCACCGAGCTGACCGGCCTGTTCATCGAGCAAGGCCCGACGGTGCTGGTGCGCAACAGCGACGGCCGCGTCGACGTACTCGCCGACGACAGCGCAGGCACCTACTACGACGGCCCGCTGGCCGTGCTGGTCAACCGCCTTTCGGCGTCCGCCTCGGAGATCTTCGCCGGGGCCATGCAGGACTACCACCGTGCATTGATCCTCGGTGGCCAGACCTTCGGCAAGGGCACGGTGCAGACCATCCAGCCGCTCAACCATGGCGAGCTCAAGCTCACCCTGGCCAAGTTCTACCGGGTTTCCGGTCAGAGCACCCAGCATCAGGGCGTGATCCCGGACATTTCCTATCCGGCCAACGTGGACACCAAGGAGATCGGTGAAAGCGCCCTGCCCGAGGCCATGCCCTGGGACAGCATCCGCGCGGCGATCAATCCGGAGTTCAACCCCTTCAAGCCGTTCCTCGCCGAGCTCACCGCTCGCCATGAGGCGCGCTCGGAAAAGAATCCGGACTTCGTCTTCACCCGCGACCGCCTCGCACTTTCCCAGGAGCTGATGCACGAGACCACGGTCAGCCTCAACGAGGAAAAACGCCGGGCGCAGCAGAAAGCGATCGAGGAGCGCCAGCTGGCGCTGGAGAACGCACTGCGCACGTCCAAGGGCGAAGAGCCGCTGAAGAAGATCGAGGAAGAGGACGAAGCCGCCGCGCTGGCGGAAGCGGAAAAACCGAAGAAGCCCGAGGACGATGCCTACCTCACCGAGAGCGGTCGCATCCTGCTGGACTTCCTGGGTTTGAGTTCGGCGATGGCGCAACACCAGACGACACGCTGACACTTGTCATCAAAATGACATCACGGTGAAGTGAAATGATCAGGGGCCTTCCAGGGCCCCTTTTCTTTTGCCGATGGACCGAAACCATGACCGTCACCGAGCAGTTGAGCAACCTGGCCCGGATCCTTGCTCACGGAGACCTCACCACGCTGTTTCAGCCGATCGTCTCGCTGTCCCAGCAGGCGGTCATCGGCTATGAGGCCCTGACCCGCGGCCCGTCCAACAGCTGCCTGCACTCCCCGGTCACGCTCTTTTCCGCCGCGCGCCATGCCAGACGTTTGAACGACCTGGAGCTCGCCTGTCGCGAGAGCGCCTGCCGTCATTTCGACGCACAAGGGCTGCAGGGCAAACTGTTCCTCAACGCCTCCCCCGAATCCCTGCTCGACATCACCCACAAGCCCGGCAAGACGCTGGAGTTCTTGCAACGCTTCGGCATATCGCCCAGCCAGGTGGTCATCGAGCTGACCGAACAGACCCCGATCGACGACTTCCAGTTGCTCGACAACGCCCTTCGCCACTACCGCGCGATGGGCTTCTCGATCGCACTGGACGATCTGGGGGCCGGCTATTCAAGCCTGAGGCTGTGGTCTGAGCTGCGTCCCGACTACGTCAAGATCGACCGCTACTTCATCGATGGCATCCACCGGGACGCCGTGAAGCGGGAGTTCGTCGACTCGATACTGAAGATAGCCCGCGCCTCGCGCGCCGAGGTCATCGCCGAAGGCATCGAGCTGCAGCAGGAGCTGTTCGTACTGCAGGAGATGGGCGTCGACCTGGTGCAGGGCTACCTGATCGGTCGTCCCGAGACCAGCCCGAGCGTCGACTTCGCCAACCTGCTGCCCAAGGCGCCGACCGCCGACAGCGACTTCCTCGAGGAAACCGGCGACCTTTCGCCCCTGCTCGTGCAGCAGGCCGGCGTTTCGCAGGACCAGCCGATCTCGGACGTGCTCGACGTGTTCCGCCTGCAGGCCAACCTCAATGCCCTCGCGGTTCTGGACGACGATCGGCGGCCGGTGGGCATCGTGCAGCGCAGCCTGTTGTCCGAAGCCTTGCTCAAGCCCTACGCGAAGGACCTGCTGGCGCGAAAGCCCATCAGCCGACTGATGAGCGAGGAGTTCCTGGCCGTCGAGGTGTCGCACTCGATGCAGCAGGTCAGCCGGCTGCTGACCAGCCGGGCGCGCCAGCGCATCGAGGACGACTTCATCATCACCCAGGACGGCCGCTATCTGGGCCTCGGACGGGTCATAGACGTGCTCAAGCTGATCACCGAGATGAAGATCCAGCAGGCGCGACACGCCAACCCGCTGACCCTGCTGCCCGGCAACGTCCCCATCCAGCAATGCCTGGCACGCCTGCTCAAGCAGGGCGGCGAGGCCGTGGTCTGTTATGTCGACATCGATCACTTCAAGCCTTTCAACGACCTCTATGGCTATGCGAAAGGCGACCAGGTCCTGCTTTCCCTCGCCCAGTGCCAGACCGAGCAGATCGACCCGCGCTGCGATTTCGTCGGCCACATCGGTGGCGACGACTTCATGCTGGTGTTGTGCTCCCAGGACTGGCAGGCGCGGCTCACCGAGCTGTTCGGCGCCTTCCAGGCACGCTGCCTGCCCCTATACCGCAACGAACACCTGGCCGCCGAGGGTTTCGTCGGCATGAGCCGCCAGGGCACCGTTGAGCATTTCCCCTTGCTGTCACTGTCCATCGGGGCGGTTCGGGTAGGAAGCGATTCGGCGGACCTGGACCCCGATGGGCTCGCACATCTGGCCTCGCAGGCCAAGCGTCAGGCCAAGGCGACGCCGGGCAACAGCCTGGAACTGATGCAGGCAGGCTCCACGCCTCAGAGTCCGAGCTTGGCGGCGCATGCCTCGTAGCGGCGGGCCTGTTCGGGATCGGCCTTGAGGCCATGGCCTCCGGCGCGATAGAGCTGGGCGAGTCGGGTTGCCGCCAGGGGGTGGCCGGCCTGCGCTGCCAGTGCCCACCAGTTCGCCGCTTCCGCCGCGTCCGGGCCATGGCTCGCATCCTCGCTGAGGCTGATGGCGCCCATCTGGTAGGCCGCCTTGGCATCACCGGCCTTCGCGGCCAGCCGTAGCAGTCGGATACCCTCGTTGCGCGCGCCGAAACCGCGCCCGCGGAATACCAGGATGTGGCCGTAGAAGCTTTGCGCCGACACGTCGCCCAGCGCCGCCATCCGCGAGAATTGCCCCTCCATCCAGCGCCACAGCTTGGGCTGCTGTACGGCCCAGCGCCAACCCATCAGCCTGCGCGCCACGCGATAGCCCAACCGCGCCCGCATACCCCGCAGCATCAGGGCACCTCCGGGTATTCGAATTCGAATACCCGAGCCACCTCCCCGGCATGCCAGGAGGCTGCGGCGAAGCCGTCCGAGGCGCCGATGAAACGTCCCAGGCGACTGGCACATTCGAAGAATCCGGGACGTGGCAGGCGGCTGGCTCCCTGACTGATGACCAGGGCGCTGCGCAATGGCCGGTCGGCGTGGGCGTCCAGGGCCGCCAGGTGCTCCAGCGCCGCAGTCAGGATCTGCATCGCCGGGGAAGGCAGCTTGAGGCGCTCGATCAGCGCGCGGTAGGTCACCAGGTGGCGCTGTCTGCGCGCGTCCTCCAGCTCGGCGAGCAGAGCCTGCCAGTGCTGGCGGCTGATACGTACAGGCTGCTGGCTCAAGCGTCATCCTCCCAACGGGCGATGCCCAGCGCGTGGGCCAGCGAGCGGCGAATGGCCGCGTCGGGATCGCGCTCGCCCGCCTCGATCAGCGCCAGGTAGGCCGGGCTGATGCCGACCGAACGGGCCAGGTCCTCTGCCGTCCGGCCCCGGGCTTCACGCAGCGAGCGCAGCTGTTGCAAGGGATGCGAGTCGCGGGCCGGCTGATCGGCAACCGCCACTTGCACGTCCCGCCCGGCCGCCTTGAGCAGGGCCTGGTACTCGTCCCAGGGCAGCACGGCATATTCCGGCTCGCCGTCCCGCGTGATGACTTGCACGTTCATCTGCGCCTCCCATCGATTTCAATGGGGCAGGATGTTAACAGTCCTCCATGCCCACAAAAGACCGAGAAGCACACAGGACGGCAAACGCCCCTGGCTCAGGCCTTGGCCTCGTCTGCAGCCGGCAGGCGCTCCAGATCGGCCTGCTTGGTGGGGCTCTGCGCCTGGCGCCAGGCACGGAAGGCGTCGAGCTCGCCGGACCACTTGTTCATGACCCAGCCGAGCACGGCGATGTCGTCGAGGAAACCGATGCCCGGCAGCCAGTCGGGAATGGCATCCAGGGGCGAGACGAAGTACAACAGACCGGCCACCACGGCGAGCAGCGCCTGGGTGCTGACGGCGCGGTATTCGCCCCGCCACCAGGCCACGCACAGGGCTTGCAGGGTCCGCAGGTCGTCACCGATCCCCCTGATCGCGCCGCGGCCCGATTTGCGCTTGCGCGCCACGGCCATGAGCAACAACGGCAGCCGGCCGCGACTGAGCACGCGTTGCGCCAGGGGCAGATAACGCAGGAAATTCCAGGGTGCTTTCATGGATCACCTCTCGCAAAGCGCCGCTGCGCATGGCGTACAGAGGTTATCCACCGAAGCTGTGGATAACCTTGTGAACAGATTATGGATGACTGCCCCAAACGCCCGCCTGATGCGGGGTCCGTACAGATCGACGATTTTTTGCCCAGCGCAAAAAATACTGAGAAATCAAGGAGTTAAAAATAACCTATAAGTCCTGTGGCTTTTATCGCTGTGACTGCCCGAGGGCATGGCGCGATGTGCATAACCGTAACACTGTCAACGCCTTTTCCTCGCTTTTCGACAAAAAAAAGGGTTGCGCGTTCAGGCATCAGCCGTCCTAGCGCGGTTCAGGGCGCAAACGAAAAAGCCGGTCATATGACCGGCTTTTTCTTACAGGCTGTTCGCCTTATTGCAAGCTGATGCGGCCGCGGTTCTTTTCCAGTGTCGCGGCGCCGATGCCTTTGACTTCCAGCAGCTCGTCCACCGAAGTGAAGGGGCCATGGGTGTCGCGGTAATCGACGATGGCCTTGGCCTTGGCTGCGCCGATCCCCTGCAGCTCTCGGGTCAGGGTTTCGGCATCGGCTGTGTTGAGGCCGACCGCGGCCACCTGGATGGCGGCAGCCGGTTCGGCACTGGCCTGTTTGGGGTCGGCGGCCTGGCCCTGGAGAGCGAAGCCTGCGAGAAGAGCGAGGGATGCAGCGCGGATAAACGTCCTGTTCATTTCACGATCCTTATGGGTGACAACGGTAACGGCGCGGTACTTTCCTAGCGCCGCGCCACTAACTTAGAACGCCAAGCGACCGCGTCAATCCGCCCACACATCTTTCGTGACCCGCCTCACAATCGGCCGTCAACGCATCGCGTTGAACAGGTTCAGGCTGCTGATCTTCACGTAGCTCTGCTGGGCGGCTTCGAGAATGATGGTCTGGAACGACAGCCGCGACAGCGCCTCGGCATAGTCGAGTTCGCGCAGTTCGGCCTGGACCGACTTGTTGACCAGCGTGACGTCCTGGTTGTCGGTCATGGTGGTTTCGATCACGTTCAGACGCGCACCGATCTTGCCCCGCGCGGCGTCGACGTTGACCATCGCGTGATCGAGGTTGGTCACGCCCAGCGCCACAGCATCGCGGACGTCGTCGTCGCTGCTCTTGGGGTCTTCCAGGACAGCCCGCAGATTGGCGATGGTATTGAGGATGCCCTGTTTCTCGCGGGGCTCCGCCGGCGGCACGACCTGTACGGTCTCGCCGCCTACCGCGGCACCGTTGAGCTGCAGCGTCACGCCCCGGAAGACCAGCGTGTCGGGCTTGCTCGGATCGTTGTCCATCCTCTGGTCCGCTACCAGGGGCGTGTCGGCCGGTGTACGTGGCAGACCGTAGATCGAATAGCTGCCGTCGGCGCCGAATTCGAGTTCGATGCCGTCGGCGGGGAAACCCTCGACGGCCGAAAAGGCGACCTCGTCGCTGACCAGCGGAGCGGAAACCCGCAGGGTCGAGTCGGCCGGCGCCGTCAGCGTCCGGTCCAGACGGCCCGCGTTGGTGATGTTCTCGAAGATGCTCTTGCCGCTATCGCTGATGGGAACGTTCAGCGAGCTGGCGATCTGCAGGGTCCGCTGGCCTTCGTCGCCCTTGTACTGGTAGCTGTTGCCTTCGATCACGAACGGCTGGGTCTTGCCCTGGAAACCCGAGAACAGGTATTCGCCCCGCGCGTTGCGCGTGTTCATCAGGGACATCAGCTCGTTTTCGCGCTCGCCCAGTTCGGCGGCGATGGCTTTGCGGTCATCGCCGCTCAGCGCACCGTTGCCGGCCTCGAGCGTCAGTTCGCGGATGCGCTGCAGGATGGTGTTGACCGAGTTGAGCGTCACTTCTTCCTGGGTCAGGCTGTTCTTGGCTGCGCTCAGGTTGGAGTCGTACTGGCTGAGCACGTTCTGCTGCTGCTCCAGCTGCAGCAGGCGTACCGAGGCGACCGGGTCATCCGCGGGTGTGAGGATGCGGTTGCCGGTGCTGATCTGCTCCTGGGTACGGGTCGCATTCGCGTAGTTGCGCTGCAATCCGGCGACACCGTTGTTGAAGGCTTGCAAGGTAGAGATGCGCATGACGGTGCCTATTACCTGAAGGTGCTGAGCAATGTATCGAACAGAGAGCGGGCAACTTGAATGATCTGTGCCGAGGCGTTGTAGTACTGCTCGAACTTGATCAGGTTGGCCGCCTCTTCGTCGAGGTTGACCGCCGACAGCGAATCGCGGCTGTCGGTCGCCTGCTTGAGAATGGCCGTGGTGGCGTCGCCGTCGAGGCGCGCCTGGGCCGTCAGGGTTCCGACGCGCTCGACCAACTGGCCATAGCCGTCGGTGAAGGTCATGCCGCTTGCAACGCCGCTGTTCGGATCGATGCCGACGGTCTGCTTGGTCTGCAGGTCCACCAGCTTGAGCGCATTGCGGTTGTCCGATACGCCGTTCTGGTTGAACCCGAGGGTGAAGCTGTCGTTGGCTTCAGGCCGTCCGCTAAGGGTGAAGCGCACTGTGTTTCCGGGGCTCAGGGTCAGCTCGTAGGTGTTGGCTTCACCGGGTCTGAAATCCCCAGCCGGGACCCGCGCCAGGCCGGCGACCGGGTTGCCGGCACCATCGACGAAGCCCGTTCCGTCGAAGCGCAGGGTCTGCGGCAGCCCGGCCTGAATCGCGGCGAGGTCGATCGGGCTGGCACTGGCCGACACCAGGTCCGGCTGGCCGATCACACCGGTGCCGCGGTTCTGCACATTGGCCTCGGAACGCACCGGCGCGGCGAACGCCAACTGATCCGGCTGGTCGAGTACCGCCTTGATGTCCGACGCGCCGCGACGGGTGGGCTGCAGCAGGAAGCCATCACCGGAGGCCGGCAGGCCGCTGACGGAGACCGAGAACCCCTGGTCGCGGCCTTGCGAATCGGTGAAGGTCAGCACGCCGTTCTGGTTGCTCACGTTCATCAGCGTGCCGTCGCTGAGTCGGCGCGCCTGGTAGTTGCTGCCGTCGAACTCGAGCTTGTAGTCGCTGGTGGTCAGGTAGCTGGTGTTGGTGATGGTGAGCGACGCGTTGGCCGACGACTTGTTGGTGCTGTACGCATTGGCGCGCAGCGCTGCCAGGTCCGGATGGTTGTAGTCGCCGAACAGCGCCGAGCCGACGTTGCCCTTGAGGTCCAGTCCTTCGCCGAGCTGGGTGTTGACCTGGTCGGCCAATGACAGCGCGAGGCGCCCCAGCGAATTGAGCGTGCTGTCGAGCACCTCTTCGCGGTATCGGATCAGCCCGCCGATTTCACCGCCGGTGATCTGCGTGGTGATGCCCTGGCGCGAGCCTCCACTGACGAACTGGACTTCCGCACGATTGGGATCGCCCGCACCCGGCACCACCTCCAGACGCGCCACCGAGCTGCCCACCACCAGCGGCTGGCCGCTGCCGATGAAGAGGTTGAAGCTGTTGTCGTCCTGCGGCACGACGGTCACGCCAATGTAGGTGGACAGCTGGCGCACGGCCTCGTCGCGGGCGTCGAGCAGGTCGTTTGGGGTCTGGCCATTGGCCGACGCCTTGGAGATGGCCTCGTTGAGGCTGCCGATGCTTCCGGCCAGGCGATTGATCTGATCGGTGACCGCCGACATCTGCTTGTTGATGAAGGTGTTCTGCTCGGAAAGGCGGTCGTACACGGTGTTGAACCGCCGCGCCACGCCTTCGGCCTCGGCCAGCACCAGCTGGCGCGCCGGCATGTTCGCCGGGTCTTCGGCGGCCGTCTGCATCGCGGAAAAGAAGCTCTGCAGCGCCGGCGTGATGCCGGTGGTGCTGCCGGCCAGCAGCGAGTCGAGCTGATCGATCTGGCTCTTGTACGCCTGCACGTCGCTGGACAAGGCGGTACTGCTGCGCACCTGGTTGGTCAGGAACTCGCTGTAGCTGCGGCGGATCTCGACCAGCGTCGTGCCCGAGCCGATGTAGCCGGCGCCGCTGAACTGCGGGGCGCGGGTCGCCTGGGCGGCATCCTGGCGGCTGTAGCCGGGGGTGTTGACGTTGCTGATGTTGTGGCCGGTGATCGAAAGCTGGGTCTTGCTTGCAGCCAGACCGGACAGGCCGATGTTGAGAAGGTCCGCCATGGATTAGCCCCTGCTCTGCTTGATCGCGGCCGAACCTGCGTCGGCGACGGTTTGATAGGTCTGCATCTTGCGGGCGATCTGGCTGATCTTCCGAGCGTACTGCGGGTCGGTCGCGTAGCCGGCCTTCTGCAGCTCCTGCACGAAGCGCTCGGAATCGCCCGAGGTGCCGGCCACCTTGAGTGCGGACTGGTAGCGGTCGCTCTTCTGCAGCAGGTTCACGTAGTCGTCGAAGCTGTGCTCGAACGAGCTATAGGCGCGAAACCCCTCGACCTGCTTGACCGGCTTGCCGTTGACGTATTCGGTGGTGCGCGCCTGGGCCGATTCGCCGGACCAGTTGGTGGCCTTGATGCCGAACAGGTTGTGGCTGTTGCTGCCATCCTTCTGACGAATCATGGATTTGCCCCAGCCGGTTTCCAGTGCCGCCTGGGCGACCAGATAACGCGCCTCGACGCCCAGGCGCTTGGCGGCCTTTTCGGCCATGGGCAGCATGGTCGCCATGAACTCTTCGGCCGAGTTGAAACGGGTCTTGGACGGCGAGCCGCTCGCGCCGGGCTCGACGCCGTTGATCACGAGTCCCTTGTCCGCGGGCGCGGCGAAGGTCCTGGCCGGCTTCCAATCGCTATCCACCAGCGGTTGAGCTTCGCCCTCGCCCGGCAGCGCGCCAGGCATGCGTGCCTCCGTGGCGCCGGCCTGGACCTCGGCCACGGCAGGCTGCCCGGCCGCCTTGCCGGGCAGCGCCAGGCGACGCTGGGCGAGCAGCTTCGAATCGTCACGCGAAGATTCGACCGCCGCACCCGGCTTGCTCGGCCAGGCGGCGCCCTGGGTCTCGGCGACCTGGGCGAACGGATTGGGACGGCTCGGCCCTTCCTTCATCTTGGTCATCTGCCGCACCAGCACGTCGGCCAGGCCCATGCCGCCTTCCTTGGAAAGGCTGACAGAGAGCTGCTGGTCGTACATGTCCTGGTATTGCTTGGTGGCCTGGCTGTTGAGCGGGTTGTCCTTGGCCAGCACTTCGTTGGCCGAGCGCATCGACTTGAGCATCTCGTTGAGAAACAGCGACTCGAACTCCTGCGCGACCTTGCGGACGTTGGCCTCGCCGTCGCGGTCCTTGCCCACCTTGAGCTGGTTCAGGCGATTGAGGTCGCTGTAGCTTCCGCTATCGACGCCACCACTCACACCACCGAGTCGAGTCTGCATATCCGTTTCCTTAGATCACGATCAGGTCGGCCTGAAGCGCGCCGGCCTGCTTCAGCGCTTCGAGGATCGCCATCAGGTCGCTGGGCGCGGCGCCCACCTGGTTGACCGCGCGCACGATCTCGTCGAGCGTGGTCCCGGGGCCGAACTTGAACATCGGCTTGGCTTCCTGCTCGGCCTGCACCCTGGAATTGGGCACGACCACCGTCTGGCCGCCGGAGAGCGGGTTGGGCTGGCTGACCGTCGGGTCTTCGCTGATGGTCACCGTCAGGCTGCCATGGGTCACCGCCGCGGGCTGAACCCGCACGTTCTGGCCGATCACGATGGTGCCGGTACGCGAGTTGATGATGACCTTGGCCACTGCCTGGCCGACCTGGACCTCGAGGTTTTCCAGGATCGACAGGTAGTCGACCCGCTGGCCCGGGTCCAGCGGCGCGGCCACGCTGATCGAACCGCCATCGATCGCCTGCGCGACGCCGGGGCCGAGCAGGTCGTTGATCTGGTCGACGATGTTCTTCGCCGTGGTGAAGTCCGGGCGGTTCAGGTTCAACGTCAGGGTATTGCCCTGGTTGAAGCCGCTCGGCACCGCCCGCTCGACCAGGGCGCCGCCGGGGATGCGGCCGGCCGAGGGCACGTTGACGGTGATGCGAGAGCCGTCGGCGCCGCCGGCATCGAAGCCGCCGACCACCAGGTTGCCCTGGGCGATGGCGTAGACGTTGCCGTCGATCCCCTTGAGCGGCGACATCAGCAGGCTGCCGCCGCGCAGGCTCTTGGCGTTACCGATCGAGGACACGGTGATGTCCAGCGTCTGACCCGGCTTGGCGAACGGCGGCAGCTCGGCGTGAATGGACACCGCCGCGACGTTCTTGAGCTGGATGTTGCCGCCGGCCGGCACCTTGATGCCGAACTGCGCGAGCATGTTGTTGAAGCTCTGCACGGTGAACGGCGTCTGGGTGGTCTGGTCGCCGCTGCCGTTGAGGCCCACGACCAGGCCATAGCCGATCAGCTGGTTGGCGCGCACGCCCTGGATCGTGGCGATGTCCTTGAGCCGCTCGGCCTGCACGCTGGAGGCGGCGCAGAGCGCGACGAAGGCAACGGCGACGGATTTGAGGAAAGTCATTGCCTGCACCTGATCAGAACGGCCACAGCGGGCTCATGAAGAAGCGATCCAGCCAGCCGGCCTGGGCGGTGTCGGCGAACGCACCGGTCCCGGAATAGGTGATGCGGGCATCGGCGATGCGCGTCGACGGCACGGTGTTGTCGGTGGCGATGTCGTCGGAACGCACCAGCCCGGCGATACGCACCAGCTCGTCGCCGGTGTTGAGCGTCATCCACTTTTCGCCGCGCACGGCCAGGATGCCGTTGGGCAGCACTTCGGAAACCGTCACCGTGATCGAGCCCGACAGGCTGTTGCTCTGCCCCGCCTGACCGGAACCCTGACTCGAGCGCGACGCGTCGTACTCGGCGCCCAGGCTCATGCTGTTGCCGGTGAGCGGGTTGGCCATCGACACGGCGCCGCCGAACAGCGAGCCCAGGCCGATGTCGGCGCTGCTGCTCTTGGAGAGCTTGGAGCTGGTGTTCTTGCTCGCCTGGGTCCGCTCGTTGAGCGTGATGGTGATGATGTCACCCACGCGATACGCCTTGCGGTCATCGAACAGGTAGGTTTCGAAACCGGACTGGTAGATCGACCCGTTGTTCTGCGCGGCCGGCAGCGGCGTGCGCGGCAGGACCGGAGCGTAGTACGGGTCGTTCGGCTTGGCCGCGGGCGCGACGCAGCCTGCCAGCAGCGAAACGGAGATCAGCGTGAAGACACATGCAGAGCGGCTCATAAACACCTCAAGCCAACGTCGATCGATCATTAGAGCTGCTGGGTCACGAAGGCCAGCATCTGGTCCGCGGTGGAAATCACCTTGGAATTCATCTCGTAGGCGCGCTGGGTGGTGATCATGTTCACCAGCTCCTCGACGACGCTGACGTTCGAGTTTTCCAGGGTGTTCTGCAGCACGGTGCCGAGCCCGTTCAGGCCCGGGTTGCTGACCTGCGGCGCGCCGCTGGCGGCGGTTTCGAGGAACAGGTTGCCGCCGATCGCCTGCAGGCCGGCCGGGTTGATGAAGTCGGCGATCTGGATGTTGCCGATGATCTGCGGCTGGGGATCACCGAAGGTGGTCACCGAGACGGTGCCGTCTTCGCCGACGGTAAAGGACTGGGTTTCCGGCGGAACGACGATCGCCGGCTCCAGGGCATAACCGTTGGCCGTGACGATCTGGCCGTCGGCATTCATGTGGAAGCCGCCGTCACGCGAATAGGACACGGTGCCGTCCGGCAGCAGAACCTGGAAGAAACCACGGCCGTTGATGGCCATGTCCAGCGGCTGCTCGGTGGTCTGCAGGCTGCCCGCGGTGAAGATCTTCTGGGTGCCGGCGATGCGCACACCGGTACCCAGCTGCAGGCCCGACGGCAGTTCGCTGTCCTGGGTGGCCTGGCCGCCGGGTTGCCGGCGAACCTGATACAGCAGGTCCTGGAATTCGGCCCGATCGCGCTTGAAACCGGTGGTCGAGACGTTCGCCAGGTTGTTGGAAATGGTCGTCAGGTTCATGTCCTGGGCGGACAGGCCGGTCTTACTGACCCAGAGTGCTGGAAGCATGATGTTCTCCTCGTGCGCCGGAAACCAGGCGCTACGCGCTGGTGATTAGCTCAGTTGCAATACACGGGCCATGGCGGCGGCGTCTTCCTCGGCCGTGCGCATCATCTTCACGTGCAGTTCGAACTGCCGTGACAGGGCCAGGATCGATGTCATCTCTGAAACCGCGTTGACGTTGCTGGACTCCAGGAAGCCCGAGGTGACCCGCACGTTGGCGTCGGCCTCGAGGGGCTGCCCGTCTTTCATGCGGATCAGGCCGTCGCGGCCTTTCTCGAGCTGCGCAGGGTCGGGATTGACCAGCTTGAGCCGGTCGACATTCACCACGACGTTGGGGTTTTCGCCGAGCGCACGAATGCTGATGGTGCCGTCCTGGCCCACGTCGATCTTTTCTTCCGGCGGAATCGCGATCGGGCCGCCGTTGCCCAGTACCGGCATGCCGTCGCCGGTGCGCAGCATGCCCAGCGCATCGATGCGCAGGCTGCCGGTGCGCACGTAGGCTTCGCTGCCATCGGGCGCCTGCACGGCGAGCCAGCCCTGCCCTTCGACCGCGACGTCCAGGTCGCGCCCGGTCTCCTGCAGGGCACCGGCCGTGAAGTCGGTCCCGGGTCGCTCGGACATGGCGTAGACGCGCGCCGGAAAACTGTCACCGAAGACCTGCATCGACCGCGCCTGCTCGAAATCGCGGCGAAAACCCGTGGTGGATATGTTGGCCAGGTTGTTGGCATGCGCCTGCTGTGCCCGCGTGTTCTGGCTGGCACCGGTCATGGCTACATAAAGCATCTTGTCCATCGAATTCCTCCGCAGACGCGAGTTTGACGCTAAGGGTCTGTTGCAGAGGTAGTTAGCAAGCGGCATGCCAAGCGAAAACAGAGAACGCAAGCCACTGATATGAAAGAGCTTTGATAAAAAAGAAGGCCCCGAAGGGGCCCTGAAAGGAGAAAGACGGCGGGATACTGCCGCCAGCGGCAAAAATCGTTGCCGCTGGCCTCAAGCGTTAACGCAGGTTGATGATCGTCTGGGTGATGGCGCTTTCGGTCTCGATGGTCTTCGCGTTGGCCTGGTAGTTGCGCTGCGCCACGATCAGGTTGACCAGCTGGTCGGACAGCTCGACGTTCGAGTCTTCCAGCGCACCGGCCTGCAACGCGCCGAGGGTACCCGAGCGCGGCGTGCCCACGATGGGCTCGCCCGACTCGAACGACTGCACCCACTGCGTCTTGCCGACCGGCGTCAGGCCCTGCACGTTGGCGAAGTTGGCCAGGACGATCTGGCCCTGCACCTTGGATTGGCCGTTGGTGTAGCGCGCGAAAATCACGCCGGTGTCGTCGATTTCCAGGCCGGCCAGTTCACCGGTGGTATAGCCGTCCTGGGACACGCTGTTGACCGCGAACGAGCTGGCGAACTGGCTCGACTTGGTGAAATCGAAGACGATGCCCTCGGCATTGGCCAGCGCCCCGTTGGGCGACCAGGTCGCCGGCGTCCCGCCGTTGGAGATGGCCGGCACCCAGCCGCCGGTACCGCCGGCCGCCGCGCCGTTCAAGGTCACCTTCAGGTCCGGGGCAACGGTGAACAGGGTCGGATCCGAACTGGTCACGTCGGTCAGTGCGCCGGACGAGTTGAACGTCAGCCCCATGACATAAGGCTCCGGCGGCTCCTGCGCGGGGTCGGCGGGGTTGCGTCCGTCGATCAGCACCTTCATGTCCCAGGTATTGGCGCTGGTCTTGACGAAGTACTGCGTCATGACATGGGCGTTGCCCTGCGAGTCGTAGATGTTCAGCGAGGTCGAGCTGTTGTAGCTGGTCGGGTCGGCCGGGTTGAAGGTGGCGTTACCCGCCGCCGTCGCGTCGGCCACCACCGCCGGCGCGCTGGCCGCCGCGGTCGCCAGCGGCGTCGCATAGGCCTGGGCCGCCGCCATCTCGGCCTCGGTCGCGGTCGCCGGATCGATACCCTGGGAGGCGTAGTAGTCGCTTACGCCCGCGTTGTATGCCTGGTCGTAGGCGGTCTTCGCCACGGCATCGTAGGCGGCCTGCCAGCTGGTCGGCGCCTTCTGCGTGGAGTTCAGGTTGAACGCCGTTTCGATCTTGCTGGTGGCTTTCGGCGCCTGGTTGGTGGTCTGGATCTGCAGGTCTCCGACCACGCCGTTCTGCAGGTTGCCGTTGCCGTCGACCGAATAGCCCTGCAGCTTGTAGCCGAAGTTGTCGACCAGAAAGCCGCTGCGATCGGTACCGAAATAACCGGCGCGGGTGTAGCTGACCGCGCCATTGTTGCTGACCTGGAAGAAGCCGTTTCCGTTGATCGCCAGGTCCAGCGCGTTCTGGGTGTAGTTGATGTTGCCCTGGTTGAACTGCTGAGACACGTTGGCCAGCAGCACGCCGCTGCCCTGGGGCATCTTGCCGGTACCCAGCACGGAGGCCGCGTAGACGTCCGCGAACTCCGCACGGGACTGCTTGAAGCCCACGGTGCCGGCGTTGGCGATGTTGTTACCGGTCACGTTGAGGTCTTTGCTCGCGGCACGCATGCCGCTGAGGCCGATGTTGAACGACATTTGGTTGCTCCTTTGCCGAGTGCCGGCGGATTACTGACCGATGATCTGAACCTGGGAAAGCGGAACGCTGCCGACACCGGCGAGGTTGAGCATGAGCTCTCCGCCGTTCTGCCCGAGGGTGACGCTGTCGACGTTGGCGGGCAGCAGGGTGTAGAGCCCCTTGGTGCCATCGGCATAGGTCGCCTGGGCCTCGAATCGGTAGGTGCCGGGCGGCGCGACATTGCCGCTGCTGTCCTTGCCGTCCCACATGAAGGAAATGTTCCCGGCTTCCTGCTGGCCCATGTCGACGCGGCTGACCACCGCGCCCGTGCTGTCATAGACGTTGACGTAGACGTTGCTGCTGGACACCGGCAACACCAGGCTGGCCTTGAAGGTTTCACTGGTGTCGACCACCGCCTTGTCGCTCGGCACGATGACCTTGCGCCCCACCAGAGACGAGGCCTGCAGCGCCTGCGACGACTGGTAGCCGGACAGGATGGTCTCCATGCTGGAGTTGAGCTTCTCCACCCCCTCGACGGTACTGAACTGCGCCAGCTGGGCGATGAAGTCACCGTTGTCCTGCGGGTCGAGCGGGTTCTGGTTGTTGAGCTGAGCGACCAGCAGTTCCAGGAACTCGTTCTTGCCGAGGTCCTTCTTGACGGTGCGTTCTTCGTTGAACTGGTACTGATCGAGAACCGACCCGGTACCGCTGACGTTGCCTGTAGTGCTCATGATGAGTTTCCGTCCGGATTACTGACCCAGGGTCAGTACCTTCTGCAGCATGGTCTTGGCCGTGTTCATCAACTCGGCGTTGGTCTGGAACGAGCGGCTGGCCGAGATCATGTCGGCCATCTCCTCGACCACATTCACGTTGGGGTAGTAGACGTAGCCCTGCTCGTCCGCAGCCGGGTGATTGGGCTCGTAGCGCGGCATCAGCTCGCTCTTGTCCTCGACCACGCCCAGCACCTGGACCCCGGCGCCGGCGCTGTCCTGCTCGGCGAACAGCGAACCATTGGTGGTGCCGCTGGCCTGCTGAAAGACGGTGGCGAAAACCGGATGGCGTGCCCGGTAGGTCTGGTCCACGCTGGACGACACCGTCTCGGCGTTGGCGATGTTGCTGGAGATGGTGTTCAGGCGCGTGCTCTGCGCGCTCATGCCGGAGCCGGCGATGTTGAATACATTGCTGAGGGACATGGCTGTTCTCCTTATTCGCCGCGCAGGGCACTCATCAGGCCACGGAACTTGCCGTTGAGCAGCGTGAAGCTGGCCTGGAAGTCGATGGCGTTCTGGGCGTAGTTGGATTGCTCGATCTGCAGATCGACGGTGTTCTGGTCGAGCGAGGCATGCAGGGGGGTACGAAAGCGCAGGGACGGATCGGCGATGTCCATCGCCTCGGCGGCGATGTGCCTGGCGCTGGTCCGGGTCGCGCTGAACGAACCGCTGCCTTGGCGATTGTTCTGCTCGGCGAGCACCGTGGCGAAGTCCAGATCACGCGCCTTGTAGTTAGGCGTGTCGGCGTTGGCGATATTGTTGGCCAGCACTTCGGCGCGCTGGGCGCGGAAGCCGAGTGCCTTCTCGTGGATACCGAGTGCGCTGTCGAAACTGATGCTCATGATCTGGACCGTCCTGTTACGGGTCTGCGTAACCCCACTTCAGCAAAGGACGTGCCAAATGATTAAGTCATTGTTTTTATAGGAAATTATTCAGAGGAAGCGAAAGGATGTGCCAGAAACGGCAACGCTTTTCCGCTTTCGAAGGCAAGCGGCAAGCGCGAGTGCCGGTTTTTTGCCGCTGCCTGGCAACGACTCGACCGGCACGCAGGTCATTTGGCCTTGTAGATGATCCCGGGGCTGCACTGCACCATCTGATAGAGCTCGGGGAGCCCGTTGAGCGCCTCGGACGCACCGAGAAACAGGTAACCGCCCGGCTTGAGCGTGGCATGGATACGCTTGAGGATGTCCTTCTTCACCTCGGCCGAGAAGTAGATCAGGACGTTGCGGCAGAACACGATGTCGAACTTGCCGAGCGCCGCATAGCTGTCCAGCAGGTTGAGCGGGCGAAACTCCACGCGGTTCCTGATCGGCGCCTTGACGGCCCAGCGCCCGGTTCCCTTGGAATCGAAATAACGCTGCAGACGATCCGGCGAAAGACCACGGCCGATGGCCAGGCTGTCGTACTCGGCCGCCTTGCAGGCGGTCAGCATCGAGCCGGAGAGGTCCGTCGCCACGATCTGCGCGCCGCCCTTGAGCTGCCCGGGGTTGCTGCGCTCGAATTCATCGAGCGTCATGGCCAGGGAATACGGCTCCTGCCCGGACGAGCAGGCGGCCGACCAGATGCGCAGACGCTGCGCCGGGTAGGCCTTGATCATCTCCGGCAGCACGCGGCTCTTGAGCACTTCGAAGGGATAGGTATCACGAAACCAGAGCGTTTCGTTGGTGGTCATCGCATCGACGACCTGCTCGCGCAGGCCGCTGCGCGGCTGCGTCTGGATACGACTGACCAGTTCTCCCAGGGTAGTGATTTTCTGCTGTTCCATCAGCTTGTTCAGTCGGCTGGACACCAGGTACTGCTTGTTGGCACCCAGCAGAATCCCGCAGGTCTTTTCCAGGAATATACGGAACTGCTCGAAATCCAAATTACCTGACACTGATTCGCCTCGCCAAGGATGGAAAAAGAGGCTTCGCCTCAGTTTGCGTCCGCCTGCCTGATAAGTTCGACAACACGCGCAGCCAGATCGTCCGGTTGGAATTTGGCGAGGAAATCATCTGCCCCCACCTTTTTGACCATCGCCTGGTTGAACACGCCGGAAAGCGAAGTATGCAGGAGTACATGCATTTTATGCATACGCGGGTCCTGTCGAATCTCCGCAGTTAGGGTGTAGCCGTCCATCTCCGGCATTTCAATGTCGGAGATGATCATGAGAAATTCTTGTGCTGGCGACTTGCCCTCGTCGGCAAGCGCCTTGAGGAACGTCAGCGCCTCGCGACCATCGTTGAGCGCCGTCACTTCCACCCCGATGTTCTGCAGGCAGCGCGTGACCTGTTTGCGGGCCACCGAGGAGTCATCGACGATCAACACGCGGGTGGACACGGCCTTGACCCGGGTCTCGGCGTCGAGCACGCCTTCGGATATTTCCTCCGAAACGGGGGTGACTTCGGCGAGCACCTTCTCCACGTCGATGATTTCGACGAGCTGGCCATCCACATGGGTCACGGCGGTCAGGTAGTGGTCGCGCCCGGTGCCCTTGGGCGGCGGCAGGATCTCTTCCCAGTTCATGTTGACGATGCGCTCGACGGAGCGAACCAGGAAACCCAGCACCTTGGTGTTGTACTCGGTGATGATCACGAAGCTGTTGGACAGGTCGTTGAGCTCGTACTTGCCGATGGCGATCGACAGATCGAGGATCGGCAAGGTGCCGCCCCGGATATTGGCGACGCCACGCACGACCCGGCTGGACTTCGGCATCACCGTCAGGCGCGGGCACTGCAGCACTTCCTTGACCTTGAACACGTTGATTCCGTAGAGCTGCTTGCCCTCGAGACGGAACAGCAATAGCTCGAGCCGGTTCTGCCCGACCAGTTGCGTACGCTGGTTAACCGAATCCAATACACCGGCCATGCCAGTATTCCTCTTGTTGAAAAAACGAGGGCAACCATCAGCCTAGCAGGCGGCACGCGCCTTGCTTGGATGGAAGCCATGAACGATCGAACGACTGTTTTCCGACACCTGCGCCACGTGCTGCGCAAAGGCCTGACCCTGTCAGCCCTCTGCTGGGCCGGTCATGCCTGCTCGGTCGCCGCCAATACACTACCTGAGCAGCTTATCGACGCGACCCAGCTGTTTCTTGAGGATGCGGTGACGGACTATTTGCAGCGCAGTGCGATCGTTGCGCGCCATGAGGTCGAAGTGAACCGGCTCGACCCACGCCTGCGGCTGGCGTCATGCCCCGAGCCTCTCGCCACCCGGCTGGAAAGCCCGGCGCAGCCGGTGGGCCGCGTCACGGTGAGGGTCAGCTGCCCCGGCGCCACGCCCTGGACCGTGTTCGTACCGGCGCGGGTGAAGCTCTATCGCGATGTCGTCGTGGTCACCCGCCCCCTCACCCGCCAGGGCGAGGTCACGCTGGCTGACGTCGCCCTGGTCGAGCGGGACGTCGGCTTGCTGTCGCAAGGGTATCTCAGTTCCCTGGACCAGGTGATAGGCACCAAGGTGACCCGCAACGTACTGCCCGATCAGGTGCTGACACCTCAACACCTGGAACTGGCCGAGGTGGTGCGCAAGGGCGACCAGGTGGTGATCAGCGCCAGGGCTACGTCGATCAATGTCCGCATGCCGGGCGAAGCCCTGGCCGATGGTGCCCCGGGCCAGCAGATCAGAGTGAAGAATCTGAGCTCCGGGCGCGTGGTCCGGGCCAGGGTGCTCGGCCCCGGTCAGGTGGAGGTCGCCATGTAATGCAGCGAGCCGGTTGGGTCGAATTGAAATCCAGAGGAAAAAAGCGCACCGTATACGATCGTGTAAGGGTCAACGAGCCCGTTCGGACATACCGGTCTGCTCGCACAGTCGCGACTGGAGCTCCCCATCACGCGCTTATTCGGCCAAGCGAAACGATAGCCGTCAAAAAAAGCTAAAGTTTTGCCCGGTAGCGCCGTAAACATGGCAAGCGTCCTGATTCCTTTGAGGTTTTGCACATGGTCATCGACTTCAACCGGCCGAACAACGCAGCTACTCCGGCGAGCGCCGGACGCAGCAGCGGCGTTCAGCCCAGCGAACGCCCTGGGGCCACCCAGGCAACGGCCAGCACCGAGGCGGCCAAGCCGACCGCCCAGGCTGGAGAAAGCGTCCAACTGAGCGACGAGGCTCAGAAAATGCAGCAGGTGAACGACAAATTGCGTGATCTGCCCACAGTCGACCAGGAGCGGGTTGCCAAGCTCAAGCAGGCGATCGCTGACGGTAGTTACCAGGTGGACAGCCAGCGCGTTGCCTCAAAGCTGCTCGCCTTCGAATCCCAGCGTTAACGGCGCGCTCAGAAAGCTGCGCGCCTGATAAGAGGTCGATATGCAGGATACCGCGCTGCTTGAACAACTGACCGGCGACATCGCACTGGCGCACCAGCTGTGCGAACTCACCGATGAAGAATTCCGCTCGCTCGGCGAGCGCGATCTCGCGGCGCTGGAAGGAATACTGGCTCGCAAACAACCCTTGCTTGCCCTGCTCGGGCAGCACGGCGCGCAACGAGGCAAGCTGCTGTCCTCGCAGAACCTGCCCAGCAGCCGCGCAGGGCTGGAGAGCCTGGTCTCGGCGTCGGGGTTGCGCGACGCCATCCTGGCGAAGTCCGACGAGCTCGGCCAGATCCTCGACGAGTGCCAACGCGCCAACCTGCGCAACGGCCGGCTGATTCGAGCCAACCAGACCGCCGTCAAGGGCATGCTTGGAGTCCTGCGGGGCAACGAGGCGCCAGGGCTTTACGACAGCCGCGGCACCGCTGCGAAGAGCGCCTATCAACGCCCCCTGACTCAGGCATAAACGCCAGGACATACTGGCGATATGGCATTATGCTTGCGCGTCGCGTTCGCGTCGGAGAGCCAGAAACGTGTCCAACCCCTTTGCCGATGAAGAAGGCCCACAGCCGCCACGCGTGCTCAAGGCCCCGGTGGAAATCTGCGCCAATCTCAAGGTGCTGAAAGATAACCGCATCCCTCTGATCATGCGCTTCAAGGAGCGCAGCCAGTGCTTTCAGACGTTTCTCGTCGAGCTCAACCGCGAGAGCGGCTGGATCGCTCTGGATGAGCTGATCCCCAACGACGGCGAGCGCTTCATGGCCAATGGCGAAGCGTTCGAGATCGAAGGCTATTACGAAGGGGTCCGAATCGCCTGGGAAAACGACCAACCCATACGGGCCGGCGAACTGGAGGGCGCGCGCTGCTTCTGGAGTCCCATCCCGAAACAGGCGATCTATCACCAGCGACGCAACGCCTACCGGGCGATTCTCAAAGGGCAACCGGTCAACGGCACCTTGTCAGGAAAGACCCTGAAAGCCGGCCTGCAGTGCCGAGTCCTGGACATCTCGGCCACAGGCTGCCGCCTGTCGATACAAGGTGATTACAGCTACCTGCAGACCGGCCAGGTGTATGAGAGCCTGTCGGCACAGCTGCCGATCGGGCGAATGGAAACGGCCATCGAGATGCGCCACGTACACTTCGACGAGAAGCGCTCCGTCACCCTGTGCGGCGCACGCTTCTATCGCATGAACGGGCTGCTCCAACGGCAGGTCGAACGGCTGGTCAACCAGCTGCAGCGCGAAGCGCGACAAGACGACTTCTAGAAACGACAAAGCCCGCTGATACGGGCTTTTTTCGAACTGGTGTCCCAGAGAGGGGTCGAACCTCCAACCTTCCCCTTAGGAGGGGGATGCTCTATCCAATTGAGCTACTGGGACATGACGCGGCGGGCATGTTAACGGCCCCGACTTTTTTTGTCAGCCCTCTCCTCGCCTTCCCCAGGGCAGCACGCCCGACCGTCATTGCAAAATGCATGAGCCGAATAAGGCAGTCATGCAAACCGCAATGCGCACCAGCCCCATATAAGAGCTAACTTGTTGAAAAATAAGGAATTTTTTTACGAATAGACCTGGCATGCAGCCTGCAATATCACCGGTATTGCAAATTTGAGCGACGGAGACGCCCATGCCGAGTTCACCGTACATTTTCGGAGCTGTTCTTCTAACGGCCGCAGCCGTCTTCCATGCGCCGACGCAGGAACAATCTACCAGTGCCGTGCAGGGAACTTCCCATCACCAGTTCGCAGAACGCACCGTGCACACCGCACGCGCTCAGATACTGACAACGAGCGAAGTCGAGATATCCCGCCCAGCGCAAACCCAGCGTTGGGTTTTCTAACCGCAACCACCAGCAGCGCCAAGCATTCGAAAAGGAGACTTCAAATGTCACGACTCGGTTTTAGCTTTCTCGCCCTCACGATCGCCTGTGCCGTTCTGACGCTTCTCGGCCCCGAGCAGGCTGCATGGTCGGGCTTGGTCAAATTCGGACTGGGCCTGTTTGGCGTTCTGTCTTTCGTCTCGATGGTCATGGGACGTCGCATCAAGTTCGACCCCGTCCTGCGTTGATGGCAGGACGAGTCAGGAGGCATATCGCGTAGTCGTTCATAGCCCCGATGCCAATCGGGTCACAGGCAAATACGAGTAATAGCAAAAAGCCTTTACTCTGGCTGTATTTGACGCACAATTGACGCCAGCAAATCGTTTGCGTTGCGTTATTTGCGTGGCTGCACGGAACGGCGGATGCAATCGATTGTCAGACACGTGACAACATGCAGCACTACGCCAGCATCGCCCCCTCTGACTAACCGGTTAAGTATGCGCCCTATGAAACAGGCAGTTTATTCCAGCCGTACGGCTGACAAGTTTGTGGTCCGGCTACCTGACGGCATGCGCGAACGTATTGCGGAAGTCGCGCGCAACCATCATCGCAGCATGAACTCTGAAATCATCGCTCGCCTGGAGCAGACACTTTTCCAGGAAGGCGTACTGGACGATGAGCTGAGCTTGCGTCTGGATAGCCCGGAGTTGTCCCTGCATGAGCGAGAGCTGCTGCAGCGTTTCCGCCAGCTCACCCGCCGACAGCAAAACGCACTGGTTGCCCTGATCGCTCACGACGCAGAGATGGCTTCTGCAGAAGACTGAGCATCGGTTAGAAGTCAAAAGCCGGCTTTGCAGCCGGCTTTTTGTTTTGTGCAGTTTTTGCGGGGCAATCGCACCCTAACCCACGAAGTTCAGCAGCACCCCCGCCGCCACGGCGGAGCCAAGCACACCCGCGACATTGGGCCCCATGGCATGCATCAGCAGGAAGTTGTGGGGGTTGGCTTCCAGCCCTACCCGGTTCGACACGCGCGCCGCCATGGGCACCGCCGACACACCGGCCGAACCGATCAGCGGGTTGATCTTGTTGCTGCTGAACAGGTTCATCACCTTGGCCATCAACACCCCCGCGGCCGTGCCGCCGCAGAAGGCCACCATCCCCAACAGTAGAATCCCCAGCGTCTTCAGCTGCAGGAAGGCCTCGGCGGAGAGCTTGGAGCCGACGGTCAGGCCGAGCCCTATGGTGACGATGTTGATCAACGCATTGCGTGACGTATCGGCAAGGCGCTCGACGACACCGCACTCACGGAGCAGGTTGCCGAAGGCGAACATGCCGATCAGGGGCGCCGCATCCGGCAGCATCAGGCCTACGAGCAGGCACAGCACCAGGGGAAACACGATCTTTTCCGCCTGACTGACCGGCCGCAATTGCTGCATGACGATCGCTCGCTCTGCCTTGGTGGTCAGGGCGCGCATGATGGGTGGCTGAATGAGCGGCACCAGCGCCATATAGGAATAGGCCGCCACGGCAATCGGCCCGAGCAGGTCGGGCGCCAGTTTCGACGTCACGAAGATCGAGGTCGGGCCATCCGCCCCGCCGATGATCGCCACCGACGCCGCCTCGCGAAGCGTGAATTCCATTCCTGGTATCCCGGCGGCGGTCAGCGCCAGTGCGCCGAGCAGCGTCGCGAAGATGCCGAACTGAGCGGCGGCCCCGAGCAGCAGCGTCTTGGGGTTGGCGAGCATGGGACCGAAATCGGTCATCGCCCCCACGCCCATGAAGATCAGCAGCGGGAACACGCTGGTGGGCAGCCCCACCTCATAGAACAGATGAAGGATCCCGCCGCCTTCCCCCATGTTGGCCAGCGGAAGGTTGGCCAGGAGCCCACCGAAGCCGATCGGGATCAGCAACAGGGGCTCGAACCCCTTGCGGATAGCGAGAAAGATCAACGCCAGGCACACGGCGATCATCAGCGCCTGGCCGGGCTCCAGATGATAAAGGCCGGTGCTGTGCCAGAGCTTGAGCAGCTTTTCCATGAAGTTGCTCCCTTAGCCGATGGTCAGCAGGCTATCGCCGACCGCCACCGCATCGCCCACTTTGACGTTCACGCTGCCGACCGTGCCGCTGCGGGAGGCGCGAATTTCGGTTTCCATCTTCATCGCCTCGAGGATGATGATGACGTCCCCTTCGTTGACCGCCTGACCGGGTTGCACCAGCACCTTGAAGATGTTGCCCGCCAGAGGCGCCGGCTGAGGCTCGCCACCGGACGGAACCGACGCAGACGGCAGCGACGCCGCCCCATCCCCCGGAGCCGACAGCGGCTTGATCCCTTCTATATCGCCGCCTTCGCTGACCTGCACCACGAACGACTTTCCGTTCACCTCGACGGTATACACCTCGGGCTTGCCAGCCTCACGCGCCACGGGCTCCTTGCCGGTCGGCGCCGGCTCGAAGGCCGCCGGATTGCCGCGGTTCTCCAGGAACTTCAGGCCGATCTGAGGGAAGAGCGCATAGGTCAGCACATCGTCGATTTCGTCGTCGGCCAGCGCGAAGCCCTTCTCCTTGGCCAGCCCCTTGAGCTCTGCCGTGAGCCTGTCCATTTCCGGCTCGAGCAGATCCGCCGGACGGCAGACGATTGCCTGCGCCCCATCGAGTACGCGTGCCTGCAGCTCGGCATTGAACGGCGCCGGCGCACTGCCGTACTCGCCCTTGAGAATGCCGGCGGTTTCCTTGGTGATCGATTTGTAGCGCTCACCCGTCAGGATATTGATCACTGACTGGGTGCCCACGATCTGGGACGTTGGCGTGACCAGCGGAATGAAACCCAGGTCCTCACGAACGCGAGGGATTTCGGCCAGCACCTGATCGAACTTGTCGAGCGCGCCCTGCTCCTTGAGCTGGCTTTCCATGTTGGTCAGCATGCCGCCCGGTACCTGCGCGACCAGGATGCGGGAATCGACACCCTTGAGATTGCCCTCGAATTTCGCGTATTTCTTGCGAACCTCGCGAAAGTACGCGGCGATCTCTTCGAGCAGCGCCAGATCAAGGCCGGTATCGCGATCCGTCCCCTGGAAGATCGCCACCACCGATTCGGTCGGCGAGTGCCCGTAGGTCATCGACAGCGACGAGATCGCGCTGTCGACATTGTCGATCCCGGCCTCGGCCGCCTTCAGGATCGCCGCGGTGGAAAGCCCGGCGGTGGCGTGGCACTGCATGTGGATCGGGATGGACAGGCTCGCCTTCAGCCGCGAAACCAGCTCGAAGGCGGTATAGGGCGTCAGGATTCCGGCCATGTCCTTGATCGCGATCGAATCCGCGCCCATGTCCTCGATCTGTTTGGCCAGGTCCACCCACATCTGCAGGGTATGCACCGGGCTGGTGGTGTAGGAGATGGTCCCCTGGGCATGCTTGCCCTGGGCGCGTACCGCCTCGAGCGCCGTCTTCAGATTGCGCGGATCGTTCATCGCGTCGAACACGCGGAACACGTCGACCCCGTTGACCGCCGCGCGCTCGACGAACCGCTCCACCACGTCGTCGGCGTAGTGCCGATAACCCAAGAGGTTCTGCCCCCGCAGCAACATCTGCTGCCTCGTGTTGGGCATCGCCTTCTTCAGTTCCCGGATACGCTCCCAGGGGTCTTCGCCCAGGTAGCGAATGCAGGCATCGAAAGTGGCGCCTCCCCAGGACTCAACCGACCAGAAACCGACCTGATCGAGCTTGGGCGCGATCGGCAGCATATCCTCGAGGCGAACCCGGGTCGCAAGAATGGATTGATGGGCGTCGCGCAGCACCACATCGGTAATACCGAGCGGTCGTTTGGCAGAGGTCATGCGGGGAACTCCCTTCCTGGATCAGCCGCGGCGGGCTCGGTGTTGTTGGATGGCGCCCCGGATGGCGGCAAGCGTATCGGCGTCGATCTCGGTGGCAGGCGCCGGCGCCGCAACGGCAGGCTGGGCGGCCGGAGCGATGGCGAAGTGACCGATGACGTAGGACATGACGCGGATCGAGGCGATCAGCACGAGCAGAAAGACGAAGACGAATCCCATGCCGAACAGCATGAGCTCGACGCCCTCGAGCAACAGTTGACTGGAGGTCATGGGAGTTCCTTCCAAGCGCGACTCGGGGCCGCTTCTTTTATTCGAATGAAGGACTCAGAGAGGCTGAGCCATGAGCGAAGCTGACGAACATTAGCCCGAAGGCCTGAGCGAGGCAAACCCGATTGCCGGATCCGCCCGCCCCATTCACAGCAAAAATAGCGTGGCAAGCCCGAGGAAGATGAAAAACCCGCCGCTGTCGGTCATGGCGGTAATCATCACGCTAGCGCCCATCGCGGGATCGCGGCCCAGACGCGCCAGGGTCATGGGAATCAGCACCCCCATCAGCGCCGCCAACAGCAGGTTCAGGGTCATCGCCGCGGTCATCACCACGCCCAGTGACCAGGACCCGTAGAGCGCCTGGGCCACCGCGCCGATCACCCCACCCCAGACCAGGCCGTTGACCAGCGAAACGCCCAGCTCCTTTCGCAGCAGACGTGCCGTGTTACCGATGCTGACCTGCCCCAGCGCCATCGCCCGCACGATCATGGTGATGGTCTGATTGCCGGAGTTGCCGCCAATACCTGCGACGATCGGCATCAGCGCGGCCAGGGCCACCAGTTTCTCGATCGACCCTTCGAACAGGCCGATCACCCGCGAGGCGAGAAAGGCCGTGACCAGGTTGATCGCCAGCCAGGCCCAGCGGTTGCGGACCGACTTCCAGACCGAGGCGAAGATGTCTTCTTCCTCGCGAAGACCGGCCATGCTCAGGACTTCGCTCTCGCTCTCCTCACGGATGAGGTCGACCATCTCGTCGATGGTCAGACGGCCTATCAGCTTGCCGTTCTTGTCCACCACCGGCGAGGAGACGAGGTCGTAGCGCTCGAACGCCTGGGCGGCATCGTAGGCATCCTCGTCGGGGTGAAAGGCCACCGGATCGTTGGCCATGACCTCGGCCACCTGCTTCTCCGGATCGTTGACCAGCAGCCGCTTGATGGGCAGAACGCCCTTGAGCACGCCGTCATAGTCGACCACGAAGAGCTTGTCGGTGTGACCGGGAAGTTCCTTGAGGCGGCGCAGGTAGCGCAGAACGACTTCGAGGCTGACGTCCTCGCGGATGGTGACCATCTCGAAGTCCATCAGCGCGCCGATCTGGTCTTCTTCGTAGGACAACGCCGAGCGAACCCGCTCGCGCTGCTGCGCATCGAGCGTCTCCATCAGCTCGTGGACCACGTCGCGCGGAAGTTCGGGCGCCAGGTCTGCAAGCTCGTCGGCGTCCATTTCCTTGGCCGCGGCGAGCAGCTCCTGATCATCCATGTCGGCGATCAGGGTCTCGCGGACCGCATCGGACACTTCGAGGAGGATGTCGCCGTCGCGCTCGGAGCGCACCAGCTGCCAGATCGTCAGGCGATCTTCGGGCGGCAGTGCTTCGAGGATATGAGCGACGTCTGCCGGGTGCAGTTCGTCCAGCTTGCGCTGCAGCTCGGCAAGGTTCTGCCGGTGTACCAGGCCCTCGACCAGATCCTGGTTATGCCCTTCCTGGCGGTGGGCCAGGTCCTCGACGAGCTTGTGGCGATGCAGCAGTTCGACCACCTGCGCCAGGCGATCCTGAAGGCTTTCCTGCGGCTTTTTGGCTTCTACTTCGGTCATGGCGCACTCCACCCCGGCCGAGGAGCACGCCAGGGATCAATCAGTCGATATCAGATAGGGCAAGCAAAAAGGTCGAGCAACTACTGGGTAAGTCCATGGTGGTATTCCACAAGCCCAACGGGCAGATGGGCGCAATCATAACATCGCAGCCGTTCGGAAGGCCCAGAAAATCCGCTAAATCAGCAGCTTGCACGAGAAATCTGTGCGCCTGCGCAGCATCGTCGCGCAGTGTCTCGAGCACAGGACACGAGGCCGCCCACTTATCGACGCCACCAGCGCGGCACGGGACACGGCACGCTCGACGTTTTTTGTTAGGCTTGGTGCGAGACGTCAAGGAGGACGCCGCTATGAAAACATTGCCCTACCCCGCCCTGTTTCTGATTCTTGCCCTGGCCAGCCCGGCCGCAACCGCCGCCAATGTCTATCGCTGCGTGGATCACGAGGGCCGAGTCACCTTCACTCGCCACGGCTGCGCACAAGACCAGGAAAGCGACACCCAGCGAGCGTTCAACGCCACGCCTGGCAGCGGCAAGCCGGTGCCCATGGCCAAGCCGGCCGCTTCCAGCCGTTCGCCCAGGAAAGACACCGATGCGCTGCTGGTCGTGGGCGGGACGGATGATGGCTGCGGCAATCAGTTGACGAGCCAGGAACGGCGCATTGCGATCCTGCGCAAGCAGGCCAAGGCAGGCATGAGCATGGCCGACGTCGAGAGCGCCCTGGGGAAGCCGACGAAAACCTCGACCAGCAACGGCCTGACGCGTTACAGCTACCGCGACGGCAAGGGAAAGACCCGCTCGGTCAATTTCGACGAAAACGGCTGCGTGCGAAAACGCTAGGCAAAGAAAAAGGGCCTGCATCGCTGCAGGCCCTCTCGTATGGCGCACTCAGGAGGATTCGAACCTCCGACCGCCCGGTTCGTAGCCGGGTACTCTATCCAGCTGAGCTATGAGTGCGTTGGCGCTTGTTAGACCAGTTCACCCCTGGTTAAAACAAATGGCTTGCATCGCTGCAAGCCATTCGAGATATGGCGCACTCAGGAGGATTCGAACCTCCGACCGCCCGGTTCGTAGCCGGGTACTCTATCCAGCTGAGCTATGAGTGCGTCGAGCGTGCGCATTATAGGGAGAAGAAAACAGCGGTCAACCCTTTAATGCAATGGCGGAGAGGGGGGGATTCGAACCCCCGACACCCTTTTGAGGTGTACTCCCTTAGCAGGGGAGCGCCTTCGGCCACTCGGCCACCTCTCCGCAACACGGGGCGCATGATACTCATCTTTACCCCGCTTGCAAAGACAAAATTTATTTAAAAATTAGTGGCTTGGTTCCTGGTCCTTCTCCTTCTGGATCCGTTGGTAAATCTCCTCGCGATGCACTGCCACCTCTTTGGGTGCATTGACGCCAATGCGCACCTGGTTACCCTTCACACCCAGTACAGTGACTGTGACGTCGTCACCCACCATCAGGGTCTCTCCGACCCGGCGAGTCAGAATCAGCATTCCTTTCTCCTTAACGGATTCAGTACAGAAAACAGTCTGCAAATAAAAAACGGACACGGTTCCGTGAAAAACCTTAGCCCTAAGGCATTCACCAGCTATTGACCAGCTTGGTGGAGCCTAAAGTTCCTTCCGTACTGCTCATTTCGACAGAAGGCGCGAGCCAGACCGTCTCTGGCGGCCTGCTTACTCCCCCTTGCCAGCGGGAGCGTCCAGCTCGAACGCCGTATGGAGCGCACGTACTGCCAGTTCCAGATACTTCTCTTCGATCACCACCGAGACCTTGATCTCCGACGTCGAAATCATCTGGATGTTGATGTTTTCCTTGGCCAGCGCTTCGAACATGCGGCTCGCCACACCGGCGTGAGAACGCATGCCGACGCCCACGATGGACACCTTGGCGATATTGGTATCGCCGATCACTTCGCGCGCGCCCATCTCGCTGGCGATGCCCTGCAGCACGTTCAGGGCGTTGTTGTAGTCGTTGCGGTGAACCGTGAAGGTGAAGTCGGTGGTGTTATCGTGCGCCACGTTCTGCACGATCATGTCGACCTCGACGTTGGCCGCGCTGATGGGGCCCAGGATCTTGAAAGCGACGCCGGGCGTATCCGGCACACCACGGATGGTCAGCTTGGCCTCGTCGCGATTGAAGGCGATGCCGGAAATGATTGGCTGTTCCATGGATTCCTCTTCATCAAGTGTAATGAGGGTGCCCGGACCCTCCTGGAAGCTGTGCAATACACGCAGCGGTACGCTGTACTTGCCGGCGAACTCGACGGCACGGATCTGCAGGACCTTGGAGCCCAGGCTGGCCATTTCCAGCATTTCCTCGAAGGTGATCTTGTCCAGGCGCTGCGCCTTGGCCACTACCCGTGGGTCGGTCGTGTAGACGCCGTCGACGTCGGTGTAGATCTGGCATTCGTCAGCCTTCAGCGCGGCGGCCAGGGCAACGCCCGTGGTGTCGGAGCCGCCACGACCCAGGGTGGTGATGTTGCCCTGCTCGTCGACACCCTGGAAACCCGCCACGACCACGACGCGACCGGCCTTCAGGTCGCCCTGGATCTTCTGCGCGTCGATGTGCAGGATCCGCGCCTTGGTAAAGGCGCTGTCGGTGAGGATGCGGACCTGGTTGCCGGTATAGGACACCGCCGGCACGCCGCGCTTGATCAGCGCCATCGCCAGCAGCGCGATGGTCACCTGCTCGCCCGTGGAAACCATCACGTCCAGCTCGCGCGCCACCGGCTGCTCGCTGATCTGCCTGGCCAGATCGATAAGGCGGTTGGTCTCGCCACTCATCGCCGAAACCACGACGACGATGTCATCGCCCTTCTCGCGGAATTTCCTGACCTTCTCGGCCACCTGCTCGATACGCTCCACCGAGCCCACCGACGTGCCACCAAACTTCTGTACGATCAAAGCCATTTCAAAATCGCCCAAGCCCGTCGAGGGCCCCGTTAGTCATTCATCCAAGCCACGGCACCAGCCTGCCGTGGCGGACCGCTCGCTGGCCTTCAGGGCTGGCCAGCGGCCGCCAGTTAAAGACTTTGCTCGACGTAGGCCGAGGCCAGCGCCAGCGCCGCGTCCAGCTTCGCGGGCTCGGTACCACCCCCTTGCGCCATGTCCGGACGACCGCCGCCCTTTCCACCGACCGCCGCGGCGGCCTGCTTCATCAGCTCGCCGGCCTTCAGCTGACCGGCCAGGTCGGCGGTCACGCCGGCCACCAGCACGACCTTGCCGTCGAGCTCGGAGCCGAGCAGGATCAACGCCCGTCCCAGCTTGTTCTTGAGCTGATCGACCAGCGCCAGCAGCACCTTGCCGTCCTGGCCGTCGAGTCGCGCCGCCAGCACCTTGACGCCCTTGATCTCGATCGCCGACCCGGCAAGGTCGTCGCCCGCCGCGCTGGCGGCCTTGGCCTTGAGCTGCTCGAGTTCCTTTTCCAGCTGGCGGTTGCGCTCGAGCACGCCGGACAGCTTATCGAGCAGCGTGTCGCGGCTGCCCTTGACCAGCTGAGCGGCTTCCTTGAGTTGCTCCTCGGCGCTGTTGAGATACGCCAGTGCCGCCGCGCCGGTAACCGCCTCGATACGCCGTACGCCAGCGGCAACGCCACCTTCGCTGGTGATCTTGAACAGGCCGATGTCACCGGTGCGCGACACGTGGGTCCCGCCGCAGAGTTCGACGGAGAAGCCGCCACCCATTGTCAGCACGCGTACCTGGTCGCCATATTTCTCGCCGAACAGCGCCATCGCGCCCTTGGCCTTGGCGGTGTCGATATCGGTTTCCTCGATCTCCACCGCGGTGTTGCGGCGAATCTCTTCGTTGACCCTGTCCTCGAGCGCGCGGATCTGGGCCGGGGTGATCGCCTCGAAGTGACTGAAGTCGAAGCGCAGGCGCTGGCTGTCGACCAGCGAGCCCTTCTGGGCCACGTGCTCGCCGAGGATCTCGCGCAGCGCCGCATGCAGCAGGTGGGTGGCCGAATGGTTCAGCGCAGTGGCCTGGCGGACCGAGTGATCGACGATCGCCTCGACCGTGGAGCCGACTTCCAGGCGTCCGCTGTCCAGCACACCGTGATGCAGGAACGCACCGCCCGCCTTGCTGGTGTCGCGCACGTCGAAGCGCAGACCTTCGGCGCTGAAGAAGCCGCAATCGCCGATCTGGCCACCGGACTCGGCATAGAACGGAGTCTGGTCGAGCACCACGACCCCCTCGTCGCCCGCGCTGAGCGCAGGCACCGCCATGCCCTCCTTGAACAGGGCCAGCACCTTGCCGGTGCCGCGGGTGCCTTCGTAGCCGAGGAAGCGGGTCTCGCCTTCCACCTTCACCAAGCTGTTGTAGTCCATGCCGAAGGCGCTGGCGGCGCGGGCGCGCTCGCGCTGGGCCTCCATCTCACGCTCGAAGCCCTCCTCGTCCAGCGTCAGCTCGCGCTCACGGGCGATGTCGCCGGTGAGGTCCATCGGGAAGCCGTAGGTGTCGTACAGCTTGAAGATCACCGCACCCGGAATGACCGTGCCGCTGAGTTCGGCCAGGTCCTGCTCGAGAATCCTGAGGCCCTGTTCCAGGGTCTTGGCGAACTGCTCTTCCTCGGTCTTGAGCACGCGCTCGATGTGCGCCTGCTGCTGCTTGAGCTCGGGGAAGGCATCGCCCATCTCGGCGACCAGCGCCGCCACGATCTTGTGGAAGAAGCTGCCCCTGGCGCCGAGCTTGTTGCCGTGACGGCAGGCGCGGCGAATGATGCGCCGCAGTACGTAGCCGCGACCTTCGTTGGACGGCAGCACGCCGTCGGCGATGAGGAAGCTGCACGAACGGATGTGGTCGGCCACGACCTTGAGCGAAGGCGCGCCGTCGTTGGCGCAGCCGATGGCTTCGGCCGAAGCGGCCAGCAGGCTCTGGAACAGGTCGATCTCATAGTTGGCGTGAACGTGCTGCAGCACGGCGCTGATGCGCTCCAGGCCCATGCCGGTGTCGACGCTCGGCGCCGGCAGCGGATGCATCACACCGTCGGCGGTGCGATTGAACTGCATGAAGACGTTGTTCCAGATCTCGATGTAGCGGTCGCCATCCTCTTCCGGACTGCCAGGCGGGCCGCCCCAGATGTCCGGACCGTGATCGTAGAAGATCTCGGTGCAGGGACCGCACGGGCCGGTATCGCCCATCGCCCAGAAGTTGTCCGAGGCATAGGGCGCGCCCTTGTTGTCGCCGATGCGCACCATGCGCTCGGCGGGGACGCCGACTTCCTTGGTCCACAGGTCGTAGGCCTCGTCGTCGCTGGCATAGACCGTGACCCAGAGCTTTTCCTTAGGCAGGCCAAGCCATTTTTCCGAGGTCAGGAATTCCCAGGCGTAATGAATGGCGTCGCGCTTGAAGTAGTCGCCGAAGCTGAAGTTGCCCAGCATCTCGAAGAAGGTGTGATGACGGGCGGTATAGCCGACGTTTTCCAGGTCGTTGTGCTTGCCGCCGGCGCGTACGCACTTCTGGCTGCTGACGGCGCGGGTATAGGCGCGCTTCTCGAGCCCGAGGAAGCAGTCCTTGAACTGGTTCATCCCGGCGTTGGTGAACAGCAGTGTCGGGTCGTTCGCCGGGATCAGCGAGCTGGAGGCGACGCGGGTATGTCCCTTCTCTTCGAAGAAGCGGAGGAAGGCTTCACGGATTTCTGCGCTTTTCATAGGTTCTTCCAGAGGACTGCGGCCGGGCGGCTGCTAAACGACACGGCAAGGCAGGCAGCCCGGAACCGTTTCGCAACTATCCAAAGGGACAGCCGGCAAAAGCCCGCATTATATCGGCGTTACGCGCCTGGTATAGGGGATATGTGATATTGAGCCCAGCTATTTGCCGGTGCGGTTCGGCCAGCGTCCGGCGAAGGCGGCAAAGGCTTCGATCACCGCCTCGACATGCTCGTCGAGCACATCGAGGTGGGTCACCAGGCGCAGGCGCGACGCCGCGCTGATCAGGATGCCCCGCTGCGCGCAGAACGCCTTGAACGCGTCGGCCCGGTCATCCATGCGCACGTAGACCATGTTGGTCTGCACCGGCTCGACCTCGTAGCCGAGTTCGGCCAGCGCCGCACCGATACGCGCCGCGCGGGCATGGTCGTCGGCCAGACGCTGCACCTGATGATCCAGGGCGTACAGGCCTGCCGCGGCCAGGACCCCGGCCTGGCGCATGCCACCGCCGACCATCTTGCGCCAGCGCCTGGCCTTGGCGATCAGCGCTTCGCTGCCACAGAGCACGGAACCGACAGGCGCGCCGAGCCCCTTGGACAGGCAGACCGATACCGAGTCGAAGTGCCGGCAGATGTCCTTCGGGTCGCATCCGAGCTTGACCACCGCGTTGAACAGCCGCGCGCCATCGAGATGCAGCGCCAGCCCGCGCGCCCGGGTGAACGCGTGGGCGGCGGCCAGGTAGTCCAGCGGCAGCACCTTGCCGTGCATGGTGTTTTCCAGCGCCAGCAGACGGGTCCGGGCGAAGTGGAAATCGTCGGGCTTGATCACCGAGGCGACGCGTTCCAGGTCCAGGGAGCCGTCGGGCTCCATCTCGATCGGCTGCGGCTGGATAGAGCCGAGCACCGCCGCGCCGCCGCCCTCGTACTTATAGGTGTGCGAGAGCTGGCCGACGATGTACTCGTCGCCGCGCTCGCAATGGGCCATCAGCCCCAGCAGGTTGCTCATCGTCCCGCTGGGCACGAACAATCCGGCCGCCAGACCCAGGCGGGCCGCCAGGGTCTGTTCCAGACGGGTGACGGTCGGATCTTCGCCGTAGACGTCGTCGCCCAGCGGGGCGGCCATCATCGCCTCGCGCATGGCGACGGTGGGCTGGGTGACGGTATCGCTGCGCAGGTCGATGGCGGGCATGGCGGGGCTCCTCATGGCTGGGTCCGCTAGCCTAGCAGGGGCGGCCCGAGGCCCGCGAGCGCCTCGGACGCACCGACCGGAGCCGGTGCGTGGCGGCGATCAACGCAGCAGCTTGGTATCGAGGGTCTTCGAAGCACCGCCCAGCAGGGTCTCGGTGATTTCGATGAAGTCCTGGGTGCTGACCCGGTCCAGGCGCATCAGCCCGCGGCTGATGTCGTCCAGGGAGTGATTGCCCTTGGTCCGGTTGCGGATCTCGCGATCCAGGTCCTGCAGCAGGATGACGGCGCGGGCCGTGACCTTGCCGGTGGAGTCCTCGGTGCGCAGGCTGTCCACCGAGCGACTCCACTTGATCAGCCGCTCGCGCAGCTGCAGGTAGCGCGGTTCGGTCATGCCACCGGCGCGCCGCACGAGTTCGATGGCGTAATACTCGGCCAGGCCTTCGGTGATCCAGTCGCTGCGATCGGTATCGCGGATCCGGCTGAAGACGTGGACCAGCTCGTGCACCAGCGAACTGGTGCCGTTCTCGCTCACCAGGGGCCGGTCGGCATGCATGTACAGCGAATTGGCCGCCGACAGCCCGCCGCGCCACATCGGGTCTCCGGCGCTGACCACCAGCACTTTGGCCGGGTCACGCAGGAACACGTTCTGCACCTGCGGCCAGACGAAGGTGAGCAGGGTCAGCATGTCCATCCGCCGCACGCCCTCGCCTACCGGTGCGGCAATGGTCACCTGGGTCTCGCCCAGCTTGACCCGCCGCGTCCCGAGTTGCCCGGCCAGCATCCAGCCCGTAGGGCGGTCGAACAGGCGCGAGGGATTGTCGATGCGGAAGCGATTCTTGCCGATGCGCGGCCAGCCGGTCTCGACGCTCTTCCAGCCCTCGGGCAGCTCGAAGGTCAGGCGGGACACCAGATCGATGCCGTCGACGTTGTCCAGATTGGCCGCCGGAACCAGGTTGTCACCCCGAAACAGCGCCCATTTGTCGGTCATGCGCGCGTCGTAGCGCCCGTCCTTGCGCTCGCGGCTGATCTTCACCCGGTAGGCCAGCCGGGCCTTGCCCGGGGCCGGACGCCAGGTGCCGCGACCAGGCGTCTCCTGAATCCATTCGCCGTCCGCCTCGAAGTCGCTGTAGGCCTCGCGCTGGCCCAGGTTGAAGTCGAAGCCCCGCACCGCGGCGCCATCGGCCAGGATGATCTGCACCTCGGCCTGGTCCTGCTCGGGCAGCAGCCGCACGTGATAATCGAGATCGACACGCCGGGCGGCGTGGCTCAGCGTACTGAGCAGCGTCAGTACCAGGAGAATGCCAACGGAAAGCGAACGCACAGCCATCACGGGCTCCATGAAGAAAATGGATGCATGCTTGGACGGTGGCCGATGCGCTTGATTCAACCGGCCCGAAAAATCAGGTGATCTTCCCAGTCTTCCTCGGCGACGCTGCCTTCGGCGAGCATGCGTCCGGCCTGGGAAATGCGCTCGGCATGTACGGCATCGGGATCACCGCAGACCAGATGATGCCAGAGCGGCAGGTCCTTGCCCTCGGCGACCAGCCGGTAACCGCAGGTCGGCGGCAACCAGCGATACTGGCTCGCATCGTCCGCGGTCAACTGGATGCAATCGGGGACGCTGGCCCGGCGGTTCGGGTAGTCGCTGCACCGGCAGGTATCGAGATCCAGCAGCTTGCAGGCGATGCGCGTGTAGTAGACGCTGCCGTCGTCTTCGTCCTCGAGTTTCTGCAGGCAGCACAGGCCACAGCCATCGCAGAGCGACTCCCACTCGTCCCGGTCCATCTCGGACAGGGTCTTGCGCTTCCAGAAGGGTTCGACTTTGGCGGCCATGGCAGAACAGAACATCGAAAAAGGGGCACGCAGTCTAGTCGCTGTCCGGCGGCGCTCCAAGCGAACGCCGCCAGGCGGCGTCAGAGCGGGTCGTTCAGGCGCAGCAGTTCTTCGGGCAGATGCTCGATGTATTCCTCCTCCGGAGGCGGCATCTGCAGATGGAAGCCCTGGCTCTCCAGGTTGGCCAGGACCTTGGCGATGTCCTCCCGGGCGAGCTTGCGCTCGGGCGTGAGCACCATCTCGAAGGCCAGCTGTGGCGCACCGAACGCCGCCAGCAAGGCTTCCGGCACGCGGGCCAGGGCCTCGCGCTTGTCCACGTAGAGGTACATGCCGCTCTTGCGCGGGCTCTTGTAGATCGAACAGATACGTTTCATGCCGAGGTCTCCAGTGCATCGAGCAGGGCCTGGCCCATCTTCTCGCGTCGCCAGCCTTTGAGCGAGTCGGGCAGACGGTAGGGACCGTTGGGAAAGCCGCTCTTGAGCAGGCTTTCGAGAACCTTCTTGCGCAGCATCAGCTCCGGCGCGATGCCGAGTCGCTCGGCCTCGCGCTGGCCTACGGCGCGCAGTTTCTTCAACGCCGAGGAGGCTTCCAGCGGCAAGGGTTCGGGGAGCGCTTCGGGCCACTGCGACGCAGGCGTCGCCGCGGCCTCGCGAATCAGCGCCAGCAGGGTCTCGCCATCCTGACGGATGGTTCGCGGATGCATGTCGTCGATACGCGCCAGGGCGGTCAGGTCCGTCGGCTGATAGCGCGCCAGCGGCCAGAGGCTGTGTTCGCGCAGGATGCGATTGCGGGGCTGGTTGCGCTCGCGCGCCTGACGCTCGCGCCAGGCGGTCAGGGCACGCAGCACGGCCAGCTGCTGGCGATTCAGGCGCCAGCCCAGCTTGGCCTCCCGGTAGAGCTCGTCGGGATCGACCTCGCGCTGCAGGTTGGCGACCAGCTCGGCGCCGTCTTCCAGGACCCAGGCGCGTTTGTCGTCCGGCAGTTTCGCCAGCAACGCCTCGTAGAGTTCGGCCAGGTGCTGCGCATCCTCGGCGGCGTAGCGCACCTGCATCTCGCTCAACGGGCGCTGCAGCCAGTCCGAACGGGTCTCGCCCTTGGGCAGCTCGAGGCCGAGCACGCTCTGCACCAGCCGCGAATAGCCCATCGAGAAACCGATGTTGAGGTAGCCGGCGGCCAGCTGGGTATCGAACAAGGGAGCCGGCAGGCTGCCGGTCAGGCGCAGCAGCACCTCGAGATCCTCGCTGCAGGCGTGCAGCACCTTGACCACCGAGGTGTCTTCGAGCAATTGCGCGAACGGCGTCCAGTCGCTGATGGTCAGCGGATCGATCAGGTAGGCGCACCGACCGTCGCCGACCTGCACCAGGCCGGCGATGGGATAGAAGGTGTCGACCCGCATGAATTCGGTATCGACCGCCACATAGGGCAAGGCGCGCCATTCGGCGGACAGACTGGCCAGGTGCGCATCCTCGCGTACCCATCGAACTTCATTGGCCACACGGCCTCCTCTTCGGCTGAAGATCGGCGCGCGGCCGAACGAACCCGGAAGTATATATCGAGCGGAACGATCAACGGGGCATTGATGCCGGCCTGACCATTGCAGCCATGCGTCCCGCTGCCAGGCGCGAGCGCATCGGCGCGCATCGCCTGGGCCGGCGCGACCTTGCCCGGCTCGCGCCCGGGCTTATGATGGCAGCCCCGTCCGCCGGAGATGAGTGCCATGCCCCTTGCCCAACTGATGACGCCCGATCGGCTCGCCGAGCGCCTGGACCAGCCGGGTCTGGTCGTCCTCGATTGCCGCTTCGCCCTGGACGACCCCGACTACGGCCGCCGCAGCCACGCCCAGGGACATATTCCGGGAGCCGTTTTCGCCGACCTCGAGCAGGACCTTTCCGCGCCCGTGAAGCCGGGCATCACCGGACGCCATCCGCTGCCGGACCCGCACGCGCTGCAGGCCACGCTGCGCCGCTGGGGCATCGATCAGGGCAGCCAGATCGTCTTCTACGACGACGGTCCCGGCGCCTTTGCCGCTCGCGCCTGGTGGTTGCTGCTCTGGCTCGGCAAGCGTGACGGGCTGTACCTGCTGGACGGTGGTTTCAAGGCCTGGTGCGAAGCCGGCCTGCCCGTGGATGCACAAACACCCGAATCCGGCGCCGGGCAATTCACCGGCCGTCCCGATCCCGACCTGCTGATCGACGCCGACACCCTCGCGCGGCGCCTCGACGACCAGCAACTGGCCCTGCTCGACGCGCGCGCCCTGCCACGCTACCTGGGCGAGGTCGAGCCGATAGACCCGGTGGCCGGACACATCCCCGGCGCATCCTGCATGCCGTTCACCGACAACCTGGACGCGAACGGCCGGTTCCTGCCGCCGGAGCGACTTCGCCAGCGTTTCGAGGCGGTACTGGCCGACAAACCCGCGCAACAGACGGTCGTGTATTGCGGATCGGGCGTGACTGCCTGTCATAATGCGTTCGCCATCAGCCTTGCCGGCCTTGGCCTGCCCCGGCTCTATGCGGGGTCCTGGAGCGAATGGATCACCAATCCCCAGCGACCGATTGCATGACCGGAACGAATCGAACGCGCTCGTCGCCCGAGCGCCGGTTTGATTGAGGTTTAGTGGCCGAACGGTCACGAACCGCCCGAGCAGTTTCTGCTCGAAAGACTCTAAAATTGCGCACGTTTCGGCTTCGTCAGCCCTTTTTCGGCGATGAGTCGGCTCAAGCGCAAGGACCACGAACGCCACGGGGTCCAGCCCGCATTCCTACAGGAGTAGTACCAAATGAAAAAAACAACATGGTTCAAAACCACCCTCGCGCTTGCCATCGGAGCCTTGTCCGGGCAGGCGCTGGCAGCGGGTTTTGCGCTGAACGAGCAAAGCATCAGCAGCATGGGTACTTCGTTCGCCGGACGCTCCTCGTCCGCCGACGACGCCACGACCCTGTTCGGCAACCCGGCCGGCATGTCGCGCCTCAAGCGCGAGGAAGTCAGCTTCGGCATGGCGGCGATTCATGCCAAGACCGATATCAAGAACACCAGCGGTCTGCCCGGCAATGGCTCCAACGACGGCGATATGGTCCCATTCACTGCCGTCCCGATGGGCTACTACGTCAGGCCGATCGACGACAAGTGGGCTCTGGGCGTAGGTGTCTACGTACCGTTCGGCATGATCACCGACTATGAGGGCGGCTTCGAAGGCCGCTACTTCGGCGACTACAGCGAAGTACGCGTTATCACCGTACAGCCGACGGTAAGTTATCGCTTCAACGAGCAACTGTCGGTTGGTTTCGGCCCGACCATCAACCGTATCGATGGCGAATTGCAGAGCGCGACCCTCAACCAGACCACTCCAGGGCTGAACGATGGCCGGGTGAAGGTCAAGGGCGACGATACGGCCCTGGGTTTCAATCTCGGCGTACTGTACGAGTTCACCCCGCATACCCGGATGGGCGTGACCTACCATTCGAAAGTGGAATACAAACTAGAAGGCGACACGAGGATTACCGGCGTGGGCTTCGGCCAACTCTCCGGCACCAAGTATGATGCCTCGCTGGATGTGACCACTCCCGAATCAGTGGATATCTCGCTGACCCACGAGTTGAACGACGACTGGACGCTTTATGCCGGGGCGATGTGGACTCGCTGGAGCCGCTTCGAAGCCATCGTGATCGAGAACGAGGGGATGTCGGCAGCACTGCCAAGCAGCCTGCACACCATCATCGAAGAGCAGGATTGGCATGACACCTGGTCCTACGCAGTCGGCGCAGCCTACAAGCTGAACCGCGAATGGACGCTGCGGACCGGCCTGGCGTTCGATCAGAGCCCGACCAACAACGTCCACCGTTCGCCGCGCATTCCGAGCGGTGACCGTACGGCCGTTAGCTTTGGCCTGGCCTGGAACCCCACCGACGACGTGACGGTCGACCTGGCCTACTCGTATCTCTGGGAAGAAGACACCAAGGTTCGCCGCGAAAGCCCGACGCGCGGTGTTTACAACGCTACCTACGAGAACAGCGCCCACGGCTTTGGCGCTGCATTGAGCTACCGCTTCTGATGCAAAAAAGCCCCGGTCCGCCGGGGCTTTTTCTTTCAGGGCCGCAATGCCCTTTCGACCGCGGCGAGAAGCTCGGGGTCATCGGGCTTCACCTTGCTGGGGAAATACGCGACCACCTTGCCGTGGCGGTCGACCACGTATTTGTAGAAATTCCAGCGCGGCGCCTGTCCGGCCTGCTCGGCCAGCCCGCGGAACAGCGGCGTCGCATCGCTGCCGCGCACCGGCTGGGTCGCAGCCATGGCGAAGGTCACGCCATAGTTGACGTAGCAGACCTTGGCCGTCTCCTCCGGATCGTCGGACTCCTGGAAGAAATCGTCCGACGGCACGCCCAATACCTCCAGACCTTGTCCCTTGTAGCGCTGGTAAAGCGCCTCGAGCCCCTCGAATTGCGGCGCGAAACCGCAATGACTCGCGGTATTCACCACCACCAGCGCCTTGCCCGCGAAACGCTCGCACAGATCCAGCGTCTCCTTCGAACGCAGGGCCGGCAGCTCATGCTGCAGCATCGCGGGGCAACTTTCGGCATAGGCCGGGGAACCGGCGATGGCCCAGAGTGCAACGGCAAGCAGGACGGCTTTCATGGATTTTCCCTCGACTCGGATGATGGCCACGCTACGCCGCCAGAACTGAAACGACAATGGCAACACAGGCTGCAGGCCCCCAGGAGGCCTGCGGAAACCTCGGTGCAGTAATCGCCGATCAGGCCAATCCTCACATCGTTCATGGTTCGCATCCCTGTCGCCTGTCGTGGGGGTGAATCGCTCAGCGCAGCGCCAGTGCCTCGCGCGTGTCGAGGATCTGTGCGTACTCGCCGCCCAGGTTGGCCAGCGACATCGCGTGGACGTCCTCGGCGGTGCGACGCACGCCGGAGTAGTCGGTCTTTGCGAAGGCGAAGGTGGCGTCGCTGACCACCTGGGTGCGGAAGCCCAGGTTTCCGGCGCTTCGGGCGGTCGATTCCACCGAGTTGCTGGTGCTGACGCCGACGATCACCAGCGCCTCGATGTCGCGCACCCGCAGCCAGCGTTCGAGCCCGCTGTGGGTGAAGGCGTCGGGGACGTTCTTGTCGACCACGTGTTCATGCGCAAGGGGCACCAGCTCATCCTGGAATTCGGCGCCGGGCTGCCCCGGCCAGAACAGGCTCTGCGGTGAACGCGACAGGTGCCGCACGTGCACGACCCAGCGCTCGGCGCGGCGCCAGGCGTGCAGCAGATCGGCGATGTTGCGTTCGGCCAGCGGATTGTTGCGCGGACCCGCGGCCACCTGCTGCATGGCTTTCTGCATGTCGATGATCAACAGCGCAGGGGCATGGCGGGACATGGGTCGACTCACGAACGGCGATAGATGCAGCGAACGCTAGCGCAGGCGGGGCGTTCAGCCAAGCGGCCGTTCGAAGGCGGCCCGCGTCGCAGCGGATCAGGCGGAAACGTCGTCCTGCCGGCCAGCGCCGTCAGCCAAGCGCCAGACTCACCAGCAGGGCGCATTCGAGCAGCTCCAGCAGCGCGCCGGCGGTATCGCCGGTGGTGCCACCGAGGCGCGCCATCATCCAGTGCCGCAGCAGGATGAACAGCACGATACCGACCAGCAGCGGCCACCCGCCGCCAAGCGCCAGGGCGAACAGCGCGACGGCCACCAGCACCGCCTTGGCAGGTCCTTTGGGCAGGTGTTCGGCCAGCGCCTGCCCGAGCCCACCGGCCCGCACGTATGGGGTGCTGAGAAAGAGCGCGAGCAGCGCGCTTCTGCCGAGTACCGGTACCAGCAGCAGCGCCGCCCACTGCTGTTGCTCGATCAGGGTGACCAGCGCGGCGAACTTGAGCAGCAGCGTCAGGACCAGCACGACCACGGCCGCGGGACCGCTGCGCGGATCCTTCATGATCGCCAGGGTGCGCTCGCGATCGCCGAAGCCGCCGAGCCAGGCATCGGCGGCGTCGGCGAGGCCGTCCAGATGCAGCGCGCCGGTCAGCGCCACCCACACCGCGAGCAGCAGCGCGGCCTGCAGCAAGGCGGGCGCACCGTCGAGCATCGCGGCGGCGAAGACCAGCAGAGCGCCAAGCAGCGCGCCGACCAGCGGGTAGTACAACAACGAGCGGCCCATGGCGTCCGCTGTCGGCATGCCGGACAGGCGAACCGGCAGGCAGGTGAGGAACTGCACCGCGATCAGCAACGCCTGCATGGGATGCCCTCGGTCGATCGAACGCCGCCGACGTGGTCAGGCCGGTGCATGGAAGCGGTCCTCCAGCCGATGCAACTCGCCATGGCCGACCACCACCTCGAGCAGCCGCTCGCGGGGCAAGCCCTGCGCCCTCGCCAGCAACAGGCGCATGGCGCCGGCGTGGGTGATCAGCAGCAGTCGCCGGCCCGCATGTCGCCCGCGCAGTTCGGCCAGGGCGCCCAGGACACGTCGTTCGAAGGCGACCAGGGGCTCGCCGCCCGGCGGCGTGAAACGGTAGGGATCACGCCAGAAATGCCCCAGGTCGTCCGCCGCCGTCTCCATCAGCTCGACGGCGCTGCGCCCTTCCCACTCGCCGAAATGCAGCTCGCGCAGGTCGGCATGGACTTCCAGCGGCAGCCGACGCTCGTCGGCGAGCACGCGGGCGAAGGCGGCGCAGCGCTGCAAGGGCGAGGTCACCAGCACATCCCAGGGCCCGGCGTTCCGAATGGAACACCGCATCTGCTGCCAGCCGGCCGGGGTCAGGGCGTCATCGAGGCTGCCGCGAAAACCGCCGCCGCGCTCGGTCTCGCCATGGCGCAGCAGCTCGATCATGCTCATGCGGGGCGGTCCGAGACCGCCGCCTCGGCGAAGGTCGCCATGCCGTCGTGCAACAGGCAGGCCTGCTGCAGCACCGTCACCGCCAGCGCCGCGCCGCTGCCCTCGCCCAGGCGCAGCCCCAGCTCCAGCAGCGGCTCGGCCTCCAGGGCCCGCAGCACGGCGACATGCCCCGGCTCTGCCGAACGATGGGCAAAGATCAGCCAGGGGCGACACGCCGGATTGAGCCGCACCGCGCACAGCGCCGCCACGCTGCAGATGAAGCCGTCGACCAGTGCCGGCACGCCCTGCTGCGCGCAGGCGAGATAGGCGCCGGTCAGTGCCGCGATCTCGAATCCGCCCAGGCGGCGCAGGGCCTCTACCGGCGGCGACGCCAGGGGACCGTGCAACGCCAGCGCCGCGTCGATCACTGCCCGCTTGCGCCGCAGGCCGGCCGCGTCCAGACCGGTGCCGGGGCCGCACAGGTCGGCCGGCGCGGCATCGAGCAAGGCGGCCGCCAGCGCACTGGCGGACGTGGTGTTGCCGATGCCCATTTCACCGCCGATGAACAGCCGGGCGCCGTCCGCCTGGGCGCGCGCGACGCTGTCGCGTCCGGCCGCCAGCGCCCCGGCGCATTGCTCGGCCGTCATCGCGGGCTCGCGGGTCATGTTCGCCGTGCCGCGCCCGAGCCCCACCTGCAGGACACCCGGCAGGGGTTCGATCGGGCAGGCCAGCCCCAGGTCGATGACTTCCAGCGGCGCACCGAGGGCCTTGGCCAGGACGCTGATTGCCGCCCCGCCACGTACGAAATTGCGCAGCATCTCGCCGGTCACCGCCTGCGGGTAGGCCGACACGCCCTCTTCCACCACACCATGGTCGCCGGCGAAGACGCTGACCCAGACGCGCTCGACGGCTGGGCGCTCGCGGCCCTGCATGGCCGCCAGCTCGACGGCCAGCGTCTCCAGGCGGCCCAGCGCGCCGCGGGGTTTGGTCAGCTGGTTCTGCCGGGCCTCGGCGGCGCGGCGCACCGAATCGTCCGCCGTCCTGCACGGCGCATTCCACCATCGATCGGTCATGCAAGGGCTCCTTTGAGCATCATGGGAAGGCCGGCCACGGTGAAGATGACCCGTTCGGCGCGCTCGGCCACGGCCTGGTGCAACCAGCCCGCCTCGTCGACGTAACGCCGGGTCAGCTCGCCCAGCGGCACCACGCCAAGCCCGGTTTCGTTGCTGACCAGGATGATCCGCCCCGGCGCATCCTCGAGCACCGCCAGCAGCGCATCGCGCTCGGCCGCCAGCCGCGTCCTGTCCTCGGCGAGCAGCAGGTTGGTCAGCCACAGCGTCAGGCAATCGACCAGCACGCAGCGTCCGGCGCCGGCCTGTTCGGCCAGCACGCGGGCCAGCTGCAACGGTTCCTCCACCAGCGTCCAGCTGGACGGACGACGCGCCCGATGCTGGGCCACGCGCTCGGCCATCTCGCCATCCAGCGGCTCACTGGTGGCCACGTAGGTGACGGGCAGCCCGCTGTCCCGGGCCAGGCTTTCGGCCAGGCGGCTCTTACCGGAACGGGCGCCGCCGAGAATCAGATCGATCATGTGGGTTTCGAGCCTCCTGGGCAGGCAATGGGAACGTCAGGTCCGGGCAACCCGCACAGCGCCCGCAGCCGAACGACGTCCAGATGCGCCTCGACCAGATCGGCCAGCCGCTCGATGTCGCGCTCGCGCAGCGCCTGGTAATCGACCGCCTGCACCTGCGCCACGCCGGCCCAGCGCAGCAGCGCGGCGCTCGCCGAGGGTCGCTCGAACAGGCCGTGCAGGTAGGTGCCGGCGATCTGGCCATCGGCGCTCAAGGCGCCATCCGTACGGCCATCGGCCAGTTCGACCAGCGGCCGTTCGAGCGCCGGGCCGCTGCTGACGCCGGCATGTATCTCGTAACCACTCACCTGGGCGCCGTCCAGGCACAACCGACCGCTGACGTTGCGCAGCTGTTTCTGCGCCTTAAGCTCGGTGCCGAACGCCAGCAGGCCGAGCCCGGCGCATTCGCCGGCAGGGCCCTCGAGCCCCAGCGGGTCGGCGATGCGCTCGCCGAGCATCTGCAATCCGCCACAGATGCCGAGCAGCTTGCCGCCGTAGCGCAGATGGCGGGCGATGACCCGCTCCCAGCCGTTGGCGCGCAGGAACTGGAGATCGGCCCGCACGCTCTTGGAGCCCGGCAGGATGATCAGGTCGGTCGGCGGAACCGGCTCGCCGGGGCCGACGAAGCGCAGATCCACCTGAGGGTGCAGGCGCAGCGGATCGAAATCGGTGTGGTTGCTGATCCGGGGCAGCACCGGCACCACCACCTTCAGGGTTTCGCCGGGCTTGCTCGACTGCCGCGCGTCGATGGCATCCTCGGCCTCGAGGTGGAAGTCGGTGAGATACGGCAGCACGCCGAGCACCGGCTTGCCGGTGTGCGCTTGCAGCCAGTCGAGACCTGGTTGCAGCAAGGCGATGTCGCCGCGAAAGCGGTTGATGACGAAGCCCCGCACCCGCGCCTGCTCGCTGGGCGAGAGCAGCGCCAGGGTGCCGACCAGGTGGGCGAAGACCCCGCCCTTGTCGATATCGGCCACCAGGATCACCGGGCAGTCCACCGCCTCGGCGAAGCCCATGTTGGCGATGTCGTTGGCGCGCAGGTTGATTTCCGCCGGCGAGCCCGCGCCCTCCACCATCACCACCTGATAGGCCTCGCTCAGCCGGGCGTGGGATTGCAGCACCGCCTCGCGGGCCACGCGCTTGTACTCGTGGTAGGCGACCGCATCCATGCTGGTGACCGCCCGCCCGTGGATGATGACCTGGGCGCCGACGTCGCTGTTGGGCTTGAGCAGCACGGGGTTCATGTCGGTGTGCGCCGCCAGGCCACAGGCCTGGGCCTGCACGGCCTGAGCCCGGCCGATCTCGCCGCCGTCGGCGGTGACCGCGCTGTTGAGCGCCATGTTCTGTGGCTTGAACGGCACCACCGCCACGCCCTGGCGCCTGAGCCAGCGGCACAGCGCCGTCACCAGGGTGCTCTTGCCCGCATCGGAAGTGGTGCCCTGCACCATCAAGGTGGTCATGCGTGCTGATCCGCGAAGGCTGCCAGTACCTGTTCCAGGCGCGCCCAGGCCGCCTCGTGCGACGGCAGGCCGAAACGCAGGCTGAGCGGCTGTTCGAACAGCCGGGCAAGAACGCCGTTGCAGGCGAGCAGCTCGTACAGCAGCCGGGCCTCGGCGTGGGCGATCCACTGGAACAGCGCGCAGCCGCCGGTCACCGGCAGCCCGTGATGCGCCAACAGCATGGCCAGGCGCTGGCCGTCCCGACGCAGGCGCTCGCGCTGCCGTTGCTGGCCCTCGCCGTCGTTCAGCAGCGCAGTACCGAGCACGCGCGCCGGGCCGCTCACGGTCCAGGGACCCAGCCGCTCCGACAAGGCCTGCAGCCGTTTCGTCTCGGCGAGCACGAACCCCAGCCGCGCACCGGCAAGACCGAAGAACTTGCCGAACGAGCGCAGCACGATCAGCCCCGGCAACTGGCTGTGCGGGGCCAGGCTGAACGGCGGCGTGCAGTCCATGAACGCCTCGTCGACGATCAGCCAGCCGCCGCGCTCGGCCAGTTGCGCATGCCAGTCGAGCAGTTGCTGCGGCGGAATCAGGCGCCCGGTAGGGTTGTTGGGGTTGACCACCACCAGCACGTCGAGCCGCTCCAGCGCACGCGGGATCGCACCCTCGCTGATTTCCTGCAGGTGATGGCCCTGGCGCCAGGCCTCGGCGTGCTCCGCGTAACAGGGCGAGAGAACCCCGACCCGCGCCCTCGGGCGCAGCCCGGGCAAGGCCTGGATCGCCGCCTGGGAGCCGGCGACCGGCAGTACCGCGTCGGCGCCGTAATAGGCGCGGGCCGCCGCTTCGAGACCGTCGTCGGGCTCGGGCAGGCGCATCCAGGCGCTGTCCGGGATGGGCGGCAGGGTCCAGCCATAGGGGGCGATGCCGGTGGACAGGTCGATCCAGTCGGCCAGCGGTATGCCATGGCGAGCCGCCGCGGCGCGCAGGCGTCCTCCATGCTCAAGCACTCAGCCAGTCTCCGAGCAACAGCACCACCAGCCACAGGCCGACCCCGGCCCAGACCAGATCCAGCGCGCGTTCGATGTCCCGCGCCTGTGGCGCAGGCCCCTCGCCCAGCAACGGGCGCTCGTGGAGCTGCCCCTGGTAGATCGCCGGGCCGCCCAGCGAAACGCCCAGGGCGCCGGCCCCCGCGGCCATCACCGGCCCGGCGTTGGGGCTGTCCCAGTACCGCGCCTGCTCGCGCCAGCAGCGCCAGGCGCCATCCCAGCGGCCGAGCAGCGCATAGGTCAGGGCGACCAGGCGCGCCGGGATGTAATTGAGCAGGTCGTCGATCTTCGCCGCCGCCCAGCCGAAACGCTCGAAGCGCGGCGTGCGGTAACCCCACATGGCATCGAGGGTGTTGCTCAGGCGATACAGGACCACGCCCGGCGCCCCGCCGATAACGAACCAGAACAGCGCGGCGAACACCGCGTCGCTGCCGTTCTCCAGCGCCGACTCGGTGGCCGCGCGCGCCACCGCGGTCTCGTCCAGCTCGCGGGTATCGCGGCTGACGATATAACCCACGCGACGACGCGCCTGCGGCAGATCCCCGCTGCGTAAGGCCGCCACCACCGGCATCAGGTGATCGCCGAGGCTGCGCAGCCCCAGCGCCAGGTACAGCAGAACGATTTCCACCAGCCAGCCGATGCCCGGCAACAGGCTGAGCAGCCAGGCCAGCAGCGTCAGCGGCAGCACCGCCAGGCACCAGGCGGTCACGCCATGGCTGCGCCAGCCGCGCCCCGCCTCGCCGGTCTCCTGCGCGCCGTTGAAACGCCGCTCCAGCCGCTCGGCCAGCCGACCGAAGGCCACCAGCGGATGGCCGCGCCGGGGCTCGCCCAGCAGCGCATCGAGCGCCACCGCGGCGGCGCTCGTCAGAAACAGGCTCAAGCGCGCACCTGCCTGTGGCCGGCGCAGGGTGATCCCTTCGTCATCGTTGCTCCCATTGGTTCTCGAACAGCAGCTCCTGCAGCGGCCGCGGCTGCGCCCAGCCTTCCAGCGCCAGCATCGGCGCCGTGTAGAACGTCTCGACCGGCCCCAGGCAGAGGATCGCCACCGGCTGCGCATCGTCGGGCATACCGAGCAGCCGGCCCAGCGCGAGCGGATCGAACAGCGACACCCAGCCCATCCCCAGCCCCTCGGCGCGCGCCGCCAGCCAGAGATTCTGGATCGCGCAGGCCAGCGATGCCAGATCCATCTGCGGCAGGGTGCGGCGGCCGAACACGTAGGGCTCGCGCCCCTCCATCAGCGCCGCGACCAGCAGCTCGGCGCAATCGCGGATGCCCTCGACCTTGAGCCGCATGAACTGGGCGCCGCGTTCGCCCAGCGCCTCGGCCGTGGCCAGCCGCTCCTGCTCGACCAGCTCGCCGATGGCCGTGCGCAAGGCCGGACGGGTGATGCGCACGAACCGCCAGGGTTGCATCAGGCCGACGCTGGGCCCCTGGTGCGCCGCCTCCAGCAGGCGCGCCAGCAGCGCCGGCTCCACCTCGCCGGGGATGAAATGACGCATGTCGCGGCGCTCGCCGATCACCCGGTAGATGGCCGCGCGCGCCTCGGCGCTGTATGCGTGCCGGCTCATGGACGCAACAGGGCCGCCGCCGTGGCGGGATCGGACGGCAGGTAGAAGTGGATATAGGACGCGGTCAGGCGGCGATCGCGAAACACCGCTTCCCGGGTGCGCCGATAATTCGGGCATTCACCCAGCGCGACGGGCTGCAGCGGACTCTCGAGCCGCGAATGGTGGAAGGTATGCCCGCGCAGATGGCCCTCGGGCAATTCGACTTCCTGCAGCGCCAGCGCGGTGAGGCGCTTCTGCATCACCGCCTCGCCCGTCAGCAGGCCGAGCATCGGTACCCGTTCGCCGGACAGGTCGGTGAGCGCATCGAGCAGATAGAGCATGCCGCCGCACTCGGCCAGCATCGGTTTGCCGGCCGCATGATGAGCGGCGATCGCGGTCGCCATGGCGGTGTTGGCGCTCAGGGTTCGCATGTGCAGTTCCGGGTAGCCGCCGGGCAGGTACAGGCTGTCCACCTCGGGCAGCCGGGCGTCGGCGAGCGGCGAGAAGAAGCGCAACTCGGCGCCCAGCGCGTGCAACAGGTCGAGGTTGGCCTGGTAGAGAAAGGCGAAGGAGGCATCGCGCGCGACGCCGATGCGCACGCCGTCGAGCAGCCGCTCCACCGTCGGCGCGGCGCTCGCGGCAAAGCGCACCGGGGGCGGCAGGCTGACGTCCGAACTGGCCACCAGGGCATCGGCCGCCGCATCCAGGCGGGCATCGAGATCGGCCAGTTCCTCGGCCTGGACCAGCCCGAGGTGTCGGCTCGGCAGCTCGAACTCGGCGCTGCGCGGCAAGGCGCCGTACCAGCGAATCCCGTCCGGCACCGCGGCGCGCAGGATCTCGCCGTGGCGCAGGCTGCCAACGCGATTGCCGAGCACCCCGGAGAACGGCAGGTCCGGCTGGTAGGTGGCCATGCCGTGGGCCATGGCGCCGAAGGTCTGGGCCATGGCCGAGCCGTCGATCACCGCCAGCACCGGAATCTGGAACAGGCGCGCCAGATCGGCGGCCGAAGGGCTGCTGTCGAACAGCCCCATCACCCCTTCGATGAGAATCAGGTCGGCCTCGCCCGCCGCGTCCCAGAGCAGGCGCCGGCAATCGGCCTCGCCCACCATGCGCAAATCCAGCTGGTACACCGGCTGGCCGCTGGCGCGGGCATGGATCATCGGATCGAGGAAGTCCGGGCCGCACTTGAACACCCGCACCCGCTTGCCCTGACGGCTGTAAAGCCGGGCGAGCGCGGCGGTCACGGTGGTCTTGCCCTGGCCGGAAGCGGGCGCGGCGATCAGCAGCGCCGGGCAGTGGCGATCGTTCATGGCGCGCGGCGCCGAGGCGTGCAGGCGGGCATCAGTATTCGACCCCCTTCTGCGCCTTCACCCCGGCCTTGAAGGCGTGCTTGACCAGGCTCATCTCGGTCACGGTATCGGCCGCCGCAATCAGTTCGTCCGGCGCGCCACGCCCCGTCACCACCACATGCTGCAGCAGCGGCCGCGACTCGATGTCGGCCAGCACCTGCTCCAGGTCGAGGTAACCGTGCTTGAGGGCGATGTTGAGTTCATCGAGCACCACCAGGCCGATGGCCGGATCGCGCAGCAGGGAGACGGCCACCTGCCAGGCCTCGGCGGCCTTTAGCCGGTCGCGCTGGCGATCCTGGGTTTCCCAGGTGAAGCCCTCGCCCATCACGTGGTAGCGCACCTCGTCGGGAAAGCGCCGGAAAAACGCTTCCTCGCCGGTGCTCGCCGCGCCCTTGATGAACTGCACCACGCCCACCCTGATGCCGTGCCCCAGGGCGCGCGCGACCATGCCGAAGGCGGAGCTGCTCTTGCCCTTGCCGTTGCCGGTATGCACCAGCAGCAGGCCGTATTCGTCCCGGGCCTGGGCGATCCTGCCGTCGATCACGGCCTTCTTGCGCAGCATGCGCACCCGGTGGCGGGCGTCGCGCTCGTCTGACTCACTCATGGGGTGTCACTCCTCGGATTCGCCCGCGACGGACCCCTGCATGACGCAAGGTGGCGGACGCGGTAATCGGCGGCGGGACGAGGCGAAAGCCCGGCGAGGGAGGACCGAAGCAAAACGGCCGGTCGAGGCGAAGTCGACGGCAGGCAAAGCGGTGTGCGCAACACGGTCGGGTCTCCGTCGTGCCACCCGCACGACTCATGCAAAGGCAGGCGATCACCCGAGGGACGCGGCAATGCGCCCGACAGGCACGCGCGGCATGCCATGGACTGCGACAGGCCGGTCTCCGGGCTTGCGAGCGAGACCGCGCGGGCCGCAAGGGCCGCCACGCATCTGTTGCAACCCTTGCCGTGCGACGCGTGCGTCTCGGGCATGTTAGGGTTCTCGACTCGCCTACCGTTGCGGGGGCAGCGCCGGAATCTTCGCGAGAATGGACCGGCTTCCCTGTTTCACCCGTCTGGCTTGGCCAGCGGACACCTGAGGCAAGCGGCGCAGGTTAGAGTAAGGCCCTGCCGAGCGCAACCGACGCACCCACCTGCGCCGCGCTGTTGCATCTCGTTGCGCGCCCATCGGAACGCCCGGCGCGCTCGAGCTTCGAATGAGCAATGCTCATCGCTCACGACAAGAAGGATGCCCGAGCCCCATGACCCATATCCTGCAGATCTCCGACACCCACTTCGGCACGGAACAGCCGGCGGTTCTCGACGCCATGGAACGGCACGTGGTGGAGCATGGAGCCGATCTGCTGATCCTGTCCGGCGACATCACCCAGCGCGCCCGCCCGGCCCAGTTCGCCGCGGCCCGTGCCTTCATGCAGCGCCTCGAAGGCCACGGCATTCCCGACAGCCTGGTGATCCCCGGCAACCACGACATTCCGCTGTACAACCTAGTGCGCCGCTTCCTCAGCCCCTACGGCCAGTACCGCAAACATTTCGGCGACGACCTGGAGCCGACCTTCGAGAACGAGGATGCGCTGATCATCGGCCTCAACACCACGGCGCCGAAACGGCACAAGGACGGCCTGGTGACGCCCGAACAGGTCGACGCGGTGTGCCGCAAGCTCGAGCGCAGCGACCGGCGCAAGGTCAGCATCGTGGTCGCCCACCAGCCGTTCGGCGCGATGGTGCCGAGCGACCTGAGAAACCTGCAGCACGGCGCGCAACCCGCCCTCGAACGCTGGGCCGAGGCCGGCCTGGACATGGTCATGGGCGGGCATATCCACCTGCCCTACGTGCTGCCACTGTCCAAGCAGTACCAGAGCCTGTCACGGGAGATCTGGATGGTGCAGGCCGGCACCACCCTCTCCTCCCGGGTGCGCGGCACCTCGCCCAACTCGTTCAATCGACTGCGCCTGCGTACCGAAGGCCGGAAAGCCGTGTGCGTGGAGCGCTGGGATCTGCTCGACGGGCATTTCGTGCTCGGTTCGCACTTCAACCTGCACTGGTGATTCAGGCGTCGCGCGCCGCCAGCAGGCGCTGCCGGGTGAAGGGCGCCTGACGCAGGCGCAAGCCGGTCGCATCGAAGATCGCGTTGCCGATGGCCGCCGGTATCGGCGCGCTGGCCGCCTCGCCGGCGCCCACCGAAGGCTCGCCGGGGCGGTCGATCAACACGATGTCGACCTCCGGCACCTCGGCGAAGGTGATCAGCGGATAGGCGCCCCACTCCAGGCTGGTCACCCCTTCGCGGCCGAAGATCACCTGCTCCTTCAGGGTACGGCTGATCGCCTGTACCACGTTGCCTTCGACCTGGTTGCGCACCCCGTCGGGGTTGATGATCAGCCCGCAGTCATGGCCCACGGTGACCCGTGTGACCCGCACGCCCCGCTCGCTCACCTCGACATCGGCGACCACCGCGACATAGGCGTTTTCATTCTCGTAGCGCGCATAGGCCAGCCCGCGACCGCTGACGGTACCTTCGCGCCAGCGTCGCTCGCCCCGCCGTGGCGTCTGCCAGCCGGCACGCTCGGCCGCCGCCTCGAGCACCGCGCGTGCACGCGGGTCGTCCAGATACTGCAGCCGCATCTGGAGCGGATCGCGGCCGGCCGCATGGGCCAGTTCGTCGAAGAAGCTCTCGTTGGCGAAACAGTTCTGCACCGCGCCCAGGCCGCGCAAGGCCGATGGGCGCAGCGGCGTGTCGGCGACCTTCAGCCAGTTCACCTCGACCCGGCAGTGCTCGAAGCGATAGTCGACCGGCGCGTTGCGATCGCCGCCCACGTGGCGGCTGAATTCCGGCATGCCGTGGATCAGCATGCCTGCCAGCAGGGCACGGTCGCCGGCATCCGGACCCGGGCGCGTCGAGTGCGTCGGCGTCCAGTTGCGAAAGTGCCAGCCCCGCACCTCCCCCGCATCGTTCAGCGCGCCCCGCATGCGCATCCGCATCGCCGGGCCCTTGGGGTTCCAGCCATGTTCGTCCTCACGCGACCACTGCACCCGCACCGGTCGGCCGACCGCCTGGGACAGCAGCAACGCATCGCCGGCGACATCGTCGGCACCGTTGTGGCCGTAGCAACCCGAAGCTTCGGCGTAGATCACCCGGATCGACTCCTTCGGCCGTTCGGCCAGGGCCGCCAGCACCTCGCGCAACTGGTGCGGCCCCTGGGTGCCGGACCAGACGGTGATGTCCCCATCACGCACATCGGCCACCGCACAGGACGGGCCTATGGAGTCATGGTTCTGGTAAGGCCATTCGTACCGCGCCTCCAGCACCCGGGCGGCCGCCTCGAACTGCGGGTGCAGTTCGCCCCGGTCGACGATGCGCGACGTGCTGGCCGGCAGCGCCTCGAGGTAGTCGTACAGCCGTTCCATCTCCGGCAGCGCCACGTCGTGCGACCACTGCACCTTCAGTGATCGCGCCGCCTGGATCGCGGCCCACTCGCTCTGCGCCACCACGCCCAGAAAGGCGCCCCGGCGCACCACCTGCACGCCGTCGGGCAAGGCGCTGTCGTCGAGCGACTCGATCTTCGCCTCCAGGGCGCTGACGCCGGTGATGGGCGGACGTATCACCCGGCCGTGGAGCATGCCCGGCAGGCGGATGTCCTGGACGAAGCTGAACTCGCCGAACAGCTTGGGCGGTATGTCCACCCGCGGCACCGAGGTGCCGACCAGGCGGTAGCTCGCCGGCGCGAGCAGCGGCGCCGAGCGGTCGACCGGCTGGGCGAAGGGCCGTCCACCGATCAGCTCGGCGTAGCTGACGGCCTGCTCCGTCCGCTCCCGCACGCTGGCCCGGCCGTCCTGCAGCTGCAACGCATCGCCCGGTACCCCGAGCGCCTCGGCCGCACGCTGGCGCAGGGCCTCGCGGGCCGTGGCGGCCGCGCGGCGCAACTGCCGGCCACCGACCTGGATCGTCTTGCTGCCCGCCGTGACGCCCTGGTTCGGCGTCAGCTGCGTATCGCCCTGAACCAGCGAGGTCGCGGCGAAGGCGACGCCCAGCTCCTCGGCCACGATCTGCCGCAGCGCCGTCTCGATACCGGTGCCCAGCTCCACCTTGCCGCTGTAGACCACCACGTGGCCGTCGTCGCGAACCACCAGCCAGGCGTCGAGCTGCTCGCCATCGATGGGCTTGTCCGGCGCGTCGGCCGCCAGCGCCTGGGCCGCCAGGGTCGAGACCGGACGAATCAGGCTGAACCCCACCACCAGCGCCGCCGAGCAGCCCTGCAGGAATCGACGCCGGGAAAATCCGCTCATACCCGGCGCTCCCCGGCCATGGCGCGGGCCGCCCGCTGCACCGCGCGCAGGATCCGCACGTGGGTGCCGCAGCCGCAGAGGTTGGCCATCAACGCCTGCCTGATCTGCGCCTCGCTGGGCTCCGGCACCCGGGCGAGCAGCGCCTGGGCGGACATGATCATGCCCGGGATGCAGTAGGCGCACTGGGCGGCCTGCTCGTCGATGAAGGCCTGTTGCAGCGGATGGGGATTGTCGGCGTTCCCCAGCCCTTCGAGGGTGGTCACCTCGCGCTCGGCGAACGACGCCACCGGCAACACGCACGAGCGGACCGGCGAGCCCTCGACCAGCACGGTGCAGGCGCCGCATTCGCCCAGCCCGCAACCGAACTTGGGCCCCTTCAGGCCGAGCTCGTTGCGCAGCACATAGAGCAACGGCGTATCGGCGTCGGCCGACACCGGGTGAACCTGGCCATTGACGTGCAGAGAAAGGGCCATGGGACGCTCCTGTCAGTCGCGCAGCGCGGCAACGTCGTCCGCGCTGAAAGTGGTGTCGTGGCCGCCGAACCGCTGGCCGATGTAGGTGGCCAGCTCGGCGATCTGTTCGTCGGTGAGCAGGTCGCGATAGGCCGGCATGAAGGCCGGATTGGCGCGACCGCCGCGCACCAGACCGTCGAGCATCACCCGGATCAGGTTGGTGCCGGCCGGGTCGCGCACGGCCGAATAATTGGGAAAGGACGAGGGATAAGGACCGCCGGCGCCCCGATCGTCCGGGTAGTGGCAGCTCTCGCAGGCCGCCACGAAAAGCCCGTGGATCGGATCGTCCGGATCGGGTCCGGCCGGTTCGATTTCGCTGCGCGCCGGCACCGTGCCCTCGCGGGCGGGCAGTTGCTTGAGGTAGCTCGCGATCGCCCGGATGTCCTCGTCGCTGAGCCAGCTCAGGCTGTCGCTGACCACTTCGGCCATCGGCCCTCCGGCGACCGCCTCGCCACGCTGGTGGCCGGTCGACAGGTAGCGAACCAGCTTGTCCTGCGACCAGTCGCCGATACCGCGCGCATGGCTGGTGATGTTCCATGCCGTCCAGCCCTGCTGCGTCGCCCCGGCGTAATGCCGCTGCTTGTCGAGCCCCTGGGTGAAGGTCCGCGGGGTATGGCACTCGCCGCAGTGGCCGACGGCATCGCTGAGGTAGGCGCCGCGGTTGACCTCGTCGCTGGCGTTCGGATCGGGCTGGAACCGCCCGGCCTCGAAATTCACCAGCTTCCAGGCTGCCAGCGTGGCGCGCTGGTTGAACGGAAAGCGCAGCCGGTTCTCCGGCGGCTGGTAGGCGACCGGCTCGAGGCCGTCCAGGTACTGCTTGATGGCCAGGACGTCGTCGCGGCTCATCTTGGTATAGGCGGTGTAGGGAAAGGCCGGATAGAGGTGTTCGCCCCGGCGGCCGATGCCTTCGTGCAGGGCGCGCACGAAGTCCTCGTCGCTCCACTGGCCGAGGCCGGTGTCGCGATCCGGGGTGATGTTGGTGGAATAGAGCGTGCCGAACGGCGTTTCGAACGGCACGCCGCCGGCGAACGGCGCCCCGCCCTCGCGGGTGTGGCAGCTCAGGCAGTTGCCCGCGCGGGCCAGGTATTCGCCGCGGGCGAGCGAGTCGTCGTCCTGCGGCGTGGCCGCGGCGCACAGCGTGTTCGCCACGATCAACACGAAACCGGCAAGGCCGGCGCTCCAACGACCGGGTCGGCTGATCGCCATCGCACCCCTTCCTTCACTCCGGCTGGCGTCGGTTTGCCGCCAGGCTCAGGGGGCTAGACCCTTCGTTGTGCAGGGAAATTCCGTTGCGAAGGATCAGGAAACATCTGCGCGATGGCGCGCGCCACCCGCAGCTACCCGGCAGCCATCAGCTGGCCCAGCAGGTAAACCCCGGCGAAACCGCAGTTGAAGGCGATGAACAGGAACAGGAAATACTTGAGGTAGCTGCCGAAGGTCAGGCCGGGCACCTTGCTCATCGCGACGATGCCGGCCGCCGAGCCGATGACCAGCAGCGAGCCGCCCACCCCCACCGCATAGGTCAGCACCATCCATTCGGCCGTGCCCATGACCAGCCCGGACTTGAGCAGCGCGGCGGTCAGCGGCACGTTGTCGATCGCGGCCGAGAGCACGCCCATCAGGTAGTTCGCGGCCACGGCCGGGATCATGTCGTAGACACGCACCAGCCCGTCGAGCACCTGGATTTCCTTGAGCATGCCGACCAGCAGCAGGATGCCGAGGAAGAAGAACAGGGTTTCGAACTCGACCTGACGCACGTACTCCAGGATCGGATCGGTGTCGTTGTCCTCGTTGAAGAAGCGGGCCACCAGAAACATGATCGACAGGCCAGTCAGGAAGGTCAGCACCGGCGGGATCTGGAAGAAGAAATTGCCGGCGATGGTCGAGAGGATGGTGCCCAGGAAGATCAGCGCAATGGCCACGTCCACGCCACGTACCTCGGTGCGCTTCTTGGTCACCGTCACCTCGCCGCTCATGCCAATCGAGAGCATGAAGGCGAGCAGCATCACGGCGGCGAACGCGGGCAGCGCCAGGGCCAGCAACTGGAGAATCTTGACCTTGCCGGCGAGGAAGATCATCAGGGTGGTGACATCGCCGGTGATCAGCGCCACGCCACCGGAGTTAACCGCGAACACCACCAGGGTCGCGAACTTGATGGTCTTGGCCGCATCCAGTCGCAGCGACAGGATCAGGGTGATCGACACCAGCGTGGCGGTGATGTTGTCGGCCAGCGACGAGAACACGAAGCAGAACAGCGCGGTGAGGAACAGCAAGGCGCGCTCGCTGATCCGCGCCGGCAGGACTAGGTAGATCAGCGTCTCGATCATGCCCTTCTTGTTCAGGTAGGCGACGAAGGTCATGGCCGCGACCAGGAAGATCCACAGCCCGGCGATGTCGGCGATGTTTTCGTTGAGGCTTTCGATCACCAGGCCCCGCTCTTCGCCGGGCGAGGAGAACACGAACAGCAGCACCCAGGACAGGGTGCCGAAGAACAGGGTCACCTTGGCTTTGTTCACGTGGGTTTTTTCTTCGAATATCACGCCGAGCAGCGCGATCAGGGCCAGGCCTATCAGAATCGAGGACAGCATTGCGGAGTACCGGAAAGGGGGACGTTCACGCGCATGGCGCGCAGCCAGAAAAGGGGCCCAGATAGTAGCCTCATCGGCTATCGGAAACATCCGGAAATAGATGAGGCGTATCGGGCGATTTTCTGACCGACAGCGCGGCAATGCCCCGCAGCACTAGTGCCGCGGCATGAATCCGGCCGGTTTGCGCGAAAGCCATTGGACGAAAGTCTGAATCCGCGGATGCGCCAGCAGCGCTTCGCGGGTGTTGTAGAGGAGTGCCAGCTCTTTCTCGCTCAGCACCTTGTGGATCTGGTCATGGCAGGGCCGGCAGACCCACAGCGTGGCGGTGATGCGCTCCAGGCGCCCGTGGCGCTTGCGCACGTAGGGCTTGTCGTGCAGGGATTTTGGGATCAGGTGGTGGCGCGTCAGGACGGCCTCGCGTCCGCACAGCTCGCAGGCCTGCGGCTGGGGCGGCAACCGGATCGTCTGCGCCATGGCTCAACGCTTGCGGCAGATCGTCAGCCCGTCGCCGAGCGGCAGCAGCGAAAGGTCGACGCGCTCGTCGTCGCGCAAGGCCAGGTTGAGCGCCTGGATCGCCCGGGTATCGGCGCTCGCCGGTTCGGTTTCGAGGACCCGGCCGCTCCACAGGGTGTTGTCGAAGAGAATCAGCCCGCCCTCGCGCACCAGCACCAGGGCGTGCTCCAGATACTGCGGATAGTTGGCCTTGTCGGCGTCGATGAAGATCAGGTCGAAATGCCCGGGGGCAACCTCCTCGCGCAGCGTGGCCAGGGTGTCGAGCGCCGGCCCCGGGCGAAGGTCGATGCGCGGGGCGACACCCGCCTCCTCCCAGAAACGCCGGGCGATCGCATGGTAGTCACCCGGCAGGTCACAGCAGATCAGCCGGCCCTGCTCCCCCATCGCCTCGGCCATGCACAGCGCGCTGTAGCCGGTGAAGGTGCCGACCTCGACGATCCGCCGGGCACCGATCAGGCGCACCAGCAGGTTCATGAACTGGCCCTGCTCCGGCGATATCTGCCAGCTCGCCCGGGGCAGGGCCTGGGTTTCCTCGCGCAGACGACGCAGCAGCGCGGATTCGCGCAGCGATACGTCGAGCAGGTAGCGATGGAGGGCGTCGTCGAGCTGAAGGGTGCGCGCGGTCATTGCGGTCTCCGGTCAGGCGGCCGGCGCGGATGTGGCCGGCTAGGGATTGTGGGCCAGGCGCTCGTTGTCGAGCACGCGCTTGGCGCTCAGGAAACTGTTCTTCCAGTAGCCATTGGAGAGGCTGTCCAGGCGCACCGTTCCGCCCGTCGACGGGGCATGGACGAAGCGCCCCTCGCCCACGTAGATGCCGGCATGGCTGACACGGCTGCCGCCACTGGTGGCGAAGAACACCAGGTCGCCCGGGCCCAGCGCATCGGCGCGCACCGAGGAAGCGCGCATGCGGCTGAGTTCCTGGGTGGTGCGCGGCAGCGCGACGCCCGCCGCATCGCGGTAGACGTAGCCGATCAGGCCACTGCAGTCGAAACCGCCTTCGGGGGTGTTGCCGCCGTAGCGATAGGGCGTGCCGACCAGGCCCAGGGCGCGGAACAGCACGTCTTCGGCGGCGCGGGGAAAGCTTCCGGCAGGTGCGACGATCTGCGGCGCGACCGGCGGAGCCGATGGCGGCTGGCTGGCGCATGCGGCCAACAGGGCAAGCAGGGAAATGACGCAGAGGCGAGCCGTAACAGGCATGGCAGGCGGTCCGGACGGAAAGCTGTCACTCTGCCGCCATGCCTGCCGGAACGCAACCCGCGAAAGACCAGGAGCAGCGGCGCAGAGCACCGCCGTGATTACAGAAGATTACGGATGCCGCGCGATCACCTGGCTCGACGGCGCCGACGCGAGGATGCGCTTGGCTTCCATGAAGCTGGCGCGCCAGTAGGCATCGTCCAGGCTGTCGACACGAACGCCGCCGCTGCGGCGGCTGGCCGAATGGATGAACTGGTCGTCGCCGATGTAGATGCCCGCATGGCTGACACGACCGCGACCACGGTTGTTGAAGAAGACGATGTCGCCGGGGACGAGCTGATCGCGGCGTATCCTGGGGGCGTCCAGCTTGATCATCTCGCCGGTGGAGCGAGGCAGCTCGATCCCGGTCTCCTTGCGGAACACGAAACCGACGAAGCCGCTGCAGTCGAAGCCGGTCTTCACCGAACGGCCGCCGTAGCGGTAAGGCGTGCCCACCAGGCCGAAGCCGCGCTCGAGAACGCTGTCGGCCAGCTGCGGCAGCCTGTAGTCATGGTCTTGGTCGAAATCGCCGACCTGCACCTCGGCAGGCGCTTCGGGCAGTTCGGAAAGCTTGAGCTTGGCCGGACCGACCGCGGCGCGGATCGGTTGGGCGGTGGCACCGCTGTCGGGGGTCTGGGGCGCCGTCGCGCAGGCGCCCAGCAGAGCAAAGAGTGCGAAAGGCACGAGGGGTGCGAAGCGTTTGAGCATGGGCACGACCGTGTCTGGGAAATTGAAGGTGGCGCGACTATGCCTTCAATGGGGTCGATGATCAATTTCTATCACGGGAAATGTGACCAAGTGCGTGCGGCAAAACGTCTGCCGCGCTCGCGGCGAGACGTACGTCGAAAATGCCCGAGAGCTCCGTTTCGGCCGGGTTGATCTCGGCGGTGAAGCCGCCCTGCTGGCGGGTTCGCAGGATCGGCTCGACGATGTAGGGAAAGCTCGCCGTGGTGCCCACCGCCAGTACCACATCGAAGCCCCGCACGACTTCACGCTGCAGCGTCTCGAGCGCCTGCGCCGGCAGCATCTCCTCGAAGAGCACCACCGGCGGTCGCAGCACCCCGCCACACTGCGCGCAGCGTGGCGGCAGCGGCCGGCCCAGATGGGCGTCGAGCTCGGGGTCCGGGCTACCGCAGCGCTGGCAGAACAAGGGCTGCAGCTCGCCGTGGATCTCGATCAGCCGCTCGGGCGGGCTACCGGCGGCGCGGTGATAACCATCGATGTTCTGGGTCAGGACCCAGCAGCCGGGCGCACGTCGCTGGTAATCGGCGATGGCGTGATGGCCGGCGTTCGGCCTCGCCCCCAGGCAAGCCTTGCCCAGTTCGGCCAGGTACTTCCAGCACAGCGCCGGGTCGCGGGCCAGCATCGGCCCGGACAGCGCGGCCTCGATGGGCAGGCCTTCGGCCGTATGACCGTTGTACAGACCACCCAGCCCGCGATAGGTCGGCAGCCCCGAATCGGCCGAAAGGCCCGCGCCGGTGATGATCAGCGTGCGTTCGGCCTGGCCAAGGGCCTCGACCAGGCGTGCAATGTTCCGCTCCATGGCGGCTCCTTCGGGTGAAGAGCGCACGCCGACCGCTCAGTGGTTGACCGTGTGCGCCAGCATGAACGATAGCTGGCAGAGCGGGCGCCCGCTCTGGGTCTGCCATTCGTTGAAGGCGGCCTGGACCGCGGCGAGGTCGCGCTGACTGGTCGCCGCCTTGTCGATGATCCCCTGGGCGCTCAGCGCCGCCACCACGTCCTGAGTAGTGACGAAGGTGTCCTTGCCGACCATGCGCAGAAAGCGCGGCGCCGACAGCCCGCCCATCTGGTTGCCGTGCTTCGCCAGGTAGCGCCAGAGCCCGACGATGTCGGTCACGGGCCAGTCGGCGATCAGCGCGGCGAAGCTGCCCCGCTCCCGCTGCACGTCGAGGATGAGCTGCGCGTTGCGCGGCACGCTCTTGAGCTTGCCCAGGTGGCGGATCAGCCGGGCGTCCTGCATCAGCCGCTCGATGTGCTCGCCGCCCATCAGCACCGCCTTGTGCGGATCGAAACCGAAGAACGCCTGCTCGAAGGCCGGCCACTTGGCATCCACCAGGCTGTGCTTGAGTCCGGCACGGAAGATGCGCAGGCTCAGTTGCGACAGGTAACGGTCGTCGGGGATGGCCCTGAGCTGCTCGGGGGTCAGCGGCTGCGGCAGACGCGCCTCCAGCGCCGCGGCCGAGCCGAAGCGGTTCAGGCAGTACTCATGCAGCCATTTATAGTCGCGCATCGGCCTGCCTTACAGACTCATCACGTCGAGGAAGCGCGGCGTCGCGCTGTCGTCGATCCTGAGGCTCTGGAAGTCGAAGAGGTTGCGATCGGCCAGCTGCGAGGGCACCACGTTCTGCAAGGCGCGGAACATGATCTCGGTGCGTCCGGGGCTCTTGCGCTCCCACTCCTGCAACATCTCCTTGACCACCTGGCGCTGCAGGTTTTCCTGCGAGCCGCAGAGGTTGCACGGGATGATCGGGAACTCCCGGATCCGCGCGTAGGCTTCGATATCGGCCTCGTTGCAGTAGGCCAGGGGGCGAATCACCACGTTGCGCCCGTCGTCGGACAGCAGCTTGGGCGGCATGGCCTTCAGGGTGCCGCCGTAGAACATGTTGAGGAAGAAGGTCTCGAGGATGTCGTCGCGATGGTGCCCGAGGGCCATCTTGGTCGCGCCGATCTCGTCGGCGTAGGTGTACAGCGTCCCGCGGCGCAGGCGCGAACACAGCGAGCAGGTGGTCTTGCCCTCGGGGATCTTCTCCTTGACCACCGAGTAGGTGTCCTTCTCGATGATGTGGTACGGCACCCCTACCGATTCCAGGTACTGCGGCAGCACGTGCTCGGGGAAGCCGGGCTGTTTCTGGTCCATGTTCACCGCGACGATCTCGAAGCGGATCGGGGCCACCTTCTGCAGATAGAGCAGCACGTCGAGCATGGTGTAGCTATCCTTGCCGCCGGACAGGCAGACCATCACCTTGTCGCCGTCCTCGATCATGTTGAAATCGGTGACGGCTTCGCCGGCGAGACGACGGATGCGTTTCTGCAGTTTGTTCTGGTTGACCGAAAGGGTGCCCATGGTGCTCAGGAATCCGGGAATAGTGCGAAAGGCGCGCATTTTACGCACAAACGTGCCGCGCCCCTACCCCATCGACTGGCCGACCGTCCGCTGCCGCGCCGCCCGTGCTAGGCTGCATCGATGAACAAGGACCTACCCCCGGAGCTGGAGCTCCCCGACCAGTTGCTGATACTCCTGCGCGAGCAGCCCCAGGGCTGCGGCGAATACCAGCTCATCCAGCAGCTCAAGAGCCGTCACAGCACGCGCATCCCGAACCTTCCGCTGACGGACAAGCTGGTGCTGTTCCGTACGCACTTCCTGGTGTTCAACGCCCTCTACCTGCTGCGAGACCGCCTGCTGGCCGAACGCTCGGCGCAGCTGTCGATCTCCCCGCTGTGCATCCAGCTGCTGCCCTACGCCGAAGGCAGCGACGAGGTGGCGCTCCAGGACCCGCTGCGCACGTACTACCTGGACCTGAGCAACCTGCGCGACACCCGCGAGGAAGACGTCGAGAAGCTGCTCGAAAGCTTCTGGACGCGCATGCAGGGCGGCGACGAAAAGCGTGCGGCGCTGGAACTGTTCGAACTCGACGCGGCGCCGCAGCCGCTGACCCTCGCGGCCATCAAGCTGCGCTACCGGCAGCTGGTCAGCCTGCATCATCCCGACCGAGGCGGCAGCACCACGCGCCTGCAGTCGATCAACCTGGCGATGGAAATATTGCAGCGCTATTACCGCTGAACCGCTAGCTTCGAAACGCTCTAACCCACGCCGCACGCGGCGTGCCCGGCTTCCTATACTGCGACACAAGGTCGCACGCCGGGGACGATTGGTTACGCGCGCGACCTCCTACCAAGAGGAGAGTCTGCATGATCAATCATGTATGGGGCCTGTTCACGCATCCGGGCCAAGAGTGGCAACAGATTCGCGGGGAAGAAGAGACCATCAGCCACATGTACCTGACCCATGTGCTGATACTGGCCGCGATTCCGGCCGTTTCCGCCTACATCGGCACAACGCAGATGGGCTGGAGCATCGGCGGCGGCACACCGGTGAAGCTCACCGAATCGAGCGCCTTCCAGCTCACGCTGATGTCCTACCTGTGCATGCTCGCCGGCGTTGCGGTGATGGGCGCCTTCATCCACTGGATGTCGCGCACCTACGATTCCAACCCGACCTTCTCCCAGTGCGTGGTGTTCGCCGCCTACACGGCAACGCCCCTGTTCATCGGTGGCCTCGCGGCGCTCTACCCGCACCTGTGGCTGGGCATGCTGGTGGGCACCGCCTCGATCTGCTACACGGTGTACCTGCTCTACGTGGGCATGCCGACCTTCATGAACATTCCGTCCGACGAGGGCTTCCTGTTCTCCAGTTCGGTGCTGGCGGTGGGGCTGGTCGTGCTGGTGGCCATCATCGCCGTGTCGGTCATCACCTGGGGCATGGGGATCGGCCCGGTCTACGTGCGCTGACCGCCATGATCCCGCCAACGGGCCGCCTTGCGCGGCCCGTTTCATTGTCGCACCCGCACCGGCAACGAAACCCTCGCTTCATCTGCCGTTCTAAACAGCATCACCGGCCTGCGAACCGAATCGCATGACGGCTCCCGAAGGCAGATGGAGAGTCCAATGATCCCGCACCTGTTTACCCTGATGACCAAGCCTGAAAAGGCCTGGGCGGACATTCGCCGCGACGAGGCGAAGAACAGCTCGAAGTACATTCCCCACCTGCTGCTGTTCACCCTGCTGCCGGCGATCTGCATGTTCATCGGTACCCGCTACGTCGGCTGGAGCCTGGTCGATGCGGAGCGCATCCGCCTCGATACCCGCAGCGCACTGCTGCTGAGCGGGCTGATCTACATCACCATCATCCTCGGCACCTTCATCATGGGCCTGCTGCTGCGCTGGCTGTCGCGCCACTTCGAATCCCGCGCGACCTTCAACCAGTGCGTGGGCTTCGTGGCCTACATCATCAGCCCCTTCCTGATCGCCGGGCTGGGCGCGCTCTATCCGACGCGCTGGATGGCCATCTTCGTGCTGCTCGCCGCCGGCGCCTATTCGACCTACCTGCTGTTCATCGGCCTGCCCAGGTTCATGCACATCGACAAGCGCAAGACCTTCTTCTACGGCGCCTGCACCTGGGGCATCGGCTTGCTGGTGCTGGTCAACCTCAAGGTGCCGATGATCCTGTTCTGGGTGCTGGCCCTCGACCCCACCTACGAGCGCACCGTCCAGGAAGCCCAGAGCTACGGCACCCAGGACGAGCGACCCCAGGAAGAGCCAGGCGGTCTGTAAGGGCTGCCCGCTTTTGGCATAATCGCGGCCTGCCTGGAGCCCCGATCATGCCCGAACGCCTGCTGGCCCGTGTGGAGAGCTGCTATCAGCTCGCCGAGGCCTTTTTCAAACAGCCCTTTGCCCGCCCCGAGGTCAGCCTCAAGCTGCGCGGGCAGAAGGCCGGCGTCGCGCATCTGCAGCAAAACCTGCTGCGCTTCAACGCCCAGCTCTACGAACAGAACCGCGAGCATTTCCTGCACCAGACGGTGGCGCACGAAGTCGCCCACCTGGTCGCCCACCAGCTGTTCGGCCCGCACATCAGGCCCCACGGGGAAGAATGGCAGCTGATCATGCGCGGTGTGTACGAGCTGCCCCCCGACCGCTGCCACACCTACGAAGTGCCCCGCCGGCGCGGCACCCGCTACCTTTACCGCTGCGACTGCGCCGAACAGGAGTTCGCCTTCACCGCGCAGCGCCACGCGCTGGTGGCCAAGGGACGGCGCTACATCTGCCGGCGCTGCCGGGCCACGCTGACCTTCAGCGGACGGCAACGCGAGGAATGAGCCCGCGTGGCGCTATGGCAAGCGTCGCGCCAGTCCACCAGCGAGCACGAACAGGCCCGCCAGCGCGGCGACCAGCGCCAGCCAGCCGGCATGCTCCCAGATGTAGCCACCCAGGTAGCCCACCAGGCTCGACCCCAGGTAATAGGCGAACAGATAGAGCGCCGAAGCCTGCGCCTTGGCGCCCTGGGCGTGATAGCCCACCTGCCCGCTGGCCACCGCATGGGCCGCGAAGAATCCCAGGGTGAACAACCCCAGCCCGAGGATGATGGCCGCCAGCCACGGCGTCGCGCAGAGACCGACGCCGACCAGCATCAGCGCGACCCCCAGCAGCAACACCTGTCGCGCGCCGAACCGCGGCACCAGCCGCCCTGCCCAGCCGGCACTGAGGATGCCCGCCAGGTAGACGGTGAACAGCAGACCGATGACGGTGGAAGACAACCTGAACGGGTCCCCCGCCAGGCGAAAGCCGATGTAGTTGAACAGGGCGACGAAGCCGCCCATCAGCAGGAAGCCGAGCAGAAACAGCCGGCGCAGTATGGGGCTGCGCAGGTGAGCGGCGAAGTTGCCGGCCAGCCCGCGCAGCGACAGCGGCTGGGCCTTGAAATGCCGGGAAGCCGGCAGCAGCCAGAAGAACAGTGCAAGCGACAGCAGGGCCATTGCGGCGATGCCACCCAACGCCAGTTTCCAGCCACCGATATCGCTGAGCAGGCCGGCCAGGAGCCGACCGAGCAACCCGCCCAGCGCCGTCCCACCGATGTACAGACCCATCGCCGCGGGCAGCGATGCGGGCTCGAATTCCTCGCCGACGTAAGCCATCGCCAGCGCCGGCAACCCGCTCAGCGCCACCCCGAGCAGCGTGCGCAGGATCAGCAGCAGCTGCCAGGACTCGACCAGCACGCAGGCCAGCCCGAGCAGGCATGAAAGTCCCAGCGCGGCGGCCATCACCGGCTTGCGCCCCCAGGCTTCGCCCAGCGCGCCGGCGACCAGCAGGCTGACCGCGAGACTGAGCGTGCTCAGCGACAACACCAGACTGCTGCTGGCCGCCGACACCCGGAACGCCGAAGCGAGGGACGGCAACAGGGGCTGCACGCAGTACAGCAGCGCGAAGGTGGCGAAACCTGCACAGAACAACGCCAGCGTCGCCCGCCGATAGGCTGCCGTGCCCTGCCTGAGGTGGGTCGTGTCAGTGGGAGTTGCCATGGGCGTCCGGTCTCCGTCGAGCAGGCAAAAAAACGCGCGCAACCTACCACAGACCGCACCGCAGGTGGCATGTGCGGTGCGATCGCGCCAATGACTTGCCGGACACCTGCCCCTGCGAAGGACCGCGCCACACCACCGACCACCGTCGCATAAACTCATCCCTTGGCCGAAACCCGCGCCACCGGCAACAGTCCAACAGCGGCCCGCCCTGCCCGGGCGGGCCATGACCCAAGGGAGACACTTCGATGCGCCTACGCCTGCTCAGCCTGCTGATGACCTTCAGCGCGCTCGCCCACGCCGAGATCCAGACCCAGGAAATCCCCTACACGGCGGCCGACGGCACGCGGATGATCGGCTATTACGCCTATGACGACGCCATCGAAGGCGCGCGCCCCGGCATCGTCGTGGTCCACGAATGGTGGGGCCTGAACGACTATTCCAAGCGCCGCGCGCGGGACCTGGCCGAACTGGGCTACAGCGCCCTGGCTATCGACATGTACGGCGAAGGCAAGAACACCGAGCATCCCAAGGACGCGATGGGCTTCATGGAAGCCGCGCTGGCCAATGCCGACGCCGCCAAGGGCCGCTTCAACGCGGGCCTCGAACTGCTCAAGGCACAGCCGCAGACCGACGCGTCCCGGCTCGGTGCCATCGGCTACTGCTTCGGCGGCAAGGTAGTGCTGGACATGGCGCGCCAGGGCGTTCCGCTCGATGGCGTGGTCAGCTTCCACGGCGCCCTCGCCACCGCCACGCGGGCCGCTCCGGGTAGCGTGAAGGCGCGGGTATTGGTCGAGCACGGCAGCGAAGACAGCATGGTGAGCGAAGACGACATCGGCGCGCTCGCCACCGAGATGGTCAAGGCCGGCGCCGACTTCCAGTTCGTCAGCCTGCCCGGCGCCAAGCACGGCTTCAGCAACCCGAACGCCGACGCCCATGCCGGCCACGGCCTGGACCTGGGCTACGACAAGCAGGCCGACGAGCGCTCCTGGGCCGATATGCAGCGCTTCTTCGAGACCACCTTCGCCAGCAAGCGCCTTTGAGCGCCGCCGGCCGAGCCGCCGCCCGCGGCCCGGCCGCCGCAGCGTGACGGGGTTCGCCGTGCTAGCATGACGAACCCCGCAGTCGTTGCTGCTTGCTAGTCGATCGAAATGGCCGAACACGATTTCCGCTACACCCTGCTCAACCCCGCCCATACCTTGAGTGAATGCCGCGCACTGGCGCCTGGACGCTACCAGGTCACCGGAACCGGCGGCTCCGTTCGCGCCGGCGACACCCTGCTGGTCACCCTCAAGGGCAGCCGCGAACTCTCGCAGCGCCTGACCGTCGAGAAGGTCCGCCACCTGATCAATCCACCCGGCCAATGGCTGGCGGTCGCCAAGGGCCCGGTGTTCCGCGAACTGGAAATCCTCAACTGGCAGGTCGACTGCGACAGCTGCGGGAAGCGCCTGGACTTCGAATTCGCGGTCGATGCGGCCTTGGGCGAAGCCGCCCGCAAACCGGCCGCCGAAGCGCGCATCGCCGAGCTCGGCTGGGCGAGCGTCGCGCAAGGCAAGCACCTGTGCGGCACGTGCCGGACGCAGCAGTCATGAGATCGGTGGCCCTCGCGCTTTCACCGCTGGTGTTCGGACTGGGCGGCTGCGCAACCGAGCCCACGTCGCTGCAGGAGAACCTCACCTACGCCGCCGAATGGATCGGTGACGAACCGGTGATCGGCCGGACCCAGCTCACGCTGGTCCTGTCCGAAGGCCGCGCGTATGGCAACGGCGGCTGCAACCACTGGTTCGGCAGCTACGTGCGTGACGGCGAGCAGCTTCGCTTCAGCGAACTGGGCAGCACGCGCCGCGCCTGCGGCGAAGCGATCATGGCGCAGGAGCGACGCTTCCTCGACACCCTCGGCCAGGTCCAGCGCTGGGACATCTCCAACCTCGACCAGCTGCGCCTGTGGCCCGCCCAGGGCGCCCCCATCCGCCTGTGGCCGGCCGAGGAGTGACGTGCGCCATTCTCGCGCATTCCCATGAGCCGCTGCGCCATCCAGGCGCCTCAGCAAGCCCCCTGAAAGCCGCTGGACGAAGCGCCATCCCTGCCCATGTCGGCTCGCGAGCACCGCTCAGTCGCCGCCCGGACAGGGGCAAACGCCAAACGCCGGGGCCTGCGGACGATCCACAGGCCTCAAGGCTCGATTGATTCCCCATCCGAACGAAACTGGCACAACCCCTGCATTAGGACCTGTAACCAGTTTCGGGGACCTTGGTACAGGCAGGCCGGGGATTCCCCTCTTTTATCGCAATGCGAAAGGGCCGCTCGATGCGGCCCTTTTCGTTCCCGCTCAAAACAGCCGCAGCTGCTCGAAGCGATCACGCAGATCGACCAGCCGAACCCCGACCCCCAGCAGCCTCACCGGCTTGCCGCCGCGCGCGAAGGCGGTGGCCATCAGCGAGGCGTAGTCTTCGAGCGCGAGCCCCGCCCCGCTCTGCTCCAGCGTGGTCTGGGTGAAGTCGTGGAACTTCACCTTGACGAACGGCTTGCCCGGCCGGTAACCGCTGTCCAGCCGCGCCAGACGCTTCTCCAGATCGCCCAGCAGCTCGGGAAGGCGCATCAGGCAGGCGTTGAGGTCGGGCAGGTCGCGATCGTAGGTCTGCTCGACGCTCACCGACTGGCGCCGGCTCTCGACCTGAACGGGACGCTCGTCGATCCCCCGCGCCAGCCCCCAGAGCCGTTCGCCGAAGGCGCCGAACTCGCGTACCAGGTCCAGCCGTTTCCACTCGCGTAGATCGCCGCAGTCCCGAATTCCCAGCCTCGACAGTTTTTCCGCCGTCACCTTGCCCACGCCGTGCAGCTTGGCCACCGGCAGCACGCGCACGAAATCGTCCACCTGATCGGGCGTGATGACGAACAGGCCGTCGGGCTTTTTCCAGTCACTGGCGATCTTGGCGAGAAACTTGTTCGGCGCCACGCCCGCCGACACCGTGATGCGCAACTGCTGCCAGACCCGTCGGCGAATGTCCTGGGCGATGCGTGTCGCACTGCCGGAAAAATGCTCGCATCCGCTGACGTCGAGAAAGGCTTCGTCCAGCGACAGCGGCTCGATCTGGTCGGTATAGGTGCGAAAGATCGTGTGGATTTCCTGCGAGGCTTCCCGGTAGGCCTCGAAGCGAGGCTTGATGATCAACAGGTCAGGACACAACTTCAGGGCATGCGCCGAGGCCATGGCCGAACGCACGCCAAAGGCGCGTGCCTCGTAGTTGCAGGTCGAGATCACCCCACGCCGGTCGGCCGAGCCGCCCACGGCCAGCGGGCGCTGCGCCAGGCTCGGGTCGTCGCGCATCTCGATCGCCGCGTAGAAGCAATCGCAATCGACGTGAATGATTTTTCGCTGCGTCATCGAAGCTTGCGCAAGACCTGATCGGGTGGAACGAACAATTTCTGACTGCCCGGGTCGGTTAAATAGACGCGTCCTCTTCGTCACCGCGTCAGGAGATCGACCATGAACATGATAAAGCTTGGCGCGCTTGTCCTAGCGGCCTCTTTTTCCAGCGAGCTGCTCGCTCAGCAGGGCAGCGGCACCCAGACCCAGGGCAGCGCTATGCAGGAAACCCACACCGACCGCGATGTCGACGTCCATGACCGCGACCCCGACGGGGTGAGCACCAAGATGCGCAACGAGGTCCAGGAGGACTGGCGCGAGGATGCCCAGCAGCGCCGCGAGAGCGACGCGAAGCGCCCCGAACAGGGTGGCGGCTAGCGCTTCACAACTCCAGCGGATAGGGCTGGACCAGCGCCTTGCCGTATCCCTCGACGAACTCCGGTGGCATCCGCCTTGGCCTGCCGCTGGAGAGCTCGATGCAGACGAAGGTGGTCAGCGCGCTGACCAGCGTCACATCGTCCGACGGGCGAACCAGCTGGAAGCTGCGCTTCATCTTCAAGCGCTGATCCGAATCCACGATCCAGGTCGCCAGCTGCAACCGGTCCCCTTCATAGGCTGCCGCCAGGTAGTCGATCTCATGGCGAAGCACCGCCATGGCCCGGTCGAGGCGCCGGTAATCGTCCAGCCCCAGCCCCAGATGCTGGGAATGCTCCCAGGCGCAGCGTTCGAGCCATGACACGTAGACCGCGTTGTTGGCATGTCCCAGCCCATCGATATGCTCGGCGCCGACTTCGATGTCGATGATGAACCCGTCGGCCTTCTGAAAGATCATGCGAACCTCGCGTGCAGATATGTGAGCGGTCGTGGCGTCGGAAGCGGCGCGAGAGCGCCACGGAACAGACCGCGCGCCCCGGCGATGTCCCGCCCGATCGGCCTACCCTAGCAAACCCGCAGCGTCCGAGGGCCGTCGATAAAGGCAGCGAATACCTGACACCCTCGACCGCCTGAATCGCAGGCAAAACAAAAAGGGCCATCTCGTGAGAAATGACCCTTTGGCACCCAAAACGGGCAAATAAAACTGGCGTCCCCTAGGGGACTCGAACCCCTGTTACCGCCGTGAAAGGGCGGTGTCCTAGGCCACTAGACGAAGGGGACGAAACCTTCGAGATGCATCCATTACCGCCGGACGCACCGTGGAATTGGTGGAGCTAGACGGGATCGAACCGTCGACCTCTTGCATGCCATGCAAGCGCTCTCCCAGCTGAGCTATAGCCCCGAATTTACGTCTCTCGACGTGCAGTGCAAGCACTGCGAAAAGTGGCGTCCCCTAGGGGACTCGAACCCCTGTTACCGCCGTGAAAGGGCGGTGTCCTAGGCCACTAGACGAAGGGGACGCAATCCCTTCTGAAACGCAACCCGCCGGCAGGCGGGTTGGTGGCAATTCGTTATCCGAGATTTGGTGGAGCTAGACGGGATCGAACCGTCGACCTCTTGCATGCCATGCAAGCGCTCTCCCAGCTGAGCTATAGCCCCATCTCAAGGACGGGGCGCATATTAGGGTCGGACCCGGGCAGTGTCAATGATATTTTTTCCAACGCGCAAAAGATTTTTGGCAGCAGAACAAATACTTAACGAAACGCCCGGCACCTCAGCGGTGATTTCCAGCGAACCGACCGCTCGTCGCTCACGCGATGGAGGCGAAGAGCTTTTCCCACTCCTTGGTTTCTTTCTTCGATGCGCTGCCGAGCAGCTCCAGCGCCTGACGCAGCCGGAAACGCGTCAGGTCCGGCCCGAGGATTTCCATCGCATCGAGCACCGACACCGAACTCGCCTGGCCGGTGATGGCAGCGAACATCAGCGGCATGACGTCGCGCAGCTTGAGCTGCAGGTGCTCGGCCACCGCCTGGATCGAGCCGGTAATGCACTCCTTGTCCCACTGGCGCAGCGCTTCCAGCTTCCACAGCGTCAGCTGCATGAGCTGGCGCACCTGGGTGGCATCGAGCTTCTTGTGCTCGAACAGCGAGGCGTCCAGGGGCAGTGCCCCGGCAAAGAAGAACCCGGCCAGCGGCGCGATCTGGCTGAACGTCTCCACCCTGCCCTGCACGTGGGGGGCGATCTTCATCAGGTAGTCGGGGTTGAGCGCCCACTTCTGCACTTCGCCGGCAAAGGCCTCGACGCTCAGCTCGCGAATCCACTGGCCGTTCAGCCAGGAGAGTTTTTCCATGTCGAAGATCGGCCCGCCCAGCGAGACGCGATTGATGTCGAAATGCTCGATCATCTCGTCCAGGGTGAACTTCTCCCGCTCGTCCGGCATCGACCAGCCCATGCGCCCCAGGTAGTTGAGCATCGCCTGGGGCAGGAAGCCCATCCGCTCGTAGAAGGTCACCGAGGTCGGGTTCTTGCGCTTGGAAAGCTTGCTCTTGTCCGGGTTGCGCAGCAGCGGCATGTAGCACAGCTGCGGCTGCTCCCAGCCGAAGTATTCGTACAGCTTGATCAGCTTGGGCGCCGACGGCAGCCACTCCTCGCCGCGCAGGACGTGGGTGATGCCCATCAGATGATCGTCGACCACGTTGGCGAGGAAGTAGGTGGGCAGCCCGTCGGCCTTCATCAGCACCTGCATGTCCATGCGGTCCCAGCCGATCTCGACGGTGCCGCGCAGCATGTCCTGGACCTGGCAGACGCCTTCGCTCGGCACCTTCATGCGGATGACATGGGATTCGCCGGCCGCGATGCGGCGCTGCGCCTCGGACGGCGCCAGGTGCATGCAATGGCCGTCGTAGCGCGGGGTTTCCTTGTTGGCCATCTGCTCGGCACGCACCTGGTCGAGACGCTCGGCGCTGCAGAAGCAGGGAAAGGCATGACCCTTGGCGACCAGTTCGTCCGAGTAGCGCTTGTAGATCTCGCCCCGCTCACTCTGCCGGTACGGCCCGTGCGGCCCACCGACGTCCGGGCCCTCGTCCCATTCGATACCCAGCCAGCGGAGGGCGTCATAGATCTGCTGCTCCGACTCACGGGTCGAGCGCAGCTGATCGGTATCCTCGATGCGCAGGATGAACTGCCCGCCGTGCTGACGGGCGAAACAGAGGTTGAACAAGGCGATGTAGGCCGTGCCGACGTGGGGGTCACCGGTGGGCGAAGGCGCGATGCGGGTACGAACGGTGGTCATTGGATTCTCTGGATCGACAGCGGGAAGGCACCGCCCCGTCGGCGGCGCCGTAAAGCCGCGATGGTAACAGGCACCCGCCCGCTCGCTCCACAGGCGCCCTAGACCTGCAACAGCCGCTCACGCAGCTTGTGGATCTCGTCGCGGGCCTGGGCCGCGGCCTCGAACTCGAGATCGCGCGCCAGCGAGAGCATCTTTTCCTCGAGCTGGCGAATGCGCCTGGTGATCTCGCTCGGCGAGCGCAGCTCGTTCTCGTAGCGCGCGCTCTCCTCCGCCGCCTTGGCCTCGCCGCGCCGCTTCTTGCTGCGCGAACCGGGCACCGTGGCGCCCTCGAGGATGTCGCGCACATCCTTGGTCACGCCCTGGGGCGTGATGCCATGGGCCTCGTTGAAGGCGATCTGCTTGGCGCGGCGTCGTTCGGTCTCGTCGATGGCACGCTGCATCGACCCGGTCATGTTGTCGGCGTAGAGGATCGCCCGCCCCTTCAGGTTCCGGGCCGCCCGCCCGATGGTCTGGATCAGCGAACGCTCCGAGCGCAGGAAGCCTTCCTTGTCGGCATCGAGAATCGCCACCAGCGACACCTCGGGCATGTCCAGACCTTCGCGCAACAGGTTGATCCCCACCAGCACATCGAAGGTGCCGAGCCGCAGGTCACGGATGATCTCGACGCGCTCGACGGTGTCGATGTCCGAATGCAGATAGCGCACGCGTACATCGTGATCGCCCAGGTAGTCGGTCAGATCCTCGGCCATCCGCTTGGTCAGGGTCGTGACCAGCACGCGTTCCTCGTTGGCAACGCACTTGCGGATCTCCGACAGCAGGTCGTCGACCTGGGTCAGCGCCGGGCGCACCTCGATCTGCGGATCGACCAGACCGGTGGGGCGCACGACCTGCTCGACCACCCGTCCCGCGTGCTCGGCCTCGTAGGGCCCCGGGGTCGCCGAGACGAAGATCGTCTGCGGGCTGACCGCCTCCCACTCGTCGAAGCGCATGGGCCGGTTGTCCAGCGCCGAGGGCAGACGGAAGCCGTACTCCACCAGCGTCTCCTTGCGCGACCGGTCGCCCTTGTACATGGCGCCGACCTGGGGAACGCTCACGTGCGACTCGTCGATCACCAGCAGCGCATCGGCCGGCAGGTAGTCGTACAGGGTCGGCGGTGCCTGCCCGGGCTCGCGCCCCGACAGGTAGCGCGAGTAGTTCTCGATGCCGTTGCAGTAACCCAGTTCCATGATCATTTCCAGATCGAAACGGGTGCGCTGCTCGAGCCGCTGGGCCTCGACCAGCTTGTTGTTCGAGCGCAGGTATTCGAGCCGCCCCTTGAGCTCTTCCTTGATCCGCTCGACGGCGTCGAGCAGCGTCTCACGCGGCGTCACGTAATGGCTCTTGGGGTAGAAGGTGTAGCGCGGCAGCTTGCGGATCACTTCGCCGGTGAGCGGATCGAAGGCCGACAGGCTCTCCACTTCATCGTCGAACAGCTCGATGCGGATCGCTTCCAGGTCCGATTCGGCCGGATACACGTCGATCACGTCGCCCCGCACCCGGAAGGTGGCGCGGGCGAAATCCATCTCGTTGCGGGTGTACTGCAGGTCGGTGAGCCGCCGCAGCAGCGCGCGCTGGTCGAGACGATCGCCGCGGTCGATGTGCAGCACCATTTTCAGGTACGTCTCGGGGCTGCCCAGGCCGTAGATGCACGACACGGTGGTGACGATGATCGCGTCCGGCCGCTCCAGCAGCGCCTTGGTCGCCGACAGGCGCATCTGCTCGATGTGATCGTTGATCGAGGCGTCCTTCTCGATGAAGGTGTCCGACGAGGGTACGTAGGCTTCCGGCTGGTAGTAGTCGTAGTAGGAAACGAAGTACTCGACCGCATTGTTCGGGAAGAATGCCTTGAACTCGCCGTAGAGCTGCGCGGCGAGCGTCTTGTTTGGCGCCAGCACCAGCGTCGGCCGCTGCACGTGCGCGATGACGTTGGCGATGCTGAAGGTCTTGCCCGAGCCGGTTACCCCCAGCAACGTCTGGTGGGACAGACCGGCCTCGATACCTTCGATCATCTGCCGGATGGCTTCCGGCTGATCGCCGGCCGGCTTGAAACGCGTGACCAGTTCGAACTGGGACATATCGACCTCGTTGAGATGGCCACACCGCGCCAGGAATCAGCGACGCAGCGGGCAAGACACATGGCGACGAACGAGAAGCACAGCCGCCCCCGGCCAGGCCCCAATCGATCAGATAATCGCCGGCGGCATGTCGCGGCGGGCGAACTTGATCGCTATAATACCGCCCCGTTTGCGCACCGCCCTAGCGCCGAAGCGAGGGTGCTGCTCCGTCACCTTTCCTCTTCTCTTCGAGCCCTCCCACCATGAGTTTGTTCTCTGCTGTCGAAATGGCGCCGCGCGACCCGATCCTGGGCCTCAACGAAGCCTTCAATGCCGATACACGGCCGAACAAGGTCAATCTCGGGGTGGGCGTCTACTACAACGAGGAAGGTCGGATTCCCCTGCTGCGGGCCGTCGCCGAAGCGGAGAAGGCACGCCTGGCGGTACAGGCCCCGCGCGGCTACCTGCCCATCGACGGCATCGCCTCCTACGACGCCCTCGTGCAGAAGCTGATCTTCGGCGAAGACTCGCCGCTGCTGGCCGAAGGCCGCGTCGTCACCACCCAGGCCCTGGGCGGCACCGGTGCACTGAAGGTCGGTGCCGACTTCCTCAAGCGGCTGCTGCCGGATGCGACCGTCGCCATCAGCGACCCCAGCTGGGAAAACCACCGCGCCCTGTTCGAGTCGGCCGGCTTCCCGGTGAAGAACTACCGCTACTACGCGGCGGCCAGCCATGGCATCGATCTGCCGGGCCTGCTCGAGGACCTCAACGCGCTCCAGCCCCGTTCGATCGTGGTGCTGCACGCCTGCTGCCACAACCCCACCGGGGTCGACCTCGACCTCGCGGACTGGGAGCAGGTGCTCGAGGTGATCAAGGCGCGCGGCCATGTGCCCTTCCTGGACATCGCCTACCAGGGATTCGGCGACAGCATCGAGGAAGACGCAGCCGCGGTGCGCCTGTTCGCAGACGCCGGCGTGCCGTTCCTGGTCTCCAGCTCCTTCTCCAAGTCCTTCTCACTGTACGGCGAGCGCGTCGGCGCGCTGTCGCTGGTCACCGACAACCGCGAAGAAGCCTCGCGCGTGCTTTCACAGGTCAAGCGGGTGATTCGCACCAACTATTCCAACCCGCCGACCCACGGCGCCACCGTGGTCGCGAGCGTATTGAGCAGCCCCGAGCTGCGCGCGCTCTGGGAACAGGAACTGGGCGAAATGCGCAGCCGCATCCAGAAGATGCGCCTGGCCATGGTCGAGCAGCTGCGTGCCAAGGGCGCCCTGCAGGAATTCGGTTTCGTCAGTGCGCAGCGCGGCATGTTCTCCTACTCCGGCCTGAGCGCCGAGCAGGTCGAGCGTCTGCGTACCGATTTCGGCGTCTACGCGATCGGCACCGGCCGGATCTGCGTCGCGGCGCTGAATCAGCACAACCTCGACCACGTGACCAATGCGATCGTCGAGGTCATCGAAGCGCTTCCACGGGGTTGACTTCCCCTTTGTAAACAGTAGGATACGCATCGTTGTTCCGCGATAGCTCAGTCGGTAGAGCAAATGACTGTTAATCATTGGGTCCCTGG
>NZ_QLAE01000004.1 GCF_005876855.1 Stutzerimonas nosocomialis | reverse complement strand
CCCTGGCCGGGCGCCGAGGCGCGGTGGTGGCGCTGCAGCCCAGCACCGGCGAAGTGCTGGCGATGGTCAGCCAGCCGAGTTTCGACCCCAACCTGTTCGTCACCGGGATCAGCTTCAAGGCCTACGCCGACCTGCGCGACTCCATCGACCGCCCGCTGTACAACCGCGTGCTGCGCGGGCTCTACCCGCCCGGCTCGACGATCAAGCCGATGATGGCGATCGCGGGGCTGGATTCGGGCGTCGTCACGCCGACGAGCCGCGTGTACGACCCGGGCTTCTTCCAGCTGCCGAACGTCAGCCACAAGTACCGGAACTGGAACCGCAGCGGGGATGGCTGGGTGGACCTGGAGTACGCGATCGCCCGTTCCAACGACACCTACTTCTACGACATGGCCCACAAGATGGGCATCGACCGCATGCACGACTACATGACCCGCTTCGGCCTCGGCCAGCGGGTCGCGCTGGACATGTTCGAGGAAACCGCCGGTCTGATGCCGTCGCGCGAGTGGAAACGTGCCCGCTATCGCCAGCCCTGGTATCCCGGCGAGACGGTGATCCTCGGCATCGGCCAGGGCTACATGCAGGCCACACCGCTGCAGCTTGCCCAGGCCACGGCGCTGATCGCCAACAGGGGCAAGTGGATTCGCCCGCACCTGGCGCGCACCATCGACGGCACGCCGCCGCATGACCCTGACCCGATGCCCGACATCGAGCTGCGCGACCCGCGCTTCTGGGACTACTCGCGGCGGGGCATGGAGCAGGTCATGCACGGCGCGCGCGGCACCGCCAAGAAGGTCGGCGACACCGCGGTCTATCGCATCGCCGGCAAGAGCGGTACGGCGCAGGTCGTGGCCATCAAGCAGGGCGAGAAGTACGACAGCAAGAAGCTCAACGAGCGCCATCGTGACCACGCGTTGTTCGTCGCCTTCGCGCCTGCGGAGAATCCACAGATCGTCGTGGCGGTGATGGTGGAGAACGGCGAGTCCGGCTCGGGTGTCGCCGCGCCTGTGGTGAAAAAGGTCATGGATGCCTGGCTGCTCGATGAGCACGGCCAACTCAAGCCTGAGTTCCAGCCTCCGATCAGCGCGGAGGTAAGCCCCTGATGAATGGCAATTTCGACCGTAACCTGTCCAACGAAGACGTGCTGCGCCGGCGCGCCAGCTTCCTGCACCGGCTGCACATCGACGGGCAGCTGCTGATCCTGCTGCTGATCCTCGGCGCCGTCGGCCTGACGATGCTCTATTCGGCGAGCGGCAAGAGCTGGGACCTGGTCACCAAGCAGGCGGTTTCCTTCGGCATCGGGCTGGTCGGGATGATCGTCATCGCGCAGCTGGAGCCGCGCTTCATGGCGCGCTGGGTGCCGTTGGCCTATGTGGTCGGCGTCGCGCTGCTGGTGGTGGTGGACGTCATGGGGCACAACGCGATGGGGGCCACGCGCTGGATCAACATCCCGGGCGTGATTCGCTTCCAGCCGTCGGAATTCATGAAGATCATCATGCCGGCGACCATCGCCTGGTACCTGGCCAAGCGCAGCCTGCCGCCCAATATCAAGCACACCGCGGTGGGGCTGGCGCTCATCGCCGTGCCGGTGGTGCTGATCCTCGGTCAGCCTGATCTGGGCACCTCGTTGCTGATCCTGGCGTCCGGCGCCTTCGTGCTCTTCATCGGGGGGCTGCGCTGGCGCTGGATCATCGGGGCGGTCGCGGCGGTGGTGCCGATCGCCGTGGCGATGTGGTTCTTCGTGCTGCGCGAATACCAGAAGCAGCGGGTGCTGACCTTCCTCGACCCGGAAAGCGATCCGCTGGGTACCGGCTGGAACATCATCCAGTCGAAGGCGGCCATCGGCTCGGGCGGCGTGTTCGGCAAGGGGTGGCTTCTTGGTACACAATCGCACCTGGATTTTTTGCCCGAAAGCCATACGGACTTTATCATTGCGGTCCTTGCCGAGGAGTTCGGCATGGTGGGGGTCTGTCTGCTGTTGCTGGTCTACCTGCTGCTGATCGCGCGCGGCCTGGTCATTACCTTGCAAGCGCAGACCCTGTTCGGCAAATTGCTTGCCGGTGCGCTGACCATGACGTTCTTCGTCTACGTCTTCGTCAACATCGGCATGGTCAGCGGATTGCTGCCCGTGGTGGGCGTGCCGCTGCCGTTCATCAGTTATGGCGGCACATCGTTGGTGACCCTGCTGGCAGGGTTCGGGGTTTTGATGTCGATCCACACCCATCGCAAGTGGATCGCGCAGGTTTGATAAGAGTGAATCAGTGACCACATTACCGCGTAGCTGGATGTCTCGTGTCGCACGCGCCCTGGGAGTGGCCGCTGTCGCCGCCATTGCCCAGCCCACCCTGGCGGCCGATTACGAAGGGGAAAAGGTCGCCGAGTTCATCGAGGAAATGACCCGCGATTACGGCTTCGCCAGCGAGCAGCTGGGCGAGCTGTTCAAGCACGCCGAGCGCAAGCAGGCGATCCTCGATGCGATCTCCCGGCCGGCCGAGCGCATCAAGCCCTGGAAGGAATACCGTCCGATCTTCATCACCGATTCGCGCATCGCCCAGGGCGTCGACTTCTGGCGTCAGCACGAGGAGACGCTCGCCCGTGCCGAGGCCGAATACGGTGTCCCCGCCGAGGTGATCGTCTCGATCATCGGCGTCGAGACCTTCTACGGACGCAACACCGGCAGCTACCGGGTCATCGATGCGCTGTCCACCCTCGGGTTCGACTACCCGCCGCGCCAGCCCTTCTTCCGTCAGCAGCTCAAGGAGTTCCTGCTGCTGGTGCGCGAGGAGCAGGTCGACCCGCTCGCCCTCAAGGGGTCCTATGCCGGCGCCATGGGGCTGCCGCAGTTCATGCCGTCGAGCTTCCGCGCCTATGCCGTCGATTTCGATGGCGACGGTCGTATCGACATCTGGAACAATCCGGTCGATGCGATCGGCAGCGTCGCCAGCTATTTCAAGCAGCACGGCTGGAAGGCCGGCGAGCCGGTCGTGGTCCGGGCCGAGGTCAGCGGAGAGCGCTTCGCGCAAGGGCTGACCGAAGGGCTGGAGTCGGTCAAGAATGCCGGCGAGCTCGCTGCCCTGGGCTGGCGCACCGAGAGCGCCGTGCCGCCGGAAACGCGCATCACCGCCTTCCGTCTGGAGGGCGCCGACGGCGATGAGTACTGGGTCGGCTGGCCGAACTTCTATGTCATCACTCGTTACAACCGCAGCGTGATGTATGCGATGGCGGTTCACCAGCTGTCCGAGCGTCTCGCCGAAGCGCGTGGAGAACAATGATGGTTGCACGCACCCTGTTGCATCTCGTCGCGCTCGGTACCGGCGTCGTTCTGCTGGCCAGCTGTTCTTCCGGCCGCGCGCCGCAGAGCCCGGCGCCGACGGGATCGGTTCCCGGCGGCATCAGCGGCCCGGCCGACTACGCCCGGCCGAGCAAGGACGGCGCGCCCTGGTGGGATGTCGACGTGTCGCGCATTCCCGACGCCACTCCGATGCCGCATTACGGTCCGGTGAAGGCCAACCCCTATACGGTGTTCGGCCAGACCTACTACCCGATCCCCGACGGCCGCCGCTACTCGGCGACCGGCACGGCGTCCTGGTACGGCACCAAGTTCCATGGCCAGGCGACGGCCAACGGCGAGAAATACGACCTCTACGGCATGAGCGCGGCGCACAAGACCCTGCCCCTGCCCAGCTACGTCCGGGTCACCAGCCTGGAAAACGGAAAAAGCGTGGTCCTGCGGGTGAACGATCGCGGGCCGTTCTACTCCGATCGCATCATCGACCTGTCCTTCGCCGCGGCCAAGAAGCTCGGTTACGCCGAGAGCGGCACCGCGAAGGTGAAGGTCGAAGGGATCGATCCGGTCGAATGGTGGGCCCAGCAGGGGCGTCCGGTGCCGATGGTGCTGGCGCAGCCGCAAAAGGTGGCGAGCCAGCCGCCGCTGACCGCTTCGGTGACCCAGCCGGTCGAGAAGTACACGCCGCCGCCGGCGCAGCACGCAGCCGCGGTGGTACCGGCCGAAATCGACTCAAAAAAAAACGTTTCAGTCGCAGCCTCTGGCCTGTTTCTCCAGGTTGGCGCCTTCGCCAATCCGGACGCTGCGGAGCTGCTCAAGTCCAAGCTGAGCAGCATGGTGAGTGCTCCGGTGTTCATCAGCTCAGTGACGCACAACCAGCAGGTGCTGCACCGGGTACGACTCGGACCGATCGAAACGCCGGATGAGGCAACGCAACTGGAGCAGAGCGTACGCCTGGCCAACCTGGGCCAGCCACGCCGCGTCCAGCCGGATTAAAATCAACCTGCGGCCCGCGAGGGCCCGTTTGCCCAACTATCTTGAGAGACGGATGAATATCACCACCTTAGCGCGCCGCCTTCTTCTGCCTGCCGCCCTGCTGCTGAACGCCTCCCTGGCCTCGGCAGCCGAGCCCGTGATGCCCGCCCCGCCGCAGCTGGCGGCCAAGTCCTACGTCCTGATGGACGCCGCCAGCGGCCAGGTGCTGGTCGATACCAACGGTGACGAGCGCCTGCCGCCGGCGAGCCTGACCAAGCTGATGACCGCCTATCTGGCCACGCTGGAGATCAACCGCGGGCAGATCAAGGAAAGCGACATGGTGCGCGTCAGCGAGAAGGCCTGGCGCATGGGCGGTTCCAAGATGTTCATCGAAGTGGGCAAGGAAGTCTCGGTCGACGACCTGCTGCACGGCATCATCATCCAGTCGGGCAACGACGCCAGCGTCGCGATCGCCGAGCACATCGCCGGCAGCGAGGAAGGCTTCGCCGACATGATGAACTCCCACGCGCAGCGCCTGGGCCTGACCAACACCCACTTCGTCAACGCGACCGGCTGGCCGCACCCGGAGCACTACTCCTCGGCCAACGACATGGCCAGGCTGGCCCGGGCGATCATCTACGAAGATCAGGCCCACTATTCCATCTATGCCCAGAAGGAGTTTCTCTGGAACGGCATCAAGCAGCCCAACCGCAACCTGCTGCTGTGGCGCGACAAGACGGTCGATGGCCTGAAGACCGGCCATACCGAAGAAGCCGGCTACTGCCTGGTGGCGTCCGCGGTGCGTGACGGCATGCGCCTGATCGCGGTGGTCTTCGGCACCGTCAGCGAGCAGGCGCGGGCCGCCGAGGTGCAGAAACTGCTGACCTACGGCTTCCGCTTCTTCGAAACCCGCACCTTCTACAAGCAGGGCACCGAGCTGACCCAGGCGCAGGTCTGGAAGGGCGAGCAGGACAGGGTCAAGGCCGGTCTGGCCCAAGACCTGACCATGACCCTGCCGAAGGGCCAGCTCGAGAAGCTGGCCGCGAGCATGAACATCAACCCGCAGCTGACCGCTCCGATCGCCGCAGGCGATGTCATCGGCAAGGTCGAGGTGAAGCTGGGTGAGGAGGTGGTGCAGAGCACCGACCTGATCGCCCTGGAAGCGGTCGAAGAGGGCGGGCTGTTCCGTCGCCTGTGGGACAGCCTGCGGCTGTTCTTCTTCGGGCTGTTCAACTGATCATCCCCTAGCGCGCGCCCAGGTCGACCGGACCGGGCGCGCATGCGGATCACGAGTCCGCCTGAGAGCCATGACCGATACCGACGTACAAGCTCCGAAAATCGAATTCCCCTGCGAGCGCTACCCGATCAAGGTGATCGGCGATGCCGGCGAGGGCTTCTGCGAAATGGTCCTCGAGGTGATCGGCCGGCACGCGCCGGACCTGGATGCCTCCACGCTGGTCATGCGCGACAGCCGCAACGGTCGTTTCCTGTCCGTGCAGGTGCTGATCACCGCGACGGGTATCGAGCAGCTGCAGGCCATCCATGTCGACCTGCGCGCCACCGGCCGCATCCACATGGTGCTTTGATGATCGCGGTGCGCGAGCTCGGCCTGGTGGACTACCAGCCGACCTGGCAGGCGATGCAGCATTTCACCAACACCCGTGGACCGGAGACCTGCGACGAGCTCTGGCTGCTCCAGCATCCGCCGGTGTTCACCCAGGGGCAGGCCGGCAAGGCCGAGCATCTGCTGTTTCCCGGCGATATCCCGGTCGTGCAGGTCGATCGTGGCGGCCAGGTGACCTATCATGGGCCCGGCCAGCTGGTCGGCTACCTGATGCTCGATGTGCGCCGTCTGGGTATCGGCGTGCGCGAGCTGGTCAGCCGCATCGAGCAGAGCCTGATCGCCCTGCTCGCCGAATATGACATCGAGGCTGTGGCTCGCCCCGATGCACCGGGCGTCTACGTAGGCGGTGCGAAGATCGCCTCGCTGGGGTTGCGGATTCGCAACGGGCGCTCCTTCCATGGTCTGGCGTTGAACGTCGACATGGACATGGAGCCTTTCCGGCGCATCAACCCCTGTGGCTACGCGGGGCTGGCGATGACCCAATTGCGCGACCTGGCCGGGCCGGTCGATTTCGCCGAAGTGTGCCAGCGGCTGCGCGAGCAGCTGGTGCGGCAGCTCGGCTACGCTGAACAGAAGACCCTGACGGGCGGACTGGAAAATCTATGACAGTGGAAACCGTGGACAAGCGCCCGGCGAAAGTGGAAGCCGGCGTCAAACTGCGCGGGGCCGAGAAGGTCGCACGCATTCCGGTGAAGATCATTCCCACCGAGGAATTGCCGAAGAAGCCCGACTGGATCCGCGTGCGCATTCCGGTATCCCCCGAGGTCGACCGCATCAAGCAGTTGCTGCGCAAGCACAAGCTGCACAGCGTGTGTGAGGAAGCGTCCTGCCCGAACCTGGGCGAGTGCTTCTCCGGCGGCACCGCCACCTTCATGATCATGGGTGACATCTGCACCCGTCGCTGCCCGTTCTGCGACGTCGGCCATGGCCGGCCGAACGCGCTTGACCCGGACGAGCCGAAGAACCTGGCCGTCGCCATCGCCGACCTGCGCCTGAAGTACGTGGTGATCACCTCGGTGGACCGCGACGACCTGCGCGACGGCGGTGCCCAGCACTTCGCCGACTGCCTGCGCGAGATCCGCAAGCTGTCGCCGGGCATCCAGCTCGAAACCCTGGTGCCCGATTACCGTGGGCGGATGGACGTGGCGCTGGAGATCACCGCGGCCGAGCCGCCGGATGTCTTCAACCACAACCTGGAGACGGTACCGCGGCTATACAAGTCGTCGCGCCCGGGTTCGGATTTCGAGTGGTCGCTGGATCTGCTGCAGAAGTTCAAGCAGATGGTTCCGCACGTGCCGACCAAGTCCGGGCTGATGCTCGGCCTCGGCGAGACCGACGAGGAAGTCATCGAAGTGATGCAGCGCATGCGCGAGCACGACATCGACATGCTGACCCTCGGCCAGTACCTGCAGCCGTCGCGCAATCACCTGCCGGTGCAGCGTTTCGTCCACCCTGACACCTTCGCCTGGTTCGCCGAGGAAGGCGAGAAGATGGGCTTCAAGAACGTCGCCTCCGGCCCGCTGGTACGTTCCTCGTATCACGCCGATCAGCAGGCACATGGCAACAAGATCATCTGATCGACGCGCAATGAAAAGGCGACCCTGGGGTCGCCTTTTTTGTGGGCTAAAAGCCTCAAGCGGCAAGCAAAAGCGGTGATTAACCAAACACCCAGTGGCGCCCAAGACTTTCCAGCTTCCAGCTTCCAGCTTCCAGCTTCCAGCTTCCAGCTTACGGCTGCGGTTTCTTCTCCGCACGTAAGCGGCCCAGCAACTCCTGGGTTGGGTAACCGTCGGCCGGCCAGCCCAATTGCTGCTGGTAGCCGCGAATGGCGCGGCGGGTGTTGGCGCCGATGATGCCATCGGGCGTGCCGGTGTCGAAGCCTTGGCGGGTCAGGCGCTCCTGCAGCTCCAGGCGCTCGGTGCGGCTCAACGGCAGCTCGCCGCGCGGCCAGCTGGCCCGGATCGCCCCCTGGCCATCGAAGTTCTGCGACAGCAGGCCTATCGCCAGGGCGTAGGACGACGAGTTGTTGTAGCGCAGGATGGCGCGGAAGTTGTCCATGACCACGAACGCGGGGCCGCGGTGGCCGGCTGGCAGCAGCAGGCTGGCCGAGGCCTCGTCGTAGCCCTGCGGCAGGCCCGTCAGGCCCAGTGCGCGCCATTGGGCCAGCGGCTTGCGTATCTCGGCATCGGCCAGTGAGTAATCGAAACCCTTGGGCAGGCCGACCTCGAAGCCCCACGGCTGGCCGTATTTCCAGCCGGAAGCCTGGAGGTAATGGGCTGCGGAGGCGAGGGCGTCCGGGGTGCTGTTCCAGATGTCCCGGCGGCCGTCCCCGTCGAAATCCACGGCATGGGTGTGATAGGTGGTGGGGATGAACTGCGTCTGGCCCATCGCGCCGGCCCAGGAGCCGCGCATGCGCTCGGGCGTGACGTCCCCTTCCTGGATGATCTGCAGCGCGGCGAGCAACTGGGCGCGGGCGAAACCCGGGCGTCGCCCTTCGTGGGCCAGGGTGGCCAGCGATCGAATCACCGACTTGTCGCCCATGATCTGGCCGAAGCTGCTTTCGAGACCCCAGATCGCGACGAGCACGTTGCGGTCCACGGCGTAGCGCGCCTCGATGCGGTCCAGGGTCGCGGCGTGCTGGTCGAGCAGGCGGCGGCCGTTCTGCACGCGCTGCCTCGATATGGCGCCTTCCAGGTATTCCCAGACCGGGCGGGTGAATTCGGGCTGGCTGCGGTCGGCGGCGACGACGCTGGGGTCCGGGGTGATGCCGGCGAAGGAGCGGTCGAAGAGTTCGGCTGAAATACCGGCGGCCAGCGCCTCGTCGCGAAACTGGTCGCGCCACTGATCGAAGCTCTGCTCGAACTCGGGTTCGACCGTCTCGGGCGAAGCCGGGGTCGATGTCGATACGGTGGGATTCGGACGGGTGGGCTGGGAAGAGTCCGTCTGCGGCAGGGGTTCTGCAGCGCAGGCCACTACCAGGCTCAAGGCAGAGGCGGCGATCAGACTGCGCAACAGCAGCACCGGGACGTAGGTGAAAAACATGCACCACTCTCGATCGTGAGGTCGGCAGACGACCTTATCACGCTTTGTTCTACTTGGCTTTTCAAGCCGCCAGAAAGACCGAAGCCTCCCAGTCGTTGGACGGGGAGGCTTCGCGGCGGTAGCTGCCTTTGCCTTTGCGGGGCTGTTCCTGGCGGCTGCGAAACAGCGGTTGCGCCACCAGCGACTTGGCCTTGTTGGGCCGTTTTCTCGGCTTGCTCATCAGGGTGTCCTGCGTGTTTGGATGGGCGCGCATCATCGTCAATCGCCCGGGCAATGTACAGGGGTGACGGACGCCGATGGTCAGGCGCCGAGGCGCTGGCCGCAGAGCTGCAGGCAGAGGCTGGACAGGCCGACCCAGGGATCGCCTTCGGCCTGGCCCTTGATCTGCGCGTCGATCCGCTGGGCGTCGATCAGCAGCCGGCCCCAGCGTGCCGCGCTGTGGCGCTGCAGGGCCTTGGTCACCAGCGGGCGGCGCTTGTCCCAGATCGGCGGTCGCGCCTGGCTGAACGCCCGGTCCAGCGGTATGCCCTGGCTGTGCTGCTGGGCGATGTTGGCCAGGGTGCGGACTTCGCGTGCCAGGGCCCAGAGAATGACCGGCACCTCGACGCCTTCGCCCCGCAGGCCGTCGAGCATGCGCAGGGCGTGTACCGCATGGCCGTTGAGCACCGCGTCGATGAGTCCGAAGACGTCATAGCGGGCGCTGTCGGCGACGGCTGCCTGTACCGTGTCGACCGTCACCTGGCCGTCCTCGGCGAGCAGCTTGAGCTTCTCGATTTCCTGGGCGGCGGCCAGCAGGTTGCCCTCGACCCGCGCGGCGATCAGCTCGACCGCTTCCTGGTTGGCGGCAAGACCCGCCTGCGACAGGCGCTGGCGGATCCACTGGGGCAACTGGGCGGCATCCACCGGCCAGATCTGCAGGAACTGCACCTGCGGACCTTCGATCAGCGCCTTGGCCCATTTGGTCTTCTGCGCGCTGCCGTCGAGCTTGGGCAGGCTGATCAGCAGGACGGTATCCTCGGCGGGACGCGCAAGGTATTCGAGCAGGGCCGCGGTGCCCTTGTCGCCGGGCTTGCCGTTGGGAATGCGCAGCTCGAGCAGGCGCTTCTCGGCGAACAGCGACAGGCTGGCGCCGGCCTCGATCAGCTGGCTCCAGTCGAAGTTCGCTTCGGCATTGAAGACCTGCCGTTCGCTGAAGCCCTGGGCGCGGGTGGCGGCGCGGATGGCGTCGCAGGCCTCCTGGCAGAGCAGGTGCTCGTCGCCGCTCACGGCATAGACGGGCGCCAGTGGCCCTTGCAGGTGCTTGGTCAGTTGGGCGGGCTGGAGTTTCATGAAGGCCTGGGGCGAGCCGCGATGTGCGGCTCGCAGCGGTTCACTGGATGGGCAACTGCAGGGGCGACTGCTGCGGCTGGGATTCCAGGGCCCGGCGTGCGGCTTCACGCGCTTCGGCGTCGGCGCGAGCCTTGGCCTGGGCCGTCTGCTGCAGGCGCTCGAGCTGCGCCGGGGTAACCCGCTGCAGACGCATCGCCAGCTGCTGGATCAGCTCGCGGCGCATCTCCTTGCGAAGCTGGTCGGCTTCCTGGGCGGAGCTGATCAGGTTGCTTTCGTCGTGGACGTAGACGCGCTGCACCTCGACGCGATCTTCCATCAGCAGCAGGCCGTTGCGGTCGAGAAACTCGTAGTCAAGGCTGTTGGTCAGCTCGTATTCGGCGCTGCGGCCCGAGGTGTTGTAGCTCGCGGTGCGCTGGCGGCTCTGCTCGCGCGCCAGGTTGAGCCGGTACGGCGCCGCGTTCGTGACCTGCACGCCGTTGTTCTTCAGCACGCGCTCGAGCTCCTTGACGGTTTCACCGTAGGCGTTGCGCGCTTGTACGCCGATCTCGTCGAGCGCGAAATCGTTGGCGCCGGTGCCCCGCAGTTGAAAGCCGCATGCGCTCAGCAGCGCGGCGAAGCCCAGTACCAGCAGATTGCGTATGATCATCTTGTTATCCCCTTTTTAACCGGCGCCGGGTCGGACGCCGGTCTGGATCAGTTGGCGACGATATTGACCAGCTTGCCCGGCACCACGATGACCTTGCGGATCGTCAGCCCTTCGGTGAAACGCACCACGTTCTCGTTGGCACGCGCCTGGGTCTCGACCGCCTCACGGCTGGCGTCGGCCGGTACTTCGATCTGGCCGCGCAGCTTGCCGTTGACCTGCACCACCAGGGTCAGGCTGTCCTGCACCAGGGCGGATTCGTCGACCGCAGGCCACTGCGCATCGATGATCGCGCCGGTCTTGCCCAATTGCTCCCAGAGGGTGTGGCAGATGTGCGGGGTGATCGGCGCGAGCAGCAGGGCGACGGTCTCTAGACCTTCCTGGAGCAGGGCGCGGTCCTGTTCGCTGGCGGCCGGAGCCTTCTCCAGCACGTTCATCAGCGTCATCACCTGGGCGATGGCGGTGTTGAACTTGTGGTGCTGGCCGACATCGACGCTGGCCTGCTTGATGGCCAGGTGGATGGCGCGGCGCACGGCTTTCTGCTCGTCGTTCAGCGAGGCGAGGTCCGGCGAACCCGGCAGGCCGGCGCTGACGTGGGCGTGGGCCAGGCGCCAGACGCGGCGCAGGAAGCGGCTCGCGCCCTCGACGCCGGAGTCGGACCACTCCAGGCTCATGTCCGGCGGCGAGGCGAACATCATGAACAGCCGGCAGGTGTCGGCGCCATAGGCATCGATCATCGCCTGCGGGTCGACGCCGTTGTTCTTGGACTTGGACATCTTCTCGGTGCCGCCGATTTCCACCGGCAGGCCATCGGTCTTCAGGCGCGCGCCGATGACTTTGGCCTTGGCGTCACGCTCGACCTCGACGTCGGCCGGGTTGAACCAGTCCTTGCCGCCGTTCTCGGCGGTGCGGTAGTAGGTCTCGGCCACCACCATGCCCTGGGTCAGCAGGTTCTTGAACGGCTCGTTGGAGGAGAGCAGGCCCTCGTCGCGCATCAGCTTGTGGAAGAAGCGCGCATAGAGCAGGTGCAGGATGGCGTGCTCGATGCCGCCGATGTACTGGTCGACCGGCAGCCAGTGGTTGGCCGCGGCCGGGTCGACCATGCCCTGCGCGTAGTTCGGGCTGGCGTAGCGGGCGAAGTACCAGGACGACTCGACGAAGGTGTCCATGGTGTCGGTCTCGCGCTTGGCCGGCGCGCCGCACTTCGGGCAGCTGCATTCGTAGAATTCGGGCATCCGCGCCAGCGGGCTGCCGGCGCCGTCCGGCACCACGTCCTCGGGCAGGACCACCGGCAGCTGGTCTTCCGGCACCGGCACGTCGCCGCAGGCGTCGCAATGGATGATCGGGATCGGGCAGCCCCAGTAGCGCTGGCGGCTGATGCCCCAGTCGCGCAGGCGGAACTGGGTGCGTGCCTGGCCGAGGCCTTTCTTCTTCAGCGTGACTTCCATGGCGTCGAAGGCGCCCTGGAAATCCAGGCCGTCGAACTCGCCGGAGTTGATCAGCGTGCCGTGCTCACCGTAGGCGTCCTGCCAGGGCGCAGGGGTCTGGTCACCCGCGCTGGTACGTACCACGGGCTTGATCGGCAGGTCGTACTTGCTGGCGAATTCGAAGTCGCGTTCGTCGTGCGCCGGCACGGCCATCACCGCGCCCTCGCCGTAGTTCATCAGCACGTAGTTGGCGACCCACACCGGCAGCAGCTCGCCGGTCAGCGGGTGCTGCACGCGCAAGCTAGTGGGCAGGCCCTTCTTTTCCTGGGTGGCGATGTCGGCTTCGGCGACGCCGCCGCGCTTGCACTCGTCGATGAAAGCCTGCAGCTCCGGATTGCCCTGCGCGGCCTGGGTGGCCAGCGGGTGTTCGGCCGCCACGGCGACGTAGGTCGCGCCCATCAGGGTGTCGGGGCGGGTGGTGTAGACCTTCAGCGCGCCTTCGCTGCCGATGCTCTGGACGTCATAGGGGAAGCTCACTTCCATGCCGCGCGACTTGCCGATCCAGTTGCGCTGCATGGTCTTGACCTGTTCCGGCCAGCCATCCAGTTCGTCGAGGCTTTCGAGCAGCTCGTCGGCGTAGGCGGTGATCTTGAAGTAGTACATCGGGATTTCGCGCTTCTCGATCAGCGCGCCCGAGCGCCAGCCGCGGCCGTCGATGACCTGCTCGTTGGCCAGGACCGTCTGGTCGACCGGGTCCCAGTTCACCGTGCCGTTCTTGCGGTAGATCACGCCCTTCTCGAACAGCCGGGTGAACAGCCACTGCTCCCAGCGGTAGTAGTCCGGCTTGCAGGTGGTGACTTCGCGCGACCAGTCGATGGCCAGACCCAGGCTTTTGAGCTGGGTCTTCATGTAGTCGATGTTCTCGTAGGTCCACTTGGCCGGCGCGACCTTGTTCTTCATCGCGGCGTTCTCGGCCGGCATGCCGAAGGCGTCCCAGCCCATGGGCTGCAGCACGTTCTTGCCTTGCATGCGCTGATAGCGCGCGATCACGTCGCCGATGGTGTAGTTGCGCACGTGCCCCATGTGCAGCTTGCCGCTGGGGTAGGGGAACATCGACAGGCAATAGAAAGTGTCCTTGCCGGGCTGCTCGCTCACTTCAAAGGATTTGTTGCCATCCCAGTGGGATTGGGCGGCGGCTTCGACTTCGCGGGGCTGATACTGTTCGTGCATGGCTACTGGCATTGAGATGAAGGCTGGCTTTGCGCGGGATGCGGCGACGACGGCATGGCCGCTCGGACCTGTCCGGCTGCTAGGCAGCGGGCTGAAAGCGAAAGCATGGAAGCGCCGTAGCATACATGACCCCCCTCGGCCGAGGGAAACCCGTTTTGGCCGCTCTCCGTCTGTCGCGGCGGGCTACGGCCGGCAGGGCCGCAGCTAAGCTTGTGCGGGTAGGCCGAGAAGAGGGCAACCCGGGTGAAAGAGCGACAGAGCAACGACTCCAGCCTCTATGGGCGCGTGCTGCAGCGCCTGTCCGTGGCGCTCGCCGAGGTGGATCGACACCGCGACGACGGCGCTTCGATGACGGAGCTGGAGTTGCGTGGTTTGAGTCCGGCCGAGGTAGAGTTGATCCACGCGTATCTGACAGGCGATTCGCAATGGCTGTCAGGCTGGCATGCCGCTGCGGAGGAGCAGGCGCTGATCGCCCGTCAGGTCCAGCGCACCGGGTTTCGCGCCGTGGGCCGGCGCCGGGCGGGCAGGCGCGCGGCCGAGCCGGCGCTGGACCCGTCGTTGTACTGCGCATTGTGCGGCACCGAGGTGCACTGGCCGGAGCATCCTGGCGTGGCGGTCTGTTCGGCCTGCGGTTCGCAACTGTTGCGGGCCAGGCAGAAACCCGGCCTGCACCGGGGTCACTGAGCCGCGGCGCGGCGGGGCGGACAAACGGTCGTCCGCCGGGTAGAGTGCGGCGCAGAGCCCTGGAGCCGCGCCATGCCGATTCGCTACATCTTCAAACACCTGCTGATGCCGCCAGGCTGCCTGCTGCTGCTGTTGCTCGCCGCCTGGTGGTTGCGCCATCGTGCGCCCCGGCTGGCCGCCCTGTGTTTTGCCCTGGGCTTCGGCGGGCTCTGGATCATGAGCCTGCCGGTGACGGTGGAGTGGGCCGCGCGCGCGCTGGAAAGCCGGGCGCCGGTGTTGCAGGAGGAACGCTGGGCGGGGCTCGCCGAGCATGCGCAAGCGATCGTGGTGCTGGGCGCCGGCCGCGAGCAGGCCGACCCGGCCTGGGGCGCGGATCAGCCCAGCCATATCGCCCTGGAGCGCCTGCGCTATGCCTCGAGAATCGCCAAGGCGTCCGGGTTGCCAATCCTCACCAGCGGCGGTTTGCATTTCGGCAGGCGCCCCCCGAGCGAGGCCCGCATCGGCGCCGAGCTGCTCGAACGCGACATCGGTGTCCAGGTGCGCTGGCTGGAAGAGCGCAGCCGCACGACCTGGGAGAACGCGGTGTTCAGCGCGCAGAGGCTCAAGGCCGAGGGCATCACCCGGATCGTGCTGGTCACCTCCGCGCCGCACATGCCCCGCTCGCGCTGGTGTTTCGAGCAGAACGGCCTTGAGGTGATCACCGCGCCCGTCGGTTTCATTGGCGTGCCCAACGAACGCCCGCTGGGCGGCTGGCTGCCCGAAGCCAAGGCCGTCTGGCAGAGCGGCATGTTGCTCAACGAAGCGGCCGGGCTGCTGATCTATCCCTACGTCTATCCCTGACGCGGCGAGCGGCGCGCGCGCAGGTTGCGTACCAGCGCCCCGCCGAGCAGCACCAGGCAAAGGCCGATCAGTGGCCAGGAGCGCCACTTCAGGTAGGGCGTCAGGCCCTGCATCGGCACCACCTCGCCGTACAGCACGCCCTGTTGGAAGGCCGGAATCTCTTCGCTGATCCGGCCCTGCGGATCGATCAGCACGGTGACCCCGTTGTTGGTCGAGCGGATCATCCAGCGCCCGGCCTCCAGCGCCCGCATCTGTGCCATCTGCAGGTGCTGCAGCGGGCCGATGGAGCGCCCGAACCAGGCGTCGTTGCTGACGGTGAGCAGCAGGTCGCTCTGGCGCGCCAGGCCCGCGGCGAACTCCGGATAGACGACTTCGTAGCAGATGTACGGGGCGATCCGGTAACCCTTGGCCGTCAGCAGCGGCTGGTCCGTATCGCCGCGGGCGAAGTCGGACATCGGCAGGTCGAAGAAGGCGATCAGTCCGCGCAACAGGTCCTGCAGCGGCACGTATTCGCCGAAGGGCACCAGCTTCTGCTTCAGGTAGGTGCCTTCGCCCTGGCCGAGGGTGGTGATGCCGTTGTAGTAGCGCAGCTCGCCGCGATCGTTGGGCTGGCGGATCGGTACCCCGGTGATCAGCGCGGCGTCACGTTCTGCGGCCACGCGCGTCATCATCGCCAGATAGCCCTCGGCCTGGTCGCGCAGCACCGGTACTGCGGTTTCCGGCCAGACGATCAGGTCCACCGGCCGGCTGCGCAGCGTCATGTCGCGATACAGGGCCAGCTGCATGTTCAGCTTGGCCGGGTCCCACTTGAGGCTCTGCTGGACGTTGCCCTGCATCAGCGCGACGGACAGGGGGGGCGCGGACGCTTCGGTCCAGGCGTGCCCCTTGAGCCCAAGCCCCGCCAGCCAGGGGGCCAGCAGCACGGCCAGGCCGGCGGCCAGCGCCGCCTTGTTCCGGCGCAATTGCGCGAGGTTGACCAGCAGCGCCGCGCTGAGCGCCAGGACGAAGGTGATCAGCCAGACGCCGGCCAGCGGCGCGAGCCCGGCGAGCGGCCCGTCGAGCTGGCTGTAGCCGCCATAGAGCCAGGGGAAGCCGGTGAGGAACCAGCCGCGGAACGCGTCCATCGCCAGCCACAGGGCGGCGAAGACGAAGGCGTCGGCCAGTGGCGAGTCGCTGCGGCGGAACCAGCGCGCCCAGAGCCAGCCCGCCAGGGCGAGAAACAGCGCGAGACCGGCGACGAAGCCGAGGGTCAGCAGGCCGGCCAGCGGTGGCGAGGCCGCGCCGAAATCATGAATGCTGACATAGACCCAGCTGACGCCCGAGAGGAACAGGCCGAAGCCATAGCACCAGCCGCGCGCCGCCGCCTGGACGGGCGTGGTCTGGCGCTGGCCGAGGTAGTACAGGGCGATCGACAGCAGGGCCAGCGGCCAGAAGCCGAACGGTGCCAGCGACAGCGTGGTGAGGGCGCCGGCGGCAAGGGCGATCAGGTTGCCTTGCCAGCCGGGACGGGTGATCCAGCGCATCGGTGTTCCTCGAAAGCAGGAGGCCGCCGAGGCTATCGGCAGCGGTACCCGGCGGCAAGTGCCGGGCAACGACAGGCGCGTCAGGCCTCGAGCCGGCTCAGGCGCAGCAGGTGCACGCGGCGGCTGTCGGCGTTGAGCACGCGGAAGCGGAAGCCGTCGATCTCGATGATCTCGTTGCGCTTGGGCAGGTGACCGAAGGCGTTCATCACCAGCCCTGCGACGGTGTCGAACTCGTCGTCGGGGAAGCTTGCGCCGAAGAACTCGTTGAAGCTCTCGATCGGCGTGAGGGCCTTGATCAGGAAGTCGCCGCTGGGCAGCGGGCGGATATGGCTGTCTTCCTCGACGTCATGCTCGTCCTCGATATCGCCGACGATCTGCTCGAGCACGTCCTCGATGGTGACCAGCCCGGCCACGCCGCCGTATTCGTCGATGACGATGGCCATGTGGTTGTGGTTGGCGCGAAATTCGCGCAGCAGCACGTTCAGGCGCTTGGATTCCGGGACGAAGGTGGCCGGACGCAGCAGGTCCTTGATGGTGAAGCTGGCCAGCTGGTCCCCTTGCAGGATGAGCGGCAACAGGTCCTTGGCCAGCAGGACGCCGATCACGTCGTCGAGGCTTTCGCCGACCACCGGGTAGCGCGAGTGGGCCGCGCTGATCACGGAGGGGAGGAAATCCCTGGGCGTCTGGTCGGCGCGGATGCTGATCACCTGGGAGCGCGGCACCATGATGTCGCGTACCTGGAGATCGGCGACCTGAATCGCGCCTTCGACGATAGCCAGCGCTTCGCTGTCGAGTAGTTTGTTCTGGTGGGCTTCGCGGAGGATTTCCAGGAGTTCCTGGCGGTTTTTCGGCTCGTGGGCAAAGGCGTGGGTGAGTTTCCCCAGCCAGGACCTATGCCCGCTGCTCGATTGATCTTCGCTCATGTGGTTCGACTCGAAAGTCCTTGCAGTTGGCCTGAATGTTCAGGGTTGATCGTCATAGGGATCGGGATGGCCCAGTTCTGCCAGCAAGTGGCGTTCCAGGTCTTCCATCTCCTGGGCTTCGTCGTCATCGATATGATCGTAGCCCAGAAGATGAAGGCAGCCATGGATGACCATGTGGGCCCAGTGGGCCTCGGGCTGCTTGTTCTGTTCGCGTGCTTCGCGCTCGACCACCGGTACGCAGATCACCAGGTCGCCGAGCAGCGGGATGTCCAGCAACGGCTCCCCATCCGGCCCGTCGGGCAGGTCCGCGGGAAAGGACAGCACGTTGGTCGCGTAATCCTTGTGGCGCCAGGTGCGATTGAGTTCGCGCCCTTCCTCTTCGTCCACCAGGCGGATGGTCAGCTCCGAGTCGCCGCTGCGCTGGCGCAGCGCCATTTCGCACCAGCGACGAAACTGCTCGTCGCCGGGGGCGTGCGCCTCGGTGGCGCGTTGCAGGTCGAGTTCAATCACCGGTGCGTTCCTGGCGAGTGTCCTTTCGCGGCTGCGGCTGGCTTTCGAACGCCTCGTAGGCTTCGACGATGCGCTGCACCAGCGGATGGCGCACCACGTCCTTGGGCTGGAAGTGGGTGAAGCTGATGCCGTTGACGTCGCGCAGCACGTCGATCACGTGCGCCAGGCCCGACTTGGTGCCGCGCGGCAGGTCGACCTGGGTGATGTCGCCGGTGATCACCGCGGTGGAGCCGAAGCCGATCCGGGTGAGGAACATCTTCATCTGTTCGAGGGTGGTGTTCTGGCTTTCGTCGAGGATGATGAAGCTGTTGTTGAGCGTGCGGCCGCGCATGTAGGCCAGCGGCGCGATCTCGATCACCTGCTTCTCGATGAGCCTGGCCACGTGTTCGAAGCCGAGCATCTCGTAGAGCGCGTCGTACAGCGGGCGCAGGTAGGGGTCGATCTTCTGCGCCAGATCGCCGGGCAGGAAGCCGAGCTTCTCGCCGGCCTCGACCGCCGGGCGCACCAGCAGGATGCGTCGCACCTGCTCGCGTTCCAGCGCATCGACGGCGCAGGCCACCGCCAGGTAGGTCTTGCCGGTGCCGGCCGGGCCGATGCCGAAGTTGATGTCGTTATCGAGGATCGCCTTGACGTAGCGCTGCTGGTTCGCGCCGCGCGGGCGGATGCCGCCCTTGCGCGTTCGCAGCGTCACGCCCTGGTCGGCACGGGGATTGGCCAGGTCTTCCATCCCCGATTCCTGCAGGTACAGGTGCACCAGGTCAGGGGAAAGCTCGGCGCTCTTGGTTTCGCGATAGAGGCGCTTGAGCAGGTGCTCGGCGGATTTGGTCACGCCGCTGGGGCCGATCAGCTCGAACTGGTTGCCACGGTTGCGGATCTCGATCGACAGGCGCTGTTCGATCAGGCGCAGATGTTCGTCGAACTGTCCGCAAAGATTGGCGAAACGGTTGGCCTCGAAGGGCTCGAGGGTGAAGCGATGGGGTTCTATGGCTGTATTCAATGGGTATGAGGGCCGCCAGGCGGCAGAGCTGAGAGTCGGAAGAATAGCGCCAGGCGCCCGCGCATGAAAGGGCGGACGCCGGCGTCGGTCAGTGCAGCACCCCGTCCTGCAGTGTGCCGCGCAGCGAGTGGGGCAGGGCGTCGTCGATGTGGACGTTGACGAACTGTCCGATCAACCGTGGGTTATCGCAGCGGAAATTCACGATTCGGTTGTGCTCGGTGCGGCCGGAAAGCATGCCGGGGTCTTTTTTAGAGTAGTCGGTGACCAGAATGCGCTGCGTGGTTCCGACCATCCGTCGGCTATTTTCGAAACCCTGCTGGTTGATGCGCTGCTGCAGGATCGCCAAGCGCTGCTTCTTGACCGCTTCCGGGGTGTCGTCGAGCAGGTCCGCGGCCGGCGTGCCGGGGCGGGCGCTGTAGACGAACGAGTAGGAGAAGTCGAAACCGACGTCCTCGATCAGCTTCATGGTCTGTTCGAAGTCCTTGTCGGTCTCGCCGGGGAAGCCGACGATGAAATCGGAGCTGATCAGGATGTCCGGTACCGCGGCCTTGAGCTTGCGGATGCGCGACTTGTACTCCAGCGCCGTGTGGTTGCGCTTCATCGCCGCGAGGATGCGGTCGGAGCCGGCTTGTACCGGAAGATGCAGGTATTTGACCAGCTCCGGGACTTCGGCGTGGGCCTGGATCAGCGAGTCGGAGAACTCCAGCGGATGCGAGGTGGTGTAGCGGATGCGGTCGATGCCATCGATCGCCGCGACCACGCGGATCAGCTCGGCCAGGTCGGCGGTGCGGCCGTCATGGGTCTCGCCCCGGTAGCCGTTGACGTTCTGCCCGAGCAGGGTGACCTCGCGCACGCCGTTCTCGGCCAGGTGGATCACCTCGGCGAGGATGTCGTCGAAGGGGCGGCTGACTTCCTCGCCGCGGGTATAGGGCACCACGCAGAAGGTGCAGTACTTGCTGCAGCCTTCCATCACCGACACGAAGGCGGTGGGGCCGTCGACCCGGGGCTCGGGCAGGCGGTCGAACTTCTCGATTTCCGGAAACGAGATGTCGACCTGCGGCGTGCGGGTGGTGCGCGCCGCGTCGATCATTTCCGGCAGCCGGTGCAGGGTCTGCGGACCGAAGACCACGTCGACGTAGGGCGCTCGGTCGCGAATGGCGGCGCCTTCCTGGCTGGCGACGCAGCCGCCCACGCCGATCACCAGTTGCGGGTTTTCCTGTTTCAGTTCACGCCAGCGGCCGAGCTGGGAGAAGACCTTTTCCTGGGCCTTCTCGCGGATCGAGCAGGTATTGAGGAGGATCACGTCGGCATCGGCCGGGTTTTCGGTGATTTCCAGGGCCTGATGCTCGCCCAGCAGGTCCACCATGCGCGAGCTGTCGTACTCGTTCATCTGGCAGCCGTGGGTTTCGATGTAAAGCTTGCGGGTCATGTTACGGGCCGGCGTTGTGCAAAAAATGACCGGCGATTATATGCTCCGGGCCGGGCGGGGGAAAGCGCCAGGCGGCGACCGCGAAATCAGCGTTGCAGGGGAGGGTTGCGGTCGGCGGTCTGCAGGTCCAGCAGGTAATCCCGGAAAATCTGTCCGAGCACCTGGGTGGCGATTTCCAGTTCGTCGCGACGCATCTGCGCCGAGACCCGGTCGGCGGTGTCCAGGGCCTCTTCGTCTCCGTTCACCGCAGCCATCTTCAGGACGATGTAGGCCTGCACGTTGTTGGCCTGCACGCCCTCGCCGCGAAAGAACATCACGCCCAGGCGATGCTGCGCCAGCGCATGGCCCCGCAGGGAGGCCTGCTCGAACCAGTAGAGCGCCTTGGACAGGTCGCGGGGTGCGCGGCGGCCGTCATAGTGGAATTCGCCCAGTTCGTAGGCCGCCTGCATGTCGCCGTCGCTGGCCGCCTGCTGGCAGGCGCGCAGGGCTTCTGGCAGCTCTTCGGGCAGGGTGTTCAAGGCGCAGCGGGCAGTTGCCGGGATCAGCAGAGAGTTGCCGCCTGCCAGACTCAGCAGGGGCAATAGAAGCAGCAGGCAGCCCAGGGACAGGTTGCGGCCGGTGCGGATCATGAATCAGGACGCCTCGAAGATCTGGGCGGAACAAGGCCGGCAAGGGTCGCCGACTCCTGCATTATGGATAAGCTAAAGCTGCCTTACAAAGGCTTTCCGGGCCCAAATTCCGTTTCAGCCGGGATACACGGCTTTTTTCGACGAGATACCGCTTGTTAGCTCCCGCAGCAACCAGCCCAGCAGGGGGCAGGCGACCGCCAGGATCAGCAACTGCCACTCTGCCAGCGGATTCCGGGCCAGGGGCGTGGACGCCAGCAACAAGGCGCCCGCCGCCAGCGCCGCCGCCAGTCTGCGCGGCGCCGCCAGCGAGAGCAGGCCCGCATAGGCCACCAGCAGGGCGCTGGCCAGCGTCAGTCCCAGTGCGTAGGGCTCGTTCCAGCGCAGTTGCCGCGCCAGTTCGAAGAATACGCACAGCCCCAGCAGCACGCGGCCCCAGGTCGGGCGGCTCCACTGCCAGCCGCGCGCCAGGCTCAGCGCGGCCGTGGCGATCAGCGGTACGCCGAGCATCTGGCTGGCCTGCTGCAGCCAGCCACGCGCCTCGCCGACGGCGGCAAGGGAGGCCAGATCCACCGCTGCGAGCAGTCCCGTCGCGGCCAGCAGACCGAAGCCGAGTTGCGCGCAGAACAGAGCTGCCTTGTCGCCCTCGCTCACGCCGCGCGCGCGTACCAGCACGGCCAGGGCGAGCAGCGCGCCTGCACCCAGCAGGCAGGCCTGAAGCAGCGGGCTCATTTGAGGCGAGCGAAGGCGCGCTCGGCGGCGTCCAGGGTGAGGGTCAGCTCGGTCTCGCCATGGGCGATGGAGGTGAAGCCCGCCTCGAATGCGCTGGGCGCGAGGTAGATGCCGCCCTCGAGCATCAGGTGGAAGAAGCGCTTGAAGCGCTCGGCATCGGAGCCCATCACGTCGGCGAAGGTGACGATGTCGCGGGCTTCGGTGAAATAGAGACCGAACATGCCGCCGACCTGGGTCGTCACGAACGGGATGCCGGCGGCGTCGGCGCGCTGGCGCAGACCGTCGAGCATCCGACGGGTGTAGGCCTCGAGTTCGTCGTGGAAGCCCGGGCGGCTGATCAGTTCCAGCGTGGTCAGTCCGGCCGCCATGGCCAGCGGGTTGCCCGACAGCGTGCCGGCCTGGTAGACCGGGCCGAGCGGCGCGATCCTCTCCATGATCTCGCGCTTGCCGCCGAAGCAGCCGACCGGCATGCCGCCGCCGATGATCTTGCCGAAGGTCGAGAGGTCGGGCGTCACGCCATAGCGCGCCTGGGCGCCGCCGAGGGCCACGCGGAAGCCGGTCATGACTTCGTCGAAGATCAGCACCACGCCGTGTCGGTCGCAGAGGCTGCGCAGCCCTTCGAGGAAGCCGGGCGCCGGCGGAACGCAGTTCATGTTGCCGGCCACCGGCTCGACGATGATGCAGGCCACCTGGTCGCCCTTGGTGGCCAGGGTCGCCTCGACGTCGGCCAGGTCGTTGTAGGCCAGGGTCAGCGTGTGCTTGGCGAAGTCCGCCGGCACGCCGGCCGAGCTGGGCACGCCCTGGGTCAAAGCGCCGGAGCCGGCCTTGACCAGCAGGCTGTCGGAATGGCCGTGGTAGCAACCCTCGAACTTGATGATGGCGTCGCGCCCGGTATAGCCACGGGCGAGGCGGATGGCGCTCATGGTGGCCTCGGTGCCGGAGCTGACCATGCGCACCATTTCCATGGACGGCACCAGGCGGCAGACCCGCTCCGCCATTTCGGTTTCCATGGCCGTGGGCGCGCCATAGGACAGGCCGTGGTCGAGCTGGCGGCGCACCGCCTCGATCACCTGCGGGTGGCTGTGGCCGAGGATCATCGGGCCCCAGGAACCCACGTAGTCGACGTAGCGCTTGTCGTCTTCATCGACGACATAGGCGCCTTCGGCGTGCTTGAAGAACAGCGGAGTGCCGCCGACGCTGCGGAATGCGCGGACCGGTGAGTTCACGCCGCCCGGGATGTGGGTCTGGGCGCTGGCGAAGAGGGTTTCGGAACGGGACATGAGGGCCTCTCTGGGGTCGGTCAGGCGCGGGCGAACAGCGCGCTGAAGGCACGGGCACGCTGCTCCACCTCGGCGGCGCTGGGCGCGGAAAACAGGGCATGGATCACGGCGATCAGGCTCGCGCCGCTGGCGATCAGCTGGGGGGCAGTCTGCAGCGTGATGCCGCCGATGGCGACGATCGGCACGGAGAAGCGTGCACGGGCTTGCTCGAGCAGCTCGCCCGTGGCCAGCACTTCGCCGGGCTTGGTGAATGAGTTGAAGAAGCGGCCGAAGGCGACGTAGCTGGCCCCTTCGCGAATCGCCTGCTCGGCCAGTTCGGGCTTGGCATGGCAGGTCGAACCGATGATCGCGCGGTGGCCGAGCAGGGCGCGGGCAGGCGACAGCTGCCCGTCCTCCTGGCCCAGGTGCAGGCCGACGCCCAGGCGCGCGGCCAGCTCCAGGTCGTCGTTGATGATCAGCTGCGCGCCGTAGCGTGCGCACAGGTCGCGCAGCGCCTCGGCTTCGCGCAGGCGCCGGGCATCGTCGGCGGTCTTGTCGCGGTACTGCAGCAGCCGGGTACCGCCCCTGAGCGCGGCTTCGACGTAGGGCAGCAGCCGGCCGTCGGCCAGCAGCTGGGTGTCGGTAATGGCATAGAGGCCGCGTAGCGATGGGGTCATCGGTCGACGCTCCGGTCAGAGTGAGTCGAGGGGCAGGCGGCGCGGAATGTATTGGCCGTGGCCGGGAGCCTCGGCGTCGCGCAGGGTGCGCCATGTGTAGTCCAGGGCGCTGCGTACGGCGCTCGGCAGGTCCTGTCCCAGCGCCAGCCGGCCGGCCAGGGCGCTGGCCAGGGTGCAACCGGAGCCGTGATAGCTGCCTGGCAGGCGTTGGCAGTTGAAGCTGTGGCGGCTGCCGTCGCGGGAGTAGAGGCGGTTGACCACTTCTTCCTCGTCGCCGTGGCCGCCGGTGATCAGCAGGTGGCGAATGTGCGGCAGCAGCCGCTCGGCACATTCGTCCGGGCTGCCGTCGGGCAGTTCGGCGAGGATGCGCGCTTCGGGCAGGTTCGGCGTGGCGATGGTCGAAACCGGCAGCAGCTGCTCGCGCAGGGCATAGCCCACCTCGTCCTTGCCGAGTGCGCCGCCGCCGCCGGCACGCAGCACCGGGTCGCAGACCAGCGGGACGCCGGGCAGCTTCTGCATGATCTCCAGCACGGTGGCGACCATCTCGACGGAGCCGAGCATGCCGAGCTTGACCGCGGCCACCGGCAGGTCGGCGATCACGGCGTCGGCCTGGGCGATGACCCAGTCGCGGTCCAGTACACGGAAGTCGGAGACGTTGACGGTGTCCTGCACGGTGAGTGCGGTCACCGCCGGCGCCGCATGGCAACCCTGGGCAATGAGGGCTTCGATGTCCGCCTGCAGGCCGGCACCGCCACTGGGATCGTGGCCGGACAAACAGAGGACGACGGGACGGGAGCTAGGCGTTTTCATGGCGTGCGAGCTTATCACCAAACCGGCGGTACGGCTCGCGGCCGATGATCGCGGGCATGATGTCCTGCCCGTGAGTGAGCAGCTTTTTGCGCACCTGCCGCCGCACGGCACTCCAGAGGGGCGATGTCGCTGTGCTAGAGTGCTGGCCTTCTAGTATTGCCTGATGACGAAACGTGTCAGGGTAGGGTCTGTCGTCATGCGGTACGCATTCTTGTTGTTGCTGTCACTGTTGCCGTTGTTCGCCAGTGCCGTGGAATTCGACGAGTCGACGCGCCAGTTGCCGCTGGGCAGGGTGCTCGACTTCTACGAGGATGTCTCGCGCACGGCGAGCATCGAGGACCTGGTCGCCGCCTCGGGCAGCGGTCTGTTCCAGCGCCATCAGGACGACGTGGTGAACCTCGGCTACTCCCGCTCGGCGCTCTGGCTGCGGGTCGACCTGACCTATCGCCCGACCGACGGCAGCGGCCCGCGCAGCTGGTTGCTCGAACTCAACTACCCGCCGATGGATTACGTCGACCTCTATCTGCCCGACGGCGAGGGCGGCTTCCGCCTGGCGCGCAGCACCGGCGACCGCCTGCCCTACGACAGCCGCGAGGTGAGGCACGGCAGCTATCTGTTCGAACTGAACATGCAGCCCGGAGAGACGGTGCGGGCTTACCTGCGCCTGGAAACCGAAGGGTCGATGCAGGCGCCGCTGACGCTCTGGGCGCCGTCGGCCTTTCTCGAGCGGCAGCCCGAACGGATCTATGTGCTGGGCATGATCTACGGCGTGCTGCTGGCGATGCTGGTCTACAACCTGTTCATCTACCTCAGCGTCCGCGACCCGAGCTACTTCTATTACATCCTCTACATCGCCTCCTTCGGCCTCTATCAGGTGTCGGTCAATGGCGCCGGCATCCAGTTCTTCTGGCCCGACCATCCCTGGTGGGCGAACGTCGCCACCCCGTTGCTGATCGGTGCCTCGGGGGTGTTCGGCGCCCAGTTCACCCGCAGCTTCCTGCGTACCGCCGAGCACAGCGTCTGGCTCGACCGCCTGCTGATGGTGATGATGGGCCTGGCGATGGTGGCGATGGTGCTGTCGTTCACGGCGAGCTATGCGCTGGCGCTGCGCATGGCCACGGTGATGGCGTTGCTGTTCACCGTGGTGATCTTCATCGCGGGGATCATCGCCTGGCATCGCGGCATGCGTGTTGCGCGCTACTTCATCTTCGCCTGGAGCGCCTTCCTCGTCGGTGGCCAGATCAACACCCTGATGGTGATGGGCTACCTGCCGAACATGTTCTTCACCATGTATTCGAGCCAGATCGGCTCGGCGCTGGAAGTGGCGCTGCTGTCGCTGGCGCTGGCCGACCGCATCAACTCGCTTAAGGAAGAGCGCGCCCAGCTGCTGGAGCAGTCGCGCCAGCAACTCGAGGCCCTCAACCGCCAGCTGGTCGAAAGCAACCGGCTGAAGGATCGCTTCCTCGGCGCCCTGAGCCATGAATTGCGCACCCCGATGATCGGCGTGATCGGTGCGCTGGAGCTGATGCAGAGCGGCGACATGGACGAGGAGGCGGCGCAGTACCAGAAACTCGCTGCGCGCTCGGCGGACGACATGCTGGCCATGGTCAACGACATCCTGACGCTCAGCGAGCTGCTGGCCGGCCGTGTTCGGCCGGAACTCGCCGGCTTCGATCCGCGTGGTCTTTTCGCCAACCTGCGCCGGCGTTTCGAGCCGCTTGCCCGGCAGAAGGAACTGCACTTCGTCGTGCGCCTGGACCACAACCTGCCCGCGATGCTGTGGAGCGACGAAGCCAAGCTCGAACAGGCGCTGGGTTATCTGCTGGACAACGCCATCAAGTTCACCGACAGCGGCACGGTGGAGCTGCGTGCCATCGTCAGCGGCGAGAGCGAGGGGCTGGTGCGGCTGCAGATCGAGGTGGAAGACACCGGTATCGGCTTCGAGACGCCGCTCGACGGCTCCCTCTACGAACACTTCAGCCAGCTCGACGGCTCCATGACGCGGCGCCATGGTGGCCTGGGCATCGGCCTTGCGCTGTCGCGCCAGCTCATCCAGGTGCTCGGTGGCGAGCTGGACCATCATTCCCGTCCGGGGCATGGCAGCTGTTTCCGCCTGATGCTCGCCCTGCCCACGCGGCCGATGCGGGGCTCGCAACCGGGCTAGACCCGCTGCACTTGTCGCTGCCGTTTTGGCCGAAATCCCGCTTCAGCCGTCCTGCCATAGCTGCTTCACTGAAAGGCACTGCGTGCCGGTGCGATCGCATCGGCGCCTTCCGTCATGCCCGCGCCTGTTCAGGGAGTGCCCGCGATGAATCTTCAGGCCTATGCCGAGACCCATGAGGTCACCAACCAGCCGCCGCCTTTCGAAGGCATCAACCTCTATCGCCTGGACCTGCCGTTGCAGGACTGGATCACGCGCCAGGGCGGCGGCTGGGCCGAGGCCCGGCTCGACGCCTACGGCGCGCTCGCCGGTGGCCCGCTGCTGGAGGCCGGCGTGCTGGCCAACCAGAACAAGCCGCTGCTGCGCAGCCACGACCGCTACGGGCACCGGATCGATCAGGTCGATTTTCACCCGGCATACCACCAGCTGATGGCGGCCGCCATCGAGCATGGCATTCCTTCGCTGCCCTGGAGCGAGCCGGGGCCCGGCGCCCACGTCGCCAGGGCTGGCCTGATGTACCTGCACAACCAGGCCGACGCGGGGACCAGCTGCCCGCTCACCATGACCTTCGCCAGCGTGCCGGCGATCCGCCTGCAGCCGGAGATCGCCGAGCAGTGGCTGCCGAAGATCCTCGCCAGGACCTACGATCCGGCCAACCGTCCGCTGGCGCAGAAGGCCGGCGCGACCATCGGCATGGCGATGACCGAGAAGCAGGGCGGCACGGACGTGCGCGCGAACACCACCCGCGCCTATCCGGTGGGCGCCCCGGGGCCGGGCCAGGCGTACGAGCTGGTAGGCCACAAGTGGTTCTGCTCGGCGCCGATGTGCGATGCCTTCCTGACCCTGGCGCAGACCGAGAAGGGCCTGTCCTGCTTTCTGCTGCCGCGTCACCGACCCGACGGGATGCGCAACGCCTTTCACATCCAGCGGCTCAAGGACAAGCTGGGCAACTGGTCCAACGCCTCCAGCGAGGTGGAGTACCGCGGCGCCCTGGCCTGGATGGTGGGGGAGGAAGGGCGCGGTGTGCCGACCATCATCGAGATGGTCGCCATGACCCGCTTCGACTGCATGATCGGCTCCAGCTCGTTGATGCGCCAGGCGCTCAGCCAGGCCCTGCACCACTGCGCCCATCGCCAGGTGGGTGGACGGCCTTTGACCGAACAACCGCTGATGCAGAACGTCCTGGCCGACCTCGCGCTGGAAAGCGAGGCCGCACTGGCGCTGACGCTGCGCATGGGGCGCGCGCTGGACAGCCTCGCCGACGAGCGCGAGGCGACGTTCGCCCGGCTGGTCACGGCGGTGGGCAAGTACTGGATCTGCAAGCGCGCGCCGAATGCGATCTACGAGGCCTCCGAATGCATGGGCGGGGCCGGCTACGTCGAAGAGAGCATCCTGCCGCGGCTCTACCGCGAGGCGCCGGTGAACTCGATCTGGGAAGGCTCCGGCAACGTCCAGTGCCTGGACGTGCTGCGCGCCCTGTCGAAGGAGCCCGGCGTGCTCGACGCCCTGTTCGACGAACTCGGCGACGGCCACGGCGATGCCCGCCTGAAGGCAGCCATCGCCCGGCTCAAGGCCGATTGCCGCGACCGCGAGGACATCCAGTACCGCGCCCGCCAGCTCACCGAGGACATCGCCGTCGCCCTGCAGGCCGGGCTGCTGCTCGAAGCCGGCAACGCCGCCGTCTCCGACGCCTTCATCGCCAGCCGCCTGGAGGGCCGCGGGCGGGTCCATGGGACGCTGCCACGTGGGTTGGATATCGACGCGCTGCTGGCTCGCAGCGCACCGCATCTGGTCTGAGGCGAAACTGGGGCGGGGCTGGCGGGCTACGTCTACGTCCCGGCAGCGACAGCTACGCGACCTGAATCGTCGATGCCCGGCGCCGGCCCGGCCAGGATGCTGGCGAGCAAGGTGCGGTCGATGTTGGCGCCGCTCTGGATGACGGCGATGCGTTCGTCGCGGTTGAGCTCGCGCTCCGTGATCGCGGCGGCCAGGGCCGCGGCGCCGGCGCCTTCGGCGAGGTTGTGGGTGTCTTCGTGGAGGATGCGGATGGCCTGGCGAATCTGTTCGTCATCCACCCGCAGGATGCGGGCCGCGCCGTTGCGGATGATCTCGAAGGCTTCCGCGGCGGGCATGCGGCAGGCCATGCCGTCGGCCAGGGTGTCGGCGCGTTCGGTGTGCAGGATACGGCCCTGTTCGAAACTCTGTGCGTAGGCGTCGGCGCCGCGGGCGACCACGCCGACGATTTCGGTATCCAGCCTCAGCAGGTCGCGGGTGTGGATCAATCCACAGATTCCCGAACCCAGGCCGATGGGCACATAGACGCGGCGCAGCGGTGGCGTCGCTTCGAACAGCTCCAGGGCGTAGGTCGCCACGCCGCGGACGAGGTCCGGGTGCAGCGAGGGCACGAAATGCCAGCCGTCACGTGCGGCCAGCTCGCCCGCGGCCAGGCGGGCTTCGTCGAAGTCCCGGCCGTGTTCGATGAGCTCGGCGCCGAAGGCGCGCATCGCCGCGTTCTTTTCCAGCGCATTGCCGTGGGGTACCAGGATGCGGATCGGCAGGCCGGCCAGGCGCGCCGCCATCGCCAGGCTCTGGCCGTGGTTGCCTCGGGTGGCGGTGATCAGCCCGCGCACTCCGGGCTCGCGACGCAGCAGTTCATGCACGTAGAGCACGCCGCCGCGCACCTTGAAAGCGCCTGCGGGCGTGTGGTTTTCATGCTTGACCCATAGCTCGCAGCCGAGGCGGCGCTGGAGCAGCGGCCAGGCGTATTGCGGGGTAGGTGGCACCTGCGGGCGGATTATCCGGACAGCGTCGCGCAAAGCGTCGAGATCGAACATGGCAGGTTCCTCGTCGGGTTTGACGACGATCCTAGGTGCGCGCATTGTGTGGGTAAATCCTTATATTGCATGGCAGGCAATGTGGCTCCCGCAACTCGACGACAATAACCAGCCCCGCTACCTGGCGCTGGCCGATGCGATTGCTCAGGCCATCGGCAGCGGCGTGCTCAAGCCCGGCGACCGGCTGCCGCCGCAGCGCCGACTGGCATGGGCGCTGGGCCTGAACCCGAGCACGGCGATGCTGGCCTACCGCGAAGCCGCGCGGCGGCATCTGGTGTCGGGCGAGGTGGGGCGCGGCACCTACGTCCTGGCTGGCAGCCGCGAGGCCAGTCTGTTTCTGCTCAGGCAACCCGAAGAAGACCCGGCGCGGCTGGACCTCTCCACCAACCTGCCGGTCATCGATCCGAACGATCACGACCTCGAGAACACCTTGGCCGGGCTCGCCGAGGCCGGTGACCTGCCGGCGCTGCAGACCTACCCGTCGGCCCGCGATCTGGATCGCGGGCGTCTGGCGATAGGCGACTGGTTGCAGCGGCGGCGGGGGATCGAGGTGCCGGCGGGCCAGATCCAGCTGTGTGCTGGTGCCCAGCAGGGCTTGTTCGCGACCTTGCTGGCGCTTTGCGAACCCGGCGAGCCGATCCTGGTCGAGGCGCTGACGTCCCCCGGCATCAAGGCGGCGGCCCGTCAGCTGCGGCTGCCCCTGCACCCGGTGCCGATGGATGGCGAAGGCATCCTGCCCGATGAGCTGGACCGCCTGGCCCGCGCGTCGCTGGCGCGGGTGGTACTGCTCACGCCCTGCCTGCAGAACCCAACCGGCGTAAGCATGGGGGCGCAGCGCCGGGCCGAGATCGCCGAAGTCGCGCGTCGTCGGGGGCTGTGGTTGATCGAGGATGACGTCTATGGCGCGCTGGACGATCGGCCGCCACTGGCGCAGGCGGTGCCCGAGCGCTGCGTGCTGGTCAGCAGTCTGTCGAAGACGGTGGCACCCGGTCTGCGTCTTGGCTTCATCGCCGGACCGGCCGAGTTGCTGGCGAGCATCGACCGCGAGGGGCAGGCGACCCACTGGGCGGTGGCCTCGCTCTCGCTGCGCATCGCCAGCCAATGGCTTGAAGAGGGCATAGCCCTGCGCCGCCTGGACTGGCAGCGTGAGCAGATGCGGCTGCGCTGGCGTCTGGCGTCCCGGTTGCTCGGCGAGCCGCCTGCCCATGCGAGGCCTGCGCCCCATCGCTGGCTGATCGCCAACGCGCAGGGGCCCAACCTCGCGGACATTTGTCGTGGAGCGGGGGTCGAGGTGGCACCGGCCGAGGTATTCGCGGTCGGTCACGGCGCGCCGAACGCGGTGCGCCTGAGTCTCACCGCGGCGGCCGGCTCGGCGCAGCTCAAGGCGGCGCTCGAGCGGATCGCCGCCCGACGGCGCTGAGCATTGCGGCGCTACCGTTGTCATCAGGGAGCAGGCAAGATGGTTGCAACTACCCAGAAGGAAAAAGCCCTATGAGTTCGCATGACGGCGAAGCTTTCGTTACTGCAAACAGCGCCGAAGAGGCCGTCGATCGTCTTGCCGAGCTGCACCTGCGGGCTACCACGGCGCTGAACCAGGCGCTCAAGCGCTACCTGAGCTCGCGTGTCGAGCCCGACGCCGGCGAGCGCGAGCTGTTTCGCTACCCGCAGCTGCGCCTGACCTATCGCTGCCATGGCGAGGTTCCGGCGACCACCCGCGCCTATGCCAAGGTGCAGGCCCCTGGGGTGTACTGCGTGACGGTCACCCAGCCGGCGGCCTTTCGTGGTTACCTGCTCGACCAGCTGCGCCCGCTGATGCACGACTTCACCGTGCAGGTGGAGGTGGGGCCGAGTCAGCAGAACATCCCGTACCCCTACGTGGTGGAGCAGGGCGACGAGCTGGCCGGTTCGGGCGTGACGGCCGCGGAGCTGGCTCGGGTCTTTCCCAGTACCGACCTGTCGGCCGCGACCGATGCGATTGCCGACGGCCTGTACGACTGGGAACTGGCCGACCCGCTGCCGCTGGCGCTGTTCGACGCCGCGCGGGTCGATTTCTCGCTGCGTCGCCTGGTGCATTACACCGGCAGCGACTGGCGCCACGTGCAGCCCTGGATTCTGCTGACCAACTACCATCGCTACGTCGACCAGTTCATCCAGCATGGCCTGCAGCAGCTGCGCGACGATCCGCGCTTCGTGCGTATGGTCCTGCCGGGCAACGTCAGCGTGGAGCGCGGTACCGACGCGGCCACGGCGCAGAGCATCGTCAATGGCGTGGTCTGGCACCGCTACCAGATGCCGGCCTATCACCTGATCGCCGACGATGGCCACGGCGTCACGCTGGTGAACATCGGCGTCGGCCCGTCCAACGCCAAGAACATCACCGACCACCTGGCGGTGCTGCGTCCGCACTGCTGGCTGATGATCGGCCACTGCGGCGGGCTGCGTCAGTCGCAGACCATCGGCGACTACGTGCTGGCCCACGCCTACATGCGCCGCGATGGCATCCTCGACCGGGTGTTGCCGCCGCACATTCCGTTGCCGGCGCTGGCCGAAGTGCAGCAGGCGCTGCAGGAGGCGGCGGCCCAGGTCACGGGAGAGAAAGGCGAGTCGCTCAAGCGCCGGCTGCGCACCGGCACCGTGCTGACCTACGACGATCGCAACTGGGAACTGCGCTGGGCGCAGGAGCGGCCGCTGATCAACCTGTCGCGGGCGGTGGCGGTGGACATGGAAAGCGGCACCATCGCCGCCCAGGGCTATCGCCTGCGGGTGCCCTACGGCACGTTGCTGTGCGTGTCGGACAAGCCGCTGCACAGCGAGATCAAGTTGCCGGGGTCGGCCAACGCCTTCTACGAACGTGCCGTCAGCCAGCACCTGAAGATCGGCATCACGGCGCTGGACCTGCTGCGCAACCAGCTCAACTCGCTGCACTCGCGCAAGCTGCGCAGCTTCGACGAGCCGCCGTTCCGTTAGGGCAGTTGCACGCTGCACGCTACAAGAGAGAAGCCCGAGCTCAGCTCGGGCTTCTTGTTTTTGCTTCTGCTTACGGCTTGCCGCTTGCTCTAAGCCGCCAACAACCAGGCCCCGGCAATGGCGGACGCGGCGCCTGCGATGCGCACCAGGGGGGCGGCGGCCTGCGGCAGGTTGCGGGCCACGGCATAGCCCAGGCCATGCAGGGCGGCGGTGGCGATCACGAAGCCGGCGGCGTAACCCCAGGGGCTCGACAGGTCAGGCAGTTCGAGGCCGTGGGCCACGCCATGGCTTAAGGCGAACAGGGCGGTCAGGCCGGCCGCGACGGCCAGCGGCGGGCGCACCGCCAGGGCCACCAGCAGCCCGAGCGCCAGCACGGAACCGGCGATGCCGGTTTCCATCAGCGGCATTTCGAATCCGGCAAAACCGAGCAGCCCGCCAGCCAGCATGGTGGCGACGAAGGTCAGCGGCAGTGCCCAGCGCGCCTTGCCGGTCTGCTGGGCGGCCCAGAGGCCGACGGCCACCATCGCCAGCAGGTGGTCGAGGCCGAAGACCGGGTGGGCGAGGCCGGACATCACGCCGGAGTGATCGTGGCCCGGGTGGGCGAAGGCCAGTGCCGGGCTGAGCAGCAGGGCAGCGGTGAGCAGCGGTTTGCGCAGGTTCATCTGTAACTCCTTGATATGGCGGATGTGGGCGGTCAGGCGGCGCTGAGCATTCCCTGTTTCTCGATGAAGGCGATGATCTCGTCCAGCCCCTGGCCGACCTTCTGGTTGCTGAACACGAACGGCTTGTCGCCGCGCATCTTGCGGGCGTCGCGATCCATGACTTCCAGCGAGGCGCCGACCATGGGCGCCAGATCGACCTTGTTGATCACCAGCAGGTCGGACTTGCAGATGCCGGGGCCGCCCTTGCGCGGCAGCTTGTCGCCGGCCGACACGTCGATCACGTAGATGGTCAGGTCCGAAAGCTCCGGGCTGAAGGTCGCCGAGAGGTTGTCGCCGCCGGATTCGACCAGGATCAGATCCAGGCCCGGGAAACGCCGGTTGAGCTGGTCGACCGCCTCGAGGTTGATCGAGGCGTCCTCGCGGATCGCGGTGTGCGGGCAGCCGCCGGTCTCCACGCCGATGATCCGCTCCGGCGCCAGGGCCTCGTTGCGCACCAGAAACTGGGCGTCTTCCTGGGTGTAGATGTCGTTGGTGACCACGGCGAGGTTGTAGCGCTCGCGCAGGGCCTGGCACAGCGCCAGGGTCAGGGCGGTCTTGCCGGAACCTACCGGGCCGCCGATGCCGACGCGCAAGGGTTGGCTGTTCATCTGCTGTTCACTCCCATCGTTCGATCCGTTGTGTGTGGCCGGCTATGAGCGAAACAGCCGACTGTACTGCTGTTCGTGCGCCATGCTGGTCAGCGCCAGGCCGAAGGGGGCGCTGCCCCAGTGTTCCGCCGGTTGGCGCTGCGCGGCGCGGTGTGCTTCGCCCAGGGTCGACAGCAGCTCGGAGGTCAGGCGCTGCGCCGCCTGCTGGCCCAGGGGCAGGGTCTTCATCAGTACCGCCAACTGGTTTTCCACCCAGCCCCAGAGCCAGGCGGCCAGGGCGTCCTGCGGGGCGATGTGCCAGGCGCGCGCGGCCAATGCCCAGCCCAGGGCCTGGCCGGGCTCGTCGAATCCTTCGTAGAACCGGCGGGCGGCGTCGTCGAGTTCCGGCAGGTCGCTGAGCAGCTGGCGCAGCGAGTAGCCCATCTGCCGGCTTTCCAGGCGCAGCTCGCGGGTCTCGCGGCTGGCCGTGTGCCGTTCGGCGAGTTCGGCGAGGCGTGGCCAGTCCTCATCGCGCGCGGCCTCGCAGTGGGCCAGCAGCAGCGGTGCCTCGAAGCGGCAGAGGTTGAGCAGCAACTGGTCCTCGATCCAGGCGCGGGCGCTGGCGGCATCCTTCACCAGGCCCAGTTCGACCGCCATCTCCAGGCCTTGCGAGTAGCTGTATCCGCCGATCGGCAGCTGCGGGCTGGCCAGGCGCAACAATTGCCACGGCATCGCCAGGGGCTGCGCGTGCGCGGGGGTTGCGGTCACTTGCGGACGCCGAACTGGTGCAGGCGCGGGGCGTAGCTGAATTCGGCGTCGCCGGCGTGGGAATGGTGGTGGCCGCCGCCGTAGGCGCCGTGTTCGGGCTGGAAGGGCGCTTCGATCGCTTCGACCCGGGCGCCGAGCTGCAGCAGCATGTCCTTGAGCACGTAGTCGTCGAGCAGGCGCAGCCAGCCGTCGCCGACCTGCAGCGCGACGTGGCGGTTGCCCAGGTGATAGGCGGCACGGGTGAGTTCGAACGCGCTGCTGCAGGTCACGTGCAGGAGATTTTCGGGTCGGGCGCGAACCCGGACGATACGGCCGTCCTCGGCACGCAGGCATTCGCCGTCGCGCAGCGGCGACTGGCCACGCTCGAGAAACAGACCGGTCTCCTCGCCCTCGGTGCTGACGCAATGCAGGCGGCTCTTGCTGCGCGCGTCGTAGGTCAGTTCGAGTTCGGCCTGCCACTCGGGCGCCGGCTCGGTGCGTTGGCGAATAACCAGCATGGTTCGGTTTCCGGAAAAAGCGGGATAGCCGAACCTAGAGCAAGGGGCTTGCCAAAGTTGCCCGCAAGCCCGGACACCGCGGCGGGCAGGCGGGGCGCTGCCTGATATTGGGGCTCGCCTGGCTCCGTTATGGTGCATGCCTTCAATTGGTGCACCAGCGCGGGGCGGCTGCTTTTTATTGGAGCGAACGCACCATGTACACGGCCGGAGTGCCGTAGCTGTCCAGATGATCGGCCTGGGCGTGATCGAGCGCGTCGTGCACGTCGTAACCCAGGCGCGACCAGAAGCGTTCGGAGTCCTGTACCGAAACCAGCGCCGAATAGCGCAGCCGCTGGGCCTGGCCCTGTTGCAGTGCATGGCTGGCCAGCGCCGGGCCGATACCGCGCCCGTTGGCGCGGCTGGCGACCGCCAGGTCGTGCAGGTACAGGCAGTCCGCTTCGGTGTGGGGCTGGAAGTGGCCGTCGAGCGGGGTGACCTTGCCCAGGCGTGACGGATAGGCGAACAGGTAGGCGCACACGCCGAGCGCATCTTCGGCGACCCAGGCGGTGCCGGGGCAGGCCGCCAGGCGGGCGCGGATCACCGCTTCGTCCTCGAGGATCACCTCGCTGTAGGATTGGGCCTGGATCGAGAGCACGGCCGGAATGTCGTCGGCGCGCATGGTTCTGAGGGAAAACATCGGTAACTCTGCAAGCGTAGCGGTGGGCAAGGGCCGCGGATCATACGCCAGGCGGAGCCGTTCGGCTCGCCCGGTTCGCCTGTTCCGACGAGGCGCGTGCCGACCACTATGGGCATCGAGGATGACCGGACGGTGAACGGCCGGCGGTTTCGCTACGCCGCAAATGCCTCCTCGAATCATGCGGCGCTTAGGCGCATAATGATTAGCCTGCTATTGATTTCCCCGGGTGCCCGCTCCTTGATCACGCGCAACCAGCCCCTGCTTGGCGTCCTGCTGATCCTCAGTGCCGGTTTTCTGCTGGCCGGCCACGACGGACTGTCCAAGCACCTGAGCAGCCTCTATCCGTTGTTCATGGTGATCTGGGCGCGCTACCTGTCGCAGAGCCTGTTGATGGTGGCGCTGTTCGCCCCGGGCATGGGGCGGTCGATCTACCGGACCCAGCGGCCGTTGCTGCAACTGCTACGGGGCCTGAGCCTGGTCGGGGTGAGCCTGCTGTTCATCGCCGGGCTGCACTACATTCCGTTGGGCGAGGCGACCGCCGTCATATTCGTGACGCCGGTTCTGGTTACGCTTGCCTCGGCGCTGCTGGGCGAGCGGATCAGCGCCGGCCAGTGGCTGGCGGTGAGCGTCGGCCTGGTCGGTGTGCTGATCATCGTGCGTCCCGGCGGCGCGCTGTTCAGCCCGGCCGCGCTGCTGCCACTGGCCGCTGCGCTATGCTTTACCGCTTACCAACTGATTACCCGGCGGCTGGCGGGAACCGATCACCCGGTGACGAGCAACTTCCTGACGAGCCTGGTCGGGGCGGTGCTGATGTCGGTACCGGTGGTCTGGCAATGGACCGTGCCGAGCCTGGTCGACGGGCTGCTGATGGCCGCGCTTGGCGCCATCGCGATGACGGCGCACCTGTTGCTGACCCACGCCTTTCGCTTCGCCAGTGCCGCGACCCTGGCGCCGTTCACCTACGGGCAGATCGTCTTCGCCGGGGTGGTGGGGCTCCTGGCGTTCGGCCATCGGCCCGATGCCGGTGCGCTGGTCGGTATGGCGGTGATCATCGCCAGCGGCTTGTGCATGGTTTGCGTGCAGCGACGACCGGTGTGATGCAGTGGCCGCAAGGATGTGTCCAGCGGCCGGCGAAAGGCCTCAAAGTTGCATCCACCGGGGCGATGCTCGAACCCGGGCCTGCGTGTTTTATTTTTTATTGGACTCACTATGCAAAGAACGTCACATCACACCCTGCGGGCCAATTTTCGCAAGTTGCTCGAATCCAACGCCTGCTACCACACCGCCTCGGTATTCGACCCGATGTCGGCACGCATCGCCGCCGACCTCGGTTTTGAAGTGGGCATCCTCGGCGGCTCCGTCGCCTCGCTGCAGGTACTCGCGGCGCCTGACTTCGCACTGATCACCCTGAGCGAGTTCGTCGAGCAGGCCGTGCGCATCGGCCGCGTCTCGCGCCTGCCAGTGATCGCCGACGCCGACCACGGCTATGGCAACGCACTGAACGTGATGCGTACCGTGGTCGAACTGGAGCGCGCCGGCATCGCCGCGCTGACCATCGAGGATACGCTGCTGCCGGCCAAGTTCGGCCACCGCTCCACCGACCTGATCGGCATGTTCGAGGCGGTGGGCAAGATCCGTGCGGCACTCGAGGCACGCATCGACCCGGCGATGAGCATCATCGCGCGGACCCATGCCGGCGTGATCGGCGTCGCCGAGGTGATCGCCCGCACCAAGGCGTACCAGGAGGCCGGCGCCGACGGCATCTGCCTGGTCGGCATCGAGGATTTCGACCACCTCGAACAGATCGCCGAGCACCTGAGCGTGCCGCTGATGCTGGTCACCTACGGCAACCCGCGGCTGCGCGACAACGCGCGCCTGGCGTCGCTGGGCGTGCGCATCGTGGTCAACGGTCATGCGGCCTACTTCGCGGCGATCAAGGCCACCTACGACTGCCTGCGCGAGCAGCGCCAGATCGTTGCCTCCGATCTCAGTGCCTCGGAGCTGTCGGTCAAGTACTCGACCGCCGAGGAGTACATGGTGTGGGCCGAGGAATACATGCAGGTCAAGGAATGACCCCGTCGCTGCGGCACGACGCATGACGGGTTTGAGCGCGCGGTGGTTGACCTACATGGTGGCCTTCGCCGCCTTTCTCGGGCCCTTCACCCAGACCGTCTACGCGCCGATCCTGCCCGAACTGGGCGAGGCGCTGGACACCACGCCGTTGCTGATCAACCTCAGCATCTCGATCTTCACCCTGACGCTGGCGTTCATGCAGATCGTCTACGGGCCGCTGGTCGATCGCGCCGGGCGCAAGCGCACCCTGCTGGCGGGGCTGGGGATCTACGTGGCGGCCTCGTTCGGCTGCTTCCTGGCCCAGAGCATCGAGACGCTGCTGGCATTCCGGGCGCTGCAGGCCGTGGGCATCGCGGCGAGCGCCGTGGTGGCGGTGACCGTGATCGGCGACCTCTTCGAGGGCGCGGCGCGGGGCCGGGCCATGGGCACCTTCCAGATGATGGTCGCGCTCGGCCCGGTGGCAGGGCCGGTGGCCGGGGGCTTCGTCGGCGAGCACCTGGATTTCCACTACGTCTTTCTGCTGCTGACCCTGGTCGGCTGCCTGGCGCTCACGGCCAACGCGTTGTGGCTGCGCGAGACGGCGCAGCCCGGGGCCCAGGCCAAGCCCTTCCACCCGCGCGTCTACCTGCAGGTGCTGGGCAATCGCCAGGGGCTGGCGGTCATGCTGCTGGGGTTCGTCCAGTATTACGCCTTCTACAACTACCTGGTGTTCATGCCGCGGGTGCTGGATGCCAGCTACGGGCTGAGTGCGAGCGAGAAGGGATTGGTGTTCCTGCCGCTCTCGGTGGCGGTCGTGGTGGGCAGCTTCGCCGGCGGGCGGTTGCTGGCGCACTGGGGATTGCGGCCGATGCTGGTCACCACCGCCGCCGTGAATGCCCTCAGCCTGCTGCTGTTCCTGGCCGTGGCGCAGGTGTCCCTGGCCGCGCTGGTGGTGGCGGTCACGGCGTTCGGGCTGTTCCTCGGTCTGTCGCTGCCGGTGCAGACCAGCCTGCTGATGGACCTGTACCACGACGACCGCGCAACGGCGGTGGGCAGCTACAACTTCTTCCGCTTCCTCGGCATGGCGACCGGGCCGGTGCTGGGGTCCTGGCTGTACCAGGACGGCAACCTGGGCCTGCTCTATGGCTTTGCCGCCACCGCCTTCGGGCTGGCCGTGCTGCACGCGGCCTGGCGTTTTCGCCAGTCTTCGCCGGCGTCCGGGTGAAGGTTCGGGCCGCCTCGGGCTGGCGCTAGAACAGCGCGCGTTCGGCCTTGAACTTGAAGAAGGCGTCGCACTGGCCGTTCTGCCCGGAGTAGGCGGCGCAGTCCGTCCCGCTCAGGTCCGATGCGGTGTAGGACAGGTTCAGGTTGATGCCCAGCCAGGGACGCGAGAGGTTCACCGACCAGTCGTTGAAGACCCGTACCCGCCCATTGCCGGGCACCCACACCGGGCTGTCCAGCTCGTAGTTGGAATACTTGACGCGCATGTTGACCCCCAGCGGGCTGACCGTGCCGAGGTCGACGAACAGGGTGCTGTCGGTGCGGCCGGGCGCGTTGCTCAACGCGGCGCCGACCCGGCTGCCGGCGAGGGTCAGGCCCGCATAGAGCTGGCTGCGGTCCGTGGCCGCCAGCTCCGGAAAGCTGTAGCGGATCATGCCGAGTTCGTAGCCGAGCCTTGCGGAGTCCGGATGCTGCTGGTAACCCAGGTAGGAGTTCAGCTGCAGCTGACTGCCATCGAACAGGCCGGCGCTGGGCGACCACTGGCCCACGTACCAGCCGCTGGAATGGGTCATGTCCATCCCGCCATGGAAGGCGCCCGCGGTGGTCGGCGTGACCAGGCCCTGGGCCATGCTGCGGGTCGGCGCGGTGCCGAGTTTGAGGTCGAAGGCGCCCAGTTCGCGTTCCATCACCTGGGCCTGGACGCTCCCTGCCGCCAGCAGGGAAAGTATCAGGATGATCCTGTCGTTCATCGGTCACTCCATGTGCGGCTGAGGAGCGTCCTCACGCCAAGCTCGTATTGCCTCGCTATCGGCAGATGGAAATGGGTGGTGCGTCACGCTCTGGCGGCGTATGGCTCGGCGGGTGGCGCCGAACGGCTTGGTCCTGACGGGGCGAGCCGTCTGGAGCGAGCGATTCGGAGGATAGTGGGTTTGGTTCCCCGCTTTTTGGCCGTTCGTCGAAACCTCGCCCGCGCTGCGGCGCGGCCCGCCGAACGGTCGTTCCAGGGCCGCTGCATGAACCGCGATGGGGCGTTGTGCAACGATCCGCTGCAAGGTGGTTCAAAACCGGTAAGGGCTGCCCGGCGCGGCCGAGCGATCAGTGGAGGTGAGCCATGGCTGGAGGATGGACGAGCGACGGCGCGGTCCAGGACCAGATCGACAGTACCGTCGAGGATGCGGTCCAGCGTGCCCGCAGTCGGCTGGGGCAGGGCGAGAGCCTGAAGCACTGCGAGGAATGCGGCGCAGCCATTCCCGAGGCGCGCCGGCAGGCGGTCAAGGGCGTCAGGCTATGCGTGCGTTGCCAGAGCGAGCAGGACAAGGAGCAGGCCAAGTACTCGGGCTACAACCGCCGCGGCAGCAAGGACAGCCAGCTGCGCTGAGGCGGATCAGGCCTCGGGCGCTTGGAGGGGCATGTCGAACGTGAACCTCGTGCCGTGCTCGGCGCTCGAACTGACCCGGAGTTCGGCCCCGTGCGAACGCGCGATCTCGCCAACGATGAACAGGCCCAAACCGAGCCCGCGCTTGGAGCCGTCGTCCGACGGGCGCCAATAGGGCTGGAACAACAGCGACAGTTTCTCCGGCGCGATCGGCTCGCCCTGGTTGGCCACGGTGATCACCAGCCGCTCTTCCTGTATCCCGACCTGCACCTCGATCGGCGTCTGCGCGTCGCCATGACTGGCGGCATTGGCGAGCAGGTTGGAGAGCAGCTGGGCGATTCGGTCCGGGTCGCAGCGCACGGCAACCGGTACCTGGATGTCGGTGGTGAACCGGCGATCGGCGTTGGCGTTCTGCACTTCGCTCACCACGTGAAGCAGCGTGTGGTCCAGATTGTCGGTCCAGGCGAGATTCAGCGGGATGCCGTTGCCCAGCCGGCCCCGGGCGAGGTCCAGCACATCATCGACCAGGCGCAGCGCTCGATGGCCCGACATCAGGATGTTCGAGGCGATGCCTTCCACGCGCGGCTCGGTCGCCCGGCGCAACAACAACTGGGCGCCGGCGGTGATGGAAAACAACGGATTGCGCAGGTCGTGGCCGAGCAGGGCGATGAACTGTTCGCGTACCTCGGCGGTTTCCCGCGCGTCCAGGAGTGCGGCCTCGGTGGCGACGAAACGCTCTTCGGCCTCCAGCTGGATCGCCAGCAGGCGGCAGAAGGATTCCATCATCGCGAGGATCCTGGGGTCGGACAGGTCCCTGGGTTCCGGGTCCAGCGCGCAGAGGGTGCCGAAGAAGCTGCCATCGGAACGAAACACCGGCGCCGAGATGTAGCTCTCGAAACCGTAGAGGCGCGGGGTGTGGTGATTGGCGTAGGTGCAGTCATCGCTGACCTTGCTGATCACGATGGGGCGGTGGGAGGCCTGGATTTCATGGCAGAGGGTGGTGGAGACCTCCAGCTCGCCACCGACGGCCAGCCCGAAGTTGATCTGGTCGAGCACGGCGCAGGCCGTCCAGCTGTCTTCGGTGACCCGGGCGACGGCGGCAAAGCGCAGGCCCGTGGTCTCGACGATCACCTGCAGGATGGAGGGTACGGCACTGATTCGGGCAACGGCGGCGAGGTCGCTGGCTTTGGTGCGCTTCATGCGATGACCACTCGCTGCTTCGAAGTGTGAACGGGTCGGCCAGCTTATCAGCCGCGACCGCCCTTACCAATCGCGGGCGCGGCGCGAGCCGGCCCGCGCCTGCCGGATCAGAACAGGAAGTAGCGCTGGGCCATGGGCAACACTTCGGCCGGTTCGCACCAGAGCAGTTGGCCGTCGGCCTTGACCTGATAGTTCTGCGGGTCCACGTCGATGGTCGGCGTGTAGTCGTTGTGGATCAGGTCCTTCTTCTGCACGGTGCGGCAACCCTTGACCACGCCGATCTTCTTCTTCAGCCCCAGCTGTTCCGGCACGCCGGCCTCGAATGCCGCCTGGCTGATGAAGGTGAAGCTCGAGGCGTGCAGGCTGCCGCCGTAGCTGCCGAACATCGGCCGGTAATGCACCGGCTGCGGTGTCGGGATCGAGGCGTTGGCGTCGCCCATGAGGCTGGCGGCGATCACTCCGCCCTTGAGGATCAGCGTCGGCTTGACGCCGAAGAACGCCGGGCGCCAGAGGATCAGGTCGGCCCACTTGCCGACTTCGATGGAGCCGACCTCGTGACTGATGCCGTGGGTGATCGCCGGGTTGATGGTGTACTTGGCGATGTAGCGCTTGACCCGGAAATTGTCGTTGCCCGGGCCGTCGCCGGGCAGGGCGCCGCGCTGGCGCTTCATCTTGTCGGCGGTCTGCCAGGTACGGGTGATCACCTCGCCGACGCGGCCCATGGCCTGGCTGTCGGAGCTGATCATCGAGAAGGCGCCCAGGTCGTGGAGGATGTCCTCGGCGGCGATGGTCTCGCGGCGGATGCGGCTTTCGGCGAAGGCCACGTCCTCGGCGATGCTCGGGTCCAGGTGGTGACAGACCATCAGCATGTCCAGGTGCTCGTCGATGGTGTTCCTGGTGAACGGCCGCGTCGGGTTGGTGGAGCTGGGCAGCACGTTGGAAAAGCCGCAGGCCTTGATGATGTCCGGCGCGTGGCCGCCGCCGGCGCCTTCGGTGTGGTAGGTGTGGATGGTGCGGCCCTTGAACGCGCCGAGGGTGGTCTCGACGAAACCCGATTCGTTGAGCGTGTCGGTGTGGATCGCGACCTGGATGTCGTACCGGTCGGCCACGTCCAGGCAGTTGTCGATCGCCGCCGGCGTCGTGCCCCAGTCCTCGTGAAGCTTCAGGCCGATGGCGCCGGCCCTGACCTGCTCGATCAGCGGTTCGGGCAGCGAGACGTTGCCCTTGCCGGTGAAGCCGATGTTCATCGGGAAGGCCTCGGCGGCCTTGAGCATCTGCGCCATGTGCCAGGGGCCTGGGGTCACGGTGGTGGCGTAGGTGCCGGTCGCAGGGCCCGTGCCGCCACCGATCATGGTGGTGGTGCCGCTCATGAGGGCTTCTTCGATCTGCTGCGGGCAGATGAAGTGGATATGCGAGTCGATGCCGCCGGCGGTGAGGATCATGCCTTCGCCTGCGATCACTTCGGTGGCGCCGCCGATGGCGATGGTCACGTCCGGCTGGATGTCCGGGTTGCCGGCCTTGCCGATGGCGGCGATGCGCCCGTCCTTGAGCCCCACGTCGGCCTTGACGATGCCCCAGTGGTCGATGATCAGCGCGTTGGTGATCACGGTGTCGACCACGTCGGCGGCGCACAGCTGGCTCTGGCCCATGCCGTCGCGGATCACCTTGCCGCCGCCGAACTTCACCTCGTCGCCGTAGGTGGTGAAGTCCTGCTCGACCTCGACCCAGAGTTCGGTGTCGGCCAGGCGTACCTTGTCGCCGACGGTGGGGCCGAACATGTCGGCGTAGGCTTGGCGGGAAATCTTCATGCGTTTCGTCTCGCGTAGGGTGGATGGCCGAAGCCATCCACCGGTCATGTTGTGTGGAAAAGCCTTCGGCGTTTTCCACCCTACGAATCAGGCCTGGGTCAGAGGTCGCCCATCACCCGGCCGGCGAAGCCAAACACCCGTCGGTTGCCCGCCAGCTCGACCAGCTCGACGTCGCGGCTCTGCCCCGGCTCGAATCGCACCGCGGTGCCGGCCGGGATGTTCAGTCGCATGCCGCGGCTCGCGGCGCGGTCGAAGGTCAGCGCGTCGTTGGTCTCGAAGAAGTGAAAGTGCGAGCCGACCTGGATCGGTCGATCGCCGCTGTTGGCCACGCTCAGCTGCAGCGTGCGGCGCCCGACGTTGAGTTCGATGTCGCCTTCCTTGATCTGGTATTCACCGGGAATCATGCGGGCCTCCTGAGGGTTTTGAAGTAGAGCGCGGTGGGGTGGTAGACCCCGTCGGGCCGCGCGGCGTAGTCGGGTATCTCGCCGGCACGCTGATAGCCCAGCGACTGATAGAGGGCTTCGGCCGGGCTGCCGGCTTCGGTGTCCAGGTACAGCAGGCCGAGCCGGCGCTGCCGCGCCTCGGTCTCAAGCGCTTCCATCAACCGGCGGGCGATGCCCTGGCGCCGGGCGCCCTGGAGCACCAGCAGTTTCTGCACTTCGGCGCGGTTCAGGCCGTTGCGCTTGGCGCAGGGCGCGAGTTGAACGCTGCCCAGTACGCGCTCGTCCTGCCGGGCGACCCACAGGCAGAGCGTGCCCAGCGCGAGCTGTGCGGCGACCGCGTCGAAGTAGGCGTCGGCCTCGGCGGCGCTCAGATCGGCCAGAAAGCCCACCGAGGCGCCGTGGGCGACGGCATCGGCCAGCAGGGCGACCAGGCCGGGTCGGTGGGCTTCGAACTGCCCGGCCTCCAACCTGGCGATGTCCAGCGCGCGGGCTTGGGGCATCACGGCTTCTCGAGCATCAGCTGCATGAAGGTGAGGTCCAGCCAGCGGCCGAACTTGCAGCCCACCTGGCGCATGTGCCCGGCGTGGACGAAGCCCAGCTGCTGGTGCATGTGCACCGAGGCGCGGTTCTCGCTCTCGATCGCACCGATCATCACGTGCTTGCCCAGCGTCCGGGCGCGGACGATCAGCTCGCTCATCAGGTTGCGGCCGACGCCGACGCCGCGCTGGCCCTGGCGGACGTAGACGGAGTGCTCGACGGTATGGCGGAAGCCGTCGTGCGGGCGCCAGGGGCCGAAGGTGGCGTAGCCGCAGACGTGGCCTTCCTCGCTGGCGGCCACCAGCAGCGGATAGCCCAGGGCGTGGCGCTCGGCCATCCAGGCACGGCGGTTTTCCAGGTCGACCGACTGGTCGTTCCAGATCGCCGTGCTGTTCTGCACGGCGTCGTTGTAGATTTCCAGGATGCCCGGGAGGTCGGCATCGGTGGCGTCGCGTATCTGCACGGCAAAGCCTCGTTCAGGTGGCTCGTGATTCAGGCGATGGGCTGGTGCACGGTGACCAGCTTGGTGCCATCGGGGAACGTCGCTTCGACCTGTATTTCGGGAATCATTTCCGGCACGCCTTCCATGACCTGCTCGCGGGTCAGCAGCGTGGTGCCGTAGTACATCAGGTCGGCCACGGTCTGGCCGTCGCGGGCGCCTTCGAGCAGGGCCGCGGAAATGTACGCCATCGCCTCGGGGTAGTTGAGCTTCAGGCCCCGGGCCAGGCGGCGTTCGGCGACCAGGCCGGCGGTGAAGATCAGCAATTTGTCTTTTTCGCGGGGTGACAGATCCATACGGACTCCAAAAACGTGGGTGGCAAGGTCGGACCCTGCCTCCGGAATGTGCTTCGCATCCTATCGGTGCAAGCGCCCTGCGGTCTCGCACCCGGGTTCATGTGCCTAGGTACTCCAGATTCGCGGCGGCAGCGCCTCGCGCCCCAGCAGTTCGGGGCGCAGCAGACGCCAGAGCGCGATCAGCCAGGCGCGCGCCTGCAGCGCTTCGCTGGCCAGGCAGCGCGCCACGATCAGACCGGGCAACTGGGTCAGGTCGCCGCGAAGCGATCCGCCGGCCTGCCGCTCCAGGTCGCGGCAGGCCTGCAGGCAGGTCGCGTCGAGTTCGCCGGTCGCCAGCAGCGTGGCGAAGACCGGTTGTCCCGCGAGCCCTATCGGCGAGTCGAGCAGGCGATCGCCGCCCTCGACGCGCTGGCGTTCGTGCCAGAGCAGCGCGCCATCGCGACGGATGTCGAGCCGGCTCTGGAAGTGGCCGCGATCGAAGCGCTCGCCGCTGGCGGGTCGGCCGAGCGCGACGATGTCCCAGTAGAACAGCCGGGCGTCGCCCTGCAGTTCGATGCGGGTGTCGAGTTCGGCCTGCGCGGCGCTGTAGACGATGCTTTCCTGGGGCAGCCATTCGAGCGTCGCGCCGGGTTCGACGCGCAGCTCGACCTGCTGGAAGGCCGGGCCGCTGGCGCGGTACCACTTGGCTGCGCCCGGGCTGGTCAGCTGCGCCCAGGCGCCGGCACCGACGGTGGCGCGGATATCCAGCCGGTCACCACCGGCGATGCCGCCCGGCGGGTGGACGATGATGTGCTGGCAGACCTGCGGGCCTTCGGCGTGCAGGTGCTTCTGCACCCGCAGCGGGCCGCGGTGGCGGCGCTGTACCGGCCGCGTGCCGTCGCCGAAACGCGCATAGGCCAGTTCCAGCTCGGCGTGCCAGCTGGGGGTGAAAAGGGCAGGGGCGATGGGAGCGTTCATGGATTCTTATCGTCGAGTCTGGCGGCGTTCACCCTACCTTGAGCGTCAGATGGCAACCAGCCCGCGAACGCCATCGGCCTCCATGGTCTCGCCGCGGCCGCGCTGGACGATCTCGCCACGGCTCATCACCAGGTACTGGTCGGCGAGCTCGGCGGCGAAGTCGTAGAACTGCTCGACCAGCAGGATCGCCATGTCGCCCTGGGCGGCGAGCTTCTTGATCACCACGCCGATTTCCTTGATCACCGACGGCTGGATGCCCTCGGTCGGCTCGTCGAGGATCAGCAGCCGGGGCCGGGTCGCCAGCGCGCGGCCGATCGCCAGTTGCTGTTGCTGGCCGCCGGACAGGTCGCCGCCGCGGCGGTGCTTCATCTGCTGCAGCACCGGGAAGAGTTCGTAGATGAAGCCCGGCACTTCCCGGGCCTCGCGTGCGCTGAAGCGGGACAGGCCCATCAGCAGGTTTTCCTCGACGGTCAGGCGGCCGAAGATCTCGCGGCCCTGCGGCACGTAGGCGATGCCGGCGTGGACGCGCTGGTGGGTCTTGTAGCCTGTGATGGCCTTGCCCTCCCAGTCGATCCGGCCTTCCTTCGACGGGATCAGCCCCATCAGGCACTTGAGCAGCGTGGTCTTGCCCACGCCGTTGCGGCCGAGCAGGCAGGTCACTTCGCCGACCCGGGCCTCGAACGACAGGCCGCGCAGGATGTGGCTGCCGCCGTAATACTGGTGCAGTTGTTGGACTTGCAGCATCGTGATGTCCTTCTTTCTCTGTACGCGTGGAAAAGGCATCGCCGTTTTCCACCCTACGTAGCGGGCTGTGCAGGGTGGATGGCCGCAGCCATCCACCCGCATGCGCCTTAGCGCCCCAGATAAACCTCGATCACCCGCTCGTCGGCCTGGACCTTGTCCAGCGAGCCCTCGGCCAGTACCTGGCCCTGGTGCAGCACGGTGACGTGGTCGGCGATGCTGCCGACGAAGCCCATGTCGTGCTCGACGACCATCAGCGAGTGCTTGCGTGCCAGTGACTTGAACAGCTCGGCGGTGAACTCGGTCTCCGCATCGGTCATGCCGGCCACGGGCTCGTCGAGCAGCAGCAACTGGGGCTCCTGCACCAGCAGCATGCCGATCTCGAGGAACTGCTTCTGCCCGTGGGACAGCAGCCCCGCCGGCCGCCGGCGCGAGTCGCCCAGGCGGATGGTGGCCAGGATCTCGTCGATGCGGTCGCGCTGCTCGCCGGAGAGTTTCGCCCTCAGGCTGGCCCAGACCGACTTGTCGGTGTTCTGCGCAAGCTCCAGGTTCTCGAACACCGACAGCGCCTCGAACACGGTCGGCTTCTGGAACTTGCGGCCAATGCCGGCCTGGGCGATCTGCACTTCGCTCATGCTGGTCAGGTCCAGGGTTTCGCCAAAGAAGGCGGTGCCGCTGTTGGGGCGCGTCTTGCCGGTGATGACGTCCATCAGGGTGGTCTTGCCGGCGCCGTTGGGGCCGATGATGCAGCGCAGTTCGCCGACGCCGATGTACAGCGTCAGGTCCGTCAGCGCCTTGAAGCCGTCGAAGCTGACGTTGATGTCTTCCAGGCTGAGGATGGTGCCGTGGCGCACGTCCAGGCCCTTGGCGGCCGCATGGCCCAGTCCGATGGCGTCGCGACCCTTGCCCTCGGGGCCGTCGAGCACCGGTTCGAGCATCAGTTCGGGGGTTGCCGAGGCTCTCATTGCTCACCTCTCTTGCGGATCAGGCCGATCACGCCGCGTGGCAGGTACAGGGTCACCAGGATGAACAGCGCACCCAGCGCGAACAGCCAGTACTCGGGGAAGGCCACGGTAAACCAGCTCTTCATGCCGTTGACCAGGCCGGCGCCCAGCAGCGGGCCGATCAGTGTGCCGCGACCGCCCAGGGCGACCCACACGGCCGCTTCGATCGACTGGGTCGGCGCCATTTCGCTGGGGTTGATGATCCCCACCTGCGGCACGTAGAGCGCACCGGCCAGGCCGCACAGCACCGCCGACAGCACCCAGATGAAGAGCTTGTAGCCGCGCGGGTCGTAGCCGCAGAACATCAACCGGTTCTCGGCGTCGCGCAGGGCGGTCAGCACGCGGCCGAACTTGCTCTGCGCCAGGCGCCAGCCGAGGAACAGGCTGCCGACCAGCAGGGCGACGGTGGCCAGGAACAGCACGGCGCGGGTGCCCGGCGCGGTCAACGAGAAGCCGAGGATCGAGCGGAAGTCGGTGAAGCCGTTGTTGCCGCCGAAGCCGGTCTCGTTGCGGAAGAACAGCAGCATGCCGGCAAAGGTCAGCGCCTGGGTCATGATCGAGAAATAGACGCCCTTGATCCGCGAGCGGAAGGCGAAGAAGCCGAACACCAGCGCCAGCAGCCCCGGCGCCAGCACCACCAGGCACATCGCCCAGAGGAAGCTCGAGGTGCCGTACCAGTACCAGGGCAGCTCGTTCCAGGCCAGGAAGCTCATGAACGCGGGCAGGCCGTCGCCGGCGGTCTGGCGCATCAGGTACATGCCCATGGCGTAGCCGCCCAGGGCGAAGAACAGGCCGTGGCCCAGCGACAGCAGGCCGGCGTAGCCCCACACCAGATCGAGTGCCAGGGCGACGATGCAGTAACAGAGGATCTTGCCGACCAGCGTCAGGGTGTAGGCCGAGACGTGCAGCGGGTGGTCGCCTGGCAACAGGTGCAGCAGCGGCATGGCGACGAGGACCGCGACGACCAGCCCGAGGGCCAGGGCGGTGAGTTTCGGGCCGGCTTTCTGCGCGGCCGTGAGGGTCAGGGGCTGGTTCATGCCAGGAACTCCTGCGGGAGCGAGGAGGAACGCCGGGTCCCTGCTCGCGAACGAAGGCCCGATAGCGGGGCGGTAAGGCGCGATGCGCGGACGGGTCCGCTCCCACGGGTACAGGTGCCGGTGGCTCGGCGGATGAGGGTGTTCAATCGATCACCCTCCCCTTGAGCGCGAACAGACCCTGCGGGCGCTTCTGAATGAACAGAATGATCAGCGCGAGGATGAGGATCTTGCCCAGCACCGCACCGATCTGCGGCTCGAGGATCTTGTTGGCGATGCCGAGGCCGAAGGCCGCGAGGATGCTCCCGGCGAGCTGGCCGACGCCGCCGAGCACCACCACCAGAAAGGAGTCGATGATGTAGCCCTGGCCGAGGTCGGGACCGACGTTGCCGATCTGCGACAGCGCCACGCCGCCGAGCCCGGCGATGCCGGAACCGAGGCCGAAGGCCATCATGTCGATGCGTCCGGTGGGCACGCCGCAGCAGGCCGCCATGTTGCGGTTCTGGGTCACCGCGCGCACGTTCAGGCCCAGGCGGGTCTTGTTCAGCAGCAGCCAGGTCAGCAGCACGACGAACAGCGCGAAGCCGATGATGACCATGCGGTTGTAGGGCAGTACCAGGTTGGGCAGCACCTGCAGGCCGCCGGAGAGCCAGCCGGGGTTGGCCACTTCGACGTTCTGCGCGCCGAAGGTCACGCGCACCAGCTGGATCAGGATCAGGCTGATGCCCCAGGTCGCCAGCAGGGTTTCCAGCGGGCGGCCGTAGAGGTGGCGGATCACCGTGCGCTCCAGCGCCATGCCGATCGCGGCGGTGACGAAGAAGGCCACCGGCAGCGCCGCCAGCGGATAGAGGGCGATCGCGCCGGGGGCGAACTTCTGGAACAGGATCTGCACCACGTAGGTGGAGTAGGCGCCCAGCATCAGCATCTCGCCGTGGGCCATGTTGATCACGCCGAGCAGGCCGAAGGTGATCGCCAGGCCCAGGGCGGCCAGCAGCAGGATCGATCCGAGCGACAGGCCGCTGAAGGCCTGCCCGAGCAACTCGCCGATCAGCAGCTTGCGCTTGACCTGCGCCAGGCTGGTCTCGGCGGCCTTGCGCACGGCTTCGTCGGTTTCGGCCCCGTCGGCCAGCAGGTTCTCCAGGCGCACCCGGGCCTGGGGCGCGCCGGTTTCGCCGAGCAGTCGCACCGCGGCGAGGCGCACGGCGGGGTCTTCGGCGGTCAGTTGCAGGTTGGCCAGCGCCAGGGCGAGGGCTTCCTGCACCGCATCGTCGTCTTCGGTGGCCAGGCGCTTTTCCAGCAGCGGGAGCTGCTCGGGGCTGGCGCTGCGTTGCAGGCGACGGGCCGCGGACAGGCGCTCGGTGGTGTCCTCGGAATAGAGCTGGTGGCTCGCCAGCGCCGTGTTGAGCAGGCCGCGCAGGCGGTTGTTCAGGCGCAGGGGCGCCGGCGTGCCGACGGGCTGGGCGTCGCCTTCCAGCGCGCGGTAGGCATCGCCCTCGCGGATGAAGGGGGTCTTGTTCTCGTCGATGACGACGCGGTTGGCCCGCAGCGCTTCGATCAACGGCAGGCGCTCGGGATCGGGCGCGCTCGACCAGGCCTGCAGGAGTCTGGCCTGCTTGGCGGGGTTGGCGGCGGCGTAATCGGCTGCGTCGCCAGCCTGCGCCGCCCATGGCAGGGCGAGCAGGAGCAGCAGCAATAATCGGTGCAGGGCAGTGTTCATCTGTGCATTCCCCATGGGACGCCGCGTGCTCTCTTGGCGGAGGTGGCGGCGGTGGGAGGGTGGATAGAGACGGCGTCGACTCCGCGTCCCGATCCACCCTACGAAAACCGAGTGATCGCAGGGTGGATGGCGCTTTCTCCATCCACCGCAACGACACAGCGGTTAGTTCGACTTCACCGCGTGGTCGGGCTTCTTGTCGTTGCCCGGGATGTAGGGGCTCCACGGCTGCGCGCGGATCGGGCTTTCGGTTTCCCAGACCACGGAGAACTGACCGTCTTCCTGGACTTCACCGATCATCACCGGCTTGTGCAGGTGGTGGTTTTTCTCGTCCATCTTCAGCGTGAAGCCGCTCGGGGCCGCGAATTCCTGGCCGGCCATCGCTTCGCGGACCTTGTCCACGTCGGTGGTGCCGGCCTTCTCGACGGCCTGCGCCCACATGTGGATGCCGACGTAGGTGGCTTCCATCGGGTCGTTGGTCACGGCGCGATCGGCGCCCGGCAGGCTCTTCGCCTTGGCGTAGGCCTTCCACTTGTTGACGAATTCGGTGTTGACCGGGTTCTGCACCGACTGGAAGTAGTTCCAGGCCGCCAGGTGACCGACCAGCGGCTTGGTGTCGATGCCGCGCAGTTCTTCCTCGCCCACCGAGAAGGCCACGACCGGCACGTCGGTCGCTTCCAGGCCCTGGTTGGCCAGTTCCTTGTAGAAGGGCACGTTGGAATCGCCGTTGATGGTGGAGACCACGGCGGTCTTGCCGCCGGCGGAGAACTTCTTGACGTTGGCGACGATGGTCTGGTAGTCGCTGTGGCCGAAGGGGGTGTAGACCTCTTCGATGTCCTTCTCGGCGACGCCCTTGCTGATCAGGAAGGCGCGCAGGATCTTGTTGGTGGTGCGTGGGTAGACGTAGTCGGTACCGAGCAGGAAGAAGCGCTCGGCGGAGCCGCCGTCCTCGCTCATCAGGTACTCGACGGCCGGAATCGCCTGCTGGTTCGGGGCGGCGCCGGTGTAGAAGACGTTCGGCGAGAGTTCTTCGCCTTCGTATTGCACGGGGTAGAACAGCAGGCCGTTGAGTTCTTCGTAGACCGGCAGGACCGACTTGCGCGACACGCTGGTCCAGCAGCCGAAGGTCACGGCGACCTTGTCCTGGGTCAGCAGCTGGCGACCGCGCTCGGCGAACAGCGGCCAGTTGGAGGCCGGATCGACGACGACCGGTTCGAGCTGCTTGCCGAGCACGCCGCCCTTGGCGTTGATCTCGTCGATGGTCATCAGCGCCATGTCCTTGAGGGACGTCTCGGAGATGGCCATGGTGCCGGACAGCGAATGCAGGATGCCGACCTTGATGGTTTCGGCCGCCTGCAGGCTAAAGGGGAACAGGCCGCTGAGCACCAGGGCGCTGGCGGCGAGAGTGGTCTTCAGAAAAGGACGGCGTTTCATTATGAGTAGCTCCTTGGCTGTCCGTGCGCAACTGTGGGTTGGGTCCATCGGGACAGAGGGAGCAATGGCAGCATCCGTGCCAATCCGCTTAACCTATTGATATTGAAGCTTTTTATCAGCTGTTCAGGTGCCGTCTCGCCAGGCTGGCGCTTCATGCTGGTGCGTTATGGGAATGATCGGGCGGCGCTTTGCTCGTATTGCACCATCGTGGTGCCCATCGTTCCGGAAGCGGCTTGGGAATCATCCGGCAGCGGCCGGCGCACTTGCCGGGGCACCGTGCCCCGCCTAGCATGGCCGGCGTTTCCAGCCGCCTGCGATCCTCTTTCCATGCCTCGTCCGCCACGCCCTGCATCGCGTCCCGTCGGCAAGCCCTCCAGGCCCGCTGCGCCCCGGCGTGTGGTCAAGGCGCCACCTGTCGAGCCGCGCCTGCTGCTCTTCAACAAGCCGTTCGATGTGCTGACGCAGTTCAGCGATGACCAGGGCCGCGCGACCCTGAAGGACTTCATCGACGTCCCGGCGATCTACCCGGCCGGGCGGCTGGACCGTGACAGCGAGGGCTTGCTGCTGCTGACCAACGATGGTCGCCTGCAGGCGCGCATCGCCGACCCCCGGCACAAGCTGCCCAAGACCTACTGGGTCCAGGTCGAGGGCGCGGCGAACGATGAACAGCTTCGGCAACTGCGCGAGGGCGTGCAGCTCAACGATGGCCCGACGCTGCCGGCCCAGGCGCGACGGCTTGAGGAGCCGGACCTATGGCCGCGCACCCCGCCGGTGCGCCATCGCAAGAGCGTTCCGACCAGCTGGCTCGAGCTGGTCATCCGGGAAGGGCGCAACCGCCAGGTGCGGCGCATGACCGCGGCGGTAGGGTTGCCGACCCTGCGGCTGGTCCGGGTGCGGATCGGGGACTGGACCCTGGAAGGGCTGGAGCCGGGGCAGTGGCGGGAGGTGTCGCCGCGCCTTGCCTGAGTTTCGTAGGGTGGATCACGCTTCACCGATCCACCAATTCGACGGGACGGTGGATGGAAAGAGCGCCATCCACCCTACGCAACTGGGTCTCGTGGGAGCGGTCGGGGACGCCCAGTCTTGACCGCGAAGGCCCCGGTGGATCGGGAGGGTAGTCCGGCCTGGACGAGGGTGGGGTGGTATCGAACGCATCGCGGTCAAGACCGCTCCCCCAGGGTGTGCCGTTGTGTCGCCGCGGCAGCTGGCGAGTCGGTCAGTGCGGGATGTCGCGTACGCTTTCCACGATGTAGCCGATGATGGGCTTGGCCAGGAAGGCGAACAGGCACAGGCCCAGGCCCAGGAACAGGATCGCGGTGCCCAGCCGGCCCGCCTTGGACTTCTTCGCCAGGTCCCAGATGATGAAGGCCATGAAGGCGACCAGGCCGCCGACCAGGACGATCATCATCCACTTCTCGAATACTTCCGGATCCATCGCTACTCCCGTCAAACAGTCGATATACAGCTAGGACAGCGGCCCGCGTCCCGGTACTTACCGGAGCCGACGGCCTGTCGCGAACGCGGCGCAGTATACGCCCGCTTCAGCTGCGCAGGTGCTCCAGCGGCAGCTCGGTGCTGGACACCACCTGGCGCAGCACGAAGCTCGAACGCACGCTGGAGACGCCCTCGATGCGGGTCAGGGTGCCCAGCAGGAACTGCTGGTAGTGCTCCATGTCCGGCACCACCACCTTGAGCTGATAGTCGGCATCCATCCCCGTCACCAGGCTGCACTCCAGCACTTCAGGGCATTTGTGGATGATTTCCTGGAAGTGCTCGAAGCGCTCCGGGGTGTGCCGGTCCATGCCGATCAGCACGTAGGCCGTCAGGCTCAGCCCGAGCTTCTTGCGGTCGAGCAGGGCCACCTGCCGGGCGATGTAGCCGTCGTCCTCGAGCTGCTTGACGCGCCGCGAGCAGGGCGAGGGCGACAGCCCGATGCGTTCGGCCAGCTCCTGGTTGGAGATGCGGGCATCGCGCTGCAGTTCGGCGAGGATGCGCAGGTCGTAGCGGTCCAGCTTGCTCATTTCTCATGCCTTTTGTCGGGTTATTGCGCTCGATGATGCTTGCCTTGTTTGTTATTGCGCAAGAGCCCCTCGATTGAGCAATCTTCGCAAACATCCTGCGCGCACCCGGCGTTAAGCTTTTTCCAACTTCAGCTTCCGGCAGAAGAGGGCGCTCCGAATCAGGCGCGCTACACCGTCGGGCCTATACGGCTCGCCGGCCCGGGGCAGGCACCGCTCACGAGGCGCTGCGACAGAAGGGGCCGCCACAAGCCGCCTACGCATTGCAGAAGGGAGACCCTGGGTCTCCCTTTTTCATTGCCCGCTCGGCGAGGGGCTGGCGCCAGGGTCGACGACTTCCTGCGGGTCGGCATGCACCAGGACTTCGGCGCTCGGGTACTGGTCGTGGATCGCCGCCTCGGCCTGGTCGCACAAGGCGTGGGCGCGCGTCAGCGTCAGGTCGCCCGGCAGCACCAGGTGCAGCTGGACGAACCAGCGGGTCCCCGAGATCCGGGTGCGCAGGTCGTGGCAGCCCAGCACGCCCGGCACCGCGGTGACCAGTTCGAGCATGTGCTCGGTGATCGGCGGAGGGAGTTCGGTATCCATCAGCACCGACCCGGCTTCGCGGACGATCTGGATGGCGCTCCAGAAGATGTACAGCGCAATGGCGATGCCGAACACCGCGTCGAGCCGCTCCCAGCCCAGGCCGGCGAGCACCAGCGCCAGCAGGATGCTGCTGTTGAGCAGAAGGTCGGAGCGGTAGTGCAGCGCGTCGGCGCGGATGGCGGTCGAGCCGGTCAGGCGAACCACGTGCCGCTGGTAGGCCAGCAGGGCGGCGGTCGCGGCCAGGGAGAGCAGCATCACCGCGATGCCGACGCCGGGCGCCGCGATCGGCTGCGGGTGCAGCAGCCGGTCCACGCCCTGTACCCCCACCAGAATGGCGCTGACCCCGATGAAGGCCGCCTGGCCGAGTCCGGCCAGCGCTTCGGCCTTGCCGTGGCCGTAACGGTGATCTTCGTCGGCCGGGCGCAGCGAGTAATGGACGGCGAGCAGATTGAGCATCGAGGCGGCGCCGTCCAGCAGGGAATCGGTCAGGCCCGCCAGCAGGCTCACCGAGCCACTCAGCCACCAGGCGACCGCCTTGCTGGCGGCCAGAAACAGCGCGGTGGCCAATGCGGCGTAGGTCGCCCGCCGCATCAGCCGCGCCAGGTTGGCGTCGACGCTCATCGAGGCTTGGCCCTGCGCCGCGGGGTCATGCGGCGGTGCGCAGCCCGTAGGCAGCCAGTTGCTCGACGCTGCCGTTCTGCTGCAGCAGACGTGGGTCGTCCAGCGGCAGGCTGCGGCCGATTTCGCTTTCGATGATGGCTTTCAGGCGTGCCGGGTCGACCTTGCCGTCGGCGCCGATCGCTTCCTGCAGTTTTTCCGGGGCCATCGAGTAGGTGTTGTCGGGCAGGTAGATCGCACCGGTGGCGAAGTCGATGCCGAAGGCGATCAGGCCGGGAATGACGTAGAACAGCAGGCCGACGGCGTTGAGCGCGGCGACCGCCGGGTCGATGCGGCCGTCGATTTGGCCACGGCGATCCGGGTAGAAGAGGGTGCCGCAGGCCGAAAGCTGGGTGAACAGGGACACGGCGACGACACCACCGATAACGCGGGTTGGGATACGCATGAAAACCTCCTGGAAAGCGCAACGGGACAAACCGGCGAATGGTACCTGCTTCAGACCGCAGTGGTAGCGCTGCTGTTCGCCACATGCGTATTGCCGCCCGCCACGGCTCTATAATCGTCGGCCGCAGAGGAGTCCCCATGACATCGCTACCCATCGACCAGGCGCTACCGGCCTTGCGTCAGGCCTTGCGCGAGCGCGACGAGGCTGTCCTCGAGGCCCCGCCCGGTGCCGGCAAGACCACCCGGGTGCCGCTGGCGCTGCTCGACGAACCCTGGCTGGCCGGCCGCTCGATCCTGATGTTGGAGCCGCGCCGCCTGGCCGCCCGCGCTGCCGCGGAGCGCCTGGCCAGCGAACTCGGGGAAAAGGTCGGGGAGCGGGTCGGCTACCGCATTCGCCTGGAAAGCCGGGTGGGGCCGAGCACCCGGATCGAGGTGGTCACCGAGGGCATCCTGGCGCGGCGCCTCCAGGATGACCCGGCCCTCGATGGCGTAGGGCTGGTGATCTTCGATGAATTCCACGTTTTGCTAAATGCGCAGGAAGTCGCATTGTCTTGTCAGAAAAGCCAGCCACGTCTCGCCTCAGGCTTTGGTAGCTGCCAGTAGGTGGAGTCGGGTAGGTGCTATTGCGCACTACTCAATCTCCTTGGCAGCAAAGCGCAATGCCGACCGCATCCACTCCGGCATCTTGCAGGCCCGGAGCTTCATCAGCTCTTCGCCGCTCAGCGCACTAACAATCTTGGAAACCACATTAGCGGACAGCCCTTCTTTCCCGATGTAGTAGAGAGCAGTAAGCGCCACACCTACCGTCGTGCCGGCGTGCTGCAAGCGGTCCTTGGATACGTGGCGGAGGCGAACCACCGCATTGCCAACCTTGATCTCGCGAGTAGATCCGCTGGTGTAAAAGGTCGGCAACACCTGCATCTGTGTGCTGAGGCCCAACCTCCGAACAGCCTCCGCGCCGTGTATCTGGATCGTCTCGCCGTTCGCCTTCGTGATGACCTCCACGACAGCCAGCGGACTCGGGCGCACCACCCTGCCGGTGTACTTGCTCATTTTGGGGCGCATGTAGACACCGCGAGCGACTCGCTCCAGCGTGCCTGATTGCACCAGCCTAGAAAGCGCTTTATTAATCGACGCACGGGAACCGACCTGCGCGAACACCGCGCCGGCAAATGGCCTCCCCTTTGGCATGTGCTTGACTCGATTTAAAATAGCTTGCGCGACGGACATATGAGCCCCAAAAAGTCAGAATCCACATATTTTCTGACGCCCACAAAAACTATAAGCCCTGCCAAAAACAGGACCTCCAGGCCAGCCACTGGGGACAGAGGGACAGCAAGATCAACACTCACTGTGCGGCCACGGAACCGGCCCCTCACACAGCCTCGCTGAGTAATCAGTCAGGTTCGACTAGAGCTCTCAACTCCTCACCAACCTTCTCCAGGAGCTGCTCAAAACTTTCAGGAGCTTCGGATCCAAGCAAGTAGGTCAGGGCCAAGAGGGTGACAGGGTGAGTGTCGAGCACCGTGCAGAGGCTATCGAGCTTTTCGAGAGTCGGGCTCGTTGCCCCGCGCTCCAGCATGCTGACGAAGGTACGACTGCTAACGAGCGAGAAATCTTCCTGTGCCAGCCCCCTACGCTGCCGCACGAGCCTCAACGCTTTCCCGAACGAATCCCGGACTTCCATTTTGCTGCTCCGCAAAATGGAACGATGAAGCGCGATTGAACAATATATGACTACAAAATATATTGTTCATCAATCAAGTACAATTATCATTAGGAGATTGGCGCGTGTTCAAAACCAGTCGGAATGCGGAACTGCTTCCTGGGCTCTCAACAGCGCCAGATGGCGTGCAGTTCTGGTCATATGTCGAGCTAGAGATGACCTGGCCCTGGTTCTACCTGCAGATCGTTGAGGACGATGGAAACGCGGCCTTTCGAAGCATGCTAATGGTTCCGTCGGTTCCATTGCTGGAACAGGTCATAGCTGCGCAGACCGAGCACGCCTGGCTGGAGCAGGCGTATCTTGTGAGTCCCGGGCATATGAACGAGGTGGGTCGCTGGTTGATGGAGCCGTTACTGGAGATCCTTTCAATTCGTGATGCACAAGGTAGCGAGCTTGGGCACCAGTACCGAGTGGAGGGAGATCGCACGTACTCAACCTCAGCGTGTCAGTCTCTCGGCAGTCGAATTAGTAAACACGTGATCTTCTCTGCTGCATTACATCTGCGAGGCTAACGCCCCACTTCCTACCCGTATCCATAGTCCCATCTGAACCGAGCTCAGTTGTCTTTCCAGAATTCGCTCCGCTGCACAAGGCCGAACTCATCGCCAGTCCTATCGGGATTCTCGTCGAACATGGTGTTGACCATACGCTCGCGGCGGAGACCACTCAGCGCTCGGAAAAAGCAGGCCTCACAGAGATGCACCTCATAACGCTCGCCATCATGCAAACACGATTTGCTGTTGGATGAGCATCACTTCGACGATGCCACCGATGACCGCGTCCGAGGAGAACTTTCAGAGCTCTTGCCCAACCAGGTCTACGAGGTAGAACGGCAACCTTTTTTGGGCCTGATGAGCGGATTGACCAACTACACCATGGCTGACGAGTTTCGCGTAAAGCAGGCGCTCGATATCGCTGTTGCGACCGGTGATTTGCTGGCGGTCGGTAAGGATGGCAAGACCAGGCGTCGCAAGGGCACTAGCATCAAATCCAGTGATATTCTGATAGCTCCCCCGCAGAGACCCATCTTCTTCGTGCCACAGCTGAAGAAATCCAGCTCGGAGAACTGAGGTTCGGCACCGCTCCTTGCTCGGTGGCTCGCCTTAACCGCATCGGTACCGGTAGCTTGGCCCATCGCGTGAAATGCCGAGCATTTCGCTCTAGGGGTCTGGCGCGTCGATCAAATAGCCCATCCCACGCGCGGTTTGTATGAGCTTAGGTTCGAACTCATCATCGATTTTTGCTCTCAGCCGTCGTACCGCCACCTCAATCACATTGGTATCGCTGTCGAAATTCATGTCCCATACTTGGGAGGCGATAAGGGACTTTGAGAGCACTTCCCCGCGACGCCGAAGTAATAGCTCAAGAAGTGCGAATTCCTTTGCAGTTAGGTCTATTCGTTTCCCCGATCGCGTAACTCGACGCCTGAGCAGATCGACCTCAAGGTCGAGGAGTTTGAGTATTGTTTGGTTGGGGACATTATTGCCGCGGCGAAGCAACGTACGGATCCTGGCTAGCAATTCGGAGAAGGCGAACGGCTTGATGAGATAATCATCAGCGCCCAACTCCAATCCCTTTACTCGATCCTGAACCCCGTCTCGGGCGGTGAGAAAGAGCACGGGAACCTCATTACCAGCAGCGCGGACTTTCTGTAAAACCTGCCACCCATCCAGGCCAGGCATCATCACGTCTAAGATGAGCAAGTCGTATGTGGTATGAAGCGCGTGCTGAGCAGCATCGGTCCCGTTTTCAACTCTATCGACTGTGAAGCCTGCCTCTGAAAGCCCCTGCTGTAGGTAGGTGCCTGTTTTCGGCTCGTCTTCAGCAACAAGAAGCTTCATGAAAGTATTCCCTCCGGCATTTGGAGCAGTGTGCCGATTGTCAGGGCGTGCAGCCAGTACCTTACAGAAACGTAATGCTCGCATCATCTGTCTGACAGCTTGTAGCGTTAACGTCTACATCAGCAGTTGCTCCCACACTCTGCTTTTTGGCCTTTTCCATGCTCCTTTGGCCTATCGGCGCCTAGATGGCGCCCTTTTTTTGCCCGCTGGAAACAAGACCTATTTGCCTGAACGAAAAGGCACCATGCACGCTACCTGCGCTTTCGCTTGGGCTCACTGCTTTTATGCATTACTGACGAAACCGTAATGTCTAAATCAGGCTTCTGACAGGAACGCTCGGTTAGCTTAGACACAGGACCAAGCCAAAGCCCCTATTTATGGAGCTGCGCTGGGTCTCCCATGTCTTCGAACGAGGTAACAAGTAATGAAATTCTTCAGATCCGTTTCTGTACTGCTCGCCATCGCAGCAAGCTCTTCCTATGCAATGGCAGAAGGTGGTGGTGATCGTACCTTTGCTCGTATGGAGCAGGCTCGCCAAATAGCGATCGCTAGTTATCAGGCTGACCAGAAGGACCAAGCCCAGGAGGTAGCCTCAAAAGCAACTTCAGCGAAGCACGCCCACGCTAATTGCTGAAGCGAAACCTTACGCAACTGTGACCATGCACCTTGAGTATCGTTGCAACCGGATCCTTGCACGGAAATCAAAAGCCATTGCGCAGCTTCCACCTGGAGATTGACATGCTCACAGGCGATTTTTTGGGCGATTTCTGAAGCGCTTTAAGCTTACAAAAATGTAATCCCGCGTCTTTCTTAGGCATGCCATATTTACGATTAAAGGCGAGTCGCTTGATAAGACAGACCGTGCGCGAGTTTCTAAGATCAATTAACGCTGGCAACACCAACCTTACGGCTGGTTTCGGCTTGGCTCCTTAGTTTGATTGGAACCTACACATGCAACGTAAAACCTCTAGGCGAACCTTTGTTAAAGGCTTGACTGCCGCAGGCATCCTTGGCGGTCTTGGCTTGTGGCGAGCTCCGGTCTGGGCAGTGACTAGCCCAGGCCAGCCCAGCGTACTAAGTGGCACGGAGTTCGATCTGCTGATTGGGGAGACGCCGGTCAATATCACCGGCGCGGCCCGGACAGCGATGACTATCAATGGGACCATCCCAGGGCCGCTTCTACGTTGGCGTGAAGGGGATACCGTCACGCTGCGAGTCAGAAATAAGTTGAGCGAAGATACATCGATTCACTGGCACGGCATGATCCTGCCGGCCAACATGGATGGCGTGCCTGGATTGAGCTTCCACGGCATCGCTCCCGATGGCATGTATGTCTACAAGTTTCAGGTTAAACAGAACGGTACCTATTGGTACCACAGTCATTCAGGCCTACAAGAGCAGCTTGGTGTCTATGGTCCCTTGGTCATCGATGCGAAGGATCCCGAACCGTTCAGCTATGACCGCGACTATGTGGTGATGTTGACTGATTGGTCCGATGAGGATCCCGCTCGAATCCTTTCTAAGCTCAAGAAGCAGTCCGATTATTACAACTTCCACAAGCGCACTGTCGGAGACTTCATTAACGATGTGAGCGAAGACGGCTGGGCCGCTACGATTGCGAATCGGAAAATGTGGGCTCAGATGAAAATGAGTCCCACCGACCTCGCCGACGTAAGCGGCTACACCTATACCTATCTAATGAACGGCCAAGCACCCGACGGGAACTGGACCGGCATCTTTAAGCCCGGCGAGAAGCTTCGTCTGCGGTTCATCAACGGCTCGGCCATGAGCTATTTCGATGTCCGCATTCCAGGGCTGAAGATGACTGTAGTCGCAGCCGATGGCCAATACGTCAACCCAGTTAGCGTCGACGAATTCCGCATTGCCGTGGCAGAAACCTACGATGTGATTGTCGAGCCTGCGACCGAGGAGGCTTACACGATCTTCGCCCAATCGATGGATCGCACAGGATACGCCCGTGGCACGCTAGCGGTTGCCGAAGGGCTGAGCGCTCCTGTTCCAGAAACCGATCCTCGACCACTAATCACCATGGACGACATGGGGATGGATCACGGCAGCATGGGCGGTATGGCGGGCATGGACCATGGCGGCGACATGGGCGCGATGGACCATAGCAACATGTCCGGCATGAACCACGGTGACATGCAAGGGATGGGCGACATGGGCGCAATGGCCGGCATGGATCACAGCAAAATGGGTGGGATGTCCGGGATGGACCACTCTGGAATGGCTGGGATGAGCGCAGGTATGCAATCGCACCCGCCCTCAGAGTCCAATAACCCACTGGTGGACATGCAGACCATGAGCCCAACTCATAGGCTGAACGATCCCGGTATTGGCTTACGAGACAACGGCCGCCGAGTCCTGACCTATAGCGACTTGAGAAGCACTTTCCCCGATCCGGACGGCCGTGAGCCCAGTCGGACGATCGAACTCCATCTCACCGGCCACATGGAGAAGTTCTCCTGGTCATTTGACGGTATAGAGTTCTCTGATTCGGAGCCCCTGCGGCTCAAATATGGCGAGCGGGTACGCATCACTTTGGTCAACGACACCATGATGACCCATCCGATTCATCTGCATGGTATGTGGAGCGATCTTGAAGATGAGAATGGAAAGTTCATGGTTCGCAAGCACACGATCGACATGCCTCCAGGTTCGAAGCGCAGCTACCGCGTGACAGCCGATGCGCTCGGGCGTTGGGCTTATCACTGTCACCTACTGCTTCACATGGAAATGGGCATGTTTCGTGAAGTCCGAGTGGACGAGTAAGAGGAACTTTATATGGGAAATTTTACGAAGCGTAAAACTCTTATCGGCAGCGCGTTAATGTTCAGTCTGCTGGGCGTAATGAATATGTCAGCTGCGTTTGCAGAGCAAAAGCATGATCAGCACAAGCAATCATCGGCTTCATCGCAGAATCCAGGCAACAAGCCGGCATCTCAGACACAAGGCACCTCTAACTCAAAAATGAACCACGACGACATGGATCATGGCTCGATGGACCATGGAGAAATGGAGCACGGCAAGATGGATCATGACCCCAAGGCCACTGATACTGAGGTGGATTCGCACCATGACCACTAGACCTTCTCGCTTTGCTCTGATTGCGCTCGGAGTTTCGTTGAGCGCAGCGGCTGGAGGGACAGCCAACGCTGCCGAGATGATGGATCATTCGATGCATCAAACCCCTCCTGCTGAGGCAGCTCAAGCCCCTGCATCTTCAGCGAAGCCCGCAGCTAAGAATCATGGCTCCGGTGGGCAAACGGACCATTCTGCGATGGGTCATGGTGCGATGGACCATAGCACGATGAACCATGGCCAAATGAAGCATGACGATACGCTCGAAATGCCCGGCATGGTTCATCCCTCGTTCATTCCAGTATTGACCGATGCGGATAGAGAAGCGGCTTTCCCTGGTCTTCAAGGTCATACAGTCCATGACAAGTATCTGGCCTGGTTCCTTCTGCTAGATCAACTTGAGTACCAGAACGCAAATGAAGGTAGCACCCTCAGTTGGGAAGCTACTGCCTGGGTTGGTGGCGATATCAATCGGTTCTGGTTTCGCTCGGAAGGTGAGCGAACGAATGGCGTTACTGAAGATGCGGAAATTCAGGCGCTCTACGGGCGTGCCATCAGCCCCTGGTGGGATGTGGTAGCAGGTGTTCGCCAGGACTTTAAGCCCGAGTCGCCGCAGACGTGGGCGGCTTTAGGCGTCCAGGGGATGGCTCTGTATAACTTTGAGGCGGAAGCCACCGCCTTCGTCGGTGAAGGTGGGCAGACAGCAGCACGTTTTGAAGGCGAGTACGACATTCTCCTCACTAACCGGCTGATCCTCCAACCGACTGCCGAGCTCAATTTCTATGGCAAGGACGATCCTGCGCGCGGAGTAGGCGCTGGTCTCGCAAACACAGAGGTGGGGCTCCGCCTCCGATACGAAATCGTTCGTGAGTTCGCACCGTACATCGGCGTCACGTGGAGCCGGGCATACGGTAATACCGCCGATATGGCGAGAGATGAAGGCGAAGACGTAGATGAGGCGCGGTTCGTTGCTGGCATCAGGCTTTGGTTTTAAGGACCCTAGATGAAAAGAATAATTATTAGCTTCGCTGCCTTCTGCGCACTAGGCCTGTTGGTGGTGGCCGGTGTTGTTTTCTCGGGACTAATAAACGTTGCCGCGGATGATCCTCATACGGGAGTCGTGCACGCATTCCTGGAAACTGCTCGCAATCGCTCGATTGAGGTTCGCTCCGAAGACATAGTCGTGCCATCTCTCGACGATGAAGACCAAATCCGCGCCGGGGCGGGGAACTACGACTCGATGTGTGTGGGTTGTCATTTGGCGCCAGGCATGGCTGAGACCGAGCTAAGCAATGGCCTTTATCCCGCTCCACCCAGCCTGGCTGAAGCGGGGCCATACGATGACCCAGCAAAAACATTTTGGGTCATCAAGCATGGCATTAAGGCCACTGGGATGCCCGCGTGGGGTAAAAGCATGGCTGACCCGTACATCTGGGGAATGGTGGCTTTTCTGCAGAAGCTTCCTGAGTTAGATGAAGGAGCGTATCGAGCACTCGTTGCGTCTAGCGGTGGTCACCAGCATGGTGGTGGGGAGACCCCAGCTGGGCATAGTGAGCAACACGGCGAGATGGCCTCGGGCGACCACCATCAGGGCGACAGTGGCGGCTCGGATCACCATGGCTCCAGCAGCACAGGTGGAGCATCCGGCCAATCAGGCTCCGGTCATCATGGTAATAACGAAAGCGATGACCATCATGCGTCCGAGGAGCCCCAGGCGGTTGAGCACAGCAATGGCAGTGACAGTGCCGATGCGGAAGGCAAATCCCCTTCAAAAAACCATGTGCACGCAGACGGGAAGCAACACGAGCACTAACATCCGGTATATGTGTGCCTATGCGGTTCTGATCGAGGCTCTAAGAAAGGCGGTTCAGCAAGCAGAGGATCGGCCCTAGGCCATCCTAGTCGACGCAACGGTACCGGAGGGCTTTGCAATTGCTTCCTTCCTAAAAGTTAGGCCGCAAGGCCAGTAACTTACCTAGTTAAGCGGCTTGCGCTCCGGCCGTTCCCCAACGAATGCTCCCAGTCGTGGCGACAGGGAGCTCCCTCATTTTCAACTCAATCATCTCGAACAGACTAGCGAAGCCGTACAGGCAATCTGACGGCCACATCGCCACCAACTGCGCCCGCAGATCCCCGGTGCGGTTGGACTTACCTTACAACATTGTAATGAGGTTTTTCGAAACGGGCTCGGTAGGAGCGTGTCGTAATTCAGTGTCTGCTAACAGGCTGATGAGCCATATCGGCCAGTAACCAAACGACGAAATACAACTATCGAACCCTGGAGAACGTAAATGACAAACTCAATGTTCGCATCCTGTATCCAAGCTTGTTCGAACTGTGCCCTAGTGTGCGAAATGTGCGCCTCTGCTTGCCTACGCGAGGATGATGTAAAAATGATGGCTCGCTGCATCGAGCTTGACCGCGACTGCGCGGACATTTGCAGGTTGGCTGCCACACTGATGAGCCGCGAAAGTGAATATGCTAAGAAGTTCTGCGCCCTTTGCGCCAAGATCTGCCGTGCATGCGGAGAGGAATGCGCGAAGCATGAAATGGATCATTGCCAAGAGTGTGCGAAGGCGTGCATGAACTGCGCTGAGGAATGTGAGCGTATGGCAGGATAACATCCGTAACTCACTGCTCTGGCACTACTAAATTGGGAGTGTCAGAGCCCCTCGAAGAATAAGAAAAGCCATGGTGCGCTTAATGTTCGCGCCTCCATGACATATCGAAAAAGTGCGTACGATACCCGCAACTGCCAAGAGCGAATCAATCCCTGTCCAGCAGCATTTCATTCCAAAGCGAAATACGATAGTTACGCGCTAGCAACTCTTACTTAGCCACCGATGATCGCCACCGTAACGGTCTATTCTCTTGCCACTGTCTCCCGATTGAGCGCTGAAAACTAATTGAGTGAATTAGCATGAAAGCTCCTGGCAAAAAGGCGGTCCAACAACAACCAAGCGGGCCATGCGACCTTATTTTGCTGGGAGAAAACGAAAATGGTTTTGCGAATATTCCCATCGCAGCGATTGGCTTTGCTGCTAGTACTGCTCGCCGTTCTGCAACTCAGTGGCTGCGCCGTTTCCCCGCGCCTGAAACCAAGCGACCAGCCAAGCGTTGCTCGCAAAACCTTTGTCATCACTGGTGCCTCCAGTGGCTTCGGCCGCGGCGTGGCGCTCAAGCTTGCCGCTCTGCAAGGCGACGTGGTGCTAGCGGCCCGCCGGACCGACGTGCTCGAAGAACTGGCCGCGCAGATACGCATGGCTGGAGGATCGGCACTGGTGGTGACCACCGACGTGAGCAACCCGAACGAGATGCAGGACTTGGCACGAGCCGCCATCGAGCGTTTCGGCAGGATCGACGTTTGGATTAACAACGCTGCGGTCGGAGCGCTGGGTCGTTTCGAGGACGTTCCCGTCGAGGACCATGCGCGGATCGTGGATGTCAATCTTAAGGGCATGATCTATGGCAGCCACGCAGCCATGCGCCAGTTCAGAGCTCAAGGCTTCGGCACGCTTGTCAACGTGGGCTCAGTCGAGAGCGAGATACCGCTGGCTTATCATGCCTCCTCCGCAGCGACCAAAGGTGGCGTCATAAATCTCGGCGCGGCAATCGCTGAGGAGATTCGCCTGAGCGGTAGCGAGACCATCAATGTCGCCACCGTCATGCCCTGGGCTGTGGACACACCGTTTCTGGGAATCAATTTGCCCTTTCTAGTTCATTGATCAGGGACTTCATTTCTGCGATTTCTCGGCGCTGAGCGTCGATGATTTCGTCAGCTAACTTGCGGACGCGAGGATCTGAAATCTGAGCTCGTTCACTTGTTAGGATTGCTATGGAATGGTGGGGGATCATGGCCTTCATGTAGTCCGTGTCGTCTACCGTCGCTTGCCCACGTACAAGCCATAGTGCAATGGTAAAAGCTACTGCACTTCCTGCCAATATCGCTAGGTTTACTGACTTACGCTTATACATGTTGAGCATGAATGCGAGCATGACTACTGCCATTACCGCGCCCATCACTAATGCCATCCAAGCGCGAGTCTCGCTCCAAAAAACATGCTCGAACGAGTAAGTATTTAAGTACATCACGCCATACATAATGATCGTAGACGTGGCTACCATCGCTGCAAAGCGCCAGTAAGACATTTGCATAGTTAGACCTCTTTAATGATTGCTGCTGGATCGGCGACTCAACGTGTTCGCGCAGCCCTGCTTAGAAGTGGCTTTCGAATGCTCTCCTAAAAACGGACAAGCCGAAGATGATGAGGTTTCGATTTTTTGAGAAGCTTACAAAAATGTAATCATCGACCGCTTTAAGACCGGCTTAAAGCGCTGCCAGCGCTGTACTACGCGTAATGTTCCCCTGAACTAATCAATCGCTAATAGCTTATAAGCAGACAATACCAACGTCGCGCTATGGACCACTGCGCGAAAGAGCGGGCCCACTAAGATGGCCTTCAAGCCTTGAGACCCGACTACTCGGCTTAGCAAGCCCAAAGAGTTATCGTGAGCAATAGAACACTCGGAGAGAACAATTCAGCACCCAGCATATGCCACGTTCTTGTCGAGTGTGACCGCAGGGTTAGTATTCGCACATTAGATGTGTGGCGGCTAAGACGGCTGGGTGTAGCTGGCTCCAAAACTGAGCGGCGAGGTTATTCTGTCCCAAGCCGCGCCTTTCGTGGCGCGCGGGACCTCACTCACTTTGAAACAACAGACCTTCGATTCGATCATGTTCTTCCGGTGTTGGCAGGGCAGATGAGTCAACATTGCCAATACTATTTGGCTGACCATTTTCTGGTGGGCCAACTTCAGGGTGGTAGGCGCCATCTGCGTCGAAAGCAACCCAGCCGTACAATTCTCGGATGACTTCGGAAGGATGGCCATCTTCCATTGCCACATACCAGTCCGCCAATCGGAAACGCTTACCGGCAAGCTTAGAAGTAGCCATTTCGGCTCGAACCAGCGCCAGATATAGCGGGTGCGGCAGTTCCTCTACGGCGCCGGTTTCGTCGAGCAAGAACATGAACGAGGCGTGCGACCGTTGCTCTGTAGAACCGGCTCGCTCCTCTTCCTCGCCTAAGGTAAAAACGGGAGCAAAACCGCCCCCCTCTGTTCTGAAGTTGGTCGTCTGGCCTTGGTAGACCCTGGCAGCGTTCCACTGCACCTCGCCAGCATAAGCGTAAGCGCGCAGATCAAACTTCATCGATCGTACCTGAGGGTCGGCGACGATTCTACGCTCGCCAGGAGCTACAAGGGACTGGGCCACGTAGTTTCCGCCAACGATTTCTTCCCAAACGCGCTTGGTGAGCTTGTCTCCTCGGTATGCACCGCGACTACCATACCCGCTGACAGGCTTGAAAAAGAGGCTACGGCGGTTTTGCCACAGGTGCTCTGCATTACCATGCCCGACAGGAACGGTAAGCGGGACGTATTGGGCCAATACGGTTCGGATTTGCTGATCAACGCCAATCTCTTCCAAAAAACGTGCGTTGGTTAGGTCAACCAACCTGCGTTTGTCGGCGTAAAGGGCATAGGCCTGAGGGTGTGGCGTTACCGTCACGACATCAGCCAAATAAGCGCTGCGCAGCGCGCTGCAATTGTCGCCTTCCAGATAGAAATCGGTGAGTCGGTTGTAGACGAGATCCACAGGCTTTCCGTCGACCAAGAGGGACTCGTTGTGAAAGGCCAGATCGGCTGGGTCTGCGATTAGGCAGTCGATTCCTGCTGACTCGAATAACCGCTGAAAAAGAAGGAACTCCGGATACAGGTATTGGGCTTGTGGGCTTTCATCCAAGATCACCACGCGCGTGAGCGGACGTGGCTCGCCGCTCGTAGACCATTCCTGGGCGAACATATCCAGAATCGAACGCTCGAAGCCGCCGGGTCCTTCCTGACCTGGCGAAAGCCCGACTACGCCGCTGCAACAACTACGCTGCGCGCGGGCGAGCAATACGTTTAGCATCGCTCCGCCCGCATTTGTGTTTATTTCGATGAGCCCAAGCTTGTCATCATCCAGATGGAAGTCGTAGCCAAAGAAGACGCCGCGCGCGCCCCGAGGATCGTGTCGGGCAATAGGAGGTGCAGAATCCAGAGCATGCTCACGCCAACCGGGCGAGCTCACGGTCTGCTCGATGGCCTGAATAACCTCATTAACCTGGCGCAGCCGCAAGGATGAAACAAAGACCGGTCGTGCTGCAAACACATGAGGGCAACGTGACTTCAATAGCTCCGACAGCTCTGAATTCCCAAGCTGTTCGGTCAATGAGTTTACGAGCGCAGCTTGATCTAGGCTTACGCAGAAGCACGCTTCGTTGAGCGCTGCGGCTGTCGTACCGCATTTTCTCGATGAGGACGCTTGCACGGGAACCTCCAGAACCAAACATACAGCTTCGAAAGTCTCGGCCTCTTTCGGTTCAGCCTGGCGTTTCTATGAGCGTAGGTCAGGGTCGTTGCTGGCACTCTGCCATTAACTAGACATAAGCTTTGGAAGCGTCATTGTGAAAGTCGTATGCCCCTCAGCTGATTCGCAAGCGATGCGCCCTTTGTGCGCTTCGACTATCGAACGAGTGATAGCCATGCCGAGGCCCGCATTCATGGTGGTTCCTTCGCGCCTTGCGGTGTCGACCCTATAGAATCGATCAAACACTCGGGCCTGAAGCTCGGCTGGAATCGTTGTGCCTCGGTTGGATATGGCTGTGCAAACCGAGCCACCGCTCTCGCTTATTTCAACGCTGATGGTGCTGCCTTCCTCTGCATATCGAACTGCGTTAGAGACTATGTTTGAGACGGCCCGTCTCAGCATCGATTTATCGCCATGTACCGATCCATCGCCTGAAAGCGCGATTTCTACCTTTTTGTCCTCGGCTGCAAGCTCGTAATATTCGATAACGCTCGCGGTAATCTCAGCCATGCTGGCATCTTCGGCATTGGGCGTAATCTTCCCGTTGTCCGCCTTGGCGAGGAATAGCATGTCATCGACCATCTTTGACATGCGCCTAAGTTCTTCGAGGGCGGAATACAAAATGTCTTTGTAGTCGGTATTCTCGCGGTCGCGCAAGAGCGCGACCTCCATTTGGGTAAGCATGCTGTTCAGCGGCGTTCTTAGCTCATGCGCGATATCCGCTGAGAAACCTGACAATCTGAGAAAAGAGTCGTCCAAGCGCGAAAGCATTTCGTTGAAGTTGTCTACGAGTTCATGCAGCTCGCCTGGCACCGACTCGGTTGGAATTCTGGTATCTAAGCAGTGGGCGGTTACTGTAGAAGAAGTCTTGGACAGTTCGTCTATTGGTTTTAAGCCTTTCCTGATCAGAACAACACCTAACGCGCCACTCAGAAGTGCACTAACGACAAGCGTATAAGCAAACCACTGCTGAATCATATCGAAGAAGTGGATTCGGTGCGTTACATCCAAAGCCAAATAGATAACAGTGTCCTGCCCTTCTACCCACCGATTTACTTTTCTGGTAATTCCGCTGTACTGGTGGCCACCGAAACTTACCGTCCAGCGTTCCTCTTGGATGTCTGTGACAAGAGGTAGCAAGCTCTCAGACAGATTGTGATGGGAGTAAACCGTCTTACCGTCTACTACAACCGCAGTCGCGAAGCCAAAGGAGTGCTCAATAACGGCATCGATCCTTGAAGCGGTCTCAGGCCCGAATGCTGAGCTGTTGAGTAGCGTACGCTCTACTGCAGCGGCCTTTTCATTAAGCACTTGTGCATCTTTGCGTTCGAAATGGAGCTGACAAAAATAATTAAAGCTGATTGCGGCCGCCAGCAGCACAACCGTAACCACGAGCATGAAAGCTATCGCCATTCTGCTCGTCAGTGACACTTTTCCCATCAGTACGGTCCTGGTTAGGCCATCAAGCACAAAAAAGCAGGTGGGGCACCCCCCACCTGCTTCGATCATTGTTACTCACACCCTCATATCCTATGCTGCGTCTGGATTTTCGCCATTTTGCGAGTGGTCGGCTTTGGCGGCCCCCATCATCTCACGACACTCTTTCATCATTCCACGCATGTCACCCATCATTTCCATATGCTTGTCGCCGCTCATCATGCCGGTTTCTGAATGGCTTTGGTCCGCTTTATCTGCCGCTGCGAAACTCAGTCCGCTCGCCAAGGTGATTGCGATTGCTGTAACGGTGATGGCCTTTCGCATGTTAAATCTCTAAGTTCAGTGGGTTATTCGCTTTTGCTTAACAAGGTGTTTTCGCCAACGTTGGGCTCCTTGGGCTTGTCGCACTTACCGCTAGACATATGCTTCATGCATACGACCATCATCAACAAGCAGGGCAAGAGAAAGAGCAGGCTTGGCAGCGTTGTTGCCAACGCCGCAGTGCTTTGGTTCAGTAGCATGTAGCCAACCACAGCTGCGGTTAACCCCGTTACGACCGGATTGCGCTGCAGTACGCTTTTAATCTTGGATATTATGCTGCTCATCTAACTATCCCTCGGATATTAAGCTTGGCAGATTAGCCATTGTTCACGCCAACTGGGGTGCTCAGGAACTCTACCGTATGGATCTTCCCGTCGGGGGTCTTGACCTTCATCTCATACGTCTGGACTTGGGCACTAGTTCTATAGTTTTGAATCATTCGAGTCGTGCCGGTCGCCCCTGCAGGTGCGATGCTCAGCACTTGACCCTCTTTGACAAGCTCCTTAAGGGTGGGCTTTGCTCCTGCCGAGTCATTTAAGCGATTCAGCGTACGTTCGCTTCCGCCTTCGGCCATTGCAAGCGAGGAAGCAACGGTCAGAATAAAAGGAACGATTACTTTGGTTATGCGGTTCATGGTTTGCACCTCTTGGTTAGTTGATGCCTGTAGATTAAAGGCTTGCTACTTACAAGAAGCTGTTGCCAAGGTTACAAAGCGGTAATCGCTTCATTCTCGTGTTGGTACGACCGCCGCGCCTGCGGCGGTCGCTTTCTGCTCTTTACTGCTTTTCGATGCGCGTAATGGTGGAATCCATACCTTTCGAGGAGAACTCGAATTCGACCTGGTCCCCTTCTTTCAGCGTTTGGAGCTGATCAGGCTTTGCTTTGAAGCCCATCGTCATCGACGGCCAGCCCAACGCTTCGACCGGGCCGTGGGCAATGGTGACGGTTCCGCTCTCGGTGTTTACTTTCTTGACCGTACCTGTGGCTGTAGCGGTCTGTCCCGCCGACTTCTGGTCCATTGGCATGTTCATGCCTTTGTGATCCATCGGCATGCCGTCCATTGGCTCCTTGTCGGCGGCATAGGCGACTGGCACCAGGAAGAGTGAGGCAAGGGTGATGTGCTTAATGTTCATGGATGTTCTCCAGTGGGGTTGGTTGCTTGCTGGGTGGTAACTCGCAATTGCCGGCGGCGCATCAGCAGGTAAGCTGCCGGCAGAACGAACAGGGAGAGCAAAGGGGCGGTGATCATCCCGCCCACCATGGGCGCGGCGATGCGGCTCATGATTTCGCTGCCGGTTCCGCTACCCCAGAGGATGGGCAGCAGACCGGCGATAATCACTGCTACGGTCATGGCCTTGGGGCGCACCCGCTGCACAGCGCCTTCGCGGATTGCGTCGAGCAGTACGCCTTCGCCATGGGCTCCAGCGTTAACCCGATCTGTCCATGCGTTCTTCAAATACAGCAGCATAATGACGCCGAACTCAGCAGAAACGCCTGCCAGTGCGATGAAACCGATTCCTGTCGCTACGGATAGGTTGTACCCGAGCAAATAGAGGAACCAGACGCCACCGGTTAGGGCGAATGGCAGCGTGGCCATGATCAGCAACGCCTCCCCAAAGCGCCCAAACGTGAGGTAGAGCAAGACAAAAATGATGAGCAAGGTAGCCGGCACGACGAGCTTCAGCTTCGCGTTAGCTCGCTCCATGAATTCGAATTGGCCGGAATAGCTGATGCTCATGCCGGATTCGAGCTGGACCCCTTTGCTGATCTTTTCCCTCAGATCGCCCACCACAGCCGCCATGTCGCGGCCACGAACATCGACGTAAACCCAGCCCGACAGCCTTGCGTTTTCGCTTTTAAGCATGGGCGGTCCGTCTGTCACCTGTACTTTGGCCACGGTCCCCAACGTGATCTGGCTGCCTTGCGGCGTGTAGATCGGTAGGTTGCGCAGATCGGATATCGAGTCGCGCCACTCGCGGCCATAGCGGAGGTTGATCGGATACCTGGCGAGCCCTTCCACGGTTTCACCAATGGTTTGACCACCGATGGCACCGGCCACGATCGATTGCACGTCCGCGATATTCAGGCCGTAGCGTGCGGCGGCGACACGATCGATATCCACATCGATATACCTGCCGCCGGTCAGTCTCTCAGCAAGTGCCGAACTGACCCCAGGCACCGTTTTGGCGATTTTTTCCACTGCCTGGGTGGCTTTGTCGATCTGTGCCAAGTCAGTGCCATACACTTTCACCCCGATCGGGCTCTTGATACCCGTCGCCAGCATATCGATACGGTTTCGAATCGGCGGGATCCACAGATTGGCTAATCCAGGTACCTGTACGGTGCGATCCAACTCCTCAACCAGCTTGTCAGGCGTCATCCCAGGGCGCCATTGATCCTTCGGCTTGAACTGAATGGTCGTCTCGAACATTTCCAGCGGGGCGGGATCTGTAGCGGTGTCGGCTCGACCAGCCTTACCGAACACGTGTGCAACTTCTGGAACCGTTTTTATGAGCCGGTCCGTCTGCTGCAGTAGCTCAGAAGCCTTCTGAGCGGAGAGGCCTGGAAGCGCAGTGGGCATATAAAGGAGGTCACCTTCATCCAGCGGGGGCAAGAACTCCCCACCAAGGCGAGAGGCCGGCCACAAGCCTGTCAGGAAGACCAGAACAGCCACCAGCAGAGTCATCTTGGGCCAGCGCAGTACCGCGTCCAGGGCCGGCTTGTAGATCCAGATGAGGCCACGGTTGAGTGGATTACGGTGTTCGTCAGGGATTTTGCCCCTGATCCAATACCCCATGAGCACCGGAACCAGCGTGACAGACAGGCCCGCGGCGGCTGCCATTGCATAGGTTTTGGTGAACGCCAGTGGACCGAACAGCCGGCCTTCCTGCGCCTCCAGGGTGAACACTGGTATGAACGACAGCGTGATGATCAGCAGGCTGAAGAACAGTGCCGGCCCCACTTCAACAGCCGCGTCAGTAATGACCTTCCAGTGCTCCTGGCCCTTCAAGGTGGAGTCAGGATGCCGCTTGTGCCAGGCCTCAATGTGCTTGTGGGCGTTTTCGATCATGACGATTGCTGCATCGACCATCGCTCCGATGGCGATCGCGATGCCACCCAACGACATGATGTTGGCGTTGATGCCTTGCCGCTGCATGATCACAAAAGCAATCAGGATGCCGATCGGCAACGACACGATGGCGACCAACGACGAGCGCAGATGCCACAGAAAAATCGCGCAAACCAACGCAACGACAATGAACTCCTCGATGAGCTTGTGCGTGAGGTTTTCAACGGCACTGTCGATCAGCTTGCTACGGTCGTACGTCGTGACGATTTCGACGCCTTGGGGCAGGCTCGCTTTCAGCTCATCCAGTTTGGTCTGAACGGCAGCGATGGTTTCCCGAGCGTTCTTGCCGCTCCGCAGGATCACCACGCCGCCGACTACCTCACCTTCACCGTCAAGCTCGCTGATGCCCCGGCGCATTTCCGGGCCGAGCTGGATATGCGCAACGTCCCCTAGCGTCACAGGCACGCCGCCGTCGAGACGCAAAGGAATGGCTCGAAAGTCTTTGAGTGTCTTGAGATACCCGGTCGCACGGACCATGAACTCGGTTTCTGCGAGTTCCAGAACACTCCCGCCGGTTTCACGGTTGGCTTCATCGATCGCCTTTGCAATCTGCTGCTGCGTCACGCCCCTGCTTGCCATGCGCACGGGATCCAGTACGACCTGATACTGCTTGACCATCCCGCCTATGGGCGCGACTTCCGCCACGTTGGGCAGTGTCTTGAGCTCATAGCGCAGGAACCAATCTTGCAAAGAGCGCAGCTGCGAGAGGTCATGTTTGCCCGTTCGGTCTACCAAAGCATATTGGTAGATCCAGCCGACACCTGTGGCGTCAGGGCCCAAAGCGGGTTTGGCGGCGGCGGGAAGCCGACTCTGCACCTGACTCAGGTACTCCAGCACCCGAGAACGGGCCCAATAGAGGTCGGTGCCGTCCTCAAACAGGACGTACACGTAGCTATCCCCGAAGAAGGAGTAGCCGCGGACCGTCTTTGCGCCGGGGACAGACAGCATGGTCGTCGTCAGTGGGTAGGTGACCTGATTCTCAACGATCCGGGGCGCCTGCCCGGGGTATGGCGTGCGGATGATGACCTGAACGTCGGAAAGGTCTGGCAATGCATCAACAGCGGTGTTTTTGACCGACCAGACACCCCAAGCCACCGCGAACACAGTAGCCAGCAGGATCAGAAAGCGGTTGGCCACTGACCAGCGAATTATGGCTGCGATCATCGCTGGCCCCCCAGCTTCTCGATGTGCTCAATGACCAGGCCCTCTTCGCTTTCACGCGCGCCGACACGGACGTGATCGCCGGTCTGCAACTTTGTTAGGAGCGATTGATCTGCAACCGGAAAGGACATTGTCATCCCAGGCATGTTCAGCGTCTTGAACGGCCCATGCGACAGGCCAACCATGCCATCTTCCAGGCTGACGATCGTACCTTCAGCCTCGTGCAGCGCAGGTTCTGTAGAAGTTGCAGGCTCCTCCAAACCCTGAGCGGTCAGCCCGCGTAGGCTCGCCTCTGAATCCAGGAGAAACTGACCGGACGCCACGACCTTCTGACCGGCTTCCAGCCCTTCAAGCACCTCTGTCTGGTCATCGAATTCCCGGCCTGTGCGAACCTCAATCGGGCGGTAACGGCCTTGATCCTCGGCCAGCATCACCAATGCGCGCCGACCGGTGCGAATGACCGCCTCGGACGGGATGACCAAGACATCTTCGACGTTGCGACTCAACGTCACCTCGGCCGTCATGCCGGGACGAAGCCGTTGTTGCGGATTAGGCAGTTCAACCCGGACGCGCACAGTACGGCTATCCAAGTTGGCTTGTGGTAGTACGGCCTGGATCGTCCCTTCCAGAACTTCACCTGCAAAGGCCGGGAGGCGCGCGTTGACCAGCTGCCCAGGCGCCACATTTGCAACCTGCGCCTCAGGCACCGCAACCTCTAACCATACCTTTTCCAGCCCATTAACACGTGCCAGAGACGCACCAGTGGATACGGTCATGCCCTCGCGAACGTCGAGGCTGTTCAGCACGCCGCCTATTGGACTCCTCACTGTCCAAACAGGGCGCGCTTTACCAGTTCGTTCTAGCTGCACTATGACTTCTGGCGGCATGCCAGCAAGGCGCAACCGCTGGCGAGCCGCTGCGAGCAGCTGGGGTTCGCCAATCCCTTTGAGCGCCAGGTACTCTTCCTGTGCGGCAACCCATTCGGGAACCAGCAGATCGGCTAACGGCGCGCCTTTTTCGATGACATCCTCCGGTGCTCGGTCGTAAACGCGCTCGACAAAGCCACCGGCACGCGCCTGCACAACCGCCACGTCTCGCTCGTCGAACATCAATGCGCCTGTCGCTTCGAGCGACTGGCTGATCGATTCACGCGTTACGGTTGCAAAGCGCACGCCGAGATTCTGCGTCACGCTCGGGTCGATACTGATCGATGCCCCGTCGCTTCCCTCATCTGCATAGCGTGGAATCAATTCCATATCCATGAATGGCGACTTGCCCGGCTTATCGAACTTTTGCTGGGGGACCATAGGGTCATACCAATAGAGCACTTCCTTGTCTTCTTCTGCAGGCGATTGTCCGAAGGCTGCGGTAGGCAGACCGATTAGCGCTGCAGCGCTAATCATCAGAGGCAGACTGAAGGCGAGTACCAGCCGCTTGTGTTGGAATGTCATGGTCGGGTATCTCCAAAGGCGAAATGCAGGCGGGCATTGCTCAACGATCGATCGCGGGCGACGTCAATACGCCGTAGCCGGGTCTCCACAAGCTGTCGTCGCGCTTCGATCACAGCGGTCAGCTCACCGCTTCCGGAGCGGTAATCGGCCATGGCAAGGCGGACCTTCTCTTCAGCGAGGGGTAGTAAGGTTTTGTCGAGGCGGATGAGTGCGCGGTCCAGACGCTGATACTCAGCGAGGTCAGTACTCAGCTCTTGGTTGTACAGGCGCAAGGTCGCTTGGCGCTGAGCCTCGATCTGGGCAAGGCGAGCTCGTTCGGCCGCGATCTTCGGATCCTGCCGAGAGCTGGTAAACAGCGGCAGGTCGAAGCTGACGCTGAGGTTCACCATGTCGCCGTACTCACGGCCACGTCGCAGGTAGTCGATCCCCCAACTCCAATCCGGTGTTTTCTCTGCGATGGCCTGGTGAACCTTTGCCTCCGCTTCACGAGTCATCGGGTCGAAGGCGAGTAACGCCGGGTGCCGGTTCAGGTTGTGCTGATAGTTATCAACGGCGGCAAGCCATTGCGGCCAGTCACCTGTAAGCGGCTGGCCTGCTAGCTCGCCTATCCAGCGCCGGAGGCCGGCCCGCGCAACAGCCTGGTTACGCAGCAGCTCATCCTCTTGTTCAGCCAGCAATGCTGCCTCTTGCCTCGGAAGTACGCTGTCTGCGGTTTGTCCGCTGCCGCCAGCAATGCGGGCCTGAACAGCCCGCGAAAGGAGCTGATTCTCGCTGTAAAGCTGCTTGAAAAGGCTTAGCTTCTGCTCGACCGCGAAGCTAGCGATCCATGCCTCGGCGGTTGCTTGGCGCACACCGAGACGTTCAACCGTTTGCTGGGCGTTTGCGAGCGCAACACTAGCCTGCGCGGCCTCGACACGAGCGCGCCTTTTCGCTCGGTTTGGCACATCTTGCATGACCCCAACCATTTGCATGGTCATGGCCTCTTGCTCCAACTGCCAGCGAGCGTCACCTTCGATGGGCACGCTTTGCAGTCCAAGCTTAAGTTTAGGGTCAGGAAGCTCGCCGGCAGGGATTGCAGCGCTGCGTGCGGCCACCAGGTTGGCGGCTTGCGCATGCAGCGAAGGCGCGTCTTGCTCGGCCACGCTCAGAGCTTGTTCTAAGGTCAAAGCGGACGCTAACCCTGGAAACGAGAGCGCGCCCATGATCAAGGCGGCCACGTACGGCGGCGCCCAATAAATACGGGGTTTCATTTGCGAAGGATTCCTGATCTTTCATGCGAGCCAAAGGCGCGCAGTAGCCGGCCCGAATGCTCACTCGGGCGGTTCCTATAATTTGATCGGAATTAGACGCGGGGTGGACGCCAGACGGCGTCTAAAAGGCTAGAGGGGATCAGGCCGTTATAGGGAGTGGTCACGGGTTTAGCAGCAGGCATCAGCTGGGCTTTTATTGAGACAAGCTGAAGGATACTTGCAGTTTTGCATTCTTGGCCCGTCTTGCAGACGGTCGCCGTTCCATGCTCATTCGCTTCACAGCACTCGTGTTCAGCACCGTCATCGGCGCCAACCATCGAAGCGTGGTCGGTCGTCATGGCGCCCACACCTTCCATATCGGACATCATGTGATGCCCGGACGATCCAACCGTCATGAGCATTTCCGCTATCCCATTGATCTGAAGCGCAAGCACTAGCAGCAGGATAAGGAAGGAGCGCATGTAGGACGTCATATTTCCAGCTTACGGGGCAATTCATGAGCAATCAATGAGGCAATCGGTCGCTTCGCAACCGAAGCCTAAGCCTAAGCCGACAGGCTTCAAACTACACGCGTTTGACGGAGCCGGAGTGCGTTGAACACAACCGATGCTGAGCTGAGGCTCATGGCCAGGGCAGCAATCATCGGAGACAGCAACAGTCCGAAGAACGGATAGAGCAGACCTGCGGCAATCGGGATGCTCAACCCGTTGTACATAAAGGCAAACAGAAGGTTCTGACGCATATTGCGAACCGTCGCCACCGAAAGCGTGCGCGCGCGCAGTATCCCCATCAGGTCACCTTTAACGAGCGTAACTTGGGCGCTGTTCATGGCGACGTCAGTGCCCGTGCCCATCGCTATGCCGACATCAGCCCTGGCGAGCGCCGGCGCATCATTTATTCCGTCGCCTGCCATGGCGACTACTTTACCTAGGGCTTGTAGCTTAACCACCAGCGCCTCCTTGTCCTGCGGCTTCACTTCGCCATGCACCTCATCGAGCGATAGCTCACGAGCCACCGCGCGGGCAGTGGTAAGCCCGTCGCCGGTGGCCATGATGACTTGCACGCCCTCCGCTTGGAGCCGCGCTACAGCTTCCTTGGAAGTCGGTTTGATTGGGTCCGATACGGCCAGCAAGCCGGCAAGTGCCCCATCAACAGCCAGGTACACAATGCTGGTACCGCTCTCGCGCATTTTTTCTGCCTGATATTTCAACGGCTCGACGCTCACACCCGCATCTTCCATAAGCGCGGTGTTGCCTAGCTGTAGCTGCTTGCCTTCCACCAGACCACGGACTCCGATCCCTGACCCTGACTCGAAGGTCTCTGGCTTCGCCAGCTGGAGACCTTCGCTTCTGGCATGGTCTACGATCGCGTGGGCTAGGGGATGCTCACTACCTTGATCCAAGCTGGCAGACAAACGGATGACTTCCTGCGAGTCAAACGGCGTGACGCCTATGGCCCGATCGAAGACAGGTCGGCCCTCGGTCAAGGTTCCTGTTTTATCGACAATCAGCGTGTCTACCTTACGGACATTTTCGATGGCGCCTGCGTCTCTGAAAAGCACTCCACTTCCAGCCGCTTTGCCTGTGGCAACCATGATCGACATAGGCGTTGCCAGGCCAAGTGCGCAAGGGCAAGCAATGATCAAAACCGCAACTGCATTGATCAGGCCGAATACCCAGCCCTGGTCAGGCCCGAACAGGCCCCATGCAAAGAATGTCAGCAAGGCGATACCGATGACCGTCAGCACGAAATAACCTGCAACCGTGTCTGCCATTCGCTGCATGGGTGCTTTGGAGCGTTGTGCATTCGCAACCATCTGGACGATTTGTGAAAGCATAGTCCCGGAGCCAACCCTGGTGGCTCGCATGACAAGCGAGCCGCTCGTGTTCATCGTCGCGCCGATAAGCGAATCGCCTGTCCGCTTCGTCACCGGAACCGGCTCGCCCGTTAGCATGGATTCATCGACGGCGCTCTCGCCCTCCAATACCTCTCCATCAACGGGTACCTTTTCACCAGGACGAACGCGCAGATGGTCGCCCTCATGAACATGTGTGAGCGGGATGTCCTCCTCTGAACCATCTTTGGCGATACGGCGAGCGGTTTTAGGTGATAAGCCAAGCAGGGACTTAATTGCCGAGGACGTCTGCGAGCGGGCCTTCAATTCCAGCAACTGGCCCAGCAGAGTCAATGAAATGATCACCGCGGCGGCTTCGTAATAAACGCCTATCCGGCCGCCTACTGTGAATGACTCTGGAAACATGCTCGGTAAGAGGGTTGCTACGACGCTGTAAATATAGGCAGCCCCCGTGCCAAGCCCGATCAAGGTCCACATGTTTGGGCTGCGATGTTTGACCGAGGCGAGACCGCGCGCGAAAAATGGCCAGCCTGCCCACAAGACAACCGGGGTCGTGAGGGCCAGTTCAACCCAGTTCTGGCTAGCCCCGTGAAACAGCGGTATCGCATGTCCCGCCATTGCCAACAGGGTTACTGCTACGGTCAGGGGCAGAGACCACCAGAATCGCTTCGAGAAGTCCTTGAGTTCGGGATTCTCCTCCTCGTCGAGTTCAGGGATCAGAGGTTCCAATGACATCCCACAGATAGGGCAATCACCTGGACCCATTTGGCGGATCTCAGGGTGCATCGGGCAGGTGTACTCTGTCGTTGCATCACCGGCGGGTGGTTTCTGTGCGGGTGGGGTAGATGCCCGAGAGGAGGTTCCATGAGCCTGCGGTGCAGCGAGATATCGAGCAGGGTCGGAACGAAACTTGGTCTGGCAACCCTGGCTGCAGAAGCGGTAAGTGCTTCCCTGATAATGCTCTTGATGCTCGCTATCCTCTTCCACCTTCATCCCGCAGACGGGGTCTGTGAGTGCTGCAGTACCTTTCGTTTGGTCGGGCTGGTGATGGCACTGCTGAGAGGACATACGGGGCACCTTATGGATTGGTTAGCGACGAACTTGGCCTATTGCAGGGACATTTGCGGTTTTTCAATGCTTGCAGCGTCTGACAGCCAATATATGCAAAGCGTCCTGACCAAAGGCTGAAGTAACCATTACATTTCTGTCAGGTTCTCTGGTATGTCAGGTCGTATGTATGTTGAAGCGAGCTGCTGGAAAAGTAGCTCGCGCAGATACCGCCTGCTGGCCTAGCCTATGCCTCCATTGTTCGATGCTCGGCCGCTTCATTTTGATGAATACCGAACCGTGCAAAAGCCTAAGCGCAGGTACTCTGCTTTTGAATACGCCTTTGGCAGAGTGGGATACGCCGTACGCTCTAATGAAGCCATAGGAACTCCTTTTCTGAGGAGTCAGAAAAGATAGTCCACGATCAGAGGCTGTGCGGTCGATTTGGTAAATTCTCTTGGCATCAACACGTTACGTGCGAAGTGAGTGAATTTTACTTATATCTCGGCATGACCCCTTACTCGGATCGCCCAGATATCTCTCAGTCGGAGCGGGATTTTCTGCCCGACCAATTTCCCTTTGTTCCAGGGCTGACGGCTCCAGGTAGCGATGATGTTCATGGCAAGTCCTCCACGTGTGGGAGGACAAGGATGGCTAGCCAGAGCAATGGTCGCTAACCGGCCAGAAGCTGACGTTCAAATTCGTCTAATAATTGCGTGTCAGTCATTACCGCCGGGCTGCGCCGGCAGATGGTTTGCGTGGCTAGGTGTTGTCAGGTAGGTTCGATCGAATCAGTGGGTCGAATAACAAGGGCAGCTATGGACTTCGCTAAGGCTTACAAGCAGTGCAGAAAATCGATGGCGCTGGGGCGAGGAATAAAAGCAGTAGAAGCTTGCTTACATCGAGGGAAGCATGAGTTTGATAGTTTGCAGGAAGCGAAGCTGAGCTGTTTTCGGGATATTCGCGGATATAAAATTGTTTCATCTGGTGAGTGTGCATTTTTTCCAAGAGATCTTTCGGAAATCAAAGTGGGCTCTGGGCTAGCTTGGTACAGAGATACGTTTGCGACTACTGAGATAGTACTCCCCCCATATCATAGCTTTGGATTTCTATCTGAATACGGCGGAAAAATCTCGAAAAGCAACAGTGAAGAGGAAAGGTACGCTCACGCGAATAATATGCTGTTGGAAATGTACACGCCCCCACGAATGGCCGACCTGATTTGTGGGGCATGGTCTCAGCGCATCACTTTTGCTCAGTATCAAGAACAGCTGATTGAGGCTGTAAAGGCATACTGTCTGGGTCTGTACGGCGTGGCAATTGTTGGAATTCTGCCTTGCATAGAAGGGTTCCTAAGAGAGCTTGGAAAGCACGTCTCTCTTCCAGTTAAGGATGCCGTGAATATAGAGACGCTTCTAAAGGTTTTTCATCGAATAAAGCAAGGTGAGTTGAAACGACTGGTCGCAGGTTATGATTGGTATCCAGACAAGGAATTAACGATAAACTATTTAAGTCGATATCATGAGCGAGTGCAGATGCTGGAGAGCATGGAAATGTACTTCCGTGGGTGTTTTTACGGTCATACAGAGTCGTTACCATCGCACTTTGTTTTAAATCGGCATGGGATTGCGCATGGATTCTTTAAAGGCTACGCAACACCGAGTAATTTCTTGCGGCTTTTTAATTTAATTAGCTTATTGTCGTTTGCAGCCATTCTTGTCGAAGGGCGCGGTAGCATGTTACAGCCGGGAGTTACCACTGATTCCGAAGCATTGGCATTGAATTTTACTAAATGCCTATTATCCCGACGATACGTTCAGCCGAATGCTCAATCGATTCTTCCATCCCCTATTATTTTGGGCTAGCCCTATACTCCACGGCACGCCCGCCGGCCGCGCATCGGGCAAGGATTCGGCCGGGCAAGGTGGTATTCAGATTTGCAGTCAGGTAGCGTCGCGCTCTTCCAAGGGAGGGGCGAGCGATGTGGACAAAGCATTACCGAGTGATGCGATCTGAGTTGGCCAAGTGCGAAAAAGCCAGGTCCGAACTGGAGAAGATGCACCCGCCCCACACCGTCCAACCGGAACAGGATGGACAGCTTCAGGACTATATTCAGAAGTCGGACAGTCTGTACGAATGGCGGCTGCTGATCTTGACCGAGTACTGGATGATAGAGGCAGACCGCCTCGGTGTCCCACTGCCTGATCGCGATGACAGGACTTTCTGGGGGCGAGTCGAATTTGATAGCGACCCGCGGGAGCCCAGGTATCTCACAGATGCTGGCATTCGCATTGTCAGGGCAGACATCCGCGAGGAGCGTAGGCAGCGCCGCGAGCCGGTAACCTTCTGGAGTAGCATCATGATTGGGGTAGTCGGCGCCCTGACCGGCCTAGCATCTGTCATACCGAACTGGTGGGCAGACTAGGGCGGCTATTGGCCGGTTAGCGACGGCCTGGCTTCGACCGTCGCTATGCATGGTCAAACCTCGGTCTGTTCCGCCATCTCTAGGGCATCATCGACCTCAATCCCCAGATATCGAACGGTGCTCTCCAGCTTCGTATGGCCGAGCAACAGTTGAACTGCCCGCAGGTTCTTCGTCCTGCGATAGATCAGCGATGCCTTCGTACGTCTTATTGTGTGAATGCCATACAGGGCTGGATCAGGGCCAATGGCTTTCACCCAACCTTTGACGATACGAGCGTATTGACGAGTGGATAGATGGTCTGAGATATGCAGCCGGCTCGGAAAAAGGCAATCCTCGCTGCGGGGCTGGGCATGATGTATGGCGATGTGCCGTTCCCTAAGATCAAATGGATTTTCCAGAATCTCAACAAAGCCGAGGTCCTGCTGACCTTCAATGTCGATTTTTTGGTTACGTATCTAGCCGACCGCCAAGCGAACCGGAAAGCCATTGCAAATATCGGCTTGGATCAGCATGTGCCATGGGACATGCTTAAACAGCTGAAGGCGCATCAGCCACGGAGCTGGCAATACCTGATCCAGCGCTATCTGTCCGAGGGGATCAAGCAGGAAAGCGGTGCCCAGTACATGACCGTCTTCTTCATTCGTCCGGCCGGCAGCAACCCGATGGCCTATTGGTTTATCCATCTGGCGAACAACTACCGCGCTAACGATGTGATGAAGAAGATCCACTGGAAATACGGCAACAACTTTTCCCATATGCTGTCGCCTTCCAGCTTTTTCAGCTACGACGCCAATCGGGATATCGCCGTGACAGGTCAGCACGATTTGCTGTTGGATGAGCATTATTTCGACGATGCTACCAATGACCGCATCCGAGGAGAACTTTCGGAGCTCTTGCCCAAACAGGTCTACGAGGTAGAACGGCAACCTTTTTTGGGCCTGATGAGCGGATTGACCAACTACACCATGGCTGACGAGCTTCGCGTAAAGCAGGCACTCGACATTGCTGTCGCGACCGGTGATCTGCTGGCGGTCGACAAGAACGGCAAAACAAGGCGTCGAAAAGGCACAAGCATCAAGTCGACAGATATCCTGATAGCGCCCCCGCAAAGACCCATCTTCTTCGTGCCACCTCTGAAGAAATCCAGTTCAGAAAACTGAGAGGGGCGGCATCGCTCTTCGGGTGGGCGGTTCGCCTCCAACGGTAGAGGTACCGGCATGATACAAGCAGTAGTTTTCGATGTGTTTGGCACGCTTCTCCAGATAGGTGAGCGCCGCCATCCTTTCCGCCAACTGATGCAGAACCTGCGGCTTCAGGGCAAAACACCAAGGCCGGATGACGCACGGACTCTGATGACTCGAAATCTGGGCTTGGCTGGAGCTGCCGATTATTTCGGTGCGCAGTTGAGCAACTCTGAGTTAGCTAGCCTTGAAAGCGACCTTTTCACCGAGCTGGCCAGCGTTCGCCTTTTCGATGATGCGTTGGAGTCGCTAAATCAGCTAAAGGACGCCGGCCTGAATCTCGCGTTGTGCTCCAATCTCGCAGCCCCATATGCGATTCCGGCCAAACTGTTACTGCCGTCGTTCGATGTTTACGGATGGAGCTTTGAGGTTGGGACAATAAAGCCTGAGCCCGCAATCTATCGTCAGATGATCGAACAGCTTGGCTGCGAAGCCTCCGCTATCGCAATGATCGGTGACACGTTGCAAGCCGATATGCTTGGTCCAATTGGGCAAGGCATGCGGGGCTACCACCTACAGCGTGAAGGAAAAGCCGATCAGTGCGGCTTCGTCTCGCTGATGGACTTTGCAGCCCACGTTCTGCAATACCCACCATCCGCCAACGGCTAAAGCGGCGTCGCCAGTTTTAGCTGACGCCGCTAGACCCGGATGGCTTACAGGCATGAAGACACCCTTTTTCTGTAACGGGAGCTCCTTCAACCCTTGAGCGCCAGAATACGCCGAGCGCCGTTGAGAACGATGAATCCCACGACGGTACCGATAATCAGGTCTGGGTAGTTGGACCCAGTCCAAGCGACGAGCGCTCCGGCGACTATGACGCCCATGTTGATGACCACATCATTGGCGGAGAATATCCAGCTCGCTTTCATGTGAGCACCACCTTCCCGGTGTTTGGAAATCAGCAGCAAACAACCCGTGTTGGCGAGCAATGCCAGGAACGCGACGGCCATCATTATCAGCGACTCGGGCTCGCTGCCGAATATAAAGCGTCTGATCACCTCTACGAGCACGCCGAGGGCCAAAATCAGCTGGAGCACACCAGCAAGGTGTGCAGCACGCACCTGCAGATTGACGCTGCGCCCAACCGCATAAAGGGCCAGGCCGTACACTGCCGCGTCAGCGAACATGTCGAGCGAATCGGCAATCAGACCCGCGGACCTGGCAATCAGGCCAGCAGTCATCTCTACCACGAACATGAAGGCGTTGATGCCTAACAGTAAACGTAGGGAGCGGGATTCCTGTGTAGAGTTCGCCGGATTCTCGGCGGCTTTGATCATCTCAGGGTCTGCCGCGACAGTTTTCTGAAGAGTGGCGCCTAGCCCTAACGTCGCCAGCTTTTTGGTTATGGGCTCAACGGCACTGTCATGCATGACATCTAACCGACGGTCCGACAGATCAAAAGTCAGCTTCCGAACTCCGTCCAAACCATTCAGCGCCAAGCGGATCATTCGCTCTTCTGATGGACAATCCATCTTGGGCACGGCGTAAACACTGACCCATTGCCCCGTCGTATCGGAAGGGTTTTGCATATCGGCATCAGCGGCTGGTGTCGCATCGCAGCCGCAGGGACCATCGGACTTGCTCATGATACGGCTCCACTTGAAATCGAAGATGGGATCATTAAAAGCCTTATAGCTACTATAAGGTCAATAACGCAGAGCCGATGAGGATTCACACGATGCGCATTGGTCAGTTAGCAAGGCTAATAGGGATTGATACACAGACGATCCGCTTCTATGAGCAGCAGGGCTTGTTGCCACCGCCTGATCGCCAGGCGAACGGCTATCGTGTCTACACCGAGAAGCATGGCGAGCGGCTAGCTTTCATCCGGCGCTGCCGAATCTTGAATCTGTCACTTCCAGAGATTCACGCACTCCAAAGCTACCAGGATGACCCTCGCCAGCCTTGTACGGCCGTCAATGCCTTACTCGATGATCACATTTCTCAAGTCAGATCCCAGATAACCGCTCTGCAATCACTCGAACGACAACTCGTTTCACTGCGGGCTAATTGCAACGATGGGCGGGAAGTTGAGGCTTGCGGCATTCTCGCCGGAATTAGCGAGGACGCATGCATTAAATGAACGGCGTTGGGGCTTGCGGGCCTGGTTACCCGGCCAACGCGCATGCCCTCGAAATGGTTGTTTGTCCCTGTGGTTTTTGCCCCTTCGTAGTGATGGCTGTCTCCGTGCGGTATCACTTTGAGTCAGGCCTGCCGAGGAAACGTGAGTTCAAACGTGGTCCGACCGTCTTTGCTGGCGACGGCCACGTGGCCTTTGTGGAGGTTCATCACTGAGCGGACAATCGCTAGCCCCAATCCTGCCCCGCGAGGTTGTATGCCGTTAACGCGGTAAAAGCGGTCGAACAGATGTGGGAGATGATCCGATTCGATAGTCGCGCCATGATTGGTGACAGCCAGCGAGACGATGTCTACGTCCTCCTCAAGGATCTTAAGTTCGACCGTACTGCCAGTATTTGAATGCCGCAGCGCGTTGGATAGCAGGTTGGAAATGGCCCGCTGGACCATAAGTCGATTTCCCAAAATCATGGCATCGCCCGTTACTGTCGTAGCGACTCCCGCTTCTTCGGCAAGGACTTCGAAGTATTCACATACGCGCCTCGCCTCGCTTCCTAAAGATAATTGTTCGAGCTTCAGTGCTGGGCTGGCGTGGCTGGCCTGGGCGAGAAACAGCATGTCTGACACGATTCGATCCATGCGTTCGAGTTCTTCAACCGACGACTCGATCACCTCCCGATAATGCTCCTTGCTTCGCTCACGCACCAAAGTCACCTGCGCCTTGCCTATCAGGTTGTTCAGCGGAGTTTTTAACTCATGAGCCACATCGTCCGAGAATTGTGACAGTTGCTGAACGCCGTCATCGAGTCGATGAAGCATTACGTTGAGGCTGTGCGCCAATGCCTGGAGCTCTTGCGGAAGCCGATCGGTGCGGATTCGAGGTGATAGATCCTGTGTAGATACCTTAGTCGCCAAGGCCCGGAACTTGCGAAGCGGCCGCAAGCCATTTTGGGCGATTAGCCATCCAGCCAATCCGATCAATATCAGTAGCATCGGCACGGTCACTAAGGCCGAGCGCAGGAATGCAGCCACCAGCCGTTGATCGGCACTGCGATCTTGCGAAAGTAAAAGCGTCATTGGAGCCAGTCCCGGGACTTGGATTTGCTTGCGCCCGGTTAGCATCTGCACGCCATCTTTCGTTGTCCAGCCAAGATAGTCGCCGTCCCTGCTCACGAGATCCAGCTGCTGCGGCGCATTGGCGAATCGGCCGATACTGAAAATGGGTGATTTCGCTGTATCGCCGATGACCGTAATCGAAAGGTTGTCATGGCCGAGTACGGTATCGCTCAATGCGTGTTGCCAGGAGCGGCCCATACGGGCTTTGGTGTCTTCGAGGAGTCCATGATCGATCTGAGAGAGCTTGGCCGTCACTTCCTCCTGGGCGCGCAGTTCCAGTTGGCGCACCAGTACCCAGTAGCTCAGTGCAATCAGCAGCGCGACCAAAGCGGCGCCGGTCAGTGTGATTTGAAGCGCGAGACGCGATGCGAGGCTGAGTGGCTTCAAGGCCGCGCCTCCAGCACGTAGCCCACACCCCGGATGGTGTGTATCAGGCGATCGCCGAAGGGTTCGTCCACTTTCATCCGCAGGCGACGAATCGCAACATCCACCACATTGGTATCGCAGTCGAAATTGATGTCCCACACCATGGCAGTTATTTCCGTACGCGTGAGGACTTCGCCAGTCCGGCGCATGAGCAGATGCAATAACGCAAATTCTTTGCTGGTGAGGTCGATACGCTGACCGCTCCGGTAAGCCCTATGCCGGGCCGGGTCCAGTTCGAGGTCGGCTACACGCAGGTTGCTCGGAAGTGTGACTGCCTCGCCTCGCCGCAACAGTGTCCGGATACGGGCAAGCAGCTCGGGGAACTGGAACGGCTTGACCAGATAGTCGTCGGCGCCCGATTCCAAGCCGCGGACTTTTTGCTCTAAGCGGCCATTGGCAGTCAGCATGATGACGCGTGTCTGCTTACGCCGCCTGATGAGTTCGAGAACCTCCCACCCATCCATGGTTGGCAGATTCACATCTAGCAGCACGATGTCATAGTCGTTCTGCAGTGCCAGGTGAAACCCATCGAGGCCATCACTTACGCAATCGACCAAGTAACCACATTCGATAAGACCCTGCTGCAAGTATTCCGCAGCTTTGATCTCGTCTTCGACAACCAGGATGCGCATGTTTTGAGGTAACTCGGCAAGGAGGTGCGCGGTAAGCGGAACCAAAAAAATCCATGTAGTAACTAGGTCAAGACGAAAGCGGCTTGGCTCTAGCGTGAAAGGCAGAGGCGAAAAGATCTGCCCAGGGAAGCGGGAAGCACTTTAACGCGGTAAAAGCCCTGTGAGGGCTATCTTGCGAATTTGTAATCTACCGGTCATTTGGTTGACCCGCAGCGCGAGCGGGTGCACCAAACGAAAAAAGGCGCCCTGATGGGCGCCTGAAACACATCTTCAAACCAAGGGAGCAAAACTAAAGAAGATGTGGTGTTGCTCATGGTGTTTCACAAGATCGAGAGAGGGTACTCGGCGATGAATCGGACCTCATCGAGGTCGGACTCGAAAGCAGTCGCCCGCGTGGTAGCCTGGCGCACCCGCAGAGACAAATCCTTGAGAGAGCCAGTCTGTACAACGTAGCGGGCTTCGACGTCGCGTTCCCAGCGGTTCTGTCCCGTCAGCGGCGCACCGTTATCGTCTTGGCGCATGTACACCTCGTTCGCGTTGCTGTAATCGGCGCCCCAACCGCGGGCGTAGCGGGTCATGAAAGTAAGCCCGGGTATGCCGTACTCCGCCATGTTCAGGTCGTAGCGCAGCATCCAGGACTGCTCTTTAGGTGAGTTGAAATCACTGTACTGAATGGAGTTGTTCAGGTAGATCGAGTCCGCCTGGCGCAAGTAGTCAAAGTCGTTGTTACCGTTGTTTCGCTGATACGACGCCGTGACGGTGTGCGCGCCGAAGGCGACACCCAGGCTGGAGCTCCAGATGTTGTTGTTGAACTCGCCCAGCAACTCACGGCCTTCGTCGGTTGCCTTGTAATAGTTGAAGCTGGCCAGCAGCGCGACGATATCGGAGAGCGGATAGGTGGCCGACGCACCGAAGTAATGCTGGTTCCAGGCATCTTTGAGGCGGCTGGTGTACAGGCTAAGACTGATATTTTCATTCACGCTGTAGTCACCGCCTGCGTAGCCGAGCCAAGGCGCGTCTACGCCCCCGCCGTAGAAGGTGACGAAGTCTTCGTTCATGTTACTGGTGTTGGGCTGGCTCATCGCGTGCAAGCGGCCTCCCTGAAGGGTGAGGTCGTCCAGCGAGTTGTTCACAACGGTGACACCCTTGAAAGACTCCGGCAGCAGCCGAGAGTCGCCGAAGTGCACGACAGGTGTAGTGGGAAATACATCGCCGGCCTTGATCTCGGTGTCCAGCAAGCGTGCTTTCACCGCGCCCCCCACCCGTGTGAAGTCATCCTCAGGATCGCCAGCGCTGTCGTGGGGAAGCAGGTCGATGCTGCCGCCCACACCGGAGCGCCCCGAACCGGAGTCGAGCTTGAGGCCGAGCATGGCGAAAGCGTCGAAGCCAATCCCTACCGAGCCTTGGGTATATCCGGACTCGAAGAAGGCCATCAATCCGTGGGCCCATTCCTCGGAGTAGCCATTGCCGGCGGCACTCTCACCGTCGCGAAAATCCCGATTGAAATAGAAGTTGCGATTTATCAGCGATAGCGTGCTGCCTTCGATGAAGCCCTCGGCTGTTTCCGATTGGGCAAAGACCGGGGCGCTGCCCAATGCCAGTGAAAGGGCTGTCAGCGAAAAAACGGCCTTTTTGCTCATGATGATGCTCCTTATGTACGGCAGGTCAGTGCTCGAATGACGCCTTTCGCCTTTTTGTTTTTAGCGCTTGGCCATGTTCTTCCCCTAGAGATGACGGCAGGATTAGCGGCAAATGACTATTTTGTAATCTGAGGAAGCCCAATCGCGCACTCCTTCGATTACAGATTTGTAATGTTGCGGTCACCAGGTCGTTATCCACACTTATTTAAAGTCACCACCCCATAGCCATCAGCTATCTCGCCGGCTTGGCAAGGCTGATAAAAACGCTTTCGTGTATTTGTCTACTAAATTCAGGGCGAATCACTATCGCAGTAGAGGCGCATGTGTTTCGCGTCTTGGCGGGGGTAGTTCTTATGATTGGATTCGACATCTAAACCAGGAAGTCATCGTTTTGCCTTGGATGAGAAAAATAGTTTTGCTGATGTTGCTAGCCTTGTTCCCATTGCAATCATCATGGGCAGTTGTTAGCACGAGCTGCAGTCATGAGGATGGTTCGGCAGCAAATCATCTTGGACATCACGAACATCCGCACGAGTCTCTGGGTACTGACGAGGAAGGATCGTCAAAAGCCGCAAAAAAAATCAGTCTGGATGGAGACTGTGTCTTTCATGGCGACCATATCAAGCCGCTTATAACGAAAGGGATCTGTCCTGGTTCGGTATTATCAATGAGCTTGAAACCGTTTCCTTCTGCTAGCTACGCATCGGCTGAAGCGGGGCGTCCTGAGAAACCTAATTGGCGCATCGGTGCAAAACCGGTGGGACGCCAAAGTAACCAGTAAGCGCCATTTATCTGTATCTGACGTCTCACCGAACCTTCCCTTTTTTTAGGAGATTTCGGTGCGAAAAGCTCTTTTCTCGCTGGGGTTGACGACGTTGTCGTGCAATCTCGCCTTTGCGCAACCCTTAGAGTTGCCGACCTTCACACAGACCTTACCTGTCGGTGTGTCAAATACATTCCCCGTTGAGTCTGTCGAATCCATAAGCTTTCTACGCGCCTTGGAACTCGCTAGCTCTGCAAGCCCTGAACTGGCTGTTGCAAGACGTGAGCTGGCTGCTTCTCGCGCATTAATTAGCCAAGCCGGAGCACGTCCGAATCCAATATTGTCCGCTAGCCAGGAGGGAATCCGGGGCGATGCCCCGGAGACCACGCTTGAACTGAGCCAAGAAATAGAGCTGGGTGGTAAACGTTCGGCTCGTATTGAGGCGGCGCAACGAGCCTTGGACGTAGCAGCTGCTGACCTACAGGACGCCCAAGCTCGACTGAGGGGGGCAGTGATGGGCGCGTACTACGATGTGCTTACTGCTCAAGAACGGCTGGACCTCGCTCAGGCTGCTTCAAAGCTTGCGAAGCAAGCAGTGAACGTGGCCAATCGACGTGTGAGGGCCGGCATGGTTTCTCCCGTAGAGGAAACCCGGGCGCGGGTTGCGGCTACTGGAGTGCAAGTAGAGCTTGCCCAGGCCACAGCTGAACTCGAAGCTGCGCGCACTCGGCTGGCGGCCAACTGGGGAAATCCACAGCCACGCTTTGAGCGAGTAAAAGAGCCGGCAGAGGCAGTGCCTCCTCTTCCCGAGCTAGCTGAGCTTTATAGCCGTTTGAACGATTCCGCCCAACTAACCCGCGCGCGTCGGGAGGCTGAAAGACGTCGGGCTGCGTTAAAGCTGGAAAGGACGAATCGCTTTTCTAACGTGACGGTTAGCGTAGGTGCCCAACGCTCAGATGAATATAACGGCACGCTGGGATTGGTGAGTATCTCGATGCCCCTGCCGTTGTTTGATCGAAACCAAGGCAACATCGGAGCAGCGCAGGAACGGGCCTACCAGGCGCAGGACGAGCTCAACGCCGTCCATATACGCCTGAAAAGCGAACTTTCCCAAGCGCACATGCGGCTGCGCACTGCTCGCCAGCAGTTTGAACTGTTGCGCAACGATATGCTCCCCAGTGCCCAAAGCGCTTATGAAGCTGCCAGCAAGGGGTTCGAACTTGGAAAATTCACGTTCCTTGACGTACTGGATGCTCAACGCACGCTTTTCCAAGCCCGATCTCAGTACCTGTCTGCGCTATCACAAGCTAACCAGGCGGCGGCAGAAATCTCGCGAATTGTCGGAGATGGGTCGGCCGTTATCACCTCGGCCACTCAGCCATAGGAATCCATATGAAAAGTAAATCGAATACATCTTCCTTGGCTGGTCACAAGAAGCAGATTTTTTGGATCGTCGTCATATTAAGCGTGGCACTTATGCTTGGCGGATTGCTTCTTCGCAGTAGTCCAGCTGTGCCCGATGCGGGCGACGCACATAGCGAGCATGGTGACGAATCGGAGCATGAGGATGAAGGGCATTCGGATGAGGATGCAGAAGCCGAAGGAGATCATGGCCATGATGAAGGAGGCGCCGATAGCGATCACGAGGTCGGTGCGGCAGAGAAAGATGAGCATGAAGATGAGCCCGAGGGAGCGGAGCATACTGAAACAGCAGAGGTAGAACTCTCAGAGACACAAATCCTAGCCGCCGGCATCTCACTGGCAACTGCTCAGCCCGCAAAGATAAAAAGCGCAATTGAGCTGCCTGGCGAAATTACATTCAACCAAGACCGCACAGCGCAAGTTGTGCCTCGTCTCTCAGGTGTCGTTGAAGCGGTCAAAGTCGATTTGGGCGAACAGGTGAAACAGGGGCAAGTACTTGCTGTGATCGCGAGTACAGACCTGTCGGAACGTAGAAGCGAGTTCTACGCGGCGCAAAAACGTCTTGCATTGGCTCAAAAAACCTATCGACGCGAAAAGGAGCTATGGGAAGAGCGTATTTCTGCGGAACAGGATTATTTACAGGCACAACAGGCTTTACGGGAAGCAGAGCTGACTGTTGCGAATGCAAACGCACAGCTACAAGCGCTTGGCAGTGATGCTGGCAAGCCAGACGCATTGAGCCGCTACGAACTCAGGGCGCCGTTCGATGGGATGATCGTTGAGAAGGACATCACGCTCGGTGAGTCAGTCAATACCGATGACCAGATATTCATCATTTCCGATCTCTCCACCGTGTGGGCAGATATCAGCGTTCCTGCCAATGCACTCAGCGCGGTACGAGTAGGCAGCAATGCCGTTATCGAGGCCACAGCATTCGAGTCCAGTGCCAATGGAACCGTTTCTTATGTCGGCTCACTTGTTGGTCAGCAAAGCCGCGCCGCTACCGCCCGGGTCACACTTCCCAACCCTGAAGGGGTTTGGCGCCCCGGCCTGTTCGTCAAAGTGCAGGTAGGCGCTGGCGAAGCATCCGTGCCAGTCGCAGTAAGTCCTGATGCGATCCACACATTGGAAGAAAAGCCGGTGGTGTTTGTACGGACCGACCATGGCTTTGCTGCTCAGCCAATCGTGAGTGGCCGCAGCGATAGTGACGCGGTCGAAATCAAGGAAGGCCTCCAGCCCGGAGCGCGCTATGCCTTGGATAACAGCTTCATCATCAAGTCCGAGCTTGGCAAAGCCAGCGCCTCGCATGCTCACTGATACGGAGTTATAGAATCGTGTTCGAACGTATCATTCGTTTTTCTATCGAGCATCGCTGGTTGGTTATGCTAGCCGTGCTTGGCATGGCAGCGTTAGGAGCTTACAGCTACCAAAAGCTGCCTATCGATGCTGTCCCGGATATCACCAACGTACAGGTGCAAATCAACACTGCGGCGCCAGGTTATTCCCCGCTGGAAGTGGAGCAGCGTATTACCTACCCGCTCGAGACGGTAATGGCTGGGCTGCCCAAGCTCGAGCAGACACGATCCTTGTCTCGATATGGACTTTCTCAGATCACAGTTATTTTTGAGGAAGGCACTGACATCTATTTTGCCCGCCAACTTGTGAACGAGCGCCTGGGAGGGGCCAAAGATCAGCTCCCAGATGGCGTCACTCCAACACTTGGCCCTATTTCCACTGGGCTTGGCGAAATCTATTTTTGGACGGTTGAAGCTGAGGAAGGTGCCACCAAATCGGACGGTACGCCGTATACCCCTGCTGACTTGCGTGAGATTCAAGATTGGATCATCAAACCGCAAGTCCGAAATGTACCTGGTGTTACTGAGATCAATACGATCGGAGGATATGCAAAGGAATATCAGATCGCCCCCAACCCAGACACTTTGCGGTCGTTTGGACTAACACTACAAGATTTGATCGAGGCGGTTGAGCAAAACAATAACAATCTAGGTGCCGGATATATTGAAAAGCGCGGCGAGCAGTATCTTGTTCGCGCTCCAGGACAAATGCAGTCTGTGGAGGACATCCGCGATACCCTTATTAGCAACGTTGACGGTACCCCAGTGCGTATCCGCGACGTTGCGACGGTCGAGGTTGGAAAGGAGCTCCGCACTGGCGCAGCCACCGAGAATGGCCGCGAAGTGGTACTAGGTACGGCCTTCATGCTTATCGGTGAAAATAGCCGAGTAGTTTCAAGGGCTGTCGACGACAAGATGAAAGAGATAAACCTTTCGCTTCCGGAAGGCGTAAAGGCAATTACTGTCTACGATCGAACTGTACTCGTAGACAAAGCTATATCCACCGTTAAGAAGAACCTCACTGAGGGTGCCATTCTTGTTGTGGTTATACTTTTTCTCTTCTTAGGCAATATCCGGGCGGCGATCCTAACCGCGCTTGTGATACCGCTTTCTATGCTCTTCACGTTCACCGGCATGGTAGCCAATCAGGTCAGCGCCAACCTGATGAGCCTAGGCGCATTGGATTTCGGCATCATTATCGATGGAGCCGTGGTGATTGTTGAGAACTGCGTGCGTCGACTTGCACACGCTCAGTCCCATCACGGACGGGCATTAACACTGTCCGAACGGCTTCATGAAGTATTCGCTGCGGCAAAGGAAGTGCGTCGGCCTCTATTGTATGGGCAGCTGATCATTATGATCGTGTATCTGCCGATATTCGCCCTTACAGGGGTAGAAGGTAAGATGTTCACGCCCATGGCGTTTACCGTAGTGACAGCGCTATTCGGGGCGATAATCCTTTCGGTGACGTTCGTCCCGGCGGCCGTTGCGCTCTTTATCGGTAAGCGGGTTACGGAAAAGGAAAACTTTCTAATCCGCAATGCTAAACGGGCCTACGCACCTGCGCTCGATGCGGTAATGGCCAACAAGCCAGCAGTGCTCACCTTTGCGGTAGTTGTAGTCATACTTTCTGGCCTCGTAGGGTCACGTATGGGCAGTGAATTCGTGCCTAGCCTCAACGAGGGAGACTTCGCTATCCAAGCCCTTCGTGTACCAGCTACCAGTCTTAGTCAGTCTGTAGAGATGCAGCAGCAGCTGGAGCGAAAGCTTATGGATGAGTTTCCGGAGATTGAACGCATATTTGCGCGAACTGGCACTGCGGAAGTGGCATCGGATGCTATGCCTCCAAATATCTCTGACGGGTACGTCATGCTGAAGCCACAAGAACAGTGGCCGGATCCAGGCAAGTCGCGTAATCAGCTCTTAAGCGAGGTGCAAGCATCCGCCGCTGAGTTGCCGGGCAATAACTACGAGTTTTCCCAGCCGATTCAGCTGCGTTTCAACGAGCTGATTTCCGGAGTTCGTGCCGCGGTAGCCGTGAAAATCTATGGTGATGACATGGACGTTCTTAACAGCACGGCGGCGGAAGTATCCGAGGTGCTAGGACAAGTACCAGGCGCTTCAGAGGTTACGGTCGAGCAGACGACTGGCCTTCCCATGCTCACGATTGATATCGATCGCGATCAGATCGCACGATACGGCCTGAGTCTAGATACCGTCCAGCAAGCGGTTGCAGTAGCTATCGGTGGCCGAGAGGCAGGCACCTTGTTTCAAGGAGATCGGCGTTTCGATATCGTGGTTCGTTTACCGGACGAGATACGCAGCGATCTCGCCGCAATTGAGCGGCTTCCAATTGCCCTTCCAAGGGAATTAAACAGCACCATAAGTTATATCCCCCTCGGCGAGGTGGCCACCCTGGATTTGGCCCCCGGTCCGAATCAGATCAGTAGAGAAGAAGGGAAACGGCGAATTGTCGTCAGTGCAAACGTCCGTGGTCGTGACATTGGATCATTCGTATCTGAGGCAGAACAGAAAATCCAGGCCCAGGTAGATATCCCGGCAGGTTATTGGATCGACTGGGGCGGTACCTTTGAGCAGCTTGAATCGGCAACGAAGCGGCTGCAGATTGTCGTCCCCGTGGCGCTGCTCCTGGTCTTCATTCTGCTTTTCATGATGTTCAACAATGTCAAAGACGGTTTGTTGGTCTTTACAGGGATTCCATTTGCGCTCACCGGAGGCATTGTTGCGCTGTGGCTCAGAGATATCCCATTGTCCATTTCAGCAGGTGTTGGCTTTATTGCTCTGTCAGGCGTCGCCGTTCTAAATGGCCTGGTAATGATCTCCTTCATCCGTAGCCTACGGGAGCAAGGTTTACCTCTGGACACTGCGATCCGCGAAGGTGCCCTTACCCGGCTACGACCGGTATTGATGACAGCCTTAGTGGCTTCACTCGGGTTCGTTCCAATGGCCTTGAATGTGGGTACCGGTGCAGAGGTACAACGTCCCCTTGCGACGGTGGTGATCGGGGGGATTCTCTCCTCAACGGTGCTAACGCTATTAGTTTTGCCGTTGCTCTACCAGATGGCTCATCGACGCGAAGACGAATTGGAGGAGCAAGAAATCGCGTTGGCCGCTGACAGAACAAGCTAGAGATTGGATGGCGGCACACAACGCCCCGTTCTTGCTAGCTAGCGAGAACGGGGCGCGTTAATTATCGGAGCGCAGTTTCATTAGCGGCGCAGCGGACAGCACAGCCTTTGTGGCGCAGTCTGATGCATCTAAGCGGTAAATAAAAAATTGCTCAGCGCTTAGTGCGTATGACTTTCGCTACATACGCGTCCTTGACCTGATGGCTTTCACCCACGGTGAGCTGACGAAGGATTATGCAAACAGCGACTGACCTGCCCCGGTCGGCAGCAAAGGGCGATAGCTACGACAAAGCCCTGGCTGGAACGATCAGCGGGCTGTGCAAGGCCGAGCTGACACCGTCAATCATGGGCGAACCGTGAGGCCTTTGAGATAGCGACCCAGACATGGGTGCGCTGTACGCCACAGCGTCTGTTCAGCTCACTCGGACATGATCCTTGCGAAGGCTAATAACAACAGATCAGGCAATGGCGGCCTGACTTAAACGAAACGGCTTATATAAATTCCGGGCGATTCGCTGGTAGCGATGTTGCGGGCAAGTTATGGAAACAAAAAAGCGCCCCGAAGGGCGCTTAGAGTGCAACTGCTTCCAAAGGAGATTGGAAGCTGCAGGAGGCGAATATCGTTCAGATATGAAGCGGTTAGTCAGCTTTGGTTTCTTTCTTGCTTTCCGTATTGTTCTGATCTTGGCGGGTATCCTTAATCTGTAATTCGTCTATTTTTCGTTTGGCGGATTCGGTTCCGTGAATTAGTTTTTGATCTGCTCGGAATTTTTCATTAAATTTAATTGAGCGGTCGTAACCATCTTCTGCATAAGACAATGCGGAGCCGCAGATTACCAAACCAACAACAATAGCTTTCAACAGATTCATAGGGCAGTCCTCGCTAAATTCAAAGGTGGCTTGCTGAGCTTTCTCGCTGAGCCCTGCAGGTTCGAATGAATTTTGCGTGATTGAAGTTAACAGCAGCATGAGCCAAGCATTACATTATTGAAATGTAATGCTTCCATTGCGCGGTGACATGAGCGCCTTGCTTCGTCATGTCAGCACCGAGGCGCACCAATCTGCAAGGGCCTATCCTACGAAAAGAATGATTGGAAGATTACAATTTTGTCATCTTCGGATTGACGCCGCATCATCTATCATTAGCGAGCAACGTCGTTTAACGTTTGAGAGGGATCGGCCAGTTATCGGCAAGTTTCAGACGATAATGCACGAACTCGCTTGAGAGTGGTCGCATTTCTGTCAGTGTGGTTTGGAAGGCCAGATGGTATTGGTGCTAGTATTATCTATTACTTTTTTGGGCTCCCTATCCTTGTCTTATGTTATTTAAGGACGGTTAAAAACCAATGGCTCACGAACATAACCATAACACCGAAGCCATAGGCGATAAGCGTTTAATCGCTGCCATTGGCGTTAATACTGTGCTAACTCTGGCACAAGTTGTTGGAGGAATACTTTCTGGCAGTTTATCGCTCATAGCTGACGCGCTACATAACTTGAGCGATGCCGCATCACTGGTTATTGCGCTCATCGCACGTAAAATCGGTCGCAAACCGCCAGATGCTTTTAAAACCTTCGGCTACCGACGCAGTGAAACCATAGCGGCTTTGATTAACTTGGTCACGCTGATTATCGTTGGTCTCTACCTCATCTACGAAGCTATAGGTCGGTTTTTTGCCCCACAGCCCATTGAAGGATGGACAGTGGTCGTGGTGGCGGGAATAGCCTTGATTGTAGATGTCGTCACGGCCTTGCTCACCTACACAATGTCTAAGAATAGCATGAATATAAAGGCGGCATTCTTGCACAATGTGTCGGATGCGCTGGCCTCCGTCGGTGTTATTATTGCCGGAACATTAATCCTTCTGTATGACTGGTATTGGACAGATACTGTACTGACGCTGATGATTGCTGGTTACGTGCTATGGCAGGGCTTTAGCATGCTACCTAAAACCATTCACTTGTTAATGGAGGGCGCACCAGAAGGAGTTTCCATCACTGATATAATCAATGTCATGGAGCAAGTGGACGACGTTGTGAGTGTTCACCACGTACATGTCTGGGAAATTGCCGAACATTCAACTGCATTGGAAGCTCACGTTGTCATCAAGAAGGCTAGCCTGCCCGAAATTGAACGAGTGAAGACTGATTTAAAACGTGTACTTCATGAGCGATTCAAAGTCAGCCACTCGACACTTGAAATGGAGCTAGACGGCAGTGTTTGTATCGACACCAGGCAGGCCGACAGTCATCGCAGCGAAGCATAAGCCTGCTTTGCGCTCACCGCTGTTGCTAGACAGTTATCTCGATATCAACGGAGTGAACTTGCGACATCACTCGTTGGCGCTATGTCTTCGACCAGAGACATGCTAGCGGCATGTGGCCAAAGCAGCTCGTCACGAGGAGATCAGGCTAGGTCGTGGCACCTTCGGCAGGCTGCCGCGACGAGCAAGCCCCGCCAGTCGCTACCGCCGCGGACGCTCAGAGCCAGCGGCGGACTCGTGCACGGTAGCGGGCAAATGATTCGCCGAACAATGTTTCCAGCGCCCACTCTTCGGCTGGGATCTGGAAACGGTTCATGTACAGCACGAAAGCAACTACGCCAAGCAGGGTTAGAGGCGAGGCCAAGACCAGCGCCCAAGCCGCCAGGATAATGGCAAAGCCTAAGTACATGGGGTTGCGGCTGTACCGGTAGATGCCAGCCTCCACTAATGCAGAAGCCTGCTGCGGCTGCAATGGATTAACCGTAGTACGCGCGCGGCGAAACGACAGGACGCCGGCGAGGCACACGCCGAGCCCCAGGAGCAGTATTGGCAAAGCGAAGGTCAGGCGCGCGGTCCATGCCAGTTCGAAACCCGGCAATTTGGTTCCCGACAAACCCATCAGCACAGCGATCAGGCCGGCCACGAGCAGCGGTGGCACGCGGTTTTCCAGCGCGCTCATAGTGTCATTCTCGTGCCTTGGCCACTTCGCTGTTCACCAACTGGCGCAGCGGCTCCGGGCCAAACTCGCTGAGCGCACGACCATTGACAAAAAAAGTCGGCGTGCCACGAACCCCAACGGCTTTAACGTCCTGCATGTCCGTTTCCAGCACGGCGTTGACGCCAGGCGTATGCATGTCCTGGCGGGCCTGTTCCAAGTTCAAACCGACGCGCTCTGCAGCAGCCCATGCCTGCGTTACCTTGGGGTCGTCGTGCCAACCGGGTTGGGCTTCCAGCACAGCCCCCAACACTTGTTCATGGAGATTTTGCTTACGCGCCGCCTCCAGCATTCGCGCCACCTCTTCGGAGCCTTGATGGAACAGTACATAGCGCAGCACCAAACGCACGTCTTCCGGGTTCTCGGCGAGGATCTGCTTCACATAGGGGTGGAAGGCGCGGCATGCCTCGCAGGAAGGGTCAAAGAATTCGACGATGGTCACTGGCGCTTGCGCCGGGCCGAACACTGGTGAGTGGAAGCGAACCAACTGGCCGCCGTTCTGTTTGGGTTGTGTCGCGGTCTCTTGGGCTGTCGAACCGGGAGCCTGGGCCTGTTGAGGCGATTGCGAGGGGGAATAGAAGAATGCGGCGGCAGCAAAGACGGCCAGGATCACGACACTGACGATCAGGACCACGGAACGGCGATTCATGGGGTGGTTCTCCGACGGATGATTATGAGCAGGATGGCGATAAGGATAAAAGCGAACAAGGCGAGTGCCGGCAGGGGCACCACGCCGAAGAGGGTCATTCCGGCGCCTGAGCAGGATGGACCAGTGGCCGTGCAGGGCTGGATCGGCTGTGGAATCAGCCCTGCATAGAGCAGCGTGTGAACAAATGCCAGTGCCGCACCGATAGCGGTCAGCGGCAGGGCATAGTGCCAGACGGTGAAATCCGAGCGGTAGCAGGCGATGGCCAGGATCACCGCCAGCGGAAACATGAAGGCACGCTGGAACCAGCACAACACGCAGGGTGCCTGGCCCATCACCTCACCAATGAACAGCGCGGACAGGGTCGATACCAGTGCGACCAGCCAGGTTAGCAGCAGCAGGTTCCAGGGCATGCCTGAAGGTTGAGGATTCATTGCGGTTAACTCCTGGCGATGGCGAGCACTTGCCTCAGACCCGCCATCCAGTTATTTCGAAACATCATGCATCCTCTTATCGGCAGGACTTGTTAGGACCGTTGCGGACTTCGCCCAACGGCAAAGCGAAAAGCAACCAGCCTCAACGCTGGGTTAAATCCGATGCCAGTGGGAGAATGTCGCCCTTGCGCAACAAGGGAAGATATCAGATGTCGCGGGACTGGCTGGAAGAACACCAGATAGCATTTTATTTCGCGGCGGTGGTGGCCGCTGCCATTGCAGGCCTGAGCTCTGCGCAATTCACCGGACTGACGGCCATGGCCATCACACCGGCGATTGCCGTGCTGATGTATGCCATGTTTCTGCAGATTCCTTTTTTGGAGCTGCGAGAAGCTTTTGCCAACCGCCGCTTCGTCGGTGCCTTGTTGCTGGCCAACTTCCTATTGGTGCCATTGATGGTGTGGCTGGTGACGTGGCCGCTCTCATCGAACAAGGCCTTGTTGGTCGGCGCGCTGCTTGTCCTGCTGACGCCTTGTATCGATTACGTGGTGGTCTTCACCCACCTGGGCAAAGGGGACTCTCGTCTGGTGCTCGCGGCGACGCCATTGCTGCTGTTGCTCCAGCTTCTGCTGCTGCCCCTCTACTTGCGGCTAATCCTTGGCCCCGAAGCCGGCACAGTGATCGAGCTGTGGCCCTTCGCAGAAGCCTTCCTGTTACTGATCGTCCTACCCTTGGTAGCGGCTGTGCTCACCGAATTTGGCGGACGCCGATCTCTGCTGCTTCGCGCATGGAGCGCAGGTTGGGCCTGGCTGCCAGTGCCTGCAATGGCCCTGGTTCTAATCGTGGTGGTGGGTTCGCAGATCGCGGCTGTCGTGTACCAACTCGACATCCTGGCGCCGTTGCTTCCGGTATACGGAGCGTTTCTACTACTCGCTCCGGCCCTCGGCGTACTCAGCTCCCGGCTATTTGGCTTGGAGGCTTCTGCCGCACGGGCAGTGGCCTTTAGCTCAGGCACTCGCAACTCGCTTGTAGTGCTTCCCCTGGCCCTAGCGCTCCCGGAGTCCATTCGCGCGCTGGCCGCGGCGGCTGTGATTACTCAGACACTCGTAGAACTGATTGGTGAATTGATCTACTTACGGGCGATTCCAGCCATGGTCAGAAACAGTTGAGCCTCGTCGAAATCGGCGAGAGCGCTCATGCCTCGTGCTGTGGAGCAAGATTGATCAGCGGCGCAATGATGAGCTGAGCGGAGCGCGCCCAAGAAACCAGTGCCTCAAGATCCATCTGTAGAGATTGGGCTTCTGTCCAGATACAAGCACTCTCGGCAGGCACCGTAAGAGCGATGCCCTCAACTATCGTCAGAGCCATCGCATGCAATCTCAGTAGCTCGTCGCGAATGGAGGTGATTCCACCCAGTTCCACCAAGCAGACGTCCAAGCGATCAACCAGCCGGAGCAGTTGAGAGGTGTCGAAGCTGTCGCGCAGGTTTTCCAACGCCACGGCGTCCACTTCGCCGTACGGTGTAAGGCGGAAGGATGCGGGAGGAATGTTGATCATGGCGTTTTCTCGGTATCTAGCTGGCTAGGTCTGATCACCCGCAGCGAGCCGGCAGCTTGTTGGAACACCGAGTCCTTGATCCAGGGCTCCGGTGGCCGGTTTAGCTTGAGGTTGAATTCGCCGAAGCGCTTGAGGTTGCTGGTCAGGTAGAGTGGTTGGGCCCCCTTCAGCATACATAGCGGAACTGGTGTAGACGACTAGCCCTGAGCTAGGCCTTGGGCTTTCAAGCAGCTCCAATGATCGGCACTGAAGTGCTAGGGAGCGGATTACTTCTAAAATTCTGGCTAACACGCTCACACTTAAAAACGCTTCTGGATATGCTGGAAAAAGGCAAGCCAAGCAGGCGAAAAATTGACACTAACTACTTTCAATACAATGGTTATTTCTTGGGATATAACTCTTCTAAAGATAATGCCGGTAAATACGGATTTGAAGAAAGCCCTGCTGAAATCAAGCAAAAAGTGAAAGAGCTTTTACTAATCTAGCTCGGTCGAACAAACTAGGTCTATTGCTCGTTGAGTGATCGTCTCTGAGCATTTTAACTGCTGCCGTTGCTGGCAGCCATGAGTCAAAAATTGCACTCAACGACAGGCAGCTTTTGGCCGACAGGTGCCTGTCGTCACCGGCTGCAATCGGCCGAGGCTGTGTAAAAACGTTTTCGAGCGCGACAGGTACTCAAAACCGGACTGGAAATCGCGCATCTGGGCGAAATCCACATCTGCTGAGGTGCCGAAAAATTTCAGATTTCACGTAGACGCGCGCACTTCAATTTTGACGAAGCGTTTTTACACACTCTGGGCCAAAAGCAGGCATTAGATGTGACCACGGCACTCGAGGTGATTCAAAACTGCTCTAGACGTTCGTCTTCAGCTGATAGCCATATGGACAGCACACACCACCCAAGGTACGGTTCATTTGCCATGGTAATACGCCATTATCAAGCGATGCCTAGAGGGATTTAGAGTGCACGTTAAAGCCATCAAGCTGATCAACTTCAAAAAATTTCGCGACGAACTTCTAGAATTCAACGACGACGTCAATATTTTCGTCGGCGACAACAATGCTGGTAAAAGCACAATCTTGGAAGCGTTAGAAATTGTGCTCAATTACAATCATCGTGGACGGCCCTTCAACGGCGAGTTCTCCCCTGATCTTTTCAATCAGGATGCCGTCACGCGGTTTCTCGCCTCTGACTTGAGCTCCAAGCACCTGCCCAGCCTTATCATCGAAGCCTACATTGACGGTGTGCCTGAGTACCGAGGCTCGAACAACAGCCTCAAGGCTGACGCCCAGGGCGTCTTGGTACAAGCCTGTTTCGACCCGTCGCTGGAGGCCGTATACGAGAGCCACCTGCTGACCAAGCCGAACATCACCAGCATTCCGATCGAATTCTATAAGGTGGAATGGCTCGATTTCGGTTGGAATCCGATAAAACCGATCGCTAAGAAGTTTAAGGCGCTGTACATCGACCCCACACGTATCCACCCAACCATGGGGAAGAACCAGTACATTTCGAGCATTCTCAACACCGCATTGGCGAAGGAAGAGCTCGTCAAGCTGACCCTCAATTATCGTGAAAACCTGCAGGTGTTTAACAACTCCGGGGAGGTCAGGACGGTCAATGCCAGCCTTGATGCGGGTCACCTTATCACCGATAGCAAGCTCACCATTGCAGCAAGTACGTTACCTGCGGGCTCCATCCAGACCGGCCTACAGCTTGAGGTCGATGATGTGCCTTTTCACCTCATCGGCAAGGGTGAACAGAGCAATGTGCAGATTAAACTGGCCATTCAGAACAAATCCCACGACATCGATCTGGTGATGATGGAAGAGCCCGAAAATCATCTATCTCACACCAATCTGAACAAGCTTGTGCACTACATCGAAACCCAGCGAGGAGACAAGCAGCTGTTCCTGACCACCCACAGCTCGTATGTGTTGAACAAGCTGAGTATCGACAAAATTTGCCTTGTGCAGTCAGGGTACAAAAGGCTGCACACGCTAGACGCTAAAGTGGTGAAGACCCTCAAGCGTCTTCCTGGCTACGACACCTTGCGGGTGGCACTGTCGGGCAAGGTCATCCTGGTCGAGGGGCCGTCGGACGAACTGGTGCTCAAGAAAATCTACCAACGAAAACACAACCGACTGCCTGAGCAGGACGGGATAGATATCATCGTGGTACGCGGTGTAGGTTTCAAGACGTTCATCGAAGTCGGTAAAGAGATCGGCACCAAGATCCATGTGCTCAGGGATAATGACGGCGACTATAACGGTAACGTTGTACAAGGACGTCTGGAATACGCTGCGTTTCCTAACATCAAGCTGTACTCGTCGATGAACGACGCCGAATTTTCGCTTGAGCCAGCGATGATTTATGCCAACGCAGTTGACATTAAAACCCTTGACGCTTTCGCAAAGGAAGTCTTGTCGACGGAAACCTTCAATATCTACAACGCAGAGGTCTCTCTGGAGGATCGAAGGGAAAATTTGATCCGTTGGTTCAAGAGCGTAAAGGGCAACGGTAAAGGCGCTCGCAAGGTCGACTCTGCGGTCAAACTGTTCGATGGCGCACTGGACTTCAAGTACCCAGCCTTTCTAGACGAGGTGCTCGATTTTGCCTAACGAACTCTGGGTCGCAGGCGCCGGATCAGGGAAAACGCACAAGATCATTACTGAAGCCATTGAGACCATCAAGGCTGGTGGACGTGTGCTTGTAGTCACCTATACAACCAATAATCAGGCAGAGTTGCGCTCTCGTTTTGTTGAGTTGTACGGTGCTAGCAGTGAGCACTTCGTCGTCAAGGGGCTGTTCTCTTTTTACCTGGAAGATATGGTGCGTCCCTATCAGAGCGAGGTATTTCCAGATCGGATCACGACTATCTCGTTCACTGAGAACAACCCTCACTTAATATCAGGTACAACCTACTACATTGAAGGCAGAGCTGAAAAATCGGAAGATGGCACGATCAATCCACTGCATTACCTGACGCCCTGCAAAACAAAGGCGTACTCCGGGTTTTTGGCAAAGCTTGCGACCCTCATTGCGAAACTATCCAAAAATGCCCCTGCCAAGCGGTTGAAGGAGATTTATCAAAGGGTCTATTTTGATGAAGTGCAGGATTTGGTCGGTTGGGACTACGACGTGATCAAATCACTCAACAAGGTCATGGTCGACTCGATCTGTTGTGTGGGCGACTTTCGACAGACAATCTACACAACGACGTTCGGCCATAAGGCTCCGCAGACGCCTCAACAGAAGGTCGATTACTTCGTCGGGAAAATGAAGTTCGAAAAGCATTCGATGCCGAAGAATCGCAGGTGCATACAAGAAATCTGCGACCTCTCCGACACGATCCACCTGGGGCTGTATGACAAGACGGTAACAGGTGTCGAGAAAGTGCCAGACGAAATATCGCATCACCATGGCACCTTCATAGTGAAACAATCTCAGGTGAGCGATTACTTGGCAGCGTTTCAGCCTCAAGTACTGCGCTGGTCGTCCACCACCGGCACTGGATACCTACCGGGTAACCTTATCTGTTATACGTTCGGTTCCTGCAAAGGCTTAGGCTTTGATCGAGTGCTTGTGATCCCGTCAGATAAACATCTGAAGTTCATTGGCGGAAATGCCAAAGTGTTCGACAAGGATAAGACGGAGGAGTCGCGAAACAAGCTATACGTCGCGATTACCCGCGCGCGCTATAGCCTGGCCTTCCTCGTCGAGGATAAGAAGGTGAAAGGGCTCCCTTACCCCATATGGGATGGCTCTGGCGCGCTCAATGCAGTGATCGAAAAGTGAGGCGGAGAGGCTGACGACTCATGTTGAGTGACGAGAAGCCGCCTCTCCCCGCGGACATTTCAGGAGCAATACCATGACGATGGCCCATGAGCGCACCCGTAGCGTTGTTCAAACACGGGACTTCCTACAGGAGCTGGCTAGGGACACGAGCCTTCCTGAAAACGTACGGTACCAAGCAAATAATCTACTTCGGCATTACCCGACAGCAGAAGCCGTCTGGTTGGCTGGTCGAGTGGAAGAGCGATCCAAGCAAGAGCTTTCCCTATTGGCCGACAAGCATGGACCTCTACATCCGGTGTTAGTCAGCTGGCTGTTAAATGATCCGATGTTTTCGGATCACGGAGCCAGCTGAGCCGGGGCGCAACACTGGCAAGAGGATCCCCCTCGTCAGGTGTTCAAGGGGCAGATGCTGGCTGTGGCCTTGATGTCCATCATGCCGTTTAAATAGGCCCCGTTTATCTCTGAGCGGCCCGAAGGGAGCCGTGCACTGGGCGTGATTGACATACCGCCGTGCCGTAACAGCTTCCCTCGTATCTATAATTGGTGGCTCAGCTAGGAGCCATCATGAGTTTGTTGCCGATTGAATCTGTTTTGCCCGCTTTAAGAGATGCCTTGTCTGCACGTAATGAAGTTGTACTTGAGGCAGCGCCGGGGGCAGGCAAAACAACGCGAGTACCAATAGCGCTGCTGGAAGAGCCTTGGCTGGCCGACCAGACTATTGTCATGCTCGAACCACGTCGACTAGCTGCCAGAGCCGCAGCTGAGCGACTGGCGAGCGAGCTGGGAGAAAGCGTTGGGCAAACAGTCGGCTATCGAATTCGCTTGGAGAGTAAGGTCGGACCACAGACTCGAATTGAAGTAGTGACTGAAGGCATTCTTACTCGTCGGCTTCAAGACGATCCTGCCCTAGATGGCGTTGGGCTGCTCATATTTGATGAGTATCATCTGCGTAGTCTCGATGCCGATCTGGCGTTGGCCTTGTGTCTCAACGGCCGTGAGTTGTTGCGCGACGAACCGCCGCTGAAGGTGCTGCTGATGTCCGCCACGCTGGAAGGCGAGCGCCTGTCGCGCCTGCTGGACGAGGCGCCTGTGGTACGCAGCGAAGGTCGCATGTATCCGGTGGAGCAGCGTTGGGGGCGGCCGAGTCAGATCGGCGAGGCGCTCGAACCCCGGGTGGTACAGACCATGCTCCAGGCCCTGGCCGATGAACCTGGCAGCCTGCTGGTGTTCCTCCCCGGCCAGGCGGAGATTCGCCGCGTCGCCGAGCAGTTGGCCGAGCGCCTCGCTGGCCGGTCAGAGATCCTGCTCTGCCCGCTCCACGGTGAACTGGACCTCGCTGCCCAGCGCGCGGCCATCGAGCCGGCACCGGCGGGCAAGCGCAAGGTGGTGCTGGCCACCAACATCGCCGAGACCAGCCTGACCATCGATGGCGTGCGCGTGGTGGTGGACGCGGGCCTGGAGCGTGTACCGCGCTTCGACCCGGCCAGTGGCATGACTCGCCTGGACACCCAGCGTATTTCCCGCTCCTCCGCGACCCAGCGTGCCGGCCGTGCCGGCCGTCTGCAGCCGGGTGCCTGCTACCGGCTCTGGTCTGAGGCCCAGCATGAGCAACTGGCCGCCCACGGGAGCGCGGAAATCCTCCAGGCCGACCTTGCCGGACTGGCGTTGCAACTGGCGCGCTGGGGGATTGGTGATCCCAATGAACTGGCCTGGCTCGATCCGCCGCCCACGGCTGCCTACGCCCAGGGCCGTGACCTGCTGCAACGCCTCGGCGCACTGGCCGACGATGGCAACTTGACCCGCCATGGCCAGGCCATGGCCGAACTGCCCGCCCATCCGCGCATTGCCCACCTGCTGTTACGTGGCCACGCCCTGGGACTCGGCGGCCTGGCCTGTGACCTCGCCGCCCTACTGGGCGAGCGCGACATCCTGCGTGGTGGCGGTGCCGACCTGCACAGCCGCCTCGCCTTGCTGGCCGGTAACGACAAGGCAGCGCGTGGCGCTCGTGGCGGCGTGCAGCGTGCTCGCCAGCTGGCGCGGCAGTTCCGTTCCTACCTGCGTGGCCCGGCCAGCGAGCCGGTGGCCGATCCGGATCACCCGCGCTGGCTCGGCTGCCTGCTGGCGTTCGCCTACCCGGACCGCATTGCCCAGCAACGTCGTGCCGGAGGGGCCGATTATCGGCTGGCCAATGGCCGTGCAGCCACCTTTGGCGAGCCGGATGCGCTGATGAAGGAGCCCTGGTTGGTGATCGCCGATCTCGGTAGCCGCCAGGGCCAGCGTGAAGAGCGCATCTATCTCGCGGCCGACCTTGATCCCGCACTGTTCGACGGCCCTCTGGCCGAACAGGTAAGGTGCCAGGACCTGCTCGACTGGGAAGAGCGCGAAGGTGTGCTGCGCGCCGAACGTCAGGTGAAAGTGGGTGAGTTGGTGCTGGCCCGCGAAGCCCTTGCCGAACTGGATGACGAGGCCCGCTCGCGTGCGCTGCTCGGTCTGGTGCGACGCAAGGGGCTGGAGCTGCTGCCGTGGAGTGCGGAGCTGCGCCAGTGGCAGGCGCGGGTGGCGCTGCTGCGCCGACTGGACCTGGCCGACACGGGCAGCAGCGAATGGCCAGACCTCTCCGACGCGGCGCTTCTGGCCAGCCTGGAGGAGTGGCTGCAGCCCTGGCTGGGCAAGGTCAGCCGCCTCAGCCATTTCGCCAACCTCGACCTCGCCGGCATCCTCCATGGCCTGCTGCCCTGGCCGCTGCCGCAACGCCTCGACGAGCTGGCGCCGCGTACGCTGGAAGTGCCCTCCGGCTCGCGCATCCGCCTCGACTACAGCGACGAGATGCCGGTTCTCGCGGTGCGCCTCCAAGAGCTGTTCGGCCTCGCCGACACTCCGCGCATCGCCGGTGGCCGTCAGGGCGTCAAGCTGCACCTGCTGTCCCCGGCCCAGCGCCCGGTGCAGGTCACCCAGGACCTGGCGAGTTTCTGGCGCAATACCTACGCGGAAGTGAAGAAAGATTTACGAGGTAGGTACCCTAAGCATTACTGGCCTGAGGACCCGCTTGTGGCCCAGGCTACAGCTAGAGCTAAGCCGCGAAAATCGTAGGCTGTTGCTCAATGCGGGCGTGTGAACCGGAACCCAGTGTTGCCTCGAGAGCAACGCAGGTTGGCTCTCTGTTGAGTGTGCCAGTCAACCGGCGTACTAGGGCCGTGCGAGTTTTACCGTATTGCCATTCGTAGAGTCGACGTGCCCGTTTTTTGCAGATTTCGGCCCTTTGTAAATGTGTGCTCCGGAACTTAAGCGACGGTTCACCCTTGACACCCTAGTGGAGGATCATAGATGTCGTGGACTTTGGCGGCATCGACCATGCATTCCTGGTTGATCACAACGGCCAAGTGATCTTCAGCCTTGACAAGGGTCAGGTGATGACGAACCTCAAGGACATCTATCCGGACAGAGCCCTACGGATTGAGTCGGGCATTCAGGATGCCACCTTGCACGGGCAGGAGCGGATTGTCTCTTTCGCCCCAGTGAACGACCGGTAAACGTCGTCGTCATTAGACACGCGCTTTATGGACGCTTCGGCAGTGAAGCGAGTTGTATCGCAACATTCAAAGGTGGTTATGCCAATGCTCCCAGCTTTTGACTGACTCCGTATTCTCTTCCTCTTCCTCTTCCTTTGTCTCTTTCTTGAGATCTTCTTGCCGAAGTTGCTTTAGCTTCTCCAGTTCACGCACGTACTCGTCAACTGGCATACCATTTTTTAATGCGTTCAGAAGTAGCTCCTCGGCCTGGTCATATATACGGTTAGTCCTGATTATATGGGCAGATGAAACGATGTCTTCGTATCCATCAAGTTTGGCGAATGCAAGATGAATATACCGTTCTACCGAGAGGGGATCTTTGTGGCCAGTCCACAGCATGACGTCGTAAAGAAACTTTTTGCTATTAAGCAGGGCGCTTCTGAAGTCGTCCTTTTGCTTGAACTTGTGTCTTTTGATTAGGAGTACGAAAAGATTGGTGATGAAAGCATGGCGGAACATGTGTGCACAGACTTTTTCTTCGATGCCGGCGTGACTTCTAAGTTGAATCATTTCATTCGTAATACTGCAGGCACCGAGCGGCTTACCAGTCTTTTCTTGAACAAAGAGTCTGTCGTGATCCGTGTCCTTGAAGTTGCGAAGAGATATTCTGCGGGCAAACTGAATATATTTCTTAGCTTCGCTTAGTACCACTCTTGAAATCGGGATAAAACGCTCGGAATAGGTTCCACGTTTCAAGGTTCGCAGACGTAGCAATGGGAACGACATGTTCATGGCATTACGTATGTCCGAAACGGTAATTTCAATTATCTCGCTGCGTCGAGCGCCCGTATGCTCAAGCAAGGAAATCACCAGATTCCGTCGAAGTTGAAGGTGTCTCGATGGGTGGATTTTGTTTGCTGAATCTCGCAAAAGCTTTATATGTTCGCTCGGGATCGGATCGCGCGTGTGGTAGCGCGTTCCAGATACATGAAGAGAGTGGTGATGCAGATAACTCCGCTTTATCGTTCTTCCTGAGCGCGTTGTGATAGTAAATGTTTTCATTACGGCGCGGATGGTTCCATTCTCTGATACAAATGCATCGTCGCCATAAAGACGTCCTACGAATTGCAAAAAATCTAGACAGATCCTACCAATTGCTAGGAGTGTAGTTTCGGTGCGCCTATTTACAGTGGGATCGTTGACAGATCGCTCCTTTCTTAATTCGTCAATGAAGTCTGAGAACTGTTGGTCAGACAGTCCTATAAAGTCAGTTCGGTATCTGAAGCAGTAGCGAACTAGTGGGCTTATTTTGGATGCATACTCCCCAATGCTTCCGCCTTTACCGCCGTGCCTTGATAGGCCTTTTCCACCTCGGCCAGGGCGGTCACGTAGTGCGAGCATGTAGAGATTTGCGACGTTATTGGGCGTGCCATCAGGCCAACAGCAAAACGGCAGGCCAGAACCATCTTTTGTTATAGTACTTCCATGCGCATGGTAGCTAAAGAGTGTTAGCTCTTTAAGTGGTTTAAATAGTTGTTGGCGAAGGTGGTTTGTCACTTGCGATACTCCTCCAGTCGCGTAACTCGCCCGTCTCCGGAAGAAGGGGAGGGGGGGGGTGGCTGTTCTGGAGGGAGGCTCAGTAGAGCAGTAAGTGCCTGAACGGCATCGCTTGCCCGCTTTTCAAGTAGAGCGGGATCTAGATTGCTACGTATATTTCTTAACTCGTTAATTGCCAGGCTTAATCCCTGGAGGAGGACCATGTTGGCGCAGCGCTGCTTATCAAGTCTCTCCTCTAGTTCAGTTACTAGTCGCGAAAGTCCGGACTTAGTGCGTTTTGTTGAAGTGGCCTCTTTGCTGCCATTGACCTTCTCAATGGCCCTCAATGCCGCTAGGCGGAGGGTATCAAGTTCCTTAAATCCTCCCTTGAACTGTAAGTTGGCGTGAGATTTTAAAGTGTTGATGCTCATTGGGGATTTTGACTTTATAGCCCCTGAGTCCTCGAAATTGAATTCGAGCTTGGCTAGCGCTCCTTGGCTTCTGAGAGCCTTTAGAATGTTCTCGTTTTTGGAAAAATAGTCAGGATTACGGTAGATTAGCTTTAAAAGTTCACTGGTTATTAATGTGGCGCTAGCATGTGGCTCTAGGTCGGAGATTTTTTTCATTTAGTCTGTGCTCTGAATTTTTACTACCACGCGCATATGTTGGCCGGTTTCGTCTGTGAAAAACTCTGGCTCAATCTGGACTTTCCCTGTCTTTATCATGTCGGTGATTGCGTCTTCAAGTTCAGCAGTGTCTACTAGAGCAAAATTATCTGTGTTGTAACGAATTTTTAGTATTTCGGCTAGATCTTCGTAAGCAGTGATATCGCCATTATGCAAGCTTTCTGCTATGAACTGAGCCTTAGCGCTACGCAAAACTGCACCATCAGTGGACTCAGTAATGTAATTCCAAACATGCTGCATGTCGGTGTGCCCGAGCATCCACTGCAGTGTCTCCAGTCCTCCAAAACTGCTCGAGTGGAAGAATACCATGGAGAAAAAGCGTCGAAGTTGATGTTGTCGGATATAGTACCTTTCTCCTTTTGAATTTAGTGGTAGTTCGAAATAATCGCACAACAAGTCTAGGTTTCTATTGTAGGCATACATTGTTTGCTGACTAAGCCCGGCATTTCCGAGGAGTCCGGGGGGGGCAAAGAGGCTAGTCATTTCAGTTATGAATCCGCTTTTTAAAAGTCTCTGCTGCATGGAAATTAAGTTTTTAATCATTTTTACGGCAATGGGTTCGATTGGGCGTGCTTGGCGTTGTCTTATGCCGAACAGGTTGGATGTGCTTTTTCTATTTAAGAAGATCAACCATCTTTCGCTTTTATCTAGGCAGTCAGTCGAGTGCAAATCGAGCATTTCTCCTATTCGGCGAGCCATGATTGTTCCAACTACCATCTGGACACATCCAATATAGATGCGTAAGCACTCAATCAGTCCCACATTATTTCTGAGTTCTATGAAGTAATTTGACTGCTTTCTCAGTGCGCCGTGCCTAATAGACACCGTTTGACATACAAGCCCAAGCTTCCTAATTCCCATGTCGATAAGCTCAGGGGGCATAATGTCTTGTAACTCTCCATTGGTAAGTTGCGTAGGGGCAATTCCATTGAGGTTGCAATGCTCTGCCATGCGGCAGAAACCTTCTATTAGAAGTTCTCCATACTTGAAATGGTACTCGATTGATTTTCTGAAGGCGTCTCTCACTATTGGGTACGGCAGCGTCCGAAACCGAGCAGCTTCAGAGAGTGATGGTTCATAATCAAGTATCTGCTTCAGCTCTGATACTTCGGGAGCTGGAAGCCCAATTTCATGAAGAATTCCAAGGTTGTATGTTAAAAATCTGTAGGCGCGAAATGGACCGGATGTCATTGCTTCATGGTCACCTGTCCTGACCGATGAACCGGGATACTCTCTCGATATTATTTCTCTCTCATTATCAGTATAGAATTCTAATGAGCTTAATGTTTTTAGTTTTAGATGCCCGCCTTTCAGTGTGTTGGCATAAAGCGATTTCGCTAGCTGCAAGGTGTTAGGGGTGCGGACTCCAGCAGTTGATCTTTTTTTATAATATCCATGCAAATGCAAGGCAGCTCTTGCATAAGGTATTAAATCAAAAGGTATTTCCAGGTGATGCTCATCTAGTTGTTCGTCAGTCACAATGCGCATTCGTGGATATTGATCTAGAATGCTATCGAGTTCGATAGAACTGGAAGTGTTTATTAAGCTTAAACAAAATTTGCTGATAGTCTTGGTCCACTCGTAAACCGACTCTTCCGAACCGTTGACGCTTGAGAAGACGTCTAGCATTCTCTTCATGTGATGGCTGTTGATTCCAGCCAATCCGAATCTGGATAGCTGATATTCTTTTGCATTCAGAAGAATGTAATCGGCAACGTGAATGGCCCTGTTAAACATCGTCATCTGTGCGGCTAGTGAACCTAATTCGATCGCCGATCCTCGAACAGAACGTGTAGATGTTGTTAAAAAATACTTTAGCCCGTCTAGTAATGGCTTGTTTTTTTGGGCAAGCAGAGAAGTTTCGTCGTCTAATGTAATGTCCCAGTTGATCGTGTTGGGGGTCGCAAAATTGAAATCATATTTCCATATGTGCAAGTCGAAATCACTCAGCAACCAACTTGATTTTTTGTATTCTGTCCTAGGGTCGGTGTAGAACGCTTTTAGGAAGTCTAGCTCTGCTGGTAATTCAACATTCATATATCAACTTCTCCATTCTGCGGGGGTTACACCTCTGCTCGGCGACATAAAGGTGGTCTTTCAGTAGTGCGTCATTATCCCTTCTGATCTCGGCAACAACGGCCTTCGTTAGATCTGCCCAGTATCGTGCTACTCCTGTCACTTCTTCGGGTCGTTCCGCTGTAGCCACTGCTTTCTCTAATGATACGAGGGCGGTCATTATCCCTGGATCCACTGAGATGTAGACCTCTGAGTACTGATTCGCTGAATAGGGTTCAGTTGTTTGAGTGTTCTCCGGGTTGACCAGGTGGTCAGGGATGTCTTTTAGTGCATGGTTCTTAAGAAATAGATTTAACTCTTCCATTGTCTCGAAGTCTGCGGCCTCTATGAGGAAGCTGCTATCTTTCATCGCGTCACAGATTAAGCCGCGCTGAAAAATTCTTATCCAGCGGGCTTGGAAGAAGGCTAGTATTGACTCCGGCAGGTAGTGAGAAAGTTGCAGGCAGTCGTGGTTTGCGTGGCCGAGCGCTTTGGACATGGCTTCGACGCTTTGGGTTTTTAAATATACCTCTACCCCACATGAGGCTCGAAGACTAGAAAGGGTGACTCGAGATAAGAAATTTTTTAGTTCAGTACCCCTCAAGGAAGTATGATTTGAAAATTGTTGTGCAAGTCGTTCAAAAATCCGTGTGTGTTTATCGAATAGCGCTTTGTTCCAAGTCGGAATTACAGCGCTCCGCGGGTGACCGAAACCCTTCCCGCAGGTCAGGAATAACTCCTTCCATCGGCTGTCGCCAATTCCCTTGAGATATTTTCTTAACGGTGCTGTGATCTTTATTACTTCGAAGATTCGCTTTGTTGAGTTCGCGTTTAGTTGTATTTTCTGCTCGCTTAGCTTTCCACCTCTTCTATCCTTGAAGCCGACCAACTGATACCCGGTGTCGGTTTTCACAAAGCCGGATCTTCTACCTTTGTCGTCATACAAACGAAAATTCTTAAGGAAAGATTCTGTGATCTCATTGTGCTCTGCTACCAGTAAGCATTGGTAGGGATAAAGAGTGCCAGCAGCCGGAAGTCCAAGTATATTTGCGACATCAGCAGATAATATGGTGTATCCGTATTGGTGTTCGAAGTCCATGCGCGAGGATGGAAAGCCGTTGCTTTGAAAAATCGCGCAAATTGATTCGTGATCGTAACTCCGACGCTGCCAGCCTTTTCGAGGTTTGATTTCCGAGGAGTTTATCCGTGTGGTTGCGAGTATACGAAGTTGGACTCTCGAGTAAAGTTCATTGGCTTGTTCTGTTGCCCAGGATTTTACGGTTTCGATGTCTTTGTGGATACTTTTGAATAATATTTCTATTGCCTCGTTATCAGTTATTTCGAGAGGGACTCTAGTGATAAGTTTTTCATGGATTTCCACCCCCTCATCAGACACGGACACTCTTGTTTGCGCTCTGTGTTGTTTGGGGCGGATGGGCCGTGGTAGTCCATCCCCAAAAGGGGTTGCCCAAACTCCTGATTGTATAAAGGCCTCTTCGCAGTTCGATATGAACCTGTTCCACGTTTTTATCTGGGTTGGTATATTTAGATTTTCTCTATATGCGGTTAAGAAGTGCTCCTTCATGAAGTGCAAAAAGAATGATTTTATATTTTCTGGGTTTTGGAAGGTTGTAGTTGGCCACTCCAAAGAGTTCTTCGATAAATAGCTGGCCAGCTTGTTGCACAATGTGGTGTTGCATCTTGCTTGCTTGGCCGAAAAAGTCTTCCATGTCCGGTAGTACTCTTCTGTAAACTCAGGGCCATGGGAGTGCCATAGTTCTCCCAGCGCGAGAAAACTTGGTACTCCTTTTAGGGAGTCGACTTGCCATCCGTTCCAATAGCGCAAGGCCAATGGGTTCAATTTTTTCTGCTGGGAATCCCAGAGTTCTTTCCCTTCTTCGAGGTCGGCCATCAAATAGTCGAAATTGGGCATGCCTGGAATTTCGTCGCGCAGACTTGTAAGTGTTTCTACGAAACGTCGAGCCCAGCGAATCCGAACAGGCTCTTTGCTATCGGCCAAAGTTCTTGATCGCAATGCACCGACAAAACCGATGATGATCGGCTCGCAGCTTCGACTCGACAGATGGACGTAGGAGAGTTCTGCCTCGATGAGTTGGAGGTAGCACTCGAGCAGCTTCAGCGGAACGTTAATCAACTCCGACGACGCGTGGGTTTGAAAGGCCTTGGCTAGGGGCTCCGAAATTTTTCGGAATGGATAGTTGGGTAAGAACAGGGTGCTGCTGATGATTGTCAACGAATTCTTGTCCTTGCTTTGGGGTGGAAGATCCCGTATTTGCTGGGTTTAGGTATCTAATGATAAATCCATGCGAATGGCAAAATGCGTGAGCGCAGCCTGGATGCCGACCTGGCCCTGGCGCTGACGCTCAACGCGCGCGAACTGCTGCGCGACGAGCCGCTGAAAGTGCTCCTGATGTCGGCCACTCTCGAAGGGGAGCGGCTGTCGACCCTGCTCGGCGACGCACCGGTCGTGCGCAGCGAGGGCCGGATGTTTCCCGTCGAGATGCGCTGGGGCCAGCCGTACCAGGCGGCCGAGCGCATCGAGCCGCGCGTCGTGCAGGCCGTGCTGCGCGCGCTGGATGACGAGGACGGCAGCCTGCTGGTGTTCCTGCCCGGACAGGTCGAGATCCGCCGTGTCGCCGAGGCGCTGGCCGAACCCCTTGCCGATCGGCCCGACATACTCCTGTGCCCGCTGCATGGCGAACTGGAGCTCGGCGCCCAGCGGGCGGCGATCGAGGCCCCGCCGCCGGGGCTGCGCAAGGTGGTGCTGGCGACCAACATCGCCGAGACGAGCCTGACCATCGACGGCGTGCGGGTCGTGGTCGATGCGGGCCTGGCGCGGGTGCCGCGCTTCGATCCGGGCAGCGGCATGACCCGCCTGGAGACCCGGCGCATTTCGCGCGCCTCGGCCACCCAGCGTGCAGGACGCGCCGGCCGCCTGCAGCCCGGTACCTGCTACCGCCTGTGGTCCGAGGCGCAGCACGCCCAGCTGGCCGCGTACGCCGAGCCCGAAATGCTCCAGGCGGATCTCGCCGGGCTGGCGCTGCAGCTCGAGCGCTGGGGCGTGACGCCCGACGAGCTGGCCTGGCTCGATCCGCCGCCGGCCGCCGCCTACGCCCAGGCGCGCGCCCTGCTGCTGGGGCTCGGCGCGCTCGCGCCGCAGGCGGGCGGGCTGCGGCTCACCGCCCACGGCCAGGCGATGGCCGAGCTGCCGACACACCCGCGTCTGGCCCACCTGCTGTTGCGTGGCCAGACTCTCGGGCTTGCCGGGCTCAGCGCCGATCTCGCCGCGTTGCTCAGCGAGCGGGATTTCCAGCGCGGCGGCGGGGCCGACCTGGCGAGTCGCCTTGCGCAGCTCGACGGCGGGCGCGGCGTCCTGCGCGTCCGCCAGTTGGCCCGGCAGTTTCGTGGCCTGCTGCGGGGGCGCGCCACCGACCCTGTGGCCGACCCTCATCACCCGCGCTGGCTGGGCGCGCTGCTGGCCTTCGCCTACCCCGACCGGATCGCCCGGCAGCGCCAGGAGGGCGGTGGCGCCTACCGCCTGGCCAATGGGCGGGCGGCACAGTTCGCCGAGCCGGATGGCCTGATGAAGGAACCCTGGCTGGTGGTCGCCGAGCTGGGCAGCCATCAGGGACAGCGCGAAGAGCGCATCTACCGCGCCGCCGCGCTGGACCCGGCGCTGTTCGAGACGGTGCTGGCCGAGCAGGTGCGGGTGCAGGACGAGCTGGAGTGGGACGATCGCGAGGGTGCCCTGCGTGCCGAGCGCCAGCGCCGGGTCGGAGAACTGGTGCTGGCGCGCGAACCCTTGCCGGGCCTGGACGAAGAGGCCCGCAGCGCGGCGCTGCTCGGGCTGGTGCGGCGCAGGGGGCTGGAGCTGCTGCCCTGGACGCCGGAGCTGCGCCAGTGGCAGGCGCGGGTGATGCTGCTGCGCGAGCTGCACGCCGGCGACGGCGCGTGGCCCGACGTCAGCGACGCGGCGCTGCTGGCCAGCCTCGAGCAGTGGCTGCAGCCCTACCTCGGCAAGGTCACCCGGCTTGCGCATTTTGCCGCGCTGGACCTGCCCGGCATGCTGGCCGGGCTGTTGCCGTGGCCGCTGCCGCAACGCCTCGATGAGCTGGCACCGACCCACGTCACGGTGCCCTCCGGGTCGCGCATCCGGCTCGATTACAGCGAGCAGCCGCCGGTACTCGCGGTCCGGCTGCAGGAGCTGTTCGGCCTGGCCGACACGCCGCGCATCGCCGGCGGGCGGCTCGGGGTGAAACTGCACCTGCTGTCGCCGGCGCGCCGGCCGGTACAGGTCACCCAGGACCTGGCGAGCTTCTGGCGCAACACCTATCTGGAGGTCAAGAAGGACCTCAAGGGGCGCTACCCGAAGCACTACTGGCCGGACGATCCGCTGGTGGCCGAACCCACCGCGCGAGCCAAGCCGCGCGGTCAGTGAAGCGGGCGGCGGCGATCAGTCGCCGGCGGGCAGCAGCAGGCGCACCATCAGGGGACGGTGGTTAGACAGCCCGGCGGTGCCCTGCTGGCGTACCGTCGCCTCGAGGCGCTTGAGGCTGTTGCCGTGGAACAGGTGGTCGAACACCTGCAGCTCCTCGCCGCGCTGGAAGGTGGCCCATTGGCGCTGCCCCGGCCCGGCGATTTCCCCTACGCGCGGTACCTGGCGAAAGGACGAGAGGTTCGGCGGCAGGACATGCGTGCGGCCGTCGGCCGTGTAGGGCAGGTTCCAGTCCCCGGCCACCAGCCAGTGCCTGCGTGCGATCTGCCAGTCGGCCATGAGGTGGCCCAGCTCGGTGGCCTGGCCGATCGCGTTGCCGCCTGCGGCACTGTCGAGCCGGGTGGTGGCGACGGTCAGGGCGGCGGCGCCGCGCATCGGCAGTTCGGCGACCAGCAGCGCCGGCCTGGCGGCGAAGGGCGCCGACAGCCAGTTGCCGGGCTCCGTCGGCAGCTGAACGCGTTCGGCGGCGTCGATGTGGAAGCGGCTGAGCAGCGCGAGCTTGATCCCGACCGGGCCGCTTTCCCGTGGGTCGGGCAGCCAGCGCGCCTTGCGGTAGAACGCCTCGCCACTGCACGGATAGAGCTCGCCGAGGGCCTGCTGCAGTTGTGCCAGCTGGTCCTGCCGGGCCGTGGCGCCGTCGCCGTCGTGCACGTCCTGCAGCAACAACAGGTCGGGATTTTCCTCGCGCACGATCCGTGCGGCCTCGGCCAGGTTGGCGGCGACCTCGGCGGCATCCACCCGCTCGGCGCGGCGCTCGCCACGGCTGGCATCGGGACGCTGCTCCTGGCTGCCGGTGAAGCCCTGCACGTTCCAGGTCATCACCTTCAACGCCTGCCCGGCGAGCAGGTGGGGCGCCTGAGCGGTGCAGCTGACCGTCGCCGGCTCGCGCTCGGCGGGTTTCCAGGCCAGCAGGTAGGGCAGGGCGGCCGCCGCCAGCAGCCCGGCGGCGAGGCCCAGAAGCGACAGCGGGACGAGGCGGGAGCGGGTCATGGGCAGCGCGGCAGGGACAACGGGAGTGCAAGCCTAGCAGCCTGGAGCGCCCAATGGGCGGCCCAGGTGGACTCAGCCTTCGGCCCAGTACGCCGCCTCGATCTTGTGGCCGTCCAGGTCGCGGACGAAGCAGCCGTAGTAGGGCTCGCCATAATGGGGCCTGGGCCCCGGGGCGCCTTCATCGGTCGCGCCGGCCGCCAGCGCCGCGGCATGGAAGGCATCGACCGCGGCCCTGTCGTTGGCGATGAAGCCGACATGGGTGCCATTGCCGCAGCTGGACGGGCGTCCGTCCAGCGGGCGTTGCAGCCAGAATTCCGGATAGTCGCGGCCCCAGGCGACCGCGCCGGGATGCTCGAGCACCCGGCGGCAGCCCAGGGGCGACAGGACCTTGTCATAGAAGGCTGCGGCTTCGTCGAAGCGGTTGGTACCCAGCGACACGTGGGACAGGATGCTGGGGTTGGAGTCGTCGGCCATGACAGTCGCCCGATCGGAAAGGGTTCGCTAAGCCTAGTCGGTTTCCGGCGATTGCTGGCGGGCGTCGAGCAGCATGTACAGGCGATACACGACGACGCTGGCGAACAGCTGAAGCATGCCGAGCGCGCTGTCGATCAGCACCGTCGGCAACAGGCCGAGGGGCGCGTCCGAACCGCGCTGGGCCGATACCCAGAAGCCGACCAGCCACAACGGCAACATCACCGTGAGCAGGCAACCGAAGAGCGGCAGGAAGTGCCCGCGGGTCATGGCGAAGCTCTGCTTGAGGGCGTCCAGCGGCGACAGGCCGCGTAGTACCAGCAGGTACTCGGCGAAGCAGATGCGCACCATGATCCAGATGCCCGGCAGCACGAACAGCGACGCACCGAGCATGATCAGCAGGGTGCCGAGCGCGGCGACCACCGCGAAGGCCGGCCACAGCTGCGCCGCGCGGGCCAGCAGATCCCGCGGCGCGGGAGCGTGGCCGTGGCTGCGGGCATCGAGAAACAGGATCAGCGCGCCGAGGTAGAGCGGGTAGAAGATCAGGCCCACCAGCAGGTCATAGGCGGCCGAGGGGCTGCCGGCGGTCCAGCTCGCCACCAGTTGCTGCACCAGGCTCTCGGCCAGGATCAGCGGCAGGCACAGCACCGCGATGGTGGTCAGGTGACGGCTGTAGAAGTACCAGGCGTCGCGGAGTATGGCGAAAGGATTCATCCGGCAGCGTCGTAGATCGGGGCGGGGCGCCACTTTAGCCCAAGCCTGGTGCCGGGCCAATCGCGCCGGGCATGGTCGCCTGGCCGACATCGCTGCCCCCTTCGCCACCTTTGCGCGCATACTGGCCCGCCTTTCACCGCGAGGTTGCCTGCTTGAACCGCATCGCCCTGTTCGCCGACGTGCAGAACCTCTACTACACCGTGCGCCAGGCCCATGGCCGGCACTTCAACTACGCCGCGCTCTGGGCCGAGCTCAGCGCGCGCGGCAGCATCGTCGAGGCCTATGCCTATGCCATCGACCGGGGCGACGCCAAGCAGCAGCAGTTCCAGCAGATCCTGCGCAACCTGGGTTTCGAGGTGAAGCTCAAGCCCTACATCCAGCGCAGCGACGGCTCGGCCAAGGGCGACTGGGACGTGGGCATCACCATCGACGTGCTCGACGCCGCCGCGCGGGTCGACGAGGTGGTGCTGGCCTCCGGCGACGGCGATTTCGACATGCTGCTCGACAAGGTGCGCCAGGCCCATGGCGTGCGCACCTGCGTCTATGGCGTGCCCGGGCTGACGGCGCAATCGCTGATTCGCGCGGCCGACCGCTATCAGCCGGTCGAGGGCAGCCTCCTGCTCTAGGCGCCCCCGGCTTGGCGGCCGCGTTGCTGTGCCGGCCTTTAAAGGCTGATCTGTGCTTATTCTTGCGTGTGCGCCTTACCTAGAATGAGCACCCATCTCTTTCGAGCTGCCGCCATGCGTTCGTCCCGTTTCCCGTTGCTGCTTGTGGGCGCCTTCCTGGCGCTTTATCTGATCTGGGGTTCGACCTATCTGGTCATTCGCATCGGGGTGGAATCCTGGCCGCCGATGCTGCTCGCCGGCTTGCGCTTCGTCATCGCCGGCAGCCTGATGTTCGCCTGGCTGCGCTGGCGCGGCGCGCCGGCGCCGAGCCGGCGCGAGTGGATCAGTTCCGGCATCGTCGGGATTCTCCTGCTCAGCTTCGGCAACGGTGGCGTGACCGTGGCCGAACACCTGGGCGTCGCCTCCGGTGTCGCGGCGCTGGCGATCGCCACGGTGCCGCTGTTCGCGCTTCTGTTCGGCCTGTTCTGGGGGCAGCGCACCACCGCGCTGGAGTGGGGCGGCATCCTGCTCGGGCTGGTCGGCATCGGGCTGCTCAACCTCGGCCACAACATGCAGGCGAGCCCGCTCGGGGCGGTGCTGGTGCTGTTCGCCGCGGCGAGCTGGGCGTTCGGTTCGATGTGGAGCCGGCACCTCACGCTGCCCAGCGGGCCGATGGCCAGCGCCGCGCAGATGCTGGTCGGTGGCGGTGTGCTGTTGCTCGGCAGCGTGGCCAGTGGCGAACGCCTGGAGCAGATGCCGACGGCGGCTGGGTGGGGTGCGCTGGCCTACCTGATTTTCCTCGGGTCGATCGTGGCGTTCAGCGCCTATCTCTACCTGCTCAAGCACGTGCGTCCGGCGGCGGCCACCAGCTACGCCTACGTCAACCCGGTGGTGGCGGTGCTGCTCGGCATCGCCTTCGCCGGCGAGCGCATCGGGCCGGAAGAATGGCTGGCGATGACGGTGATCGTCAGCGCCGTGCTGCTGATCGGCCTGCCCCAGTGGCGTCGGCCGAAGGCGGCCTCACCGGCGAGCTGAAGGCTCGCGGCGCGGTCGTGAGGTAAACTGGCGGACCTTCGCGTCCTACCGGTTCTGCTGCCATGACTTTCGCCGCCCTCGGCCTCTTCGATCCCCTGCTGCGCACCCTCGATTCCCTCGGCTACGACGCCCCGACGCCGATCCAGGCCGAGGCGATCCCCGCGGTGCTCAAGGGACGCGACCTGATGGGCGCCGCGCAGACCGGCACCGGCAAGACCGCCGGCTTCGCCTTGCCGTTGCTGCAACGGCTGGCCACCGCCGGGCCGAACGTCGCCAGCAACGGCGTCCGCGCCCTGGTGCTGGTGCCGACCCGCGAGCTGGCCGAGCAGGTCCACGAGAGCTTCCGCCGTTACGGCGAGGCCTTGCCGCTGCGCACCTACGCCGTATACGGCGGCGTCAGCCTGAACCCGCAGATGATGGCGCTGCGCAAGGGCGTCGACGTGCTGGTCGCGACCCCGGGGCGCCTGCTGGACCTCTACCGGCAGAACGCGGTGCGCTTCGAGCAGCTGCAGGCGCTGGTGCTGGACGAAGCCGACCGCATGCTCGACCTGGGCTTTGCCCGCGAACTGGACGAGCTGTTCGCCGCGCTGCCGAAGAAGCGCCAGACGCTGCTGTTCTCCGCCACCTTCTCCGATGCCATCCGCCAGCTGGCGGGCGAGCTGCTGCGCGATCCTCTGTCGATCTCGGTCAGCCCGCGCAACGCCGCCGCCAAGACCGTCGAGCAGTGGCTGGTGCCGGTGGACAAGAAGCGCAAGGCCGAGCTGTTCCTGCACCTGCTCGCCGAGAACCGCTGGGGCCAGGCGCTGGTCTTCGTCAAGACCCGCAAGGGCGTCGACCAGCTCGTCGAGGAGCTGCAGGCGCAGGGCGTCTCCAGCGACTCGATCCACGGCGACAAGCCCCAGCCTTCGCGCCTGCGCGCACTGGAGCGCTTCAAGGCCGGCGAGGTGCAGATCCTCGTCGCCACCGACGTCGCCGCGCGCGGCCTGGACATCCATGACCTGCCGCTGGTGGTGAACTTCGATTTGCCCATCGTCGCCGAGGACTACGTGCACCGCATCGGCCGCACCGGGCGCGCCGGCTGCAGCGGCAAGGCCCTGTCGCTGGTCGCGGCCGACGAGGTCGACCAGCTGGCCGCCATCGAAACGCTGATCGGCCAGGTCCTGCGCCGCCGCGACGAGCCCGGCTTCATCCCCGACCACCGGGTACCCACCACGGTGCTCGGCGGGCAGATCATCAAGAAACCGAAAAAGCCCAAGAAGAAGGACGCCGCACCCGGCAAAGGCAAGATTCACCTGGGCAACTGGTTCGATGAAAGCGAAAAGCCCAACGCCAGACCGGTCCGCAAGGTGCCGAGCCTGGGGGGCGGCAAAGCGGGCAAGAAGCGCTAGCGCTGTTCGCGCCCCCGTACGTCGGGAATGAATGCCGTGGCGCGGTCTGGGATGTCTGGTCTTGACCGCGAATGGCGCCGCCGGACTCCGTTGTGCGCATCAAAAGCTCGCGGTCAAGACCGCGAGCCCGAGCCGTGAAGCGATGCGAGACCTTGTGAATTGATGTGAAGCGCTTCGCAGCCGCTGTTTGCACCGTGCTAGCGTCAAGCCGGTCATCATCATTTGCGGTTGTTGCGATGCGTCATTAATCCATTGAGGGAGCAGGGCCGATGTCTTCTACCGTATCACCCACTGGCGGGGACTTTGTCCCTGCGCCGTCGTCCGGTTCGATCTTCGACAGCAAGCTGGATATCGCCAGGTCGAGCCAGCTCATCGCCGATTACATGCGACAGCACGGCAAGTCTGCGATTACCGGCAAGGAACTCGCTCAGCTTGCCGGCGATACCGCGGGCAAGGTTCCTGCCGACGTGAAGCAGGCCGCCCAGTACATGCAGCGACACCCCAACGTATTCACGGCGATCGAAACCCATGACGTCGCGGGTGCGGACGATCTCTCCGGCGTCTGGAATTTCGACTGGGCGGCCAAAGGCGGCCTGAACGGTACGCCGACCGAAGCGCTCGCGAAGATGCAGGACGTCTTCGACTTCGCCATCGAGAAATCCGCGAAGATCACCGAAATCACCACCCGGCAAAAAGCCGAGCTGGACTCGACCAAGCAGCGTCCGAGCAACTGACGTCGCCTTGCCACGCGGCGGTCCCGGTTCGCCCCGGGCGAGCCGTCGATGATCTGTGGTTTCGCCCGCAGTCCGGCGGCCGGGTGCGTGTCGACTCCGAGGTCGTGGGTGCGGTCGGGGAGGCCTGGTCTTGACGCGAATGGCGCCGCGAGGCGCCCCTGGATTCACTTGGCGCATCCAAAGCACAGGGCATGACCGCACGCGCGGGTGCTGCCGCCGCCGGGCCCAGCGGCCTGCTCCAATGGTCGGGTTCAGGCGGGCAGATGTCCCAGCGGCAGCGGGCCCTGGGCCTTCACCGTCTGGATCGCGAAATTGCTGCGGATGTCGCGCACCCCGGGCAGCTTCAGCAGCACCTCGGTCAGGAAGCGCTCGTAGTCGCGCAGGTCCTGAACGACGACATGGAGCAGGAAATCCGATTCCCCGGACACCAGGTAGGCGGACAGCACCTCCGGCAACGCCGACACGGCCTGGCGGAAGCGTTCCGCCTCCTCCTCATGATGCCGTTCGACCTTGATCCCGACAAACACCGTCAGCCCCAGGCCTATGGCGTCCGGGTCGAGGGTCGCCTGGTAGCCCGAGATCACCCCCGTGTCTTCGAGCATCTTCACCCGGCGCAGGCAGGGCGACGCCGAGAGGCCGATACGGTCGGCGAGATCGACGTTGGACAGTCGCCCGTCCCGTTGCAGTGCCGCAAGGATGCGACGGTCATAGGAGTCGAGGCTGGCTTTCGGATTTCTTGGCATGAATGACCTGTTTATTCGCTGATATCTGGCATTAAAAACCAATAATGTGCCTTTCGGTAGCGTATTACGCAAGCACCTGTCCCGTCCTCCCGCCGTAGCATTTGAGGTGTCTGCGGAGGGGGCTGGAAGATGGAAAACCTGGGGATGTTCGTGCTGGCGCTGGCGGTGGTGCTGTTGCTGCCGGGGCCCGACATGCTGCTCCTGCTGCAGACCGGCGCACGCGCGGGACGCAGCAGGGCGCTGTCCACGGCGGCCGGTCTGGCGGTCGCGCGCAGCGGCCATGTGGCCTTCGCGGCGATGGGGCTGGCATCGCTGTTCAGGGCGGTGCCCTGGACGTTCGATGCGGTACGCCTGCTGGGGGCGGGCTACCTGCTCTGGCTGGGGCTGGGCATGTTCCGCGCCGAGGCGCGGGCGCTTTCGGTCGACGGGGCCGGGGGCGCGTCGCTGTCGCTCGGCGCCGCGTTTCGCCAGGGCGTGCTGACCAACCTGCTCAACCCCAAGGCGCTGCTGTTCTGCTCGCTGCTGCTGCCGCAATTCATCGATGCCGGCGCCGGGCCGGTCGCCAGCCAGTTCGCCGTGCTGGGCGTCACCCTGGTGCTGGTGGGGTTGCTGTTCGACACCAGCTACGCGCTGGCGGGTGCCTTGATCGGGCGCTGGCTCGAACAGAGCCCGGCGCTCCAGCGCGCGCAGCAACGCCTGTTCGGCGCGCTGCTGATCGGCTTCGCCCTGCGCCTCGCGCTGGTCTCGCAGGTATGAGCCCGCGCGGTTGTATGGAGCGATCCAGCGATGTCTGCGCCTCGCCTTTCAGCGCCCGGTCGACACCGCAAGCCGGAATCCAAACGCGACGAGAACGCCTCCCGTCACGCGATCCAGCGTTTTCATCAGGGAAGGGCGGCGCATGGCTTTGCCCAGGAGAATCGTGGCGGCGATCAGGATGGCGAACCAGGCCAGGGTCAGCCCGACGTGGATGCAGGCGAGGGCGAAGCAATAGCCGGCCACGCTGGCGGCCGGCGGTATGAACTGGGGGAGGAAGGTGACTAGAACACGCCGACCTTGGGGTTGAGCGCGTTGGTCAGGAAGCCACGCCAGAACGCATCGCCGCACGGTGACGAAGGCGCCTTGCCCGCCTCGGACTCGAACGCCGCGCGCGGCTTGAACAGCAGGGGCGAGCCCAGCCAGATCAGGTAGGCCGCCCCTGCGAGCTTGACCAGGGTATAGGCCGTCTCGGAGGCGAGCAGCAGCGCGCCGAGCCCGAGGGATACCGCTGCGCCCCAGATCAGACAGCCCGACGCGATGCCCAGCGTTGCCATGAGCGCCTGGCGGCGCCCGCTCACCGTCGCCCGGAACACGATGGCGGTATCCACACCAGGCGTGACCGCCAGAAGGGCCGCGGCGGCAATGAACGAGAGGGTCAGCGGGATGTCCATCGTGACGGGTTCTCCAAAGGGTTTGGTGGCGAGCGAAAGGCGTCGTGCTTGACGGACGTACCGGCGCCAGCGCCGATGGCTCGAGTGCAAAGCCCGGCCGTTTCTGATCTGATTGTGCGCGCGAAAAAATTGCGTCTCCCCCACTCCGCCCTCGATACAAGGTAGCCATGGCTCTGGAAAATCTGACTCGACAGGAGCTTGAGGCCGAGGTGGTGCGCCTGCGAACGGCGCTGGAAGAGACCGAGCGAAGGGCCAGCCAGACGGCATTGGCCGGCGCGGCACGCCAATCTTCGATAGTCGATGGCACCGTCGAGCTGGCCATCATCTCGATCACTCCGGCCGGCGGCGTCTCCGGCTGGAGCGCGGGTGCGCAGCGCATGTTCGGCTGGTCCGCCGAGCAGATGAGAGGGCAGCGCGCCGCACTGATCCTCACGCCCGAAGACCAGGCCGGTCGCCTGCTCGACGAGCAGATGCAGACAGCCCGGGAGCACGGGCGCGCTTCGGACGAGCGCTGGTACCTGCGCCAGGATGGCCAGCAGGTCTGGGCGTCGGGCGATATCGCTCCGCTCCACGATGACCAGGGCGCGCACCTCGGCTACCTGTGGGTACTGCGCGATCGCACCAACGAGCACCTGGCGAGCCGGGCGATCGAGGAGACCCAGCAGCGCTATCGGCTGGCGACCAAAGCCACCAACGACGCGGTCTGGGATTGGGACCTCGCGACCAACCAGGTGCTGTGGAACGATGCGCTCAAGGACGCGTACGGCTACTCCCTGACCGATATCGACACCTCGGGCGACTGGTGGATCGCGCACATCCACGCCGACGACCGGGCGCGCATCGACGCCTCGATCCACGCGGTCATCGATGGAGGCGGCACCACCTGGACCGATGAGTACCGGTTCCTGCGCCTGGACGGCTCTTACGCCGATGTGCTGGACCGCGGGCAGGTGATTCGCGATGCCGAGGGCCGGGCGGTGCGGATGATCGGCGCGATGCTCGATCTGACCCGCATGCGCGCGGCCGAAGCGGCACTGCACCAGAGCGAGGAGCGCTTCAGGACCATCCTGGAAACGATCGAGGCGGGGTTCGCGATCGTTCAGGTCAAGTTCGACGAGAGCGATAAGCCGGTGGACTATCGATTCGTCGAGGCGAACCCTGCCTTCGAGCGTCAGGCCGGGGTGGATCTGCGTGGCCAGTGGGTGACTGAGTTCGCGCCCGAACTGGAGCAGTTCTGGTTCGACACCTACGGACACGTCGCCAAGACCGGGGAGCCGGCCTACTTCGAGAGCTACGCCCAAGCCTTCAATCGCTGGTTCGAGGTCCGGGCGGTCCGGGTCGGAGATCCGGCCGAACGGCAGATCGCGATTCTGTTCAGTGACGTCACCCAGCGACGGATTGCCGAAGAGCGCCTGAAGGTCAGCGAGTCGATCGCACGCGAAAACGTGGAGCGTGTCCAGCTGGCCCTTGCCGCCGGGGCCATCATCGGCACCTGGAACTGGGACCTGCCCTCCGACCGGTTCGCTGTCGACGAAGGCTTCGCCCGGGCCTTCGGCCTGGACCCGGCGCTTGGCCGCCAGAGGCTCAGCCTCGAGCAAGTAATCGCCACGGTACACCCGGAGGACCGCGAGGGGCTGATCGCGGCGATCGACGAGGCGATCAACCGCGGGGGCGCCTATGCCCACCAGTACCGGGTCCGGCGCGCCGATGGAAAGTACTACTGGATCGAGGCGAACGGCCGTGTGGACCATGGCAAGGACGGCACGCCCCTCAACTTTCCCGGCGTGCTGATCGACGTCGAGGATCGGCGTTCCATCGAGGCCGAACGCGACCGCGCGACCGCCGCGCTGCGGGCGCTGAACGAAACGCTGGAACAGCGCGTGGCCGAACGGACCGCGGAGTTGCTCCAGGCCGAGGACAAGCTGCGCCAGTCCCAGAAGATGGAAGCGGTCGGCCAGCTGACGGGGGGACTGGCCCATGATTTCAATAATCTCCTGGCAGGCATCACGGGCGCGTTGGAGCTGACGAGCTTGCGAATCGCCCAAGGACGCACGAGCGATGTCGACAAGTACATGGTCGTGGCCCAGGACGCGGCGAAGCGTGCCGCTGCCTTGACGCACCGGCTCCTGGCCTTCTCCCGGCGCCAGACGCTGGATCCGAGACCGGTCGACGTGAATGCGCTGGTCGACGGTATGATCGAGCTGATCCAGCGGACCGTCGGCCCCGGCATCCAGGTGGAGACTGCCTGCGCCGAGGCGCTGTGGCCGGCGTTCGTGGACGCGAGCCAGCTCGAAAATGCGGTCCTCAATCTCTGCATCAATTCGCGCGATGCGATGCCGGACGGCGGGCGCATCATCATCGAAACGGCCAACCATCGGCTGGTCGGTGACGAGGCCGGCGCCCTCGATCTTCCCGAGGGGCAGTACCTGTCGGTGCGTGTGACGGACACCGGTACGGGCATGTCGCCGGAGCTCATCGCCAAGGCGTTCGACCCGTTCTTCACCACCAAGCCCATCGGCCAGGGCACCGGGCTCGGGCTGTCGATGATCTACGGCTTCGCCAAGCAGTCCGGCGGCCAGGTGCGCGTCGATTCCGAGGTCGGGAGGGGCACCTCGATGCGCATCTATCTGCCTCGTTTCCAAGGCAGCGCGGGCCAGGGCGCGGTCGAGCCGGCCGGCGGGTCCGCCGCACTCGCGCAGGGCTGCGGCACGATACTGATCGTGGATGACGAGCCGACGGTACGCCTGCTGTTGAAGGACGCGCTGGGCGATCTTGGCTATACGCTCCTCGAGGCGTCCGACAGCGTCGCCGGGCTGAAGGTGCTGAGGTCCGATGTGAGCATCGACCTGCTGATCACCGACGTGGGGCTGCCGGGAGGCATGAATGGCCGGCAGATGGCCGATGCCGGCCGGGAAGTCCGGCCCGACCTGAAGACGCTGTTCATCACCGGCTATGCGGAAAACGCAGCACTTGGAAACGGTTCCCTCGGAGAGGGGATGCAGGTGCTGACGAAGCCCTTCGCTATAGAAACGCTGGTGGCCGGGGTGCTGAAACTGATGAACGCCTAGGCGTCCGGCCGCCGCCTCCACAGCAGCCGCCCCGCCTCACTGGCGGCGGAAGATCATCCCGCCATGGTGCAGCGTGTTCCGGTCGACGAACTCGCCATCGGCGGTGAAGCCGGTGTCGTCCCAGTAGTCGATGTGGTTGCCTCTGACTTCGTAGCGCCCCTGGTAGGCGCTCTCCCGGGTACCACGTGCCTCGTCGTAGCGGCCGTTGGGCTGGAGTAGGTGACGAATCTGGCCATCCTCGGTGACCCACATGCCGACATAGGGATGCTGTGCGATGGTGTGCTCCGTCGATTGCGGGGCGTCGCCGGGGGGGTCAGCAGATGAAGGGCGCCGAGTACCAGGCCGCCGATGAAGGCGGATCGATGAACCATGTCGTTCTCCCATGCTCGCGGGTTCGGCTGAAAAGCCGGAAGCTGTGGGAACGAGTCTGCCCGTCGGTGAGCGCCTGCCCGTAGTCGGATCGTCCGGCGTACTTGCTCGATCATCCCGGGCAGGCGCAGGCGCAGGCTCCGGAGGAGGGGATGGCCGTGCCGCGCGGCCTTGCTCCGCGCGCCGGGGCCCGCCTTATCCCTTGAACCCCTTCGCCACCAGGTAGACCTCGCGCGACCGCGGCCGCGAGGCCTCCGGTTTGCGGATCACCACCTTCTCGAACGAGGTGCGGACGTCCTTCAGGAACTCGTCGGAGCCTTCGCCCTGGAACACCTTGGCCACGAAGTTGCCGTTGGGCTTGAGCACCTGCCGGACCATGTCCAGGACCAGTTCGACCAGGTACATCGAGGAGGCCTGGTCGGCGGCCGCGACGCCGCTGATGTTGGGGGCGATGTCGGAGATGATCAGGTCGGGCTGGTTGCCGTCGAGCTTGTCGAGGATCTGCTGGAACACCGCATCCTCGGTGAAGTCGCCCTGGATGAAGTCGACGTTGTCCAGCGGGTCCATCGGCAGGATGTCGCTGGCCAGGACCCGTCCCTTCTCACCCACCAGGCCGCCGGCTACCTGCGACCAGCCGCCGGGGGCGGAGCCCAGGTCCATGACCAGCATGCCGGGGCGGATCAGCTTGTCCTTCTCGTTCAGCTCGATCAGCTTGTAGCTGGCACGCGAGCGCAGGCCATCCTTCTGGGCCCGTTTGACGTAAGGGTCGTTGACGTGTTCATCCAGCCAGCGGCGGCTGCTTTTGGATCGTTTCATGAGGGGGCCAGGCATGGAAAATCAATGGAAGACGCGGACCCGCGCACGGGACAAGGGGCAACGTGCTGGGCGCAGAGTGCGGCAATTATAAGCCGATAACGCCAGGCGCAGGGCAGGGCGCCCGGCGCCGAACCGCACCGTGTCTTGCGCCGGACCCCCAGGCCAGGCCTGACAGGGGTGGGCGGTGGCGGGTACAATTCGCGGCCTACCCGCCTCTTTCTGTAGCTTCCTTTGCCGGAGTCACCGGCCAGGACCATCGCCATGATTCGCATCAACGAACTGTCCCTGCCCCTCGATCATTCCGCCGAGGCGCTGCGTAGCGCCATCGTCGAACGCCTCGGCATCCGCGACGCCGACCTGCTGAACTTCACCGTGTTCAAGCGCAGCTACGACGCCCGCAAGAAGAACAGCGTCATCCTGTTCATCTACATCATCGACCTGGAGGTCCGTGACGAGGCGGCCGTCCTGGCGCGGCTGGCCGATGACCGCCACGTCATCCCGGCGCCGGATACCCGCTACTATCCGGTCGGCCAGGCGCCGGCCGGGCTCGGCGAGCGTCCGCTGGTGGTGGGGTTCGGCCCCTGCGGGCTGTTCGCGGCGCTGACCCTGGCGCAGATGGGCTTCAAGCCCATCGTGCTCGAGCGCGGCAAGGACGTGCGCCGCCGCACCAAGGACACCTGGGCACTGTGGCGCAAGAAGACCCTGACGCCCGAGTCCAACGTGCAGTTCGGCGAGGGCGGGGCGGGCCTGTTCTCCGACGGCAAGCTCTACAGCCAGATCAAGGACCCGAAGTTCTACGCCCGCAAGGTGATGCACGAGTTCGTCCGTGCCGGCGCGCCGGACGAGATCCTGTACGTGAGCAAGCCGCACATCGGCACCTTCCGCCTCACCGGCGTGGTCGCCGCCATGCGCGAGGAGATCATCGCCCTGGGCGGCGAGGTGCGCTTCGAAAGCAAGGTGACCGACCTGCTGATCGACGATGGCCAGCTCGAGGGCGTGGTACTGGACAGCGGCGAAACCCTGCGCAGCCGCCATGTCGTGCTGGCGCTGGGGCATAGCTCGCGCGACACCTTCCGCATGCTGCACCGCCAGGGCGTGTTCATCGAGGCCAAGCCCTTCGCCGTGGGATTTCGTATCGAACACCCGCAGGGCATGATCGATCAGGCGCGCCTGGGCAAGTACGCAGGGCACCCGGAGCTCGGCGCGGCCGACTACAAGCTGGTCTATCACGCCAAGAACGGCCGCGCCGTCTACAGCTTCTGCATGTGCCCGGGCGGCACCGTGGTGGCGGCCACCTCCGAGCCGGAGCGCGTCGTGACCAATGGCATGAGCCAGTACTCGCGCAACGAGCGCAATGCCAATGCCGGCATCGTCGTGGGCATCAACCCGGAGCAGGATTTTCCCGGCGGCCCGCTGGCCGGCGTGGAGTTGCAGGAGCGCCTGGAGTCGCGTGCCTATGAACTGGGCGGCCGCGACTACTGCGCGCCCGCGCAGCTGGTGGGCGATTTCATCCGCGGCGTGCCGTCCTCCGAATTCGGCGAGGTGGAACCTTCCTACAAGCCCGGCGTGCGCCTGGGCGATCTGGCGCCCTCGCTGCCCGATTACGCGATCGAGGCCATCCGCGAGGCGCTTCCGGCCTTCGGCAAGCAGATCCGTGGATTCGACCGCGACGATGCGGTGCTCACCGGCATCGAGACCCGCACGTCCTCGCCGGTGCGCATCACCCGCGATCCCGAGACCCTGCAAAGCCTCAACCTGCGAGGGCTGTACCCGGCAGGGGAAGGCGCGGGCTACGCCGGCGGCATCCTCTCGGCGGGCGTGGACGGCATCAAGGTCGCCGAGGCCCTGGCCAAGTCGATGTTGTCCGAAACGCACACCACCGACGTGCAGGCCAACTGAGCCGGACCGATGAAACTCGACGACATCAAGAAACTTCACCAGAAAAAGTACCGTACCGAATTCGGGCATTTTCTGGTCGAGGGCGAACACCTGCTGCTGGAGCTGCAGAAGGCGGCGCTGAAGAACCCGCAGCTGCAGAGCAGCCGGCTGTACGTGACCGGCGCCTACGCGCACTGGCAGAGCCCCTTCGACACCCAGGTGATCAGCGACCGCCAGATGGCGCAGATCGCCGACACCAAGACTCCGCAAGGGATCATCGCCCTGGTGCCGATGCCGACGACAGCCACGCCGGCCGCACCCGTCGGCGGCGAGCGCGCCATCTACCTGCACGAGATCCAGGACCCGGGCAATCTGGGTACCATCCTGCGCACCCTGGCGTGGTTCGGCGATTTTCGCTGCCTGCTCAGCCCCGGCAGTGTCGACCCGTACAACCCCAAGGTCGTGCGCGCCAGCATGGGCGCCATCTTCCATGCGCCGCTGGAGCTGGATGTGGAACTGGATTCGCTGCGCACCCGTTTCGAACGTATCGCCTGCCTGGACATGAACGGCGAGCCCGTGCAATCGGCCAGCTTCAAGACCTTCGAGTGCTACCTCTTCGGCAACGAAGCGCGCGGCGTACCCCGCGAGCAACTGGCCGCCCTCGAGGCCCAGCCCTTCACGATTCCCGGTGCTGGCGCCATCGAATCGCTGAACCTGGCCGCGACGGTCAACATGTGCGCGTATGAATTGAACAGGTAGCGTTCGGCGGGACAGCCTAGAAAGGCATAAGCCACGAAGGGCGCAGTTGCTCGCCCGTCAGCACGGGCCAATAGCGCCGTCCGCCTTCGGCTAGCACAGCTTTCGTGAAACAAGCGAAAGACAATAATCATTGCTGTTTGACAATGATTATCATTCGAACTAGCTTCCACTGACCCTGATGGTGCAGCGGAGAGGCTAGCGGATGAACGAATCGCCCTACGATTTCATCGCCATTGGCGTTGGCCCTTGCAACCTTGGTCTCGCCTGCCTGACGGCACCCTTGCCCGGTGTGCGCAGTCTATTCCTCGACCGCAAGCCGGCGTTCAGCTGGCATCCGGGCATGCTGCTCGACGGCACCACGCTGCAGAATCCCTTCCTCGCCGATCTGGTCTCGATGGCGGATCCCACCAGCCCGTTCAGCTACCTCAACTACTGCAAGCACCAGGGCCGGCTGTACACCTACTACATCCGCGAGAACTGGTACCTCGATCGCCAGGAGTTCGACCGCTACTGCCGCTGGGCCGCGTCGCGGCTGGACAACCTGCGCTGCGGACGTGACGTACGGGCTATCAGTCACGATGCGGCGACCGGCCTCTATCGGATATCAGGGCAAACCGAGGCCGGCACGGCGTTCGCCTACCAGGCCCGCAAACTGGTCATCGGCATCGGCGGCGTGCCGCGCCTGCCGGATTGCTGCGCCGCTGGGGACCATGCGCACCTGGTGCACAGCAGCGGCTACCTCGCCGAGCGCGCGCGTCTGCAGGCCGGGCGCAGCATCACGGTGATCGGCAGCGGGCAGAGCGGGGCGGAGGTCTACCACGATCTGTTGCAGGACTCGGAGCGCCACGGCTACCGGCTCAACTGGGTCACCCGCGCGCCGCGCTTCTTCCAGATGGAGGACGCCAAGCTCACGCTCGAACTCATCACCCCTGAATATGGCGACTACTTCCATGGTCTCGATCCGGCCATCAAAGCCGAGGTGCTGGAGGACCAGCGCAGCATCTACAACGGCATCAACCAGTCGCTGATCGAACGCATCTACGCGCTGCTCGACGAGCGCCGCCACCGCGACGCGCCGCCGACGCGCCTGCTGACCTGCATGGCGCTCGACGCCTGCCGTCGCGCCCCCGACGGCCGCGGCTGGGAGTTGGATTTCCGCCATACCCAACTCGGCCGGCGCTACCGCCACCGCACCGATGCCGTGGTCTTCGCCACCGGCTATCGCTACCAGGTGCCGGCCTTCGTCGAAGGCATCCGCGCACGCATCCGCTGGAACGCCGAGGGCGGCTACTCGCCGTCCAAACGCTGGGCCGTGGATCACCACAACCGGGAGATCTACGTGCAGAACGTCGGTCTGCAGAGTCATGGCCTGACCAACCCCGACCTGGGCCTGGCGTGCTTTCGCAACAGCCGGTTGTTGGCCGAGCTGACCGGCCACGACCACTACCCGAGCGAGCCGCGCACGGCGTTCCAGGACTTCGTGCCCGGCGAGGACAGCGGCTTCATCGCGCTGGAGCGGGAGGCCGTCGGCTCGTGACGCTGCGTACCACCATCCTGATCATGTCCGCCTTCGGCGTGATCAGCGACTCGATCCTCATCGCCTTCTACCCGCAGTTCTTCGAGCTGCGCTATGGCCTGACCAGCTCGGTGCACGTGGGCGCCTACATCGCCGCCATCTCCATCGCGGTGATGTGCATGCTGCCGGTCTGGGCCCGCGTTGCGCGGCGTGTCGAGACCATGCATCTGCTGGCCTGGACGCAACTGGCCGCCACCAGTTTCTGCCTGCTGGCGATCTGGGCGCCGACAGTCGAGGCGTACTGGCTGCTGACCATGCTGATGTTCATGACCAAGGCCAGCTACCTGCTGATGTTTCCCTACCTGATGCGCCTGGAACCGGCCGAGCGGCACAGTGTGACCATCGGGCTGCTCTCGGTGGTGGTGCACATCGGCGCCATTTTCGGTGCCGCGGTTGGCGGCCTGGCGCTGCAGGAATTCGGCCCGCGCTTCTGCGTGGCGCTGATGGCGGCGGGCGATCTCGTGCAGTTCGCCCTGTGCACCTACCTGATCCGCAGCGGACGGGTGGTGCGGGTGCTGTCGGAGGATGCGGCCGAGCGCGCCGCACCCGCCCCGCGGCGCACGCCGGAGGCGCTGTCTGCCCTGCTCAAGCTGAGCCTGCTGATGTTCCTGTTCGACTTCAGCGCCTACCTGGTGCGGCCGTTCTTCACGGTGTACTGGGAGGCGCGCACCGGCCTCGCCGAGCAGATGCTCACCGGCGTGGTGTTCGCCATTCCCGGCATCGTCGCGCTGGTCGCCCTGGCGCTGCGCCATCGCATGGCGAGCCAGCCGCGCTGGGTGGATCACACCCTGCTCAACCTGCTGCTCGGCGCGGCGGGGCTGGCGCTGCAGGCGAGCGATTCGGCGTGGCTGATCGTGCTGGGGCGCTGCCTGTACGGCTGGGCGTTGTATCAGGTGATCGTCAAGCTCGAAGTCACGCTGTTCAAGGTCAGCACACCGCCAATGTATGCGCGCGATTTCGGCGTGACCAATTTCTTCCAGAACCTCGGTGTGCTGCTCTCGTCGTTCAGTGCCGGCTACCTGGTCGACTGGGTCGGCGTGCCCGCCAGCTTCGCCATCGCCGCGGCCGGCATGTTGCTGACCGCCGCCATCGACCGCGGCTGGTTCGGCGTCGACAGCCGCCACCGCGCACCCGCGGAGGCCTGCCATGCCTGAACTGATCATGCCGGCGGACAACCGCGCCGCGCTGAACCCGGCCTTCGGCCTGCGTCCGCTGCGTCTGGAGCAGGACGCAGCGATCATCCAGCCCTGGTACCAGATGGACTACGCGCATTTCTGGAACATGCAGAACATGAGCGTCGAGGCGACCGCCGAGTTCTACCGCGACGCCGCGGCCCACGGCCTGCAGGCCTACCTCGGGTTCCATGAGGGCCGCCCGGCGTTCGTCATGGAGTGCTACGACCCGGGCCGCGACCCGCTCGGCGACTGCTACCCGGTCCAGCCCGGCGACATCGGCATGCACTTCTTCGTCGGCCCGGCCGAGCGGCCGATCCGCCATTACACCCGCGACGTGCTGCGCACCGTCATGGCCTTCCTCTTCGATGCGCTCGGCGCGCAGCGGGTGGTGGTCGAGCCGGATGCGCGCAACGAACGGGTACACCGCCTCAACCGGCTGGTCGGCTTCGTCGACGCCGGCACCGTCCAGCTGCCGGGCAAGACCGCCCGGCTGGCGTTCTGCTCGCCCCATGATTTCGCTCACTCACTGGAGGAACAGGCCCCATGACGATGTCCCCGAGCCTCGATCGCCCCGCTTCAGCGGTCACGCATCTGCACCCCGACGTCTGGCGCAAGGTCAACCGGCTGCTGGTGCGCAAGGCCATCGCCGAGTTCGCCCACGAGCAGGTCTTCACGCCGGCGTGCCTGGACGAGGCGGCCGGGGCCTGGAGCCGGTACGAGCTGGTCGGTGACACGCCCGGTTGCCGCTACCGCTTCAAGGCCCGGCGCATGGCGTTGCGTCACTGGCATGTGGATGCCGCCAGCATCGAACGGGAACTGGACGGCCAGCTGCAGCCGCTCGATGCGCTGACCTTCGTCATCGACTTCAAGCGCACCCTGGGTATCCCTGCTGACAAGCTGCCGGTGTACCTCGACGAGATCAGCAGCACGCTGTTCGGCGCCGCCTACAAGCATTCGCGCCCCGCCTTGAGCAGCGCCGAGCTGGCCGATGCCGACTACCAGACGCTCGAGGCGGCGATGATCGAAGGCCACCCGGGGTTCGTCGCCAACAACGGGCGGCTGGGCTTCGATGCGCTCGACTACCACGCCTACGCGCCTGAGACCGGCGGCCGTTTCGCCATCGTCTGGCTGGCGGTGCATCGGGACAACGCACATTTCGCCGCCGTGCCCGGGCTCGACCACGAGACGCTGCTGCGCCAGGAGCTGGGCGAGCGGCAGCCCATCGCGTTCCGCCAGCAGCTGGCCGGCGAGGGCCTGGACCCGGCCGACTACCTGTTCATGCCGGCTCATCCCTGGCAGTGGTTCAACAAGCTGTCGATCATGTTCGCCGCCGATATCGCCGAGCGCCGCATCGTGCCGCTCGGGCTCGGCGAGGATCGCTACTGCGCGCAGCAGTCGGTGCGTACCTACTTCAACGTCTCCGTGCCCGAACGCTGCTACGTGAAGACCTCGCTGTCGGTGCTCAACATGGGCTTCATGCGCGGGCTGTCGCCGTACTACATGGCCGGCACGCCGGCGATCAATGCCTACCTCGACGGGCTGATCAGCGCCGACCCGGTGCTGCAGGCGTACGGCTTCGGCATCCTGCGCGAGGTGGCCTCGGTCGGCTATCGCAACCGCTATTACGAGGCGGCGTTACAGACCGACAGCCCCTACAAGAAGATGCTCTCGGCGCTCTGGCGGGAAAGCCCCATCCCGCGGCTGCAACCGGGCGAGCGGCTGATGACCATGGCCGCGCTGCTGCACGTCGATCCGCAGGGCGCGCCCTTGCTGCCGGAACTGATCCGCCGCTCCGGGCTCACCGCGACGGCCTGGTTGCGGCGCTACCTGGAGGCCTTCCTGATTCCGGTGGTGCACTGTTTCTATGCCCATCACCTGGTCTTCATGCCGCACGGCGAAAACCTCATCCTGGTCCTCGAAGGCCATGTGCCGACCCGGGTGTTCATGAAAGACATCGCCGAGGAGTCGGCCATCCTCGACAAGGACGCGCCGATGCCCGAAGGACTCGAGCGCCTGGCGGTCGACGTGCCGGAGGACTTCAAGATCCTCGGCATCTTCATCGATATCTTTGACGGCGTGTTCCGCCACATGGGCCAGCTGCTGGACGACAGCGGCACGCTGGAGGAGGTGCGGTTCTGGCGCACCGTGGCCGAGTCGGTGCTCGACTACCAGCGTGCGCACCCGGAGCTGGCCGAGCGCTTCGCGCGCTACGACTTCTTCGCGCCGACCTTCCTGCACTCGTGCCTCAACCGGCTGCAGCTGAAGAACAACCTGCAGATGGTGGACCTGGCCAACCCGGCCGGCAGCCTGATCATGGCCGATCCGCTGGATAACCCGGTGGCGCCCTACGGGCCGGCCCGGCAGCGCCGCGAAACCAGCGGTGAATCCGCGCTGACGGTGTAGTCCCGCGACCGGCCCCTGGCCGGTGAACTCGAGAAGCCCATGCCGCCTCGCCGCCCGTGTTCGACCGAACGCGGTGCGCCGGGTGTCGGTATCAAGGAGCCTTGCATGTTCAACCCGAACCGACTGACCGAACCCCCGCTGCGCCTGGCCGACGACCTGCCGCAACTGACCGTGCGTGACTATTGCGACCCGGCCGTCTACGAGCGCGAGCAGGCGCTGATCTTCCGCCGCAGCGCGCGCTATGTCGGGCACGAAAAGATGGTCCCGAGCCCCGGCGACTGGTACGCGCTGCCGCAGGACGCGCACAGTCGCATCCTCGTGCGCAACGAGAACGGCGTGGAGCTGATCTCCAACGTCTGCCGGCACCGCCAGGCGCTGATGCTCGGCGACCACAGCCTCGACAGCGACCCTTGCGCCATCCGCCGCGGCAACCTGCGCGCCACCGGCGGGCGCATCCTCTGCCCGTTGCACGCCTGGACCTACGACAGCCACGGCCTGATCGTCGGCGCCCCGAAATTCCCCGAGCGGCCCTGCCGCAACCTGCCGCGTTACCCGCTGTTCAACGTCGGCGGCTTTCTCTTCGAGGGTGAGCGCGACCCCGCCGCCGACATCGGCCGGCTGTTCGACCGCGCGGAAATGGACTTCGCCGGCTACGAGCTCGATCACGTCGAGGCGCATCCCTGCCAGTGCAACTGGAAGACGTTCATCGAGATCTACAACGACGACTACCACATCGCCTCCTTCCATCCCGGCCTGCGACGCTACGTGCACAGCGGCGGGCTGAGCTGGGAGTACGGCGACTGGTACAGCCTGCAGCGCATCGCGGTGGCGCCCAACCTCGCGCGCGCCGGCACCGAGGCCTACCGCGCCTGGCATGAGGGGCTGATGGCGCATTTCAGTGGCCGCTCGCCGGACTTCGGCGCGATCTGGGCCAGCTACTACCCGACCCACATGATCGAGGTGTTCCCGCACGCGCTGGTGCTCTCGACGCTGTACCCGCAGGGCGTGCACGAGACGCTCAACGTCATCGAGTTCTACTACCCCGCCGAACTGCGCCAGACCAACCGCGCGCTGTGCGAGGCGCATCGCGCCGCCTACCTGGAGACCGCCCTGGAGGACGACGAGATCGCCGAGCGCACCGATGCCGGCCGCCGAGCGCTCTACCGCCGTGGCGAGGACGACCGCGGCCCCTACCAGGTGCCCCTGGAAGAAGGCATGCAGCACTTCCACGGCTGGTATCGCGCGGTCATGCGGACCCAGACGACCCCGGCATGACGCCACCCTTTTACCCATACAGGAACGGATTCCATGAGCTGACTCGACGCCTTTCCCGCAAGCACCCGAACGTCAATCGACATGAAACGAAGACACCATGACCGAAGTGATCCCCTACCTGTCGGCACGTGCCGGCATCCGCGTCTCGCGTCCGTCCGCTCTAACGTTGGCCTGCCGGCTGGCGCCGATCACGCTCCTGCTCGCCTCGCCGCTGGCGCTCGCCCAGGAAACCGAAGACCCGCTGCAGCTCGAGCCGGTGAACGTCACCGCCGAACGCGAGCCGGCACCGAGCGTGACCGAACGCAGCGACTCCTACACCATCGGCGCGATCAGCACCGCGACGCGCCTGGATCTGGCTCCGCGTGAAACGCCGCAGACCACCATCACCCTGACCCGTGAGCAGCTCGACGATTTCGACCTGACCAACGCCACCGGCGCGCTGCAGGCGGCCGGCGTCAACGTGCAGCGGGTCGAGACCGACCGCACCTACTACTCGGTGCGCGGTTTCGACGTGTCGAACTTCCAGGTCGACGGCCTCGGCCTGCCGTTCAGCTCCGAAGAGCAGATGGGCGACATCGACACCTTCCTCTATGACCACATAGACGTGCTCAAGGGCGCCAACGGCCTGACCGCCAACCCGGGCAACCCGGCGGCGACCGTTAACTTCGTACGCAAGCGCCCGACACGCGATTTTCAGGCCGAGGCGTCGCTGAGCTATGGCTCCTGGGACACCGCGCGCGGCGAACTGGACGTCTCCGGCCCGCTGGACGAGGCCGGCCGGATACGTGGCCGCGTGCTCGCCGTGCAGCAGGACGGCAACTCCTACCTGGACCGTTATTCGCTCGAAAAGACCGTCTTCTCCGCCATGCTCGAGGCGGACCTGAACGACCGCAACACGGCGCTGTTCGGCTATTCGGAACAGCGCAACCGGCCCAACGGCATCATGTGGGGCGCGCTGTCGGTGTACGACAGCGAAGGCAATCCGATCGACTACAGCCGCTCGAAGAGCTATTCGCCGGACTGGACCTATTGGGACACGAAGGACAAGCAGGCCTTCGCCGAGCTGACCACGCAATGGGGCGGCGGCTGGCATTCGCGCCTCTCGCTGAACTACCGCGAGATCAGCGCCGATGCCGAGCAGTTCCTCGCCAGCGGCGTGCCGGATGCGGATACCGGGGAGGGCCTGTTCACCTACGCCTCCAAGTACGACCGCATCGAGCGGCAACTGCTGGGCGACGCCTATGTGAAGGGACCGTTCACGCTGTTCGGCCGCACGCACGAGGCGGTGATCGGGGCCAACTGGTCGCGCTCGACTGCACGCTGGTCCTCTTATGACGACGCCTTCAGCATCCCGCTGCCGCCCGGTTTCGACGGCGACTACCCGCGTCCCGGCTTCGACAACGGCCTGACCAGCGGCGCGGACTACACCACCTATCGCCGCAGCGTCTATAGCGCCGGGCACTTCAGCGTGACCGACCGCCTCAAGCTGATCCTCGGCGCCAACCACACCCGGCTCGCCAGCAACGGTTACCAGGTCGGCGACACGCACGAGTATGCCGAGTCGAAAACGACGCCCTACGCTGGCGCCACCTACGACTTCGGCGAGCACTATTCGGCCTACGCCAGCTACACCAAGATCTTCAGCCCGCAGCACTTGCTGGGCGCGAACCTGACGCGGCTCGACCCGATCGAGGGTCACAGCGCCGAGGGCGGGGTCAAGGGCGAGTGGCTCGGTGGCCGGCTGAACGCCAGCGCCGGAGTCTTCCGCACCAAGCAGCAGAACACGCCCGAATACGGCGGCTTCGACGCCGATGCCGGGGTGTCCTACTACAACACCGTCGATGCCCTCTCGAAGGGTTACGAGCTGGCCCTGGCCGGACAACTGACCGACAACTGGGAAGCCAGCGCAGGCTTCACCCATCTGTTCTCGCTTGAGGACGAGGAGGGTCGCACGGTGCGCACCTACGTGCCGCGCAACTACCTGTACCTGGCGACCACCTATAAGGTCCCGGTGGTGCAGGGGCTGAAGGTCGGCGGCAGCGTCACCTGGCAGGACGACATTTCCCGCGAGCAGGGCACCACGGCCGCCGGCGACACTATCGTCACCCGCCAGGACGACTATGCGGTGGTCAATGCCATGGCCAGCTACGACATCGACGAGCACTTCAAGGTGGCGCTGAACGTCAACAACCTGTTCGACGAGAAGTACTACACCAGCCTGTACTGGGAGCAGACCTACTACGCGGCGCCGCGCAACGCGATGGTGACGCTGACGTGGGAGTACTAAGAGCAGCTTGAAGCTGGAAGCTGGAAGCTTATGGCTTATGGCTTATGGCTTATGGCTTATGGCTCTACAGCCGTAGTCGGAATCTTTTGCAGCGCCTCGGTGATCGCTTCAGCGAGGAACTGCACGCAGAACACGCCGCCGTGGGTCCAGGCCGGGCGCATGCCGGCAAAGCGCCCGCCGCGCACCACCGGCATACCCTTCCACAGCTGGCTGTTGAACAATCGCTCGCCAGCGGGGAAGGGTTCGATGTGCAGCACCACGCCTTCGTCGATCCCGCTGAGCACCGTCACCGGCAACTGCAAATTGCCCCAGCGGCTGGCCGGCGTGTCGTAGGCGCTGCCCAGTCCCAGCAGGTCCAGCGCATGCCAGGGCATGGAGTTCGGCCCGTAGACCAGCACCGCAGTCGGCGTCGAGAAGCGCACCACCGTCACGTTCGGCAGGCGTTCGCCGAAGTGTGCGTGCAGCTGGGCGCGCAGGTCGTCCAGGCGGGCGTCCATCGCCTCCAGCGTCTCACGAGCCCGGTCGAGCCGGCCGATGCGTGCGGCGAGCGCAAGGTAGTTCTCCCGTTGCATCTGATGGTTGTCGCGTGCCTGGGTGAAGTCACCGTAAGCGACCACCGGTGCGATGCGTTCGAGCTTGTGACGCAGGTCTTCCAGCAGCGGGGTGATGACGATCAGGTCGAGGTCGAGTTGGGCGAGCAGCTCCAGGTTCGGCTCGGTACGGGTGCTGACATCGATTACCGAGTCGGGAAGTGTCGGGCGCACCACCCAGGCGCGGTAGTCGGCGCTGTCGGCGACCGCCACGGGCGTGACGCCAAGCATCAACAGATGCTCGATCGGTTCCCAGCTCAGTGCGGCGATGCGCGGCGGATCGTCAGCACGCACCGGTGCGCCGATAAGGATCAGCAAAAGGAAGGAGAGGGTGAGCCAAGCCTTCATGCGATGCGCTGCCGGATGAGCAGATAGAGGAAGTAAAGCCCGCAGAGGATCGAGGCGACCAGCCCGACCGGCACCTCCAGCGGGTAGAGCGCCGAGCGGCCGAGCCAGTCGGAGACCAGCATCAGCCAGCCGCCGAGCAGGGCGGCGAGCCAGAGTTGCGGCAGCACCCGCCGGGCGCCGAGCAGCGCCGCCATGTGCGGCGCCAGCAGGCCGAGAAAGGCCACCGGCCCGAGCATGCTGGTGACCACGGCGCAGAGCAGCGACACCAGGAGCAGCAACGCCAGCCGCGCGCGGGCTACGTGCAGCCCGCGGCTCAGTGCCACGCCGTCACTGATTGAGACCAGGGTCAGCGCGCGATGGAAGATCAGGCTGAGCGCTACCAGGGCGGTGACCGCCAGACTCAGCATCACCGCCTCGCCCGCTTCGATCCGGTAGGTCGAGCCGGCCAGCCAGCCGAGCAGTGCCAGGGCGTCCGCTTCGCCTCGCGTCAGGCCGATTTGCAGCGCAGTGTTCAGCAGGGCCGCCAGCGACACGCCAACCAGCACCATGATCCCCGGCGAATAGTGGTGGCGGCGGCCGAACAGCAAAAGCAGGCCGAGCACCAGCAGGCTGCCGCCGAAGGCGGCGATGGGCGCGACCAGCTGCATCATGCCGGCACCGAACAGCGTCACCGCGGCGACCACGGCCAGGGTCGCGCCGGCCGTCAGGCCAAGGATGTCCGGGCTCGCCAGCGGGTTGCGCAGCAGACGCTGCAGCATCATGCCGGCGACCCCCAATCCGCAGCCCGCCGCAACGGCCGCCAGCAGGCGTGGCCAGCGCAGCGACCAGAGCACCGCCGAGGGCCAGCCCAGCTGCCAGCCGCCCGGGCCGCGCTGCAGTAACAGGGTGAGCGCCACCACCGCGCCACCGGCGAGGAGCAGCCATGCCAGGCGCCGGACGTTCAGCGATGGCGCGCCCGGCGGCAGCGTCAGGCCCTGGCGATCCTGCGCACCAAGCTGGCGGTGTAAAAGCCAAAGCAGTGCCGGTGCGCCGATCAAGGCGGCCGCCGCGCCGCTCGGGATCAGCTCGGAAAACCAGCGGTTCAGCGCCAGGGTGATGGCATCGGCGCCGAGCAGCAGCAGCGCGCCGAGCAGGGCGCTGAACAGCAGTTCGTCCCGCGCGGTACGGGCGCCGCCGAGCCGTGCCAGGTTCGGCGTGATCAGGCCGATGAAGCCGATCAGCCCGACCGCGGTAATCGCCACCGAAGTCAGCCACAGGCAAGCCAGGAACAACGCCAGCATCACCGGCAACAGCGACAGCCCCCGTGCCCGCGCACCGGCAGTGCCGAGCTGCAGCAACGTCAGTGGGCGCGGCGCCAGGACGATCAGTGCCAGGCCGACCAGCAGCTTCGGCCCCAGCCATTGCACCCAGTGCCAGTCGATCTGCGCCAGGTCGCCCGCGCCCCAGAGGAACAGGCCGCGATTCTGCTTGGTATGAACCAACAGGATGGCGGTGGCGATGGCGCCGAGCAGCAGGTTCAGCGCCATGCCGGCAAGGATCACCGGCAACCCCGAAGCGCCGTTGCGACCGGCGATCAGCAAGGCCAGGCCGACCGCGCCCAGAGCACCGCCAAGCGCCGCCCAGTGACCCTGCGTGGCTGCCAGGGACGGGGCGAACAGGGCGGTAGCCGTCAGCCCGAGCCAGGCGCCGGCGGCGGCCCCCAGCGTCATCGGCGAAGCCAGGCGGTTCTGCGTCAGCTGTTGCAGCACGCTGCCGGACAGCCCCAGCGCGGCGCCGACGAGCAGCGCCATGACCAGCCGGGGCAACGCCGACAGGCCGAACTCCAGGGCATCGAAACTGCCGTCCGCCGGCGGGCTCAGCGACCATTGCGCGGGCGTCCAGTGCGTCATGCCCAGGTTCAGGTGCAGCGGTGTGAGCAGAGCGATGGCCGCGAGGGCGAGCAGGTAGCGCAGCGGCACGGGCGCGGGCCGCGAAAGCCGGGTGGACAGGGGCATCGCCTGCACTAGTTCACCACGGCGATGCCGTGCAGGCTCAGCATGCCAGGGCCCGCAAGCGTTGCAGCCGCGCGTCTCGGTCGAGTTTCGGGCAGCTGTCGCAGAGCTCCCCATCGGCGCGTCGAAAGTGCTGGCAGCACGCCTTGCGCCCCATGCCGAGGCAGGTGCGACCGTCGTCCAGATCCACCACGGTCAGCGCGCCGCCACCGGGCAGGGCCAATGCCGCGAGCCAGTCGCGCTCGGCTTCGAGCAGGACTTCATCGGCGATCGGTTCGTTGCGTTGCGCGAGGAGCAGGGCTGCCCGCACGCAGTCGGCGACCAGCAGGCGCGCCATCTTTGGGTAGATCGAGGCGACCGCGTGGAATTCCGCGAGTTGGCCCTCGACGAAGGCCGTCAACTGCTCGCTGGCACAACCTATCAGGGCCGTGCGGTCACCCCGATAAGGGCAGTGGGCGGGCAGGCGAAAGCCGTGCACTGAGCCTTCGTTCATCGACTGGCCCATCTCTGCCAGGCAGGGCGCGTTGCGGCATAGATAGACAGCGAGCACGCTGAGGTATATCGGCTGCCAGATCAGCAATGACCAGCTGCGCGCCGACCAGTAATGCGGTCCTGCCTCGGGATGGGCCCGCTGCCAATGCGCATGCAGCGCGGCGACCTGCGCAATGTTGCCCGGCCGGCCACACGTGAGCTGGTGCCTTTCGGCCGGACCGACTTCACCGTTCAGCCCAGGCAATGCCTGGGCCGCAATACGCAGCAACTCGGGGAGATCGCGGCAATGCTGGGGCATGGGCAATGAACGAGTCGTGGTTAGTTGAGACGAGTCTATGCATGATATTGAGAATTATTCAACTTAAGCAAAAGGCTTGTCTTCGGTTGTCCGATGCATCTGGCAGGGCGTACGCATCGGACGGACAGGCCGCTGCCCGGAAGTCGCCGGCGCGCCTCTGCGGCTCAGAGCGCTGTTCACGGTCTGCCACGGTGAGCCGAAAATGCCGCGCGGGGCGTCACACGTCCCGCACGGCCACCACGGCTGAATGCGGGCGTAAGGCCACGTCTTTCGGCCGATTCCAGCAGGCTGGCGCTGTCGGGCTTCCAGCGTGCCTCGGTGGCGGTTGCAGAGAATATCGCTAGGACTGCCCGCCCGAGGCCCTCAAGGCTTGGGCAAATAACCGGGCAGCTCTTCCATCCGTTTCATCCAGCGCGCGACGTGCCCGTAGGGTTCGAGGTCCACGCTGCCTTCCGGGGCCAGCGCGACGTAGGGGTAGACCGCGCAATCGGCGATCGTGGGGCGGCCCATCGCCAGCCAGTCATGGCGCTCCAGATGCCTGTCGAGGATCGAGAGCACGGCCGGCGACTTCGCCAGCGCCGCGTCCTTGTCCAGCGCGTAGCCGAACTTCTCCACCAGCCGCGCCGCGCAGAGGCTGTGCTGGACCTCGTTGGTGGCGAACGACAGCCACTGGACGATCTCCGCCTGCCCCAGCGGGTGCGCCGGCCACCATGCCAGCCCGCCGTACTTGCCCGCGAGGTACACCAGGATCGCCTGGGAGTCCCACACGACATGGGCGCCGTCTTGCAGAATCGGCAGCTGCCCCAGCGGATTGAGGTCCGCCAGCGGGGGGCGCTTGTGCTCGCCGCCCGGGATATCCACCGGGATGCGTTCGAGTTCGATACGGGCCAGCGCCGCGAAGAGCCTGACCTTGTAGCAGTTGCCGGACGCATCCAGATCGTAGAGTTTCATTGGGCATCTCCTTCGACGAGTTGATTGAATTCCAGGACGTTGCCGTCCGGGTCGCGGATGAACAGCGCGACCCTTCGGGGGCCGATGGGGTGTGGCCCCTCGGTGATGACGATGCCCCGTTCGCCCAGCCAGCTTTGAAGCACCTCCAGGTCATCGACGATGAAGGCCGGGTGGGTCATGCCCGGCAGCTTCACCGGCGCATCCAGCAGCACGTTGCGGGCATCCGGTACGCGGGTACCGTTGAAGATCAGGTTGATACGCACCCCATCGGCGCTGAGCATCTCGTTGGCCTCGAACAGCGGAAAGCTCGCGGTCTCCATGAACCCGAGCGCCTGGTAGAAGGCCATCGCCCGGGGCTTGTCGCTGACACGGATGCCGATGTGGTCGTAGGAAAGAATGCGCGCAGGGCTGGGTCGTTCGGTCATGGCAGTCGCTCCGGTAAAGATCGATAGCCGAAGTGTCTGCCGATCTACCCGTTTCACCTATGGCCCGAACCTGACAATACTTGTGCACCGAACGCACAGATCGAAGGTGGCAATGGACAGGCTCAAGGCAATGGCCAATTTCGTCCGGATCGTCGAAAACGGCAGCCTGAGCTCGGCGGCCGAGGCGACGGGTCAATCCGTGGCGTCGCTCGTCCGCTCGCTGGCGGCGCTGGAGCGCCATCTCGGGGTTCGACTGCTGAACCGCAGCACCCGGCGCATGGCTCTGACCGACGAGGGCCAGGAGTACCTGGCCTGGAGCCGCCGCATGCTCGCGGACTTCGACGACATGGAGCAGCGCCTGGCGGCGCGCGACGGCGTCGTTCGCGGCCTGCTCCGCCTGACCGCACCGGTCGAGTTCGGCCAGCGCTACGTCGCGCCCATGGTGAACGCCTTTCTAAAGGAGCATCCCGAGCTGCGCATCGAGCTGAGCCTGAACGACCAGATGTTGCCGCTGCTCGATGAGCGCCTGGACCTCGCCCTGCGCATTGGCCACCTTCCCGACTCGGCCATGGTGGCGCGTCAGGTCGGCGCCACCCGACTGGTGACCTGCGCCAGCCCCGACTACCTGCGCAGCGTCCCGTCCATCGACAGCCCGGCGGCGCTGCGCGACCACGCCTGCATCACGCTCGCCTCCCAGGGCCGGCACTGGTACTACCGCCACGGCGGCAAGGAAGTCGCCGAACCCATCGCGCCACGGCTGGTATGCAACCAGATCCGCACCGCCAGCCTCGCCTGCGTGCAGGGCCTGGGCATCACGCGCCTGATGCACTACCAGGTGGCGGACGAGCTGGCAGACGGGCGCCTGGTCCGGATACTCAGGGCGTTCGAGCCGGTGGACCTGCCGATCCAGCTGGTCTATCCGCACTCGTTGCAGCTTTCGCCGCGGGTGAGGGCGTTCGTGGAGTGGGCGGGGCCGCGGTTGGAGAGCGGGACTCCGGGGCCTGACGATTAGTGTCTGTTTCGGCCGATTGCAGACGGTGACGCCTGCGGTCAAAGGGCCTTTCTCCGGCCGAGTGGGCAACTGATAGGAGTAAGCTGCGATACACCTCGGTCGATCGGCCATCTGCATCCGTTCGAACGTGGAGCCTGCGTTGGCAGTCCGATGCGGAACTGGCTGACAACAACAAGCTGATCAAGGGAGCACCTGATGTTGGCGGCACGGGAAGATGAAGTCCTCGAGGAGCAGTTGGAGCCGAAGCGCAGCCCGTTGGTGACAGCGGTGGCATTCATGCTGGCGGCGGCGATTCTGATTCCGCTACTGAATGCGGAAGTTAAGTACCTCGGCCTGTTCTACCCGGTCATTCAGTTGCTCTGGTGCCGCTACTTCGGCCATGTGGTGTTCATGCTTGTGGTATTCGCGCCGCGCAAAGGGACGGCGCTGTTTCGCTCTCGGCGCCCCTGGTTGCAAATCGTGCGGTCGTTGCTGTTCTGCCTCACCTCCTTCCTGATGTTCTGTGCGCTGCAGTACGTGCCGGTGGGGACCGCGGCGGCGGTGAGTTTCACGGCGCCTATGGTGGTCCTGGCGCTGTCACCCTTCATGCTGGGCGAGACGGTAGGCCTGCTGAAGACAGTCGCGGCAATCAGTGGCTTCGCTGGGGCGCTGTTCGTCATCCAGCCGGGCGGCGATGCCTTTCATCCTGCCGTGCTACTGGTGCTCCTGAGCGCTTGTACCTCGGCGCTTACGCAGATCCTGTCGCGCAAGCTCGCCAGTCACGACACGCCGGAAACGTCCAACACCTACATGGCCGCCGCCGGGTTCGTGTTGACCAGCCTGATGCTTCCATTCTTCTGGCAGTCGCCGGAAAGCCTGATGCATGTCGGGTTGCTGGTCAGCATGGGCATCCTCGGTGGTTGCGGGCACTACTGCCTGGTGCGTGCCTTCGAGGTGGCCCCTGCACCCTTCGTCGCTCCGTTCACTTACCTGCAAATCGTCGGCGCGAGCCTGCTGGGGTACCTGCTTTTTTCCGAGCTGCCGAATCTGTGGAGCTGCATCGGCACCTTCATCATCGTGCTGAGCGGGTTGGTGGTCTTGCTAGGCGAGCAATACCTGGTGTCGCGGCGTCCAAGGACGTCGGCCAGAGCGTCGGACTGAGACGTCTGGGCGCTCAAGGCTGCTGGTCCCAGCTTGAACCATGGCACCCGTTCGCCGCGCCGTCAGCAAAAAGGGGACAGTCAGTCTGTCCCCTTTGGTCGTTCACTTTTGCTCCAGTCGAGAACGCTAACCGTCAGAAGAAATACCTGACCGATGCGCCCAGGGTGGTGGATGGCTGCGGCACGATGACCAGCCCGCTGTTCGTGCCGTAGGCCACTTCGCTGCCGTAGCGGTGGGGCTGGAAGGTGCTGTAGACGCTGAACTGATAGGCGCTGTAATCGTAAGTGGCGCGCAGGTCGTAACGGGTGTAGGGCGGCATTTCCTTTTTCTCTGTGCCCACGTAGTAGGGGATGCCCCCCAGGTGATAGGCATCGGCGTTGAGCGTCAGCTGGCCACCCATGAATGCGTCGCGGTACTGAACACCAGCCTTGTAGGTGTGCTCGGGCACGACCAGCCGCGCGCCCGTGCCCGGTGCCGGGTTGTCGATCACCGCATCGATGATCCGCCCGTAGCTGGCGTAGGTGCTGACGGTGGACGTGGCCTGGTAGTTGAAGCTTGTTTCCACGCCCTTTCGGGTGGTGTCGCTGACTTGCTCGTAGACGCCCGGCGAGGTCTGGATCGTCTCGCTGTCGTTCTGGATGTAATAGAACTCGGTGGTGTTGGAGAGGCGATCGGTCGGCCGTACGGTGAAGCCAACGTCGTAGGACTTGACCTTGCTCGGGCGAACGTTGCCGTTGATCTGTCCGCCGGTCTCGCTCGGCGGCAGTGCGCTGCCGCTGCCGGCGCTGATGTACTCCGCCGCGGGCGAGCGGAAGCCCTGGGCGACGTTGGTGAACAACTCCAGCTGCGTTATCGGCGTCCACACCAGGCCGAACTTCGGCGTGGTGACCGAGCTGTGGTAGCCGGTGTCGGCATTGCGGAACTTGAGGTTCTCGATGTCGTAATCGAAGCGATCGTAGCGGACACCGCCCAGTAGCTTCAGCGAGTCGAACGGCTTGTACTGGCCCTGGGCGAACACGCCGTAGGTGATCAGGTCCATGTCGAAGTCGTAGTAGAAGTTCGGCGTCGGCTCGAAGTTGCGATATTGCTGGCGGTAGGCATCGCCCTTGTCACGCCGTACATCGGCACCGACCATCAGCGCCGCTGTGTCTTCGTGCACGAAGTTGTAGGCCAGGCGGCCGCCGTAGATGTCCCGATCATCCTTTCCGTAGTTGTGGGTGTCGGCGCCATTGGCGATGCCGCGTACACGTCTGAAGTTCTCGTAGTAGGCGGTGTAGTACAGGCCGGCTTCGCCATCGGCCGGTGAGCGGTTGATGACGTAGGTGTTGCGGTTGGCATTGCCGAAACCGTACAGGTTGTCGGTGTCGCGGCGGCTGATCGTGCCGGCCCTGAGGGCGGGCAGGTTCAGGTAGCCATCGTTCTTGAAGTCCGACGCGTAGTGGCTGAACCGGGCCGAATACCTGGCGTCGTCGATGACCTTGGAGAGCTTCCAGAAGTAGTTGTCGCGATTGGTCTCGGCGGCCTTGCGATAGCCGTTGGTCTTGTAGAGGTCCGCTACGAACAGCGATTCGAACCCTTCATGTTCGCCGGCCAGCACCAGATCGGCGCGGCGGCCGTCGAAGCTGGCGATATCCAGGCCGATGCTCGAGGCCACGTCGCCGCCATCGAGGGTTTCGATATTCACCGAGCCTGCCCGGTTCTGGTCGCCGTACAGCGCCGATACCGGGCCTTTGATGACGTCCACGCGCTTGATCATCTGCGGCGTCAGCCACTCCATGAACACCGGGCCGTGTCCGGCACCGCCCTGGCTCGACGGAATGTTCTGGGGCACACCATCGACGTACACCGCCACGTCGGCACCGTGGGTGCCGTTGGTTGCGAAGCCACGCATGCGAAAGCCGTTGCCCGTGTCGCCCTGATCGATGTTGTTGGCCACCACGCCCGGCACCCGGCGGTAGATGTTGGAGATGTCGCGGCCGACGTTGAGCGTGCCGATCTCTTCAGCGCTGATGGTGGACACTGCAGCCGGCAGGCTTTCCGGAGCGGTGCTGACCTTGGTGCGAGCCAGCGGTTCGATACGTTCCGCATTCGTCCTTTGGCCTACTACTTCGATTGTCTCCAGCTCTGTTACATCGACCCTCTCCGGCTCCGCGGCCAAAGCGGTTGCACACGAGACGATACCGCTCGTGAGTGCTGCGCTACCAAGAAGCCAAATCCTGCCGCAACGTGCAAATCCGTACATGACGCTCTCTCTATAGTATTTGTTATAACATAACAATTATATGAGGGTGAGACATGGACTGGGGCAGATATTTTCCCTGCTCACGCTGTGCGGTAATGGCGTCGCTGGAGCCGGCGTCGCCCGCGGCAGTCACGCTGGCTGGTGACGAACGACCCCATTTCGCCCAGATGTCAGTGCTGTTCCCAGGGCGGCTCGAACAGGCGTTGTTGCAGGAAGTCGCACAGGGCCGCGACCTTGCGTGAGGCTCGGCTGGAGCGCGGGTACATGGCGTAGATGGAGTAGGGCTTGGGGCGTGCGTGGGGCAGGACTTCGATCAGCGAGCCGGCCTTGAGATGGTGGTGGACGAGAAAGCTGGGTAGCAGTGCCAGGCCCAGGCCAGCCAGCACCACCTCGCGCATCACTTCGCCGTTGTTGCTGGAGAAGCGCCCCCGTGGCGCGATGTTTGCCAGTTCGCCCCGCTCGTCGGTGCTCTCGAATGACCAGAATTGTCGGGAAGAAACGTTGCTGTAGCCGATGCACTCGTGTCCGCGCAGCGCCTCGACTGTCTCAGGGGCTCCATGCCGTTGTAGATAGTCGGGGCTGGCGCAGAGTATCCGTGCACTGCTCGCCAGCTTGCGGGCGATGAGGGCGCTATCGCCAATGCGTGAAATACGCACGCAGAGGTCATAACCCTCGCGTTCGAAGTCGCTGATCCGGTCTTCCAGGTGCAGGCTGATTTCCAGTTGGGAGTGCTGGTGCATGAACTCGGCGATCAATGGCGCCAGCCACAACGTACCGAAACTCATCGGCGCCAGCACGTGGAGGCGTCCGCGCAGGCCGCTGTCGTTGAAGGCCGCGGCTTCTGCCGCTTCGCCCAGGTTGAAGAGCGCTTCCTTGGCCTGAGTGTAAAAGGCCATGCCGCTGTCGGTTGGCGCGACCCTGCGTGTCGAACGGTGCAACAGCTTGGCGCCCAGGCGTTGCTCGAGATCGCTCAGGCGCTTGCTCACCACGGATTTCGACAAGGCCAGGTCTTCTGCCGCCCGGCTGACCCCGCCCAGCTCCACCACGCGCAGATAGGTTTCGATTTCCTGCAGATCGAGCTTCATGTCTGGCTTCCTGATTCGACGCCATGAGGGTAATGCCTGGACGGATGAGCGGTTGTTCGATTCTGTCGAAAAGCTATTTTCCCACCGCGTGGTCGATTGCCCGTGCCGTTGCTCACTACGATCAGGACTCCATCGGGGTGAAGCGGATTCCCGTGCCCCAAGGTCCTCACTCGAACAGGAGTTTTTTGCATGGCATTCACTTACACGCGTCTGGACAAGAATGATGCCGTCGTTTTGTTGATCGACCACCAGGCGGGGCTTCTTTCGCTGGTGCGCGATTACTCGCCGGACGAGTTCAAGAACAACGTGCTGGCACTCGCGGATATCGCCAGGTTCTTCAAGCTGCCTACCATTCTCACCACCAGCTTCGAGGAGGGCCCCAATGGTCCGATGGTGCCGGAGCTCAAGGCGATGTTCCCCGATGCCCCCTATATCGCCCGTCCGGGGCAGATCAATGCCTGGGATAACGAGGACTTCGTCAACGCGATCAAGGCCACCGGGCGCAAGCAGCTGATCATCGCCGGGGTGGTGACCGACGTCTGCGTGGCGTTCCCGACGCTCTCGGCGTTGGAGGCGGGTTATGACGTCTTCGTGGTGACGGATGCCTCCGGCACCTTCAACACCGCCGTGCGCGACGCGGCGCTGGCGCGCATGGCTCATGCCGGTGCGCAACTGGTCAACTGGTTCAGTGTCGGTGGTGAGTTGCATCGTGACTGGCGCAACGATGTCGAGGGCTTCGGCGGCATCCTGGGCGGCCACTTGCCGGCCTATGCCAACCTGATCCAGAGCTTCAGCCAGAAGTAAGACGGGACAGGTAGAGGCCGCATGCCGCTCATCGAGCGGCATGCGGGTCGTGGTTGGACTGGCTTCAGGATGACTGGCGTCACCGTTGGGTTGGTAGTTGGCCAGGCCTGCTGCCCGAAGAGTATTTCTGGCAAAGCGCCTAGCCAGCAGGGATGCCTCCAGTGTTCACGATTCGTTATGTGGACTCTGGCATATGGCGAAACTCATCGTGTACGTAGCATTGCCGCTCGACCTACATCGAAGGAATGATGCGTGAGCGGATACGTAGCTAATGACAGGGGCAGGCGCCCCGTTCCGCAGAGCAAACCCTACAACGGTGACTTCGACAAACAGCCCCCGCGCCCTTTGATCGTCGAGACGCAAAAAGAAGCGCCGGCAGAGAAGCCGCCGCGCATGGGCTGTGTGTTTGCCAAGTCCTGCAACCTGCCAAACGGCGTCATCGACTACTCGAGCCCATCCGGCTTCGTTCCGGTGGACAGCCTGAGCCAGTATGGCGACTGGGCCATTCTGGGCGGACGCGACTCAGACAGCTCGGGGACCGTTGGTCTTGGCTGGATCGCCGGCGCAGCCAGAGCATCCACCCTTACCAGCTACTTCGGCGGCGGCTCGCTATCCCTCACCGGTGCGTTAGCTACTCCAGGGGCGGTAGCCGGGGGCTCTGCAACTGCAGGATTCGTTACCACGGGTGTGGCAGCGGGAACGCTGATGGGGCTCGTGGCCTTGCTTATTCCACGGGCGACTGCCGACGACGATGTGTTCTACACGGACGAGCAGATCAGGACCATGAGCGCGGGCCGTACCCGGGTGCGAATCAACGTGAAGCAGCTCCCGGATGGATCTGTCAGCGCCTATGGAATGTACACGGGAAAAAATCCAGCCTGGGAGATGGTCCCTGTAATCCAGGCAAAGCCCCGCGGCGAATCGTACGTCGCCGACCTTGGCAATGGTCTGGGGCTCATCTGGACACCGGCTGCCGACCCAGCGGGCACCCTGGGCATCCCAGCCTTAGAAAGCGCTCCGCAAGTGGCTACCGTGTGGGTCCATCCGCCAAGCGAAAAAGCGGACGGAATCCTCGGTTATCCCGAGCTCCCGCCTGAATTCAAAGACGCAATCATCTGGTTCCCGGTCGCGGACGTTAAGCCGATCTACATAGTTTTGAGTGTCAGGAATGACCCAGGGGTGGTAACTGGCATTGGCGAGACTATAGGAGATAAATGGCTCGAAAACGCTGGTGTTGGACGAGGAGCCCCCGTTCCATCACAGATCGCAGAAGTGCTGAGGGGAAAATCCTTTAGCAGCTTTGATCAATTCAGAAGAGCATTCTGGCTTGCGGTGAGCCAAGACGCTGATCTCAGTGGGCGATTTAACGGCGGTAACAAGGCAAGGATGGCGCAGGGCTTAGCACCGCGAGCCCAGTTCGCCGAAACTATTGGCGAGCGCCGGTCATTCGAGTTGCATCACGAAACACCCGTCGCGCAGCAGGGCGAGATCTACAATGTCGATAACATTCGCGCAATGACACCCAAACATCATATAGACACGCATCGGGGCAACAAATGAGTCCTTTCAAAAGCCTGCCGGAATACACTGAGGCTGAGTTTCTACATCTTATTACTGAGATATTCGACGCGAAAGGTAGTGAAGAGCGTCAAGATGAGTTGCTTGAGCATTTTATCGTAGTGACTGGGCATCCGGATGGCTCTGATTTGATTTACTACCCCAACAGCGGCGCCGACGACAGCCCTGAGGGCGTCTTGCAAGCTGTCAAACAGTGGCGCGCTAACCAAGGCCTGCCGGGCTTCAAGTCCTAAAGATAAGGGGGCAGGCTTTATTCGAGCCTGTCCCTTTTCTGCTTGGCTGTTTTACCCGGAAGCTCGCGGACGATTACCAGAGGGGGCTATTAAAGAGTGGTGCCGTGCTAACGGGCAACCTGCCTTTGCCGATACCAACCCGGTTTAGGCCGTACGAAAACGTATTGCCGTAGGATCTCAGGGAAGCAAAAGGAGCAGATTTGTCTTAAGAACAGATCTGCCCCTTTTTTTTGTGAGTCAAATTACTTCCGGCCCACTGCACCACCCGCTTCGAAAGCGCCGGCCTGGCTAGCTGGCCATGAGCCCGACGAGCCTGCCGCCCGGGCTGTCCGGGGCCGTTGTTACTCCACTCAGAGCGTACATCTCATCCTTCGCCAGGCACTGTTAAGGCTCATGGCAGACGCTCTGACCACCAAATGCCATCTCTTCCCCCGTCCGCCCCGCAACGCCATACTCGCGCCCGCGAGAATTCGGTGCGCGGGCGCAAGCCGTGCGGCGCCGGGGCAACGTCAGTCAGAAACGGGTAGGCACCATGCAGGTAGTAAAGCCAGACACGGGTACGCGCAGTCGCCTGGGACAGTTCATCGAGCGCCTGGCCGTTCAGCGGACCATTTTGCTGTTGATCGTGATCAACGCGGTCATCCTCGGCATGCAGACCTCCGCTTCGGTGGTCGATCGCTGGGGCGGGATGCTTCATCTGCTCGATACGATCATCCTGGCGGTCTTCGTGGCCGAAATCACGGCGCGCATCTACGTGCATCGCGCGGGTTTCTTCCGCGATCCCTGGAGTCTGTTCGACTTCGCGGTCGTCGCCATCGCCCTGGTGCCTGCCAGTGGCCAGCTCAGCATCCTGCGGGCGCTGCGTGTGCTGCGGGTGATGCGAATGGTGACCATGGTGCCGTCGATGCGTCGCGTGGTCAGCGCGCTGTTGTCCGCGATTCCCGGCCTGGGCTCGATCGCGATGGTCCTGGGGCTGGTGTTCTACGTGTCGGCGGTGATCGCGACCGGGCTGTTCTCGGCCGAGTTCCCCGAGTGGTTCGGCACCCTCGGTCGTTCGGTGTACACGCTGTTCCAGGTGATGACGCTGGAAAGCTGGTCGATGGGTATCGTGCGCCCGGTGATGGAGGTCTTCCCCTATGCCTGGGTGTTCTTCATCCCGTTCATCCTGATCGCCACCTTCACCATGCTGAACCTCTTCATCGCGATCATCGTCAATGCCATGCAGACGGTGACCGAGGCGGACCGCGAAGCCACGCAGTCGAGCATCGACGCCGCGCGGGATCACATCGAAACCGACCTGCACGACGAGGTCCGCTCGCTGCGCGGCGAAATCGCCGAACTGAAGGAGATGCTGCGTCAGGAATCTCGCCGCTAGGCGCTCCGTGCGGGGCGGAGCACCGGGCGCGCTTGCCGCACGCCGGCCGGGCGACCTCTTGGTACGGCGCTCGCGACCTGTATGGCCGGAAGGCTTGTAATGGGAATGATTCGCGATTAAGGTGCGCGCGGTCGCCGTGCTCATCCATGGCGTTTTCGCACTCTGGGTCCGGAGCGAGCCATGTCGCTACATGAACGGGATTCGGTCGTTTCTCTCGATGAACTGTACGGCATGCACCACGGCTGGCTGCAGGGCTGGCTGCGGCGTTCGGTCGGCTGTTCGCAGCAGGCGGCGGATCTGACCCAGGACACCTTTCTGCGTTTGCTGGTGCGTGGCAAGCCGATCAGCGACCGCGCGCCTCGTGCCTTGCTAGCGCGAATCGCCCGCGGTCTGGTGATCGACCACTGGCGACGTGATGCGCTGGAGCGTGCCTACCTCGAGGCGCTGGCGCAGTTGCCCGAATCCAGTTATCCCTCGCCGGATGTTCGCGATGAGGCGCTGCGGTGTCTGGAGCGCATCGCGCAGCTGCTCGATGGCCTCAAGCCGGCCGTGCGCGAAGCCTTCCTCCTGTATCAGCTCGGCGGCCTGACCCATGTCCAGATCGCGCTGGAGCTGGGCGTTTCCAGCCGCACCGTCGAGCGCCATGTGGCCGCCGCCCTGTTGCACTGCTATCGCGTTTGTTACGAGCAATGAGCACGGTCGAGCGTCTGCCCGAGTCCATTGTGCGTACGGCGATCGAGTGGCAGATGCGCCTGCGTGGCAATGCCGGGGATGCCGAGCTGCATCGGCAGTTCGAGAAGTGGCTGCGTGACGACGCGCGACATCAAGTGGCCTGGCAACGTTTGCAGCAGATGGGCGGGGTGTTCCAGGCCAGCCCGCTGCCCGACGCCGCGCACACCATCCCCCTGTTGCAACGCGCCGAGGCCGATCTGAGTCGCCGGCGTACGCTGAAGCTGCTTGGCCTTGGCCTGGTGGCGGGAAGCGCGACGCTGTTGGCGACCCATGCACCGCCAGCCTGGCATTCCGACTTTGCCACCACCACCGGTGAACGTCGTCGCGTAGGCCTGGGAGATGACACGCAGGTGTTGCTCAACACCGCGAGCGCCGTGGATGTACAAGGCCGGGACTTGCTGCTGCGTACCGGCGAGGTGCTGGTCGATGGAGCCAAGTGGCGCGTGCGCTGCCGATTCGCCGACTGCGAGGGGCATCAGGCGCGGGTGCTGCTGCGTGAGCGTGACGACTACAGCGAGATCCGTGTCGAGCGCGGCGAAGCGCTGGTTTCCTCCAGGCTCGGACAACACTGGTTGCGTGCCGGTGAAGGGCTGGGTGTTTCGGCGGTGGCCATGACGCTGCTAGGCAAGCCTTCGATCGACCCATTTGCCTGGGCGCGCGGCCTGCTGGTGGTCCACGACATCCGCCTCGCCGACTTCCTGGCCGAGGCGGGGCGCTATCGCCAGGGCTGGCTGGGATGCGACCCGGCGGTGGCTGACCTGCGTCTTTCCGGCGTATTCCGTCTGGACGAGCCCGCGGCGATGTTGCAGAACATCACGCACCTGCTGCCCGTCCGGGTCGTCGAGCGCTCGCGCTGGTGGGTACGCATCGTTCCAGCCTGAAACAACGACCACGCGAAAGGCACTGCGGCGGGCGGCGCTTGGGGGCGGTCAGCCGAGTGGCAGCTCATGCTGCTTTTTTTGTCGGACTTTCGGGGCTCATCCGGTTAGGGAAGATCAGTCCCCAATGGATACCGTCATGCGTTCTGCCAGCTTCCTGCCGTTTCAACTACAACCCCGCACCTTGCCAGGCGCCATCTGCCTGGCTCTGGCCTTGATCGGCGGCGCGGCGAGCCTGACGGCGCAGGCTGCGTCCCCGGCCGCTGCGGTTGCCGCCCCGAGCATCCCGGCCGGCCCGATGGAGCAGGCGCTCAGCCTGTTCGCCGAACGCGCCGGCATCACGCTGTCGTATTCTCCACAGGCGGTGCGCGGCTTGAGCAGCCCGGGCCTGGTGGGCGGCGGTTCGCTTGAGGACGGGTTGACGTCGCTGTTGGCCGGCAGCGGTCTGGTTGCCGACAAGACGCCATCGGGCTATGTGGTGCGGCCCGGCGCGACCGAAACCCGCTATGAGCTGGAACCCACCATCATCGAAGCGCCGATGTTACAGAGCGCCTTCGCGCCGGTTCCGGGTTACTTCGCCGGCAACGCCAGCACGGCCACCAAGAGCGACCGGCCGATTCTCGAAACCGCACAGAGCGTCAGCGTGGTGACCGCTGAACAGATCGCCGATCGCAAGGTGAACAAGGTCGAGGATGCCGTCGCCTACAGCGCCGGCGTGCGGGTTGGCAGCTCGGGGCTGGACCCGCGTTTCGACATGATCCAGGTGCGGGGTTTCGACACCACCATGTCTGCCGACTTCCTGGATGGGCTGCGCCAGCCCTACAGCGGCATGCTGGCGCTTTACTCCACCGAGGCCTACAACCTGGAACGCATCGAGGTGCTCAAGGGGCCGGCATCGGTGCTCTACGGGCAGATCAGCCCGGGCGGGATGGTCAACCGCGTGAGCAAGCGTCCCAGCCTGCTGGCGAAGAACGAGGTGCAGGTGCAGGCCGGTAACCACGATCACCGCCAGGCGCAGTTCGACCTGGGCGGCCAGCTGGATGAAGACGGCGACGTGCTGGTGCGCGCGGTCGGCCTGTTCCGCGATGCGGAGCATTCGATCGAGCAGATGAACAACGACTCCCGCCTGCTGGCGCCCTCGCTGACCTGGCAGATCGACCCCGATACCCGTCTGACGCTGCTGGCCCAGTACCAGGAGCGCGAGACGGCCGCCTCGCCCATGCTGTATCACGACGGCAATCGCCTGACCGACTTCTGGCAGGGCGACGAATACTTCGACAAGCTCGAGCAACGTCAATGGACGCTTGGCTACGAGTTCGAACATGTCCTCAACGAGACCTTCACCCTCCAGCAGAACCTGCGCTACGGCCAGGTAGATACCACCAACCAGTACCTGCAACCCACCACGCTCACCAATGGCCGCACGCTCGAGCGCTACGCGGTGGGGCTCTACGAAGACCTGGAGTCGTTGACTACCGACACGCGACTGGTCAGCCGCTTCGACACGGGCGACCTGCGCCACACCCTGGTCACGGGTTTCGATTACGCCTGGATCGATACCGCCCTGCTGTACGCCACCGGTCCCGGTCCCTCCATCGATCTCTACGCCCCGGATTATCACCAGCCCGTCGCCCGTCCAGGCACCCCGTTGATGGACCGGGACGGCCTGGAGCATCGCAGCGGCGTCTATCTGCAGGACCAGATCGAGCTCGACCGCTGGCGGCTGTCCGCCGGGCTGCGCCGCGACTGGGTACACGTACGTTTTGACGACAACCTCGGCGGCAATGCAGGCAACACCAAGGACAGCGAATCGGCGACCACCGGCCAGATCGGTGCGCTCTATCTGTTCGACAATGGCCTGGCGCCCTATGCCAGCTACGCGACCTCGTTCCTGCCGGAGAGCGGTACCGACGCGAGTGGCAGCCCGTTCAAACCCTCAGAAGGCGAGCAGTACGAAGTCGGCCTGAAGTATCAGCCGCCGGGGAGCAGCACCCTGTTGACCGCCTCGCTCTACCACCTGACGCAAACCAATGTGCAGACTCGCGACCGGAGCAATCTCGGCTTCAGCGTGCAGACCGGCGAGCAGGTTTCCCGCGGGATGGAACTGGAGGCCGTGTCCGATCTGAGCGATCGCCTGCGGATGGTGGCCAGCTACAGCTTCAACGATGCCGAGGTCACCAAGGACAGCGACTTCAAGGGCAAGGCACCGAAGAACGTCCCGCGCCATCTGGCCTCGCTGTGGCTGGACTACCGCCTGCCCCTGGGGCTCGGCGTATCCGGCGGCGCGCGCTATACCGGCAGCACCTATGGCGACGGCGCCAATGCGGTGAAGAACGAGGGCTATACCCTGGTCGACGCCGGTGTGCACTACGACTTCGGCGGCGCAATGGACGGCGTCCGCCTGGCGCTCAACGCGCGCAATCTCACCGACAAGCGCTACATCAACTGCCAGGACGGCTACTGCTATCGCGGTGAGGCGCGCAGCGTGATCACCAGCCTGAGCTACCGCTGGTGATCGGCGTGAGCTGGCTGCGCGCGGCAGCGACGGTACTGGGCTTCGGTCTGCTCGGCGGCCTGTCGGTTGCCCAGGCCGAACCGGTGACGCTGGACGGTACCGAGCAATGGATGATGACGAGTGCGCAAGGGCGCGAGTACCGCATCATGATCAGCCTGCCGGAAGGCGACGTGCCGTATACCGGCGGCTATCCGGTGATCTACATCGTCGATGGCAATGCCTTCTTTCCGGCCTTTCACGCCGCCAAGCGGGCGCAGGACCGCTTCAGGAAGTCGATCATGGTCGCCATCGGCTACCCGAGCGACACGCCATACGACTACGACCGCCGCGCCTTCGACCTCTCGCCACCGCAGCTGCCGGAGCGCAACGACCCGCCGCAGGGTGGGCAGGACCTGTTCCTCGACTTCATCGAGAAACGCCTGATGCCCGAGGTCAACGAGCGCTTCAAGGTCGACCAGGACCAGCGCAGCCTGGTCGGCTGGTCCTTCGGAGGCATGTTCGGCGTCTACGCGCTGTTCACCCGACCGGCGCTGTTCCAGCACGTGGTCGCGATCAGCCCGAGCCTGTGGTGGCGTGACCGCTATCTGCTGGAACACGAACGCACGTTCACCCGACAGGCCCATGCCGGAGCGCTGAATCTGACCCACAGCAGCCTGACGATGCTGGTCGGCGACCGCGAAATGCCCCAGGAAATCCAGGATGTGCGCGCCCTGCAGATACGCCTGCAAAACCTCTCGCAGTACGGCCTGCGCAGCGACTTCCAGGTCGAAGCGGGTGAGGATCACATGTCGATACCGTTCCGGGTGCCCGGGCGGGTGCTGGAGGAGTTGCTCACTACCCGGCGTTTCTGACGCCTGGACGCGCAGCGATCCGATCTCGAATGTCCGTTCCTGGCCGATAGCTGACTGTCACGGCTATCGGCAAGAGCGGCAGATGGCGGGGCATCCTTCCCGCATCTAGCGACAATTGGCGTTATTTCTGGCGACGCGGTCTGCTGGTTTCTAGCCGATCCTTGCCAGGCAATATGCCAAACATGCGTAGGTAGTCTCTTGCAAAGTGTGAAGCGCCTTCATAACCAACCTCGAACGCTGCGCTACTGGATGACCTGCCTTCAGACACGATCAAGCGCCGTGCCTCGATCAATCGTAATTGCTTCTGGAATTGCAACGGTGTGAGTGAAGTGACTGCCCTGAAATGTTGGTGAAACGAAGAGCGGCTCATACCCGCCACGGCAGCCAGCCGTTCGGCCGGCAGCGCGTTGGCGTACTCGGCTCGCAGTACCGCAACGGAGCGGGCTATGCGATGAACATGACTGTCAGGCGTGCCGAGTTGGCGTATCGCTGCGCCGTGCATACCCGTGAGTAGCCAGTAGTGGATTTCGCGCAGCAATTGCTGATGTAGCAGGGCCAATGCGGCCGGACGGTCAAGCAGCTGCATCAAGCGCAACGCGGTGTCGGCGACTTGCTCGGATGTTGAAGTATGTTCATGAGGTTTGACGCTTAACGCCTGCGCCTGCATTTCCAGCACCAGATCGGCGATTATGCAAAGGTCCAGATCAAGTGCGAGCGACAGATAAGGCGTGCTCGCACTCGCCTGCATGATCTGGCTGACCATTGGCTGGTTGGCTGTGATCAGCATGGAGTCGCCAGCAGCGTAATCCAGCTGCTGGTTACCAATGGAAACGCGCTTGCTGCCCTGCAGCACCAGGCACAACAGCGGCCGTGGCAGCGTATGCTCCAATGAAGTAGTCGCGGTTTTGCGAATAGCAATAAGCCCGCAAGCGGTAGATGCAACACCGTCACGTGCACACGCGCCTTCGGTATGGCGGCGAACAATTTCAAGTAGCGTCTCGGCCATACCTGATCCTGCCATACGGACTGAGCGACGTGAGTTGATTCTGGATGATCAGGCTAGAAAACGGATGAATCCAGCGCTCCGCCCAGCCATGCCGATTCTATATTTGAAGCCTCTCGACAGGAGGTGATCATGACTGACAACACAACCCTACCAGGCCCTGTTCTATTCCCGGCTCCGTCCACACCAGTACTGCCCCATCACGGCGTCCAGGTTAATGGCGAACAGGGCGATGAGGGTCGCAAAGCCTTCTACATTCACATTGAGGCAATCCCTGGCAGCGAGGATCAGGTCGTGCAGATGCTAAGGGACATTCTCGCCTGTGTTGAACAGGAGCCGGCAACCGGACCTTGGTATGGCGTGCGGTACTCGCAGACGACTTTCGGCGTATTCGAAGCGTTCCCGAATCTGGCAGGAAGGCAGGCCCATGTGGAAGGTGGAGGTGGAAAAATATTCAGAGACATCACGCGAATGAATTCGATACTCGCCTATCCGGCTCATGTCTATCGATTAGACATACTCATGAGCAAAGAGGTGTTCGCGCGCTGAGAGTGCTCTGCGATTGCGGGAACGCCCGTAAAGCACTCCGCATCGCGCCACGACACCTAGCATGCTGGAAATCGCACTTCCTATAGATGGCTTGAGTAGAGTTGGCCGATCCTTCAAAAATCCGTCCGCTCCTGGCCCGTTTGCCGCCGGGCCGCTGGTCACCAGCCGAAGCGATTCGCAGCGTCAGGCCCTGCCGCATCCGCCCCGCTCACGAACCCCGCCGATCGAGCACGGGCCCGTGCTCGCCCATCAGCTCGACGATCCAGTCGATGAACACCCGCAGCTTGGCGCTCACGTGCCGGTTCGGCGGGTAGGCCACGTACATGGGCATCGGGTCCAGTTGCCAGTCTTCGAACAGCGGCGCGAGCTCGCCCCGGGCCAGATGCTCGCGGGCCATGTAGTCCGGTAGCCAGAGGATGCCGAGGCCGGCCAGGCCCGCGGCGAGGTAGGCGTTGCCGTCGTCGACGGCGAGCACGTAGCGGCCGAGCACCTCGACGCGTTCGCCCTGGCCATGCATGGCGTAGGGGAAGACCTTGCCGGAGCGCGCCCAGAGAAAGCCGACGATGCGGTGGTGGGTGTCTTCCAGTTCCCCCGGATGCAGGGGCCTGCCGGCGCGCTCCAGGTAGCTCGGCGCGGCGTAGACGCCCAGGCGCAGGTCGCCGACGTGGCGGGCCACCAGCGACTGGTCGGTGATTTCCCCGCCGCGTACCACGCAGTCGACGTTCTCGCCGATCAGGTCGACCCGGCGGTCGCTCACGCCCATGTCGAACTGGATGTCGGGATAGCGCGCGTGGAAGGCCGGCAGCGCCGGTACCAGGATCATGCGCGCGAACGGGCTGGGCACGTCCACCCGCAGCCGGCCCCTGGGCGCGGTCGAGGCGCTGGACAGGCTGGTCTCGGCGTCGTCCATGTCGGCCAGCAGGCGCACCACGCGTTCGTAGTAGGCGGCGCCGTCGGCGGTCACGTTGACCTTGCGCGTGGTGCGGTTGAGCAGGCGGACGCGCAGGCGTGCTTCCAACTGCTGGATCAGCTGGGTGACGCTGGTCTTGCTCATGTGCAGGGTCTCGGCCGCCTTGGTGAAGCCGCCGGTTTCCACCACGCGGGCGAAGGCCTGCATCGCGTCGAAACGGTCCATCGAGACTCCTGACGGGATGATTGTTTGGAGTTTGCAAACAGTGTTGGGTGAGCTTGCGAGTTTATCCAGTGGCGCAGCGGGCCTACAGTCCTTCCATCGTCAACTCACGGGCCGGCATGGTCCTACATCGGAGTAATTCTCATGGCCACACGAGACGTCGTTTTCCCAGCCGGGCGCCACGCGCTGTATGAGCGCCATCGCTATTCGCCGGCGGTCCGCTCCAACGGTTTGCTGTTCGTGTCCGGGCAGGTAGGCAGCCGCGAGGACGGCTCGCCCGAGCCGGAATTGGAGGCGCAGGTTCGTCTCGCGTTCGAGAACCTGAATGCAGTGCTGAAAGCGGCGGGTTGTACCTTCGACGACGTGGTCGATGTGACCCTCTTCATGGTCGATCCCGAGGCGATCTTCGAACGGGTCTGGAATCTGGTGATGTCCGAGTTCTGGGGCGAGGCGCCGCACCCGACGGTGACCGCCGTCGGCGTGACCTGGCTCTACGGCTTCCAGTTCGAGATCAAGGTGATCGCCAAGCTGCCGGAGTGATCGGGGCTCGACGCGATGGGCGCGAGCGCAGGCACGTGAAAACGAAAAGAGGCGCCGCAAGGGCGCCTCTTTTTGTCGCGTCAGCGGTGCATCACTGGATGAACAGGCTGATCACCAGGCAGATCGCCAGGCCCGTCAGCCCCACGAGGGTCTTCATCACCGTCCAGGACTTGAGCGTATCGGACACGCTCATGCCGAAGTAGCGGTTGGCCATCCAGAAGCCCGAGTCGTTGACGTGGGAGAAGGCGGCGCCGCCGCAGGCGATCGCGATGGTGCACAGGGCGAGCATCTGCGGGCTGGCGCCCAGCAGCTGGGCCACCGGGGCGGTCAGGCTCGCGCCGGTGATCATCGCCACCGTGCCCGAGCCCTGGGAGATGCGCATGATGGCGGCCGTCGCGAAGCCGAACAGGACCAGCGGCATGTTCATGTCCTGCATCGCGTCGGCGAGGATCTTGCCGACCCCGGACTCGACCAGCACCTTGCCGAACACGCCGCCGGCACCGGTGATCAGGATGATGATGCCCGCCGGCTCCAGCGCCTTGGTGGCGATCTTCTGCAGCTGATCGGCGGTGAAGCCGCGGTTGTGGCCGAACACCCAGAAGGTCAGCAGCGTGGTCAGCAGCAGGGCGATGATGGGGTTGCCGATGAACATCAGCACGTCACGCAGCAGGTTGCCTTCGGCCAGCAGCATTTCCGCCGAGGTATTGCCGAGGATCAGCACCAGCGGCAGCAGCAGGGTGAGGACCACGCCGCGGAAGGCCGGCAGCTTGCTCGGGTCATCGAACTTGCTTTCGCCCTGCACCATGTACTCGGGCACCGGCACGAAGATGCGGTTGGAGATGAACTTGCCGAACAGCGGCCCGCCGACCGCCATCGCCGGCAGCCCGGCGATCACGCCCCAGATGATCACCCAGCCCAGGTCCGCGCCGAGGATGCTGGCGGTCGCGATGGGGCCGGGGGTGGGCGGCAGGAAGGTGTGGGTCACGCTCAGGCCCGCGCACAGCGGGATGCCGTAATAGAGCAGCGACTTGCCCGTGCGCCGGGCGATGCCATAGATCAGCGGCACCAGGATGACGATGGCGACGTCGATGAACACCGCGATCGATACCAGGAAGCCCACCAGCCCCAGGGCCCAGGGCACGCTGCGGTCGCCGCACTTGTGGATCAGCGTCAGCGCCAGCCGCTCGGAGCCGCCGGAGACGCGCAGCATCTCGCCGAACATCGAGCCGAGGCCGATGATCAGGGCGACGAAACCGAGGGTTCCGCCCATGGATTTGACGACGAAATCCAGCAGGTCCTGCGGCGCCATGCCGATGGCCAGGCCCGCGCCCAGGCTGACCAGGATCAGGGCGAGGAAGGGTTGGAACTTGAGTTTCACGATCAGGAACAGGAGCGCGACGATCGATGACGCGGTGACCGTCAAGATGAGGGCATTACTTTCCATGCGGACTCCGATTGTTATTGTTGGGAGCGTGCAGATGCGCCGGTTGCCCGGCGCACATCAGGGTGTGGGTGTCAGTCGTTGCGGGTGGGGATCCGTCCCTGCATGGTCGGCGGGCGCAGGAAGTCGAAATCGCAGCCCTTGTCCGCCTGGGTGATCTGCTCGAAGAACAGCTTGCGGTAGCCGCGCTCGGCGTTCTTCGGAGTCGGCAGCACCAGGGCGGCGCGGCGGCGCTCCAGTTCGTCCTCGGCCACCAGCAGGTCGATGCTGCGCTCCGACACGCTCAGGCGGATGCGGTCGCCGCTCTGCACCAGCGCCAGCGGACCGCCCAGGGCGGCTTCGGGCGTCACGTGCAGGACGATGGTGCCGGCGGCGGTACCACTCATGCGGCCGTCGGAGATCCGCACCATGTCCTTCACGCCGGCACGGGCGAGCTTCTTCGGGATCGGCAGGTAACCGGCTTCCGGCATCCCGGGGGCGCCGATGGGGCCGATGTTCTTGAGCACCAGGATGTCGTCGGCGTTCACGTCCAGGTCCGGGTCGTCCAGGCGGCGGGCCAGGTCTTCGGAGTTCTCGAAGACGACGGCGCGACCTTCGTGTTCCATGAGCGTGGCATCGGCCGCCGACTGCTTGATGATCGCGCCCTCGGGGGCGAGGCTGCCGCGCAGGAAGGCGATGCCGCCGTACGGGTAGATCGGGTCCTTCACGCTGCGCACCACGTCCTGGGTGAAGGCCGGCACGTCATCGAGCTCTTCGCCGAGGGTGCGGCCGGTGACGGTGAGCGCGTCGAGGTGCAGCAGCGGGCGCAGTTCGCGCAGCACCGTCTGCAGGCCACCGGCGCGGTGCAGGTCTTCCATGTAGTGCTGGCCGGACGGCTTGAGGTCGACCAGCACCGGCGTTTCGCGGCTCATGCGGTCGAAGGCTTCCAGGTCGATGTCGTAGCCCATGCGCCCGGCGATGGCGGTCAGGTGCACGATGCCGTTGGTGGAACCGCCGATGGCGAGCAGCACGCGCAGGGCATTCTCGAAGGCCTTGGGGGTGAGGATCTTGTCCGGGGTGAGCCCGGTGCGCGCCATCTCGACGGCCTGCTTGCCGGTGAGTTCGGCGATGCGCATGCGGTCGGAGGTGACGGCCGGCGGCGTCGCGCCGCCGGGCATGACGATGCCCAGCGCCTCGCCGATGCAGGCCATGGTGCTGGCGGTGCCCATCACCGAGCAGGTGCCGACGCTGGCGACCAGCTTGGAGTTGACCTCGACGATTTCCGCCTCGTCGATTTCCTGGCCGCGGTACTGGCCCCAATAGCGACGGCAGTCGGTGCAGGCGCCGACGCGTACGCCACGATGGCCGCCGGTGAGCATGGAGCCGGTGATCAATTGCACGGTCGGGATGTTCGCCGAGGCGGCGCCCATCAGCTGGGCCGGCACGGTCTTGTCGCATCCGCCGATGAGCACCACGGCGTCCATGGGCTGCGCGCGGATCATCTCCTCGGTGTCCATCGACATCAGGTTGCGCAGGTACATGCTGGTCGGCGTGGAGAAACTTTCGCCGATGGAGATGGTGGGGAAGTCTATGGCAAGGCCGCCGGCGAGCATGACGCCACGCTTGACCGCCTCGATCAGCTGCGGGGCGTTACCATGGCAGGGGTTGTAGCCGCTGCCGGTATTGATGATGCCGACGATGGTGCGGTCCAGCGCGTCATCGGTGTAGCCGGCGCCCTTGATGAACGCCTTGCGTAGGAAGAGCGAGAAGCCGGTGTCGCCATAGTTGGTCAGGCCCTTGCGCAGGCCTGTGGGCACGACCACGGCGTCGTCCGTTTTCTTGTCCGTCATCAGATCCACCTTTTGTCGATATTATTATCAATAATCTTGTGGATGCATTTAGCCATGAGATGACGGCGCTGGCAACCCGGCCTTTGGGCTGGTTTGAGGCGGCCGGAAAACCTCTTTATAGTCCTGCAGGTTCGCTGGGCTGGAGCTTGGAACGACTTGAACGAATCGCAGAGAGAGCCGGTGCAGGGGTCCCATAGCCCTGCGTCGGTGATCGAGACCCTGGAAGAAGAGATCGTGCTCGGCATGCTGCATCCGCGCGAGCGGCTGGTCGAAGACGACCTCATGGCGCGCTTTGGCCTGAAGCGCCACGTGGTGCGCAACGTCCTCGCCGAACTCGAGCAGATGGGCCTGGTCGAGCGAAAGCGCAACATCGGCGCGCTGGTCAAGGCGTACACGGTCGAGGAGGTCGAGCACCTGTACGAGGTACGCGAACTGCTCGAGACCCATTGCGTCCGGCAGATCCCGCTCCCGGTGGCCGAGGAGCGGCTACAGGCGCTGTTGGCGATCCAGTACGCCCACGACGAAGCCGTGGCGCAGGGCGATCTGCGGCGGGTGTTTCGCCTGAACGTGCGCTTTCACCGCGAGCTGTTCGGCCTGGCCGACAACCCCGTGCTGGTCGAGGCGATCAGCAACCATGCCCAGCGGGCCCACTCGATACGCTCATCGACCATTGCCATGCCGGCCCAGCTCGAACGCTCGCGGCAGGAGCACTGGCAACTGATCGAAACCCTCAGGGGCGGCGACGTGGAAACCCTCGTCGAGCTCTGCCGCGCCCACCTCCTGCCATCCCGGGATGCCTACATCCAGGCGCAGCGCTTGCGCGCAGGGCCGGCGAGTTCCGTGGCCACGTGAGCCGATAGCGCCCCAAGCCGTTCTGAGCGTCACTTGAAGAAGTGGCTCGGTGTCTTCCCGAACTGTTTCTTGAACATGGTCGTGAACGCGCTTGGGCTGTCGTACCCCAGCGCACCCGCGACGTCGATGATCTTCTCGCCGACTGCAATACGCTCCAAGGCCAGCAGCAATCGGGCCTGCTGCCGCCAACGACCGAACGTCATGCCCGTTTCCTTGTGAAAGAGCCGCTGAATCGTCTTCTCGTCGAGGTTCAGCCGGTCGCTCCAGTCCGAGAGCGACGAACGATCACCCGGATCCGATTGCAGGGCCGAACAGATCGTTCTGATTCGTTGGTCGACCGGCTGAGGCAGGCGCAGGGGCAAGGTCGGCAGGAGGGTGAGTTCGTCCAGGATCAAACGCATGATCCTGGCCTCGCGCGAGTTCGGCTCGTAGGACGCCTTTATCGAGACAGAGGCCTTGATCAGCTCGCTCAGCAACGCAGAGATGCTCACGGCTCTGATCTCGTTCGGCAGTTCGGGAGATTCGTCTGCGCGCACGAAAACGCTGCGCATCTTCACCGAGCCTACGCAGCGAATCGAGTGCACGTGGCCGCTGGGCATCCATATCCCCCGGCTGGGTGGGACGGTCCACTGGCTCGAGGCGGAGTGCACCACCATCACGCCTTCGATGGCGTAGATCAGTTGATGCTTTGCGTGGCAATGGGGCTCGATGAGCCAGCCTTCCGGGTAATCGGTGGCGCTGCTGATGACGGCCCAAGGCACTTCGTCCACTTCAGCCAGCAATTCATCCAACGGCCTGAGCATGATTCCCTTTTCGCGAGAGTGTTCGCCCATATCGAGCAAGACAGGCAATTTCATGGGTATCTAGGATAGCGCCGGAGCCCGGTTGGCGCCCCTGGAAGGGAATGGCAGCCATGAGCTTTCCAATATCGCGAGGTCTTGTCGGTACTCGCGCTTCCCTCTTTTTTCTGCCCTGGACGACCTGCATGACCAGCGTTGCGACCCCCTCGACGACCGCTTCGGTCGCCAGCCAAGCCAGCCCCTTGGTCATGCGCGTGATCGGCGCCTGCGCGCTGGCGCATCTGATCAATGACCTGATCCAGGCCGTGCTCCCGGCCATCTATCCGATGCTCAAGGCCAACTACGGCCTGACCTTCACCCAGGTGGGGCTGATCACCCTGACGTTCCAGCTCACCGCATCGTTGCTGCAGCCCTGGGTGGGCTACCACACCGACCGCCATCCCAAGCCCTGGCTGCTGCCGGCCGGCATGGTCTGCACGCTGGTGGGCATCCTGATGCTGGCGTTCGTCGGAAGCTTCCCGGCGATTCTCCTGGCCTCGGCGCTGGTCGGGATCGGCTCGTCGACCTTCCACCCGGAAACCTCGCGGGTGGCGCGGCTCGCCTCGGGCGGGCGCTATGGTCTGGCGCAGTCGACCTTCCAGGTCGGCGGCAACGCCGGCAGCGCCTTCGGCCCGCTGCTGGCAGCGGCCATCGTGGTGCCCTATGGCCAGGGCAGCGTCGCCTGGTTCGGGCTGTTCGCGGTGTTCGCGATCCTGGTGCTCTACGGCCTGAGCCGCTGGTATCGCAACCACCTCAACCTGTTCAAGCTCAAGCAGGGCGGGCAGGCGACCCACGGGCTGTCCAGACGGCGGGTGAGCTTCGCGCTGGGTGTGCTGGCGCTCTTGGTGTTCTCCAAGTACTTCTACATGGCGAGCTTCACCAGTTACTTCACCTTCTACCTGATCGAGAAGTTCGGCCTGTCGGTGGCCAATTCGCAGCTTTATCTTTTCCTGTTCCTCGGGGCCGTCGCGGCGGGCACCTTCTTCGGCGGCCCGGTCGGCGACCGGATCGGCCGCAAGACGGTGATCTGGTTTTCCATCCTCGGGGTTGCGCCCTTCACGCTGGCGCTGCCCTATGTCGATCTGTTCTGGACGGGCGTGCTGGCGATGATCATCGGCTTCATCCTCGCCTCGGCGTTCTCCGCCATCGTGGTGTTCGCCCAGGAGCTGGTGCCGGGCAACGTCGGGATGATCGCGGGCGTGTTCTTCGGGCTGATGTTCGGCTTCGGCGGCATCGGCGCCGCGCTGCTCGGCCACCTGGCGGACATCCATGGCATCGAGTACGTGTACCGGCTCTGTTCCTACCTGCCGCTGCTGGGAATCATGACGATCCTGCTGCCTTCCACCAAAGGCGTGTGAGCGGCCTTCAGGCCCGCGAGCTCTTCAACCAGCGCAGGATGCCCTCTGCCGACGCCCGTCCGCTGGCGAAGCAGGCGGTGAGCAGGTAGCCGCCGGTGGGGGCTTCCCAGTCGAGCATTTCGCCCGCGCAGAACACGCCGGGCAGCTGGCGCAGCATCAGGTTCGCGTCCAGGGCTTCGAAGGGTACGCCGCCTGCGCTGCTGATGGCTTCGTCCAGCGGGCGTGGGCGAACGAGGCGGATCGGCAGCGCCTTGATCGCCCTGGCCAGGGCCTGTGGGTCGGCGAAGCAGGCCGCGTCGGTCAGTTCGCGCAGCAGGGCGGCCTTGGCGCCCTCCAGGCGCAGCTGGCGGTGCAGGTGCTTGGCCATCGACTGCGAGCCGCGGGGTTTGGCCAATGCGGCGGCTATCTGTGCCTGGGAGCGGTCGGGGAGGAGGTCGAGTTCGACGATGGCCTGGCCGTCGCGGTTGATCGCATCGCGAATCCCGGCCGACAGCGCATAGACCAGGCTTCCCTCGATGCCGGTGGCGGTGAGGACGAACTCACCGCGGCGGGGCGGTTGGCCGGGCAGGGCGAGCGAGACGGTCTTGAGCGGCGCGCCAGCGAACTTCTCGCGCAGGTGATCGCTCCAGGCGTCGACCTCGAAGCCGCAATTGGCCGGCTGCAGTTCGGCGATGGCGATGCCGCACGCTTCGAGCAACGGCACCCAGGCACCGTCCGAGCCCAGGCGTGCCCAGCTGCCGCCGCCCAGGGCGAGCAACGTGGCGTCGGCAGCGCGTTCGATCTCGCCGGCGGGCGTCTGCAGGCGCAGGGCGCCGGTGTCGGTCCAACCGAGCCAGCGGTGCCGGGTGTGCAGCTGGATGCCCGCTTCGCGCAGTCGCTTGAGCCAGGCACGCAGCAGCGGCGCGGCCTTCATGTCGGTGGGGAACACGCGCCCGGATGTGCCGACGAAGGTGTCGATGCCGAGCCCGTGAATCCACTCGCGCAGCGCCTCGGGGTCGAATGCCTGGAGCAGCGGGCGCAGCTCGGTGGCGCGCTCGCGGTAGCGCGCGACGAAGGGCTCGAAGGCTTCGGAATGGGTGATGTTCATGCCGCCGACGCCGGCCAGCAGGAACTTGCGGCCCACCGAGGGCATGGCGTCGTAAAGGTCGACCGCCGCGCCGGCCTGGCTCAGCACCTCGGCGGCCATCAGCCCGGCGGGGCCGCCGCCGACGATGGCGACGCGAAAAGGGGCAGGGGACATGGTGCGGACCATCGGTTGCGGGGCGGGCATTGTAGCGGTTGGCCGTGCGACCGGCAGCCTAGCGCAGGCCGTGCCGGCGCCAGGCCTCGGCCGCGCTGAAGTGCAGGGAGGCGTGGCGGCGCGCGACGGCGGCGCGGTCCTTGTCGTAGCCGCCGCCGATCAGGCCGACCACCGGGATGTCGCGCCCCAGGCAATGTTCGATCACCGCGCTGTCGCGGGCTCTGAGGCCGGCATCGGTGAGGTCGAGCAGGCCCAGGGCATCGTCGCGGTGCACGTCCACGCCGGCGTCGTAGAGCACCAGGTCCGGCTGATAGAGCGGCAGCAGATAATTCAGCGTCTGGTCGACCACGGCGAGGTAGTCCGCATCGCCCAGGCCCGGCGCCAGCCCGATGTCCCAGTCGCTGCGCGCCTTGCGGGCGGGGAAGTTCTTTTCGCAGTGCAGCGAGACCGTCACCGCGTCCGGTACGTTTTCCAGGATGCGCGCGGTGCCATCGCCCTGGTGCACGTCGCAGTCGAAGATCAGCACCCGCCCGACCCGCCCGCTTTCGAGCAGCGACAGGGCGATGATGGCCAGGTCGTTGAAGATGCAGAACCCCGAGGCGTGGTCGCGGTGCGCATGGTGGGTGCCGCCTGCCAGGTGGCAGGCCAGGCCGTGTTCCAGCGCCCGGTCGGCGGCCAGCAGCGAGCCGCCGACGGCGCGCACGGTGCGTTGCGCCAGCGCTTCGCTCCAGGGCAGGCCAAGGCGGCGCAGCTCCTCGCGGCTCATGGCGCCGGTGCAATAGCGCTCGACATAGCCGGCGTCGTGGGCAAGGGTGAGCAGCTCGGTCGGGCACAGCTCGGGGCGCAACAGGGTCTCGTCCGTGGTCAAACCGCTGGCTACCAGGTGGTCGCGCAGCAACCGGAATTTCTCCATCGGGAAACGATGCCCGGGCGGCAGCGGCGGGCTGTAGTCGTCGTGAAAGACCAGCGGTAGCGGCATGAATGACCTGCTCGACGGGATAGACCCGCAGTATGCGGCCGGCCCGGCGAGCCCCTCAAGGAGAGCCGATGAGCGAACCCATCGAACTGGAAACCCCGCGCCTGTGGCTGCGCACCTGGCGCGACGAGGATCTGGACCCCCTGGCGAAGATGAGCGCCGACCCCGAGGTGATGCGCTATTTTCCGTCGCCCATCACCCGTGAGGAGAGCGCGGCGATCATCCGACGCTGCCGCGCGCACTTCGCCGAGCACGGCTTCGGGCTGTGGGCGCTGGAGCGCAAGGACAACGGCCGCTTCATCGGCTTCACCGGGCTCGGCTGGACCGGTTTCGACGCGCACTTCACCCCGGCGATCGAGATCGGTTGGCGCCTGGCCCCGGACCAGTGGGGCGAAGGCTTCGCCCATGAAGCCGCCGAGGCGTCGCTGGCATGCGCTTTCGGGCGTCTCGGCATCGACGAGGTGATCGCCTACACCGCGGTGATCAACGAACCCTCGCGGCGCGTGATGGAGGCCGTCGGAATGACCCACGATCCGCGCGACGATTTCGAGCACCCGGACCTGCCCGAAGGTCATCGCCTGCGGCCGCATGTGCTTTACCGCGCGCGTCGCGGGGGCTGGACGCCATGAGCGAACGGGTGCGGGCCTACCATCGGCTGAGCATGCACCGCCCGGACGGCTTCGCGCCGGGCCCGGGCGCGCTCGACTGGGCGACGCAGCCGGCGCCGTTTCGCCAGTACCGCGGCGCGCGGACGATCGAACTCTGGCATCGCCCGCTGGAAGCGTCGCCCGGCTACGACGAGGCGTTCGCCGGTCCGGTCGGCGAGCCCGCGCCGCTCGACCTGGCGAGTATCTCCCAGCTGCTCTACGACAGCCTCGGGCTCTCGGCCTGGAAGGAGTCGGGCGGAAGCCGCTGGGCGCTGCGGGTCAATCCGTCGAGCGGCAACCTGCACCCGACCGAGGCCTATCTGGTGGTGCCGCCGGGCATCCTCCAGGCCGAAGGGCTGCTGCTGCATTACCGGCCCGACCTGCACGCCGCCGAGGTGCGCGCCGAACTCGATCCGGCGGCCCTGCGGACTCTGCCCGGAGACGGTTGCCTGCTGGCGCTGAGCAGCATCCCCTGGCGCGAGGCCTGGAAGTACGGCGAGCGCGCCTACCGCTATTGCCAGCATGACCTGGGCCACGCGCTGGCGTGCCTCGCCATCGCGGCCAGCGCCCTGGGCTGGCAGGTGCGGCTGATGCGCCAGCTGGCCGAGCCTGAGCTGGACCGGCTGATGGGGCTGGGCGGAGAGGCTTTTGCCGAAGCCGAACATGTCGATGCGCTGCTCTGGATCGGCTCACCTCGGTCGGGCGAACCGACGCTGGACCAGGCGCTGCGCGACGCCATGGCTAACGCGACGCACCATGGCCAGCCGAACAGGCTGTCGGACCGCTATCGCGACTGGCCGGCCCTGGCCGAGGTGCACCGGCAATGCCGCGCGCCGGCGCTGCCCGTCCATGACTGGCGCGCTGCACCCGGCATGAGCGAACCCGCCAATCCGGGGCTCGCCCTGCGTCCGCTGTTGCACCGTCGACGCAGCGCGCAGACGATGGACGGGCGCGCCGGCATCACCGCCGAGTTGCTGCGGGCCTGGCTCGCGCGGCTGATGCCGGCCGACTCGCCGGTGCCGTTCGCGGTCAGCGGCGAGCCGGCGCAGGTCGACCTCCTGCTGTTCGTCCACCGGGTGCAGGGCCTTTCGCCCGGGCTCTACTGGCTGGCGCGCAGCGGCGACGGCGCTCCGGTGGCCGGCCTGCGCGAATTCGCCTGGCGCCGGGTGGACGAGAGGCTGCCGCTGTACCTGCTCGAGGAAGGCGATGCCCGGCAGCTGGCCGGGTTGCTCTCGTGCGGGCAGGACATCGCCAGCGACGGCTGCCTGGCCGTGGCGATGCTGGCGCGTTTCGACGAGGCGCTGCAGGACGGGGACTGGCGCTATCCTCGGCTCTACTGGGAATGCGGCCAGATCGGCCAGCTGCTCTACCTGGAGGCCGAGGCCGCGGGGCTGTCAGGCACCGGCATCGGCTGTTATTTCGATCCGCTGGTGCACGAGCTGCTCGGGCTTGCCGACAGCCGTTGGCAAAGCCTCTACCATTTCACGCTGGGCCGCGCGGTGTGGGACGAGCGGTTATCATCGCAACCCGCCTACGTGCAGACGCGACGGCCAGCGCCGTAACGTCGCCATTCGATGAACAAGGAATGATGAATGAGCCAGATACTCCAGGCCCTGGTCGACCTGCTGACGCTGGAACCGATCGAAGAAAACCTGTTTCGCGGCAATAGCCAGGACCTGGGCTTTCGCCAGCTGTTCGGCGGGCAGGTGCTCGGCCAGGCGCTGTCGGCGGCGAGCCAGACGCTCGAGCCCGAACGCCAGGTGCATTCGCTGCACGGCTACTTCCTGCGCCCCGGCGATGCGGGCCTGCCGGTCGTCTATCTGGTGGACCGGGTGCGCGACGGCGGCAGTTTCAGCACCCGCCGGGTGACGGCGGTGCAGAAGGGCAAGACCATCTTCACCTGCAGCGCCTCGTTCCAGACCTTCGAGGAAGGCTTCGAGCACCAGCTGCAGATGCCCGACGTGGTCGGACCGGAGGACCTGCCGAGCGAACTGGAGCTTGCCGGCCAGCTGTCGCACCTGCTGCCCGAGCCGATGCGCGAAAAGATCCTGCTGCCCAAGCCGGTCGAGATCCGCCCGGTGACCTTCCAGAACCCGCTCGATCCCAAACCGATGGAGCCCGTCCGGCATGCCTGGTTCCGGGCCGACGGCATGCTGCCGGACGACCCGGCGCTGCACAAATACCTGCTGGCCTACGCCTCGGACTTCGGCTTCATCGGCACCGCCATGCTGCCCCACGGGGTCAGCGTCTGGCAGCGCTCCATGCAGCTGGCGAGCCTGGACCACGCGATCTGGTTCCACCGCGAGGTGCGCATGGACGAATGGCTGCTCTACAGCATGGACTCGCCCTGGGCCGGCAACGGCCGTGGTTTCGCCCGCGGCAGCATTTTCAACCAGGCCGGGCAGCTGGTGGCCTCGGTGGCCCAGGAAGGGCTGATGCGCAAGCGCGACGACTGGGCATGAGGTTCGCCGAGGCGCGTCACTGGGTGTTCGACATGGACGGCACCCTGACCATCGCGGTGCACGACTTCCAGGCCATTCGCCGGGCGCTGGATATCCCCGAGAGCGACGACATCCTGCATCACCTGGCCGCGCTGCCGGCCGACGAGGCCGCCGCCAAGCACGCCTGGCTGCTCGAGCACGAGCGCGAGCTGGCCTATGCGGCCAGGCCCGCGGTCGGTGCGCGCGAGCTGCTGCACACGCTGCGCGATCGCGGCTGCCGCCTCGGCGTGCTGACCCGCAATGCGCAGGAACTCGCCCGGGTGACGCTGGAGGCGGTGGGCATGGGGGACTGTTTCGACGCCGAGGACATCCTCGGTCGCGACGAGGCGCCACCCAAGCCCGATCCGGGCGGGCTGTTGCTGTTGGCGGAGCGCTGGGGCGTTCGGCCCGGCGAACTGGTGATGGTCGGTGACTACCGCTTCGACCTCGAATGCGCCCGCGCCGCCGGCGCGCGAGGCGTGCTGGTCAACACCCCGGAGAATCCCTGGCCGGAGCTGGCCGACCTCCATATGTCCGACTGCGCGGCGCTGCTGCGTCACCTCGCGGGCGGTTAGGCCGCCCTCACAGCCGCTGGGCGTTGAAGGTATCGCAGCGGTTCACGTCGCCGCCTTCGAAGCCGGTCTTGAACCAGCGCACGCGCTGCGCCGAGGTGCCGTGGGTGAAGGCATCGGGCACCACGCGCCCCTGGGATTGCTGCTGCAGACGATCGTCGCCAATGGCGCTGGCGGCGTTGAGCGCTTCTTCCAGGTCGCCTTCCTCGAGCCAGTCGTGGCGCTGCTGGGCGTGATAGGCCCAGACGCCGGCGAGGCAATCGGCCTGCAGTTCCTGGCGCACCAGCAGGCCGTTGTCGCCTTCCATCCGGGCGCCGCGCTGGCGTGCGGCCTGCATCTGCTGGGTGACGCCGAGCAGGGTCTGCACGTGGTGACCGACCTCGTGGGCGATCACGTAGGCCTGGGCGAAGTCGCCGGCGGCGGAGAAGCGCCTGGCCATTTCCTCGAAGAATTGCAGGTCCAGGTACACCTGCTGGTCGCCCGGGCAATAGAAGGGCCCGACCGCCGAACTGGCGAAGCCGCAGGCCGACTGGACGCCGCCCCTGAAGAGCACCAGCGTCGGGTCCTGGTATTGCCGTCCGGCGCCCTGGAACAGCTCGCGCCAAGTGTCCTCGGTGTCGCCAAGCACCGCGCGGACGAAATCGACCTGCGGGTCTTCGCTGCCGGCCGGCACGGCGCTGCGCGAGTCGACGCGGGTGGCCTGTCCGCCGCCCAGCTGGTCGAGCACGGTCAGCGGGTCTTCGCCCATCACCAGGCTCAGCACGACCACCACCAGAATCCCGCCGATGCCCAGCCCGCCGACCATGCCGCCGCGGCCACGCGCGTCCACCACGTTGTCGCTGCGTCGTCCCCGATTCCAGCGCATGACCAGTCCCCTGCATCGAATGCCTGCCAAGGGAGAGGCGGCAGGCCTGATCAATCAGAATCCGTCGCGGGCGGGCAAGTTCCGGAGCGCTGCAGATGAAAAAGGCCGCTCGACGCTCTTTATAGCAAATACTGTGTAATTGAGTGAATGAGTGAACAAAAGCCCCGCAACAGCGGGGCTTTGCCTTTCTGGTGGAAATTACACACTGTGTAATTCAGTGTGTAATCTGACATTGGCGACAGAGCCGCGCCGCCAGGGCCGCTGGATCGTGGGATTCCCGTCGATTGCGGTTCCTCGGACGACTCCCGAGGCCTGCGCCCGTTTTATATCCATGGGCGACATGCGAAAGGAGTAAGGCCAAGCAACGCCAGGCTTTTAGCCTATCCAGATTCGGCAGCTATCGGCCATTAGCGGACATCAACGATCAGGCTCTGCGGTGCAGTTATAAGCTCAATCTTGCTCGCCGAGGGATCAGCTAGCCTGTTGGCTTAGGTTGTCGGTTGTTGGTGTCTGGGCAGGCCGATGGATATCAGTGCAGCTAGCACGACAAATCCGCTGGAGACCCACAGGCAGGTTTCCAGACCGTATTGCTGGAAGACCCAGCCAGACAGCAGTGTCCCGACCAGCCGGCCAAGCGCGTTGGACATGTAGTAGAAGCCGACATCCAGCGACACGCCGTCTTCCTTGGCGTAGCTGACGATCAGGTAGCTGTGCAGCGACGAGTTGATGGCAAACACGCCGCCGAAGATCAGCAGTCCGCCCACGAGCACCGCTTGCTTAGGCCAGTCGCTATCTAGGCCGAGGGCAATGACAACCGGAATGCCGGCCAGCAGCGCCGCCCAGATAAACGCAGCGCGACCATCGGGCACATGCCCGCTGCGCTTGCCGGTGAGGGCTGGCGCGAAGGACTGCACGATGCCGTAGCCAATGATCCAGGTCGCCAGAAAACCGCCGACCATCCAGAAGTCCCAGCCGAAAACCGTGCTCAGGTACACCGGCAGGGCGACTACGAACCAGACGTCGCGGGCGCCAAATAGGAACAGGCGGGCGGCAGAGAGGATGTTGATCGCCCGGCTCTTGGAAAGGATGTCCCTGAACTTGGGTTTGGCTTTGGCCTTGCCTAGATCTTTCTTCAACAAGAACAGGCTAGCGATCCAGATCAACGCCAGCACGCCGGCCATGGTCAATACCGCGCCGGCAAAACCCAGCACGGCCAGCAGGGCGCCGCCGAGGAAGAAGCCCACGCCCTTGAGCGCATTCTTCGAGCCGGTGAGGATTGCCACCCACTTGTACAGCGTGCCCTGCTGGGCATCGGGCACCAGGAGCTTGATGGAGCTCTTTGCTGACATCTTGTTGAGGTCTTTGGCGATCCCCGACAGCGCCTGTGCGCCCATAACCCAGGGCACGGTCAGCCAGGCGGCGGGCACGGTGAGCATCAGCAGTGCGACCACCTGCATGGCCAGGCCAATGTTCATTGTGCGATTGAGGCCCAGCCGGGCACCGAGGTAGCCGCCGACCAGGTTGGTGAGCACGCCAAAAATCTCGTAGAAAAGGAACAGCGCGGCAATCTGCAAGGGGCTGTAGCCCAGGCTATGGAAGTGCAACACCACCAACATGCGCAGGGCGCCATCGGTGAGGGTGAATGCCCAGTAATTGCCGGTCACCAGCAGGTACTGTTTGACCTCCGGGGCCAGAGCTGACAACGCCTTCATGCTTGCATCCCTACTCGGTTAAACGGCCAGGCCGACCAGCTTGGCCAGCTCCACGGTGCGGTTGGCATAGCCCCACTCGTTGTCGTACCAGGCATAGAGCTTCACCTGAGTGCCATTAACGACCATGGTCGACAGCGCATCGATGATCGAGGAGCGCGGGTCGGTGCGGTAATCGATGGAGACCAGCGGGCGTTCCTCGTAGCCGAGGATGCCTTTCAGCTGGCTGTCGGCAGCAGCCTTCAGCAGTTGGTTGACTTCCTCCACCGTGGTGGCCCGTTCGACTTCGAACACGCAGTCGGTCAGCGAGGCGTTGGCCAGCGGCACGCGCACGGCATGGCCGTTCAGCTTGCCGCGCAGCTCGGGGAAAATCTCGGCGATGGCGGTGGCCGAACCGGTGCTGGTCGGGATCAGGCTCATGCCGCTAGCGCGTGCACGGCGCAGATCCTTGTGCGGGGTGTCGAGGATGCTCTGGGTGTTGGTCAGGTCATGAATGGTAGTGATCGAGCCATGGCGGATGCCGAGGTTCTCGTGAATCACCTTGACCACCGGAGCCAGGCAATTGGTGGTACAGGAGGCAGCGGTGACGATGCGGTGCTCGGCTGAATTGAACAGCTGCTGGTTGACACCCATCACCACGTTCAGTGCGCCTTTCTCCTTCACGGGCGCGCAGACCACGACCCGCTTCACGCCCTGATCCAGGTAAGCCTGCAATACCGCCACGGTCTTCATCTTGCCGCTGGCCTCGATCACCAGATCGCAGTCCGACCAGTCGGTGTCGGCAATCGCCTTGTTGGCGGTGACCTGGATGCGCTTGCCGCCGATCACCACGCAATCGCCTTCGCTGCCGGCTTCGTGGTGCCAGCGACCGTGCACCGAGTCGAAGTTGATCAGGTGCGCATGGGTGGCGGCATCGCCTGCCGGATCATTGATGCGGACAAATTCGAACTCGGGCCAGTCCCAGGAGGCGCGCAGCGCCAAACGACCGATGCGACCGAAACCGTTGATACCAATTTTGATAGCCATGTTTTTCGACTCATCTACTGGAGTTAGTGGGCAGCATCGAACTGGGTGATCCAGTTGATGTGGGCAGGGTGTTGAATAGCCTTGGGACGCAGGGCTTGCACCAGGGCAATGGCATCGGCGCGGGGAATGCCGGCCTCGATCATGATCCGCGCCGCAATCAGCCCGGTGCGTCCCGAGCCGCCCTTGCAGTGGATGGCGATGTCCTGGCCCGCATTGAGCCGCTCAAGGATGCTCTGTTTGCAGGCTTTCCAGCCCTGGCCGAAATCTTCGAGCGGTACTTGCTCATCCGCCACCGGCAGGTGGAACCAGGCCATGTCCTGCGCCTGGCATTGCTTGCCGATGTCCTCGGCCCCGTTGGAGGCCAGTTCGCTTGCCGGCATCAGGCTGATCACGGCAGAGGCACCGGCCTGTTTCAGCGTGGCCAGCGAGTCGACAAGGCTGCTGTCTTTGGTGCCGGGACAGGGCGTGAAGATGAGTTTGCCTTGGATGCCGGGAATGCTGAGCAGGTCGTAGGGGTGATTCATTGAGAGGGTTTCCTGGCAGTCAGATGGCGCGCTGGTTGACGCGCTTGGAGAGTTCTTCAGCGGACTCTTTACGTTCCGAGTAACGGTCGACCAAATAGTCGCTGTGGCCGCGCAGCAGCAGGGTGAACTTGACCAGTTCCTCCATGACGTCCACTACGCGGTCGTAATAGCTGGAAGGTTTCATGCGCCCGGCCTCGTCGAATTCGAGGTAGGCCTTGGGCACTGAAGACTGGTTGGGGATGGTGAACATGCGCATCCAGCGCCCCAGCACACGCATTTGGTTAACCGCATTGAAGGATTGCGAGCCGCCACAGACCTGCATCACGGCCAGGGTCTTGCCCTGACTGGGGCGGATGGCACCCATGGTCAGCGGTATCCAGTCGATCTGCGACTTGAATACGCCGGTCATGGCGCCATGGCGCTCGGGTGAACACCACACCTGACCTTCAGACCAGAGCACCAGGTCGATGAGTTCCTTGACCTTGGGATGGCTGCTGTCGGCATCGTCCGGCATGGGCAGGCCGGAAGGATCGAATATTCGGGTTTCCGCGCCGAAGGCTTCCAGCAAGCGCGCCGCTTCCTGGGTCAGCAGACGGCTGTAGGAGCGCTCACGATTGGAGCCATACAGCAGCAGAATGCGCGGCTTGTGCTCGCCTTCGGCGAGGCCCAGGTTTGTCGGGATAGAGCGGGCAAAAAGCTCCTCGGCGACGTTGGGCAGGTTGTCGATCATGGGTTCTTACCTCTTGGGCTACAACGAGCCGATCCTGTTCAGCTCGGCCTTGAGCGCATCACTGTCGAGTTGAGCAAAGGGCAGCGCGATAAATGCGCTCACTCGCTTCTGGATCTGCTGGATGGTGGCTGCAAACGCGGCGTTTATTTCTGCCTCAGATCCGTTAACTTCGGATGGGTCACTCAGTCCCCAGTGACAACGAGTCGCCGGGCCAAAGAAAACCGGGCAGGCCTCTCCGGCTGCCTTGTCGCAGACGGTAATGACGATGTCAGGGGCGAGAGCCTGATGGGCATCGGTTGATTTGCTGTAAAGGCCTTCAACATCGAATCCAGCATCAATCAGTGCCTGCAAAGCCAGCGGATTGACCTCCCCCTTGGGGTAGCTGCCTGCGCTAAAGGCCCGCATGCCCTTGGGAGCCATCGCATTGAAGATAGCCTCCGACAGGATGCTGCGGCAGCTATTGGCGGTGCAGAGAAATAAAACGTTCATGGTCATCCCCAATGCCTGGTATTCAATCGCAGGCCGGCTTGCGCCCAGGGCGATCACGCATTTGCCAGAGGCGTTGCACATCCTGGCGCAACCACTCGGCATTGTTGTCCAGGGTCTGTTTGAGGATATCGGTCACCCATTCCGGCAACTGCGGGTGCAGGCGGTAGTACACCCACTGACCATTGCGTCGATCCTCCAGCAGGCCACAGCCACGCAGCAGGGCTAGGTGCCGGGAGATCTTGGGTTGCGCCTCTTCCAGTGCCGAGGTCAGTTCGCAGACACAGAGTTCCTGTTCCAAGGTCACCAGCAAGGCGATTCGCGCCCGCGTTTCCTCGGCCAGGCATTTGAAGACCTCGGTTGGCGACATGGCATGCAGGGTGGAAGCTTCATTCGCCGGTTTACTTTTGATCAGCACGAACATCTTTATCCGTTCATGTATCTCATGCAGGGTCTTGCGATAGGCATCTTTCTGCGAGCTGGTCGCCGGGTCTTCGAAGTTCCAGGCGATGTACTCACCGGCCCCTGGCAGTGCCTGGCACTCCAGGGCGGACTTGTCACACAGGGTGATCACATAGTCGAAAGGCTCGCCAGCGACCTGTTCGATGGACTTGCTGTAAAGCCCATCAGTGGGGACACCAAGCTGCTCCAATGCGTTGCGGGCTCGGGTGTCGACTTCAGTGGGGGCGGAGCCTGCGCTGTAGACTTCAAAATGTTCTGAGTCGGTGTGGCGCAGCAGGGCTTCGGCCATCTGCGAGCGTGAGGAGTTCGCGACGCAGAGGAACAGGACGCGCTTTTTCTGGCTCATGTTGATCCCTATCAAAGATGCACATGAGCAAATATATTATTTTTCGAATATGCAGTAAACTGAATATGCGGCGCGTTGCGCGCCAAGTGAATGAGGATAGGCAGCAAAGATGACAAATGCGTGTGAAGTCGCAATGAAGCAGGCCTCTGGGGCTCCACTGGGAGTTTTTGAGCGCTACCTGACCCTGTGGGTGTTCCTGTGCATCGTGGTAGGCACCGTGCTTGGCTTGGTTGTGCCGCAAGCGGCTCAGGCCGTCGGCGCCCTGGAGGTGGCGAAGGTCAATATCCCGGTTGGCCTGCTGATCTGGGTGATGATCATTCCGATGCTGATGAAGATCGACTTCAGCGCCATTAGCGAAGTGCGCCAGCAGAAGAACGGCATGTTCGTCACGCTGTTCGTTAACTGGGCGGTCAAGCCGTTTTCCATGGCGCTGATTGGCTGGTTCTTTATCAAGCAGGTGTTTGCGCCCTGGCTGCCCGCCGAAGAGCTGGATAGCTACATGGCCGGCTTGATCCTGCTCGGTGCGGCGCCCTGCACGGCGATGGTGTTTGTCTGGAGCAACCTGTGTAAGGGTAATGCCAACTTCACTCTGACCCAGGTGGCACTGAACGATCTGGTCATGGTGTTTGCCTTTGCGCCTATCGTGGCGCTGTTGCTGGGCGTTTCTTCGATCCCGGTGCCTTGGGACACCCTGCTGCTTTCCGTGGTGATGTACATCGTCATCCCGCTGGCCATCGCCCAGTTTCTGCGGGCCCGACTGATGAAGCGCGGCGAAGCCTATTTCGAGAATGTGCTGGCGAAGATTTCGCCATTTTCCATCATCGCTCTGCTGGCCACTCTGGTTCTGTTGTTCTCCTTCCAGGGTGAGTCCATCGTCGAGCAACCCCTGATCATCGGCATCATCGCGATTCCTCTGTTGGTGCAGACACTGTTCATCGCGGCACTGGGTTACTGGCTCTGCCATACACTGAAAGTGCGCCACGACATAGCGGGCCCGGCCACCATGATCGGCGCCTCCAACTTCTTCGAGCTGGCCGTAGCCGTGGCCATTGTCTTGTACGGATTCAACTCGGGTGCCGCCCTGGCAACCGTGGTCGGCGTACTGATCGAAGTGCCCGTGATGCTATGGCTGGTACGCATGGTCAACAGCACACGCAACTGGTACGAGAGCAGCCTCAACAATCGCTAGGGGGTCAGCATGCGCTTTATCGACAATGCACCACGCTTCCTGTTCTTCACCGGTAAGGGCGGGGTCGGAAAGACCTCCATTGCCTGCGCGACAGCCCTGGAACTGACCCGTCAGGGCAAGCGCGTGCTGCTGGTCAGTACCGATCCGGCCTCCAATGTCGGGCAGGTATTCGGTCTGGAGATCGGCAATCAGATCACCGCTGTACCCGCCGTGGAAAACCTGGCGGCCCTGGAGATCGACCCACAGGGCGCAGCTCAAGCCTATCGGGATCGGATTGTGGGCCCGGCGAGGGGTGTCATGCCTGCTGATGTGGTCAAAGGCATGGAGGAGCAATTATCGGGAGCCTGCACGACCGAGATCGCAGCCTTCGACGAATTCACGTCACTGCTGGTCAACGATGAACTGAAGGCCCGCTTCGATCACATCATTTTCGATACCGCCCCGACCGGGCACACGATTCGACTGCTGCAACTGCCGGGTGCCTGGAGTGGATTTCTGGAGGCGGGGCAAGGTGATGCATCGTGTCTTGGCCCGCTGGCCGGTTTGGACAAACAACGTGATCAGTATCGCGAGGCGGTAGAGGCACTCTCTGATCCAGCCAAGACCCGTCTGGTTCTGGTTGCCAGGGCGCAGGCCGCCACCCTGCGCGAGGCTGCCCGCACACGCGAGGAGTTGGCAGCCATCGGGCTGCAAGAGCAGTACCTGGTGATCAACGGCGTGCTGCCGGCGAGTGAGGCGCAGAAGGATGTACTGGCCGCCGCCGTCTATAAACGTGAACAGGCCGCAGTCGCTGCCATGCCGCCAGCGCTGCGAACACTGCCGCTCGACCTGTTGCCGTTGAAAGCATTCAACCTGGTGGGATTGGATGCCCTGCGACAACTTTTGGTTGAGGGTTCTGCTGACAGCACGCAGGCACCGGCCAGTGCGCCGATTGAATTGAACGCTCCACGACTCAAGTCCCTGATCGACGAGATCGCCGCCGATGGTCATGGCCTGATCATGGTGATGGGCAAAGGTGGTGTCGGTAAAACGACTTTGGCCGCAGCGGTTGCCGTCGAATTGGCTCGACGTGGGCTGCCCGTGCACCTGACTACTTCTGATCCTGCCGCGCACCTTGCCGAGACACTGGATGGCACGCTTGAGCACCTGACGCTGAGCCGCATTGACCCGCATGCCGAGACACAGCGCTATCGTGATCACGTCATGCAAACCAAGGGCGCGGGCCTGGATGAGCAGGCTCGGGCGCTGCTGGCCGAGGATCTGCGTTCACCCTGTACCGAGGAGATCGCTGTATTCCAGGCCTTCTCGCGAATCATCCGTGAAGCCGGCAAAAAGTTCGTGGTGATGGATACGGCCCCGACCGGCCATACCTTGCTGTTACTGGATGCCACCGGGGCTTATCACCGCGACATTGCTCGGCAGATGTCGGGCAGCAACATGCGTTTTTCCACGCCGATGATGCAACTCCAGGATCCTAAGCAAACCAAAGTGCTGCTGGTGACCCTGGCTGAAACCACTCCCGTGCTGGAGGCCGCGAGCCTGCAAGCTGATCTGCGTCGTGCCGGCATTGAGCCTTGGGCATGGGTGATCAACAATAGCGTGGCAGCCGCAAGTACAGAATCACCGCTATTACATAAGCGGGCGGTCAATGAGCTGAAGGATATTGAGCATGTCGCGACCGAGCACGCGCAACGCTATGCGGTCATCCCGCTCATGGCGGAGGAGCCGGTTGGGGTTGAGCGTTTACTCGCTCTCAGCAAGTAATCTGCACCAATGAAAAGGCCCGCATTCTGCGGGCCTTCTGCTTGAAAGCGCTTACTTCTTGATGACCTCAAGGTAATCCTTGAGGGTTTTCTCGTCAGCCGCTTTGACCGTCATGCCATTCGGGCCGGAACCGATATCGGTGATCTGCTTGGCTGGCTCGCCAGTGGCTTTGAAGTCCTTCAGTTCCTGAGAGTCTTCGCGGAAAACCCAGAGACGACCATCCTCAACCTCGGTAACAAAACCAGGCTTATCGAATTCGCTGGCCATAACGGAGCCGGTGAACAGAGAAGAGAGGAGCAGTGCTGAGAGGGTGAGGTTCTTCATGGCGCTACCTATTGAGTGGTGGGAGCCACCAATCTACTAGGGAGATCATTTCAGAAAAGTTACAATATGCGTTAATTCGAATGTGCGCATGTAACCATTCATTTCAGGTCTCAAAGAGCACCGCCGAGCTGTAAAGAAACCAAGGCAATGGCTGCTCCTGGCCGGTTAGCGACCACTGCTCTGGCTAGCCATCCTTGTCCTCCCACACGTGGAGGACTTGCCATGAACGCCATCGCTACCTGCAGCCGTCAGCCCTGGAACAAAGGAAAACTGGTCGGGCAGAAAACCCCGCTCCGACTTAGAGATATCTGGGCCATCCGAGTCAGGCTGCAAATTGCGGAAAAAACACGGGATCTGGCTCTCTTCGATCTGGCCATCGACAGCAAGCTTCGAGCCTGCGACTTAACCAAACTTCGTGTGCGCGACGTTGCTCATGGTGAGCACGTGTCATCACGAGCCATGGTTATGCAGCAGAAAACGCAGCGGCCGGTGCAGTTCGAGATCACTGAGCAAACACGGTCTGCTCTCGCGGCCTGGATACATCAAGCCCAGCTCCGCAGCGAGGATTGCCTTTTTCCGAGCCGGCTGCATATCTCAGACCATCTATCCACTCGTCAATACGCTCGTATCGTCAAAGGTTGGGTGAAAGCCATTGGCCTTGATCCAGCTCTGTATGGCACTCACACAATGAGACGTACGAAGGCATCGCTGATCTATCGCAGGACGAAGAACTTGCGGGCAGTTCAACTGTTGCTCGGCCATACGAAGCTGGAGAGCACCGTTCGATATCTGGGGATTGAGGTCGATGATGCCCTAGAGATGGCGGAACAGACCGAGGTTTGACCATGCATAGCGACGGTCGAAGCCAGGCCGTCGCTAACCGGCCAATAGCGGACGCTAGTGATAAGTCGAATCTACGCCAAAAAGCGGGCAGCGCCTGGCGGCTGGGTAATCCACCATTTCCATTGGCTGCCACCTGGAAATTCTCCCAGACATAAGAGTTCGGCATGGTCCACGTAGTGGTGTGGCGAGACCTTGCGGAGCGATACAGGCCAGCCTTAATGGGTTCGAAGCTGCTCCAGGTCAAAGGCAAGCTGGAGAATCAGTCCGGGGTCGCGTCACCCAAACAAGAAATCTGCTGCTCGCGGATGTTCGGCAAGCGCTTGCGCGAGCTGGAGCCGATCAAGGAGGCAGTGGCGGCGTACGCCGCCCGGGCCAGCGAGAAGCTGAGGGCACAGCAGTCACTGTGCAAGCGTGTCCGAATCAGCATCCGTACCGGCATGTTCAATCCCGACGAGCCCAAGTTCGCAAAAGGCGTGGTGTGTGAGCTGCCGTATCCCACCGACGACACCCGATACATCACCCGGGCGGCGATCGCCGGTTTGGAGCACATCTATCGCGAGGGCTTTTCGTTCAGCAAGGCCGAGGTCCTGCTAATGGATCTGTGCCAGCGTGGCGAGTACACCGACGATCTATTCGCTCAAACCCAGTCCGCTGCGTCGGAGCGGGTTATGGGCGTGCTCGATGCAATCAACGCCAAGTGGGGCCGCAACACCCTCCGGCCCGGCCGCGTAACCACCGCGCCGGACTGGAGCACGCGACGGGAGATGATGAGCCAAAGTTTCACGACCAAGCTGGATCAGTTGTGGGTGGTGCGGTGCAACTAGGCGAGTGGCTGATACGAGTTTTTGCAATGGATGATATCGGCCAAAGCGAAGGTCAGATCAAATCCCACCAAACGGTAGATTTGCCTTCCATTGTAAATCATAGAATCTGTCAGCTTGTAAGAGCGTTGAGAAACGCCCAGCGATGAGGAGTTACTCCTATAAGTCAATCTTGCGCCCGTGTGAATCGGTAAAACAGATTTGGTTCGCTGACGATGTATAAATAGCCGTCCGTGTCGGTCGTTACACCCTCTGCCTGGGGAATACCTTTCTGCAACCCAGCAAAACCGGTGGCCAAGGAGCGAAAACTCACGACTTTCCCCACATCCGTCATTTCAATCAGCAGCTTCGACTCGTCGCTGAGTAGGAGTAGATGACCGCTTCGTTGATCGAACACGACCGAAGATAAGTCAGTCGCGAAAATCTTGCTATTTACCAAGTCCGACATGTCGCGCACATGAAGGGAAAGGCCGCCTTCAAGACTTGCACGTAGTCCGCTCACCTCCAGCAGCTGGCGGGGGTCACGCTCCCGCGTGAGAAATAAACGGTCTCGTTTCAGATCGTACGCAAGCCCCTCAAGACTTTTGTTGTCCTGGTTGCCCAGCGCCAAGGTGAGAGCTGGATACTTCTCGCGGCTTATCGAGCGATTTGAAGAAAGCTCGCCATTATCTTCCAAGGGCACATCCACGATGACCAGACTCTGACGACGCTCCTCAGCGATTGCCAGCTGGCCGTTACCAACGTAGGACACCGCCTCTACATCATGGAACCCGTCCAGGCTGTAGCGTCTCAGCAAATCGCCTTCGCGACTTAGAGTCAGCAGTTCATTAGGTCCGTTGGTAACTGCCCACAACAGATTCTGGTCAGGGTCGAAGGTCAGTCCGGAAAGGTTGTTCTCTACACCAGGAACCGGCTTAGCATCCAGCTCGACCTGATAAGCCGGCAGCCATACTGAGCTCTCATTCCAGTCGTCGGTGTGCCAGTAGGTCTTTACCCAAAAATACAACCGGTCATCAAGATGCTTGGTACGGATTTGAAATATGGCGAAAATTACTAGGAACAGCACCACCCACAGCCAGACGTGGGTTCTTCGCGTTTTAGTGGATCCTTTTTTCTTGCCTATCGACATTCAAATTCTCAATTAATGGGAGTGACGAATCGGAGATTTCAACCTGACTCACCGAGACTGGCACAACTAATACATAGGGATGCAGCCGGGTCGAACTCCAGGCGGCCCGGAGCAATAGGCTCACCGCACTGAGCGCACCAGCCATACTCACCCTCATGCCAGCGTTTTAGCGCCAGTTGCAGCCGCACCCGTTCCTGCTTCGTGCGGCTGCGGATGGCATCGTTCATCGCTTGCTGTTGGAGTGCATCCATTCTCGAAATACGACCTACTTTGCTCTGATCAAGCTCCACCGATTGCGACCGTGCTTCGGCACCTTCCAACAGGCGCTCCAGCTCGGCCGCCTTTCGATCCAGCAGCGCTTTGAAATAGGCGAGATCCAGCGGTTTATCCATAACCAATCAGCGCAGCAGGAGCAGCGGACTTGTGGTGGAACGCAACATACTTGTTGTGGTGCTACCGACCAGGAACTGGCGAATACGGGAATGACCGTAGGCGCCCATCACAAGTAGGTCGATGGCATGCTCGTTCTGATAGGCATGCAGGGTGGGCTCAACTTCACCGCTACGGATCGCGGTATGAACGGTGAACCCTGAGTCGAGCAGGGCTTTTTGTGCCCAGCCAAGCTGCGATACCGATTCTTCGTTTTCCGATCCGACCATAACAATGTGGACTGGCAGCCCCCTGAACAGAGGGCTGGACGCCAGCATCTCCACGCCTTTTCGCGTGGTAGCGCTGCCATCGAAGGCCACCAACGCGCTTTTGGGCTCCTTGAATGCTGTCGGAGTAACGAGAACTGGCCGATGCATGATTCGAATCACGCTTTCCAGCTGGCTTCCGACGTGCTGACTCAGACTACCGCTGGATTCGCCCTGACGGCCGATGACCAGCAACCGTATCTCGTCTTCCAATGCCTGGAGGCTTTCCAACAACTCGCCGTGGCGCTGCTTGGATTCCGGTGAGGTAACACCGTTTCCAATCGCGCGCTCTTTGGCGTTCGCTAGCATGATTCGCCCTTGTTCAAGCGCCAATTTGCTGCGCTGTTCATCCAGAGAGGCAAGTTCATCGAGGAGATGCTCGCGGCTGCCGAGTCCGATATTGCCGCTCAGGTTCGCTGCAACCGGATATTGTTGTTGATCTAATACGTGCAGAAAGGTCAGCGGAGCTTGCAAACTCCGACTGGCCCAGGCTGCATAGTCGCAAACCGCTGGAGCCGAAGCGGAACCGTCGATGCAGGCGATTACATTGGTCATTGTTGTTCTCCTTTTAGTGGCCCATTAGTTGATCAATGGCGTCCGGCTTATCGTGCACGCCAAAGCGGTCAACGATAGTGGCGCTCGCTTCGTTGAGTCCCAGCACCTCAACCTCGGTCCCCTCACGGCGGAACTTGATGACTACCTTGTCCAGCGCGGCAACTGCGGTGATATCCCAGAAGTGAGCACGGCTCAGATCAATGGTTACCTTGTCTACTGCTTCCTTGAAATCGAATGCAGCGATGAACTTGTCAGCGGAGCTGAAGAACACCTGCCCGATGACGGTATAGCTTCGATGTTCACCTGCCTCGTCCAAAGACGAAGCGATATCCATGTAATGGCCAACCTTGTTGGCGAAGAACATCGCGGCTAGCAATACGCCGGCGAGTACGCCGTAGGCCAGGTTGTGGGTTGCGACCACGACCACCACGGTTACGACCATGACAATGTTGGTCGACAATGGGTGTTTCTTCAGATTGCGTAACGAGTCCCAGCTGAAGGTACCGATCGAGACCATGATCATCACTGCCACGAGCGCGGCCATTGGAATTTGCTTCAGCCAATCACCGAGGAAGACCACCATCAGCAAAAGGAAAACGCCCGCAGCCAAGGAGGAAAGGCGAGTACGTCCACCGGACTTAACATTGATGATGGACTGACCAATCATCGCGCAACCAGCCATACCGCCGATCAGACCGGACGCGATGTTAGCCACACCTTGACCCTTGCACTCACGGTTCTTATTGCTGGGTGTGTCGGTCAAGTCGTCCACAATGGTCGCGGTCATCATCGACTCTAGTAGTCCAACGACGGCCAGGGCTGCCGAGTACGGGAAGATGATTACCAGCGTCTCGAACGTCAGCGGCACGTCTGGCCAGAGAAAGACTGGCAGCGTATCGGGCAATTGCCCCATATCACCTACAGTCCGAATATCCAATCCAACTGCAATGGCAACAGCCGTCAGCACGATGATGCATACCAGGGGCGATGGGATGAGCTTTCCAATCTTCGGGAGATACGGAAAGAGATAGATGATCCCTAGGCCTGCGGCTGTCATTGCATAGACGTGCCAGGTGACGTTCGTCAGTTCGGGCAGCTGCGCCATGAAGATCAGGATTGCCAGAGCATTGACGAAGCCTGTAACCACTGAGCGTGAGACGAATCGCATCAGCGAGCCGAGTTTCAGGTAGCCAGCAAAGATCTGCAGCACGCCACACAGCAAGGTGGCAGCAAGGAGATATTCGAGGCCGTGGTTCTTCACCAGTGTGACCATCAGCAGGGCCATAGCGCCTGTGGCGGCCGAAATCATACCCGGGCGCCCCCCTACGAAAGCGATAACCACAGCGATGCAGAAAGAGGCGTAGAGGCCAACCTTAGGATCAACTCCGGCGATGATCGAAAAGGCGATGGCCTCCGGGATCAGAGCCAGTGCCACGACGAGGCCGGCGAGAATGTCGCCACGTATATTGGTCAGCCAGTTTTGCTTGATTGTTTGCAGCATCAGTAAATCCAAGGCAATGGACGCAACGGCACCGTGCCGCAGTGGCGTGCCGAGTGTGTCGAGTCGAGTTGTAGGTATCGAGTGACGATTCTTTCGAATGGTCGGATTGCTGCAGGCGCAGCAAGACGAATCAGCTATCAGTAGGCTGATTCAAGGGAGGGGGCGTTGCGCTATGGCGGCGTAGGCAGCCAGATAGAGATTGTCAAAACGTTCATTCTGTCAGTGATTTTCAACAGTCAGAGCTGAATAAGGCGGCAGACCATACCATAGAGCGCATGATGATGCGACTCGGTGGGCAAGGCCGAACCTCATGTATAGGGTCTCGCTTATCCAGCATTACCGAGAATCATGGCTCGCCGTAGGCATCGTTGCCGGCGAGCACGGAATTCTGGAGTCTGGCCTGATCCCACGCTCGCAGTTGCTCGGCCAGCGCCACGGAAAAGCCCTGCACGGCTGACCAGCGCAGGTGGATGGCATCTACGAAGGCCGCTGGTGGAGCGACCCATTCGCGATCGGCGTTCCAATACTGAGCCCCGTCATGCCCGGCGATGGCGGCGTTCAGCTTGGCGTCGAAACGGGTGAGGAAGCTGCCGTCGGCATCGATCTTGGCTTTCCACTGCGGGTGCAGGGGCGTGGAAACCACCAGCAGCTGGCGTTGCTCGTTCTTCAGGCGTTTCGACAGTTCGCCCAGGGCGACAAAGCAGCTGTCATCCAGCGCGTCCGGTTTGTCGTAGAACAGGCCGCGATCACCCTGCGGCTCCAGCGGCCCGTCGCCATGGCGGGTGAATACCAGCGGGTCCCATTCGATCTCGTTGGCCCGTTGCGCCTTGACCGTCTGCGCGTTGCGCAGCAGCGAACGCGGCGAGAAGTAGCGCATGTAGTAGCCCCAGCGCGAGGCCTGCTGATAGACGTACTGGTCGGCGTGAGTGCGGTCGAACACCGCATCCGGCACTTTCCAGCAGCCGGCGAAGTCCAGCGGATCGACGATCATCACCACTTGGCGGACGCTCGGTTCACGATCCAGCAGCCAGTTGGCGACATAGGTCGACTGGTTGGCGTGCAGGCCGCAGAACGCACCGTTGAGCGGACGCAAGCCTGGCGTCTGCTCGATCAGCACGTCACCATCGACATGGCGCCAGGCGACCGAGGAACCAACGATCAGCAGGTTCGGATCGGCGATGGGGTTGTGCCGCAGAAAGTGTAGCTTTTCGTCCACACACAGGCTGTTGGAGAAGGCCGGTGGCGGCAGGTTGTCGGTGTGATTGAGCCAGGCGAGCAGGGCGGCAAAGCCGCCGAGCATCCCGAACAGCCCGGCGAACATTCCCAGCAGGTAGCCGGCACGTATCCGCCGCTGGTCTGCTTCGGCTCCGGCGGCAACGCCGTCCGGGCATGTATCGACGGATCTGGCCATGACTCAACGCCCTCCGAGTTTGGTCTGGATCAGTTGCGCGAAGTGGCCAACGTTCTTCAGCGATTCCAGTTCTGCGGTGCGGAACTTGATGCCGAAGCGTTGCTCTGCGGCCACGATCAGCAGCACATGGGTCTGGCTGTCCCAGCCATCGATGTCGTCGGCGGTGGTTTCGGAGGTGAGGACGATATCGTCATCGTCGAACACGTCGTGGAAGACCTGGCTCAGCGCCTGGAGAATTTCCTTTCGTTCATGCTTGCACCTGGATGTGATGGTTGATGGGAGCGCGCGAGGCCAGCTCGTAGCGCCAGAAACTTGCATCGGTAGCGGCGTTGGCAGGGGCGGGGCGCTGCTCGAAGCCCAGCCGCGGATAGTGTTCGGCAACCATGCCGTTGCGTTCGGTGGGGCGGTATTCGCCGACCAGTGCGCCCCAGCCGGTGGCCGCTGCCGCATCGGCCAGCACCTCCAGCACGGCCATCTCGACTTCACGCCCCAGCACGCGGCAGCTCATCAGCCAGCTGTCGATCAGCAGTTCGTCAGCCTCGATAGCTGTATCCGGTCGCGCCAGCACCACGCTGATCAGGCCGTTATCGCCGAACTTGTCCTCCAGCCGCAGGGCCAACGCGATAGTTTGCGGATCGCTGGCCATGCGCTCGACTTCGGCTTCGGTATAGCGGCGGGTGGTGAGGTTGAACTGATTGGTCTTGTTGATCAGCTGGGTGGCGCGGGCCAGCTCGGCGGTGCCGATGCGGCTGACGCGCAGCACCATCTGCAGCCCGCGCAGGTAGCCGTCCATGTCCGTGGCCTGGTTCAGCGCGGCCTTGCGTTCGGCATTCAGCGCATAGCTGCGGCCACGTTCGGCGTCGTCCGAGGTAAAGGATACGGCCTCGAAATAGCCCGCCGCGGCGATGCGCGCGGGGTAGTCGGCGACATCCTCGGGCAGTTCCGGTACGGCGACTTCCGGCAGCTCGCGGCGCACGATGTCGCGCTCGGCGGGGTTGTCGTCGACGAACACCAAGCTATCCAGACCGATGTCGAGCATGCTCGCGATGCGCCGCAGGTTGCCGGCCTTGTCTTCCCAGTTGGCGACGAAGGCCGCGATATCGCTGCGCTTGAGGGCCATCTCGGTATGTTCAAAGGCTGCTTCGGCAACGTGCAGGTCGTTCTTGCTGCACACCGCAAGGATCACCCCGCGGCGCGCCAATTGCGCGGCATAACGCTGAAAGGCGAGAAACGCCTCGCCGCTGGGGCTGCCCTGGCCGAGCTGGATACCGTCGATGCCGTCATCACCGATCACACCGCCCCATAGGGTGTTGTCCAGATCCAGCACCAGGCATTTGCGCGACAGCCCGGCAGTGGCCGCTGCGATACGCGCAAAGTGCTCGCCATATAGCGGTGCCAGGGTCGGGCTGATCAGCTGCTTGGCCTGGTGCCAGCGCACCGGCTCGGCCAGGCCGTCGCCATAGGCAGCCGACTGCCAGGCCAGATCGAGCAGCAGCACGCCTTCCTCTCGGGCAGCGGCTCGGATGGCGCCATTCAACCGTTCAATGACTGCCCGCGGCGAAGCCGGCACCAGTGCTTCGTAAGAACCGAACAATGGCGGCGCCGCTGGCACCAGGGTTTGCTGCACCACCTGCGCGGCATATCGCTCGCGGGCGCTGCGCCAGAGCAAGCGCAGCTCCTCGACGCGCTCCGCCACGGCGGCATCCACCTCCGCCTGGCTTGCCTGCAGGGGCAGTTGCAGCGGCGCGTCATGGGCGTCCAGCGCCAGCAGCACCAGTTGCGGGGCGAAGGCGTTCAGCGCCGGGTCATCGGCCAGCAGCGCCTGGCGATACATGCCGTAGGGCGCAACATGCAGCGACAGCGCCAGGCGCCGCTGCAGCCCAGCCACGCGGATGGCCGGCAGCAGGTGATCGACCGTATGTGAGGACAGCAGTGCCACCCGCAGTGGAGTCAGGCGTGCCGCCGCGGCGTGCTGCTCGATGCCGGCGGCAGCCAGCTTGTCCAGTCGTGCGGTCAGGGTGAAATCCCGTTGATGAGCGGCCAGCTTGACGGCTTCATGCAGCCGCTGCAGCGGATCTTCGATGCGTTTGGCTTGGCCGATGGCACCGGATAGGTCCGGGTGTGTCGGCAGCCAGGAGAGCTGTTGCATACCTGAGACTCCTTGTCGTGGTCAGAACTGGAAGTAGAGGAACTCCGTCGGTGCCATGGAGAAGGCGATCGCCAGGGCGAAGAAACCGAGCACGCCTACTGCCATGCCGTGGATCGCCGTCGGCCGCCAGGCGCTGACCGGCAGCAGCCGTTCGGTCCAGTGCGGCTGGGGCTGGAAGTTGAGCGCGGTGCGGAAATGGCCCATCCACTGCTGCACGTTGGGCATGCCCCAGACGAAGACCAGCAACGCGGCGATATAGACGAAGTCGGAGCGATCCATCGCCGTGCTGGTCGGGCTCAGGCCGAGCATGCCGGCGAGGACCGCCATGGCGGTCGGCACGTCGCTGGCGCGGAAGAACACCATCGCCACGACCACGCAGCCAAAGGTCAGCGCGACGGCCGCAGCCTTGTGCCACCAGATGTCGCTGTCCAGCTTCCAGCCCTGACGCGCCTTCCAGGCACGCCAGCCGTGGGCGACCACCAGGTAGAAACCGTGCAGCAGGCCGAAGGCGACGAAGTGCCAGCCGGCGCCGTGCCAGATTCCGGAGATGAACATGGTGAAGACGGTGGGGTAGGCGACCAGCGCAAAGAAAGTGCCGGCGGTCATCTTGCCCCGCCGCGGCTGCGGCTTGCCGGCCGCCATGCGCGCGCGGGTCACGCGCAGCACGATGGGGTTGTAGATGTAGGCGGTGAGAAAACGCGTCAGTGTCATGTGCCAGCGCGACCAGTAGTCGATGACGTTGCGCGCCTTGAACGGGCTGTTGAAGTTGGCCGGTAGGCTGATGCCGAATAGCAGCGCCAGCCCGATGGCCATGTCGCTGTAGCCGGAGAAGTCGAAATAGATCTGCAGCGTGTAGGTCAGCGCGCCGGTCCAGGCATCGTAGAACGCCGGGATGGTGCCGTCGGCGGCCAGGCTGAAGACCGGCGTGGCTTTCAGCGCGAGGGTGTCGGCGATCACCACCTTCTTGAACAGACCGAGCAGGAACACCGTGGCGCCCAGCGACAGGTTGTCGATGCGCGCGCGGAAGCTGTCGCGGTCGTTGAACTGCGCAAGCATTTCACCGTGGTGGGTGATCGGTCCGGCGATCAGCTGCGGAAAGAAACTGATGAACAGGCAGTAGTTGGCGAGGTCGTGTTCTTCCACCACGCCGTCATGAGCATCGACCAGGTAGGCGATCTGCTGGAAGGTGAAGAAGGAGATCGCCAGCGGCAGGATGATGTCTTCCACCCGCCAACCTAGATCCAGCGCCGCATCCAGCGTGCCGAGCAGGAAGCCGGTGTATTTGTAGTAGACCAGCAGCAACACGTTGGCTGCGACCGCCAGCCCGAGCACCAGACGTGAGGGGTGCCGGCGCAGGTAGCCACCGAGCAGATAGTTGACCAGCATGCTGCCGACCAGCAGCGGTACGTAGACCGGGTTCCACCAGCCGTAGAACACCAACGAGACGACGGTCAGCCAGATCACCGCGAGCCGCTGTCGGCCCGATCCGGTCAGCACGAAGAATCCAATCAGCACCACCGGAAGAAAGCCGGCGATGAATTCCACCGAATTGAAAAGCATCTTCCCTATTCCCTGCTCAGCGTTCGTGCATTGCTGCTCAGGCCGCCGTTTGGCGGGGCGAGTCATCCATTCAGTCCTGGCGTCACGCGACCGACGATCCATCCTAGTCGGCGTTGCGACATCCTCGGTCCATCAGTGGCTGCTCGCTCGGGTTTCGGCCACCTTGGCCGGCTTCCCCTGAGCTCCTATGGCTCGGACGTGACGGTGTAAAAAAAAGTTTCAGTGTTTGTTGAACCACTGAGCGCTTTATTGTCGCAGGTGAAAAAAAGCCCGCGACGGGCGTGGCCTGCAGCCCATTTCCGTCGGTCGGGAACGTTCCCGGCATTTTTCAAGGCTCGGAAAATTTGAGCGCGAACGAGTTACTGGCGTGTTCGGGCGACCGTTCAGCGCCGGTCAAATTCCGACGAAGGGAGCGGCTCAGGCCGCGCGTATAAAGTACGAAGAAGAGTCGAGTCGCGCCCTAGTATTCGCGGAGGTTGTAACGCAAGGACGGCGGCGCCGTCGACGAGCCGCTGCTCAACATCGACAGCGGCTTACGGCAGGTGATGCTTGGCGCCCGTGCCTCTCGATAGCGATTGCCGTTAACAGCGAACCGATGAGATGTGCAGCCGATCAGAATCCGCTTTTAACGATTGGAGAGTCGCCTGAAGATCGGCACGCCAAGGCGTCGGCGATATCCCAAATGTGCTCTCAAAAAGGCGACAGTCCAGCACGGACCAGGCAGGGCGCTTGGCTGGCGTTGGATATTCTTCTGTTGTGATAGGCGTCAATCGCGGAGAGCGTCCAATAATTCCTGCTCTGGATACATGATCGAATATGGCTTGAGCAAACTCGAACCAGGAGCAATGTGACTGACCGCTGAAGTGATAGAGCCCCCATGGCAGCTTTCCGTCTGATTGATAACGCTGAGCGAGTTCAAGCAGGACCGAAGCGATACGCTCGCTACTGGTTGGGCACCCTACCTGGTCATCGACGATACGCAGCTCCTTTTCGCCTGTCAGACGCAGCATCGTGTTCAGGAAGTTGCTTCCATATGCCCCATAGACCCAGCTGGTCCTTAAGATCAGGTGCTTCTCCACCTGCTGCACCTGAGCCTCTCCATCACGTTTACTCGCACCATAGACGCTGAGGGGGGCTGTTTTGTCGTGCTCCACATAAGGGCGGCTGTGCTTCCCGTCGAAAACGTAGTCGGTGGAAAGATGGAAAATTGGAATACCGTGGCTGTCAGCGTGTCGCGCCAAGTTTCCTGCACCGTCTCGGTTAACTCGATAGGCAGCTTCCACACTCGTCTCAGCAGCGTCGACGCCGGTAAACGCGGCGGCATTGACGATAAGGTCTGGCTTCAGTAGCTCGATCTTCTCCAAGACAGACTGGCCGTTGCCAACATCAAGCTCGGCTTTAGACATGCCGATAATGCTCCACCCATACTCGGTGCCTTGTTCGACTAGATTGCGTCCTACCTGACCGTTGCAACCGGTGACTAATATCTTCACTTTCAGGGCTCTTGAGAAATAAAGAACGTTCTTTATGAGATGAAATAATCGATGGTTC
>NZ_QLAE01000003.1 GCF_005876855.1 Stutzerimonas nosocomialis | reverse complement strand
CCGCAAGCGCAGGCCCCACAGCGGCCGGCTGCTGCCCCATCGCCCGCGCCCGCTGCAGCCCCGGCGCCAGCGCAGGCCTCGACCCCTGCGGCGGCTGGCGGATCGGCCAGTTGGTATGCCGCTCAGCCTGGATCTAACTATCTGCTCCAGGTGTTGGGGACGCGTTCGGAGAAGAGCGCCCAGGCCGTCGTGCAGGAGCACGGCAGTGGCTATCGCTACTTCACCAAGCAGCATGAAGGGCGACCGCTTTATGTCGTGACCTACGGCAGCTTCGCCAATCGTGCGGCAGCGCAGAGCGCCATCGCTTCTCTGCCCTCGGCGCTGCAGGCCGGCAAGCCCTGGCCGCGCACCTTCAGCAGCGTGCAGCAGGAAATCCAGGCGCGCTGATTTCTTCCGGGCTGTGCCGGCCGTTTGCAGGCGGCTGGACAGCCCGTCCCGAAAAGATTTGTTTTATCTCCGGTCCGCTATGTAAACTGCTCACCCTTTTGCCCGCGCAAAAGGCAGGGCTTTGCCTTGCTTCGCCGGTAAGGGGTTGATTGCAAAAGAATTAGCTGGTGGAGTGCCTATGAAAGCAGGTCTGTTTCGTCCTGAAGAATTCAGGGATAACTGCGGCTTCGGTCTGATTGCCCATATGCAGGGTGATGCCAGCCATCACTTGTTGCAGACCGCTATTCAATCGCTGACCTGCATGACCCACCGAGGCGGGATCAATGCCGACGGCAAGACCGGCGACGGTTGCGGCCTGCTGATGCAGAAGCCCGACGCCTTCCTGCGTGCCATGGCGCGGGAGCAGTTCGGCACCGAGCTGTCCGACAACTACGCCGTCGGCATGATCTTCCTGAGCCAGGACGCCGCCAAGGCGCAGGCGGCGCGTGAGCGCCTCAATCAGGAAATCGTCGAGCAGGGCCTGACCCTGGTGGGTTGGCGTGAAGTCCCGGTCGACACCAGCGTGCTCGGCAAGCTTGCACTCGACCGCCTGCCGCGCATCGAGCAAGTCTACGTCAGCGGTGAAGGGCTGTCGGAGAAAGACTTCGCAATCAAGCTGTTCTTTGTCCGCCGCCGTGCCGAAGTGGCGCTCAAGGGCGACGAGGAGTTCTATGTCTGCAGCCTTTCGGACAAGGACATTGTCTACAAGGGCCTGATGATGCCCGCGGACCTCGCGCAGTTCTACCCCGACCTCGGCGACGAGCGCCTGGCGACAGCCATCTGCGTCTTCCATCAGCGTTTCTCCACCAATACCCTGCCGAAATGGCCGCTTGCCCAGCCGTTCCGCTTCCTCGCCCACAACGGCGAGATCAACACCATCACCGGTAACCGCAACTGGGCCCAGGCGCGCCGTACCAAGTTCGTCAACGAACTGCTGCCGGGACTCGAAGCCCTGGATCCGCTGGTCAACCGCACCGGTTCTGATTCCTCCAGCATGGACAACATGCTCGAGTTGTTGGTCACCGGCGGGATGGATCTGTTCCGCGGCCTGCGCATGATCATTCCGCCGGCCTGGCAGAACGTCGAGACGATGGATCCGGATCTGCGTGCCTTCTACGAATACAACTCCATGCACATGGAGCCCTGGGACGGTCCGGCCGGCGTGGTCCTGACCGACGGTCGCCACGCGGTCTGCCTGCTCGATCGCAACGGCCTGCGCCCGGCGCGCTGGGTCACCACGACCAATGGTTACATCACCCTGGCTTCGGAAGTCGGTGTCTGGGACTACCAGCCCGAGGACGTCATCGCCAAAGGGCGGGTCGGCCCGGGTCAGATCCTGGCGGTCGACACCCATACCGGCCAGGTCCTGCATACCAGCGATATCGACAATCGCCTCAAGAGTCAGCACCCCTACAAGAAGTGGCTGCGGCAGAACGCCCTGCGCATCCAGGCCACGCTGGAGGACAAGGACCACGGTTCGCCGTTCTACGAGGCCGACCAGCTCAAGCAGTACATGAAGATGTTCCAGGTGACGTTCGAAGAGCGTGACCAGGTGCTGCGCCCGCTGGCCGAGCAGGGCCAGGAAGCGGTCGGCTCGATGGGTGACGACACCCCCATGGCCGTGCTCTCGCGCCGCATCCGCTCGCCGTACGATTATTTCCGCCAGCAGTTCGCCCAGGTGACCAACCCGCCGATCGACCCGCTGCGCGAGTCGATCGTGATGTCCCTGGAGACCTGCCTCGGTGCCGAGCGCAACGTCTTCGAAGAGACCGCCGATCACGCCAACCGGGCGATTCTCACCAGTCCGGTGATCTCCCCGGCCAAGTGGCGCACCATCATGACCCTGGAACGCCCGGGGTTCGATCGGCAGGTCATCGATCTGAATTACGACGAGGCGATGGGCCTCGAAGCGGCGGTGCGCAACATCGCCGACCAGGCCGAGGAAGCCGTGCGCGCCGGCAAGGTGCTGCTGGTACTGAGCGACCGGGCGATCACCCCCGGACGCCTGCCGGTTCACGCCTCGCTGGCCGTTGGTGCGGTACACCACCGTCTGACCGAGAAGGGTCTGCGGTGCGACTGCAACATCCTGGTCGAGACCGCCACCGCGCGCGATCCGCATCACTTCGCGGTGCTGATCGGCTTCGGCGCGACGGCCGTCTACCCGTTCCTCGCCTATGAGGTGCTGGGCGACCTGATCCGTACCGGCGAAGTCCTGGGCGACCTCTACGAAGTGTTCAAGCACTACCGCAAGGGCATTTCCAAGGGCCTGCTGAAGATCCTCTCGAAAATGGGCATCTCCACCGTCGCGTCCTATCGCGGGGCGCAGCTGTTCGAAGCCGTGGGGCTGTCGGACGAAGTCGTCGAGATGTCGTTCCGCGGCGTCGCCAGTCGGATCAAGGGCGCGCGTTTCGTCGATCTCGAAGCCGAGCAGAAACTGCTGGCCGCCGAGGCCTGGAACAACCGTCGGCCGATCCAGCAGGGCGGTCTGCTCAAGTTCGTCTACGGCAGCGAATACCACGCTTACAACCCGGATGTGGTCAGCGCGCTGCAGGTGGCCGTTCAGCAGGGCGACTACAGCCGCTTCAAGGAATACACCGCCCTGGTCGATCAGCGTCCGGTGTCGATGATCCGCGACCTGCTCAAGGTCAAGGTCGCCGACCAGCCGCTGGCGCTCGAAGAGGTCGAACCGCTGGAATCGATCCTCAAGCGCTTCGATTCCGCCGGTATCTCCCTGGGCGCCTTGTCGCCGGAGGCCCACGAGGCGATCGCCGCGGCGATGAACCGTATCGGCGCGCGCTCCAACTCCGGTGAGGGCGGCGAGGACCCGGCGCGTTACGGCACCGAGCGCAGCTCCAAGATCAAGCAGGTGGCGACCGGCCGCTTCGGCGTCACGCCCGAGTACCTGGTCAACGCCGAAGTGCTGCAGATCAAGGTCGCCCAAGGCGCGAAGCCCGGCGAAGGCGGTCAGCTACCCGGCGGCAAGGTCAATGGCCTGATTGCGCGGCTGCGCTACGCGGTGCCGGGCGTGACCCTGATTTCGCCGCCGCCGCATCACGACATCTACTCGATCGAAGACCTGGCACAGCTGATCTTCGACCTCAAGCAGGTCAACCCGCAGGCGCTGGTCTCGGTCAAGCTCGTCGCAGAGCCGGGCGTCGGTACCATCGCGGCCGGCGTGGCCAAGGCCTATGCCGACCTGATTACAATCTCCGGCTACGACGGTGGCACCGGCGCCTCGCCGCTGACCTCGATCCGCTACGCCGGCTCGCCCTGGGAGCTCGGCCTGGCCGAGACGCACCAGACGCTGCGCGGCAACGACCTGCGCGGCAAGGTGCGGGTGCAGACCGACGGCGGCCTGAAGACCGGCCTGGACGTGATCAAGGCGGCGATTCTCGGCGCCGAGAGCTTCGGCTTCGGCACCGCGCCGATGATCGCGCTGGGCTGCAAGTACCTGCGCATCTGCCACCTGAACAACTGCGCCACGGGCGTCGCGACGCAGAACGACAAGCTGCGCAAGGATCACTTCATCGGTACGGTCGACATGGTGGTGAACTTCTTCACCTTCGTCGCCGAGGAAACCCGTGAGTGGCTGGCGCGCCTGGGCGTGCGCAGCCTCGCCGAGCTGATCGGGCGTACCGATCTGCTGGAGGTGCTGCCGGGTGAAACCGACAAGCAGGCGCATCTGGACCTGACGCCGCTGCTGGGCAGCGACCATATTCCGGCCGACAAACCGCAGTTCTGCGAGGTGGAGAAGAACCCGCCGTTCGACCAGGGCCTGCTCGCCGAGGAAATGGTCAAGCTGGCCAAGCCGGCGATCGACGGCAAGACCGGCGGCGAGTTCGAGCTGGACGTGTGCAACTGCGACCGCTCGATCGGTGCGCGGGTCTCCGGCGAGATCGCCCGCATCCACGGCAACCAGGGCATGGCCGATGCACCGCTCACCTTCCGCTTCAAGGGCACCGCAGGTCAGAGCTTCGGCGTCTGGAACGCCGGTGGCCTGAACCTCTACCTCGAAGGCGATGCCAACGACTACGTCGGCAAGGGCATGACCGGCGGCAAGCTGGTGGTCACGCCGCCGAAGGGCGCGGCGTACGCCTCGCAGGACTCGGCGATCATCGGCAACACCTGCCTCTACGGCGCCACCGGCGGCAAGCTGTTCGCCGCGGGCACCGCAGGCGAGCGTTTCGCCGTGCGTAACTCCGGCGCTCATGCGGTCGTCGAGGGTACGGGCGATCACTGCTGCGAATACATGACCGGCGGCTTCGTCTGCGTGCTGGGCAAGACCGGGCACAACTTCGGCTCCGGCATGACCGGCGGCTTCGCCTATGTGCTGGACATGGACAACAGCTTCGTCGATCGGCTGAACACCGAGTTGGTGGCCATCCAGCGGATCACCGGCGAGGCGATGGAGGCCTATCGCAGCCATCTGCAGGACGTCCTGCGCGAGTACGTCGCCGAAACGGCCAGCGAGTGGGGTGCCGAACTGCTGGAAAACCTCGACGACTACCTGCGGCGCTTCTGGCTGGTCAAGCCGAAGGCGGCCAGTCTGGCGACCCTGCTATCCACGACCCGGGCCAACCCGCAATAAGAATTTGAGCAAAAAGCCGGAAGCCAGAAGCTGGAAGCAACCGTGATCGCTTCCGGCTTCCAGCTCTGAGCTTCCAGCTACCTGATGAGGTTTCAAATGACTGAGCGTCTGAACAACGACTTCCAGTTCATCGAGGTCGGCCGCAAGGACCCCAAGAAGAAGCTGCTGCGTCAGCGCAAGAAAGAGTTCGTCGAGATCTACGAGCCCTTCAAGCCGGCTCAGGCGTCTGACCAGGCGCACCGCTGCCTGGGGTGCGGCAACCCCTATTGCGAGTGGAAGTGCCCGGTGCACAACTACATTCCGAACTGGCTCAAGCTGGTGTCGGAAGGCAACATCCTGGCCGCGGCCGAACTGGCCCACCAGACCAATACCCTGCCGGAAGTCTGCGGCCGCGTGTGCCCGCAGGACCGTCTCTGCGAAGGTGCCTGCACGCTGAACGACGGCTTCGGCGCAGTCACCATCGGCTCGGTGGAGAAGTACATCGCCGACACCGCCTTCGCCATGGGCTGGCGCCCGGACATGTCCAAGGTCAAGCCGACCGGCAAGAAGGTCGCGATCATCGGTGCCGGGCCAGCAGGCCTGGGCTGCGCCGACATCCTGGTGCGCAACGGCGTGACCCCGGTGGTGTTCGATCGCAACCCCGAGATTGGCGGCCTGCTGACCTTCGGCATCCCGGAGTTCAAGCTGGAAAAGAACGTCATGAGCCGCCGCCGCGAGGTCTTCACCGGCATGGGCATCGAGTTCCGCCTCAACACCGAGGTGGGCAAGGACGTCAGCGTCGACCAGCTGCTGGCCGAGTACGATGCGGTGTTCATGGGCATGGGCACCTACACCTACATGAAGGGCGGTTTCCCGGGCGAAGACCTGCCGGGTGTCTACGACGCGCTGGACTTCCTAATCGCCAACGTCAACCGCAACCTGGGCTTCGAAAAGACGCCGGAAGACTTCATCGACATGAAGGGCAAGAAGGTGGTGGTGCTCGGCGGTGGCGACACGGCGATGGACTGCAACCGCACCTCCATCCGCCAGGGTGCCAAGAGCGTCACCTGCGCCTACCGGCGTGACGCGGCCAACATGCCGGGCTCGCGCAAGGAAGTGAAGAACGCCAAGGAGGAGGGGGTCAAGTTCCTCTTCAACCGCCAGCCGATCGCCATCGTTGGCGAGGACAAGGTCGAAGGCGTGAAAGTGGTCGAGACGCGCCTGGGCGAACCCGATGCCCGTGGTCGTCGCAGCCCCGAGCCGATCCCCGGCTCCGAGGAAATCCTGCCGGCCGATGCGGTGGTCATCGCCTTCGGTTTCCGTCCGAGCCCGGCCCCATGGTTCGAGCAGCTGGGTATCCAGACGGACAACCAGGGTCGCGTGGTCGCGCCGGAAATGGGCGAGTTCAAGCACCAGACCAGCAACCCGAAGATCTTCGCTGGCGGCGACATGGTGCGCGGCTCGGATCTGGTGGTCACGGCGATCTTCGAAGGCCGTCAGGCCGCCGAGGGTATCCTCGACTACCTGGGCGTCTGATTCGTCTCGTACCTGCGCGGCTGCGACCTACCCGGTCGGTAGTCGCGCGGGTCGATGGCGAAGCTCTCCAGGCGTGAGCGCAGTGTCGTTGGCTTCAGCTCCAGCAACCGCGCCGCGCCGTCCTTTCCCGATATCCTGCCCGCGCAGGCCGTCAGTGCCGCGATCAGGTTTTCGCGCATCTGTCGGCGTTGCTCGCCCTGAGTAAAAATCCGCATTTCCTGTTCGATGGGCTGCTGCGATGGCGCGTCGTTGACGTTGTCGTTCGGCAGATCCAGGCGCAGCCTGGTGCCGGGCGAAATGATCACCGCTCGCTCGATCAGGTTCTCCAGCTCACGAATGTTGCCCGGCCAGGAATAGGCCTGCAGGCGTTGAATATCGGCCAGGCGCAGGCTGGGCTCGGCGCGGTTGAGCTGGCGACAGGCGCGGCTGAGAAAATGCTGGGCCAGGGGCGGAATGTCTTCCGGGCGCTGACGCAACGGCGCCGACTCGATGGGGAAGACGTTGAGGCGAAAGTACAGGTCTTCGCGGAAGCGGCCGGCGCGCACTTCCTGGCGCAGGTCCCGGTTGGTAGCGGCGATCACGCGCACGTCCACTTGGCGAGTGCGGGTGTCGCCGACCCGCTCCAGTTGCTGTTCCTGCAGCACGCGCAGCAGCTTGCTCTGCAGCTCCAGGGGAATTTCGCCGACCTCGTCGAGAAACAGCGTGCCGCCATCGGCCAGTTCGAAGCGCCCGACGCGGTCGTTCAGCGCGCCGGTGAAGGCGCCGCGGATATGGCCGAAGAACTCGCTCTCGAACAGTTCGCGCGGCACCGCAGCGCAGTTCACCCGGATCAGCGGCCGGCGGCTGCGCCCGCTGTTGTCGTGAATGGCGCGGGCAATCAGCTCCTTGCCGGTGCCTGACTCGCCAGTGATCAGCACGTTGGCGCCGGTGGGGGCGACCAGTTCGATCTGGTGGATCACCTGCTGCACGGCGGCGCTGCGCCCGACCAGGTCGTGCTGGGCGTACTCGCCACGAATCTCCTCCTGCAAGTAGGCATTCTCCAGCTCCAGCCGTTGCTTGAGTTGCTGCACCTCGCTCAGCGCCTGACGTAGCCTGCGTTCGGTTTCCAGGCGCTCTCTGATGTCGCGAAACACCACCACCGCACCGACAAGCTCACCATCGTCGCGCAGCGGCGTGCTGGTGTAATCCACCGGGATCGGCTTGCCATCCTTGTTCCAGAACACCTCGTCGGCAACCTGATGCACCTCGCCGTCGTTGAAGGCGGCGTAGATCGGGCAGGTATGGCCGTCGTACGTGCTGCCGTCGGGATGGTGGTGATGAATCAGATCGTGAATGTTGTGGCCGATCAGATCTTCCGCACGCCAGCCGAGAATGCGCTCGGCGGCTGGATTGACGAAGGTGGTTTCACCCTTGCGGTTGACGCCGTAGATGCCCTCGCCAGCTGCGCCGAGGATCAGGTGGTTCTGCCGCTCGAACTGGCGGAAGATGCGTTCGACGCCCTGCCAGTCGAGTAGCCCCTGACGCTGATAGCGCTCGGCTTCGGCCAGCCCGCGCAGGGCGTCGAGGCGGCGGCGCTGCTGGATCAGCAGGCCGAGCAGGGTGGCGCCGCCATGCTCAAGTCGGCTTCCGTCGATTTCAACTTCCAGACGCTCGCCATTCCGACGAAGCAGTCCGAGGCTGTCGCGCCAGGCATTACCGCGTAACTGCACCTCTTCGGTGAAGGTGACCAGTGCCCCCAGGTCATGCGCCCAGAGACGGCTGGCGCGTAGTGCGAGCAGTTCCTCCAGCGGACAGCCGAGCAGGGCGCAGCAGGCAGGGTTGGCGTGCAGGATACGGTCGAGGGTGGGGTCGATGACCAGGCTGGCGCTTTGCATGTGCTGCAGCAGTAACAGGCTGGCGGCGTTCGGATCGGGCATCTCGGGGCTCTCGGGATTGACCTTTAACGTCGTTTATCCAAAGGGCATGCCATTTGACGAAATACCGTTTTTTGAACAGACGAAATATCGCGAATGACGAGACTCCGTTTTTCTTTAAATAGGTAAAAGTATTTGAGTTTCAGTTACTTATTTAATTTTTAAAGCTGGTACAGCTCCTGCAATAACTGACATGAACCGGCCAGTAACGGCCCAGCCCAGTCAGCGCCCGCCTCACCAATTTGGGGCAGGCCATCGCAGGAGTCATCACGATGAGCGTCAACAGCCTGGACGATCCATTCAGCCCCGACAGCGAGCTGTCCCATGCCGCCGGCTGTGCTTGCCAGCGTTGCACGCCGAGCGCCGCTGCGCTGCCTGTCAGTAGCGAGGAGATGCTCGATCGTGCCGTGGAGAATGCCATCGTGCGCGGTGTGTTCGGGCACAACGAGTTCTCCCGGCGCAGTTTCATGGGGATGATCGGAGGCGGTGTCGCGGCGGCTATCCTGGGCAGCCTGATCCCGCTGGATGCGGTCAAGGCGGCGGTCAAGGACAGCCTCGGCCCGTTGGAAAAGACCAAGCTGAAGATCGGCTTCGTACCCATCACCTGCGCCACGCCGATCATCATGGCCGAGCCGATGGGCTTCTACGCCAAGTACGGGCTGGACGTGGAAACGGTGAAGACCGCCGGCTGGGCGGTGGCGCGCGATAAATCATTGGCCGGCGAATACGACGCCTCGCACATGCTCTCGCCGATGCCGCTGGCCATCAGCCTGGGGCTGGGTTCGACGCAGACGCCCTTTGTCATGCCGGCGCTGGAAAACGTCAACGGCCAGGCCATCGTGCTTGGCATGCAGCATCAGGACAAGCGTGATCCGAAACTGTGGAAGGGCATGCGCTTCGGTGTGCCGTTCGAATACTCGATGCACAACTTCCTGCTGCGCTATTACGTCGCCGAGCATGGCCTGGACCCGGATCGCGACATCCAGATTCGTGTGGTGCCGCCACCGGAGATGGTCGCCAACCTGCGCGCCGGAAACCTCGATGGCTTCCTCTCGCCGGACCCGTTCAACCAGCGCGCGGTGTGGGAGAAGGTCGGTTTCATCCATTTGCTGACCAAGGAACTGTGGCCAGGCCACCCGTGCTGCGCCTTCGCCTGCAGCCAGCGCTTCGCCAGCGAGAACCCCAATACCTACAGCGCGCTGCTGCATGCGCTGATCGACGCTACGCAATACTCCTCCAAGGCCGAGAATCGCAAGGAGGTGGCCGAGGCGATCTCCACCCGCAATTACCTCAATCAGCCGGTGCCGGTGGTGCAGCAGGTGCTCAGCGGGCGATATGCCGACGGTCTGGGCAACATCCATGACGAGCCGCAGCGGATCGACTTCGATCCGTTCCCCTGGCAATCGATGGCGGTGTGGATCCTCACCCAGATGAAGCGCTGGGGGTATCTGCAGGGGGATGTCGACTACCGCGCCATCGCGGAGCGGGTGTTCCTCGCGGCTGACGCCGGCAAGGTGATGAATGAGCTCGGCCTGCCGGTTCCGACGGATGCCTACAAGTCCTTCAGCGTGATGGGCAAGCCATTCGATCCGGCTGATCCGGAAGGTTATCTGGCCAGCTTCGCCATGCGGAGGCCGTGATGAAGGCGTCCATTTCCTTGCGTGCGGCCATCCTTTCCGTCCTGCTGCTAGTCCTCCTGCTGGTGGTCTGGGAGGTGCTCTGCCGGGTACCGGCCAGCACGGCAGTCAGTGCCGATGACGAATACGCCCTGCTCATGGGCGAGGCCGAGCAGGAGGCCCGAGTGCCGCCGCCCTCGGTGGTGCTGGCGCATGCCTACGCCGAGCTGAGCCAGCCGTTCTATGACAACGGACCGAATGACAAGGGCATCGGCATTCAGCTCGCGCATTCGCTGTACCGGGTGCTGACCGGCTATCTGCTGGCGGCGCTGGTGGCTATCCCGGTTGGCTTCGTCATCGGCATGTCGCCGCTGATGTACCGCGCGCTCAACCCCTTCATCCAGATTCTGCGGCCGATCTCGCCGCTGGCCTGGATGCCGCTGGCGCTGTTCGTGATCAAGGATTCGCAGACCTCGGCGATCTTCGTGATCTTCATCTGCTCGGTGTGGCCGATGCTGCTCAATACCGCCTTCGGTGTGGCGGGCGTGCGCCGTGACTGGATCAACGTCGCCCGCACCCATGAGCTGAGCCCGCTGCGCACGGCGTTCAGCGTGATCCTGCCCGCGGCCATGCCGACCATCCTTACCGGCATGCGCATCTCGGTCGGCATCGCCTGGCTGGTGATCGTCGCCGCCGAGATGCTCGTCGGCGGCACGGGCATTGGTTACTACGTGTGGAACGAGTGGAACAACCTGAACCTGGCCAGCGTGATCTTCTCGATCCTGATGATCGGTGTGGTCGGCATGCTGCTCGACCTTCTGCTGGGCAGCGTTGCCCGTCTCGTCAGCTATCAGGAGTGATGCCATGTCCCGTTATTTTCTCGATGCGCGCCGCCTGGCCAAACGCTTTCCGCAACCCGGAAGCGACCCGCTGACGGTCTTCGAAGACGTCAGCTTCGGCCTCGACCAGGGCGAATTCGTCTGCATCATCGGCCACTCCGGCTGCGGCAAGTCGACCATCCTCAATGCCCTGGCCGGTCTCGACAGCTTCAGCGAAGGCACGCTGGAAATGGCCGGCAAGGAAGTCGCCGGTCCGAGCCTCGAACGCGGCGTGGTGTTCCAGAACTACAGCCTGCTGCCCTGGCTCAGCGCGCTGGAGAACGTCGAGTTCGGCGTGCGTGCGCGTTTTCCCGGTTGGACGAAGGAGCAGCGCCGCGCGCACAGCCGCAAGTACCTGGAAATGGTCGGCCTGGGCGGCTCCGAGGCGCGCAAGCCGGCGCAGCTGTCCGGTGGCATGCGCCAGCGTGTGAGCATCGCCCGCGCTTTCGCTACCCAGCCGCAGTTACTCCTGCTCGATGAACCCTTCGGTGCGCTGGATGCGCTGACCCGAGGGGTGATCCAGGACGAGCTGATCAAGATCTGGAGCGCCACCAAGCAGACGGTGTTCATGATCACCCATGACGTCGACGAGGCGATACTGCTCTCCGACCGCATCCTGCTGATGACCAATGGCCCGCAGGCACGAATTGCCGAATCGGTGCGCATCGACCTGCCACGGCCGCGCCAGCGCGACCAGGTGATTCACCACCCGGCGTACTACCGCATTCGCAATCACCTCGTGGACTTTCTGGTGAACCGCTCGCACGAACTGCGCGACCGCACCGTAGCCGACGAGCAAGGCTTCCCGCCCGACATCAACCCTGCCCTGGACGAGCCGGCACCTGCCGCCAGGGTAGTACCTCTGACCCCCGTGAAGGAGTTTCACCATGGATAAGCAACAGATGCGCACTACCATCGCCGCCGCCAAGGAGCGCCTGGGCCTGGACTGGGCCGCGCTCGGCCAGGGCATCGGCATGTCGCCGGTGTGGACGACATCCGCCTGCCTGGGCATGAACAGCATGCCCACGGCGCAGGCCGACGCCCTGTGCGAGATGCTCGAATTGCCGGAGGAGGTCTCCACCGCGCTGCAGGCTTTTCCGCACAAGCACTGGGACAAGGCCATCCCCACCGACCCGCTGATCTATCGTTTCTACGAGATGATCAGCGTCTACGGTGAGACCATCAAGGAGCTGATCCACGAGGAATTCGGTGACGGCATCATGAGTGCCATCGACTTCAGCATGGACATTTCCCGCGTCGCCGACCCCAAGGGCGACCGCGTGCAGATCGTGCTCAACGGCAAGTTCCTGCCCTATCGCAGCTGGTGAATCGTCGCGGCATATCGTCGCGAGGGACGAAAGGCACGGCGCTCGCCGTGCCTTTTGTTTTGTGCTTTGCGACAATGCGCGGCACTTTTTCTGCTGGAACCCGTCATGACCTCCACCCTGAAGAACGACCGCTTTCTGCGCGCCCTGCTCAAGCAGCCCGTCGACGTCACGCCCGTGTGGATGATGCGCCAGGCTGGCCGCTACCTGCCCGAATACCGGGCCAGCCGGGCGCGCGCCGGGGACTTCATGGGGCTGTGCATGAATCCGGAGATGGCGTGCGAGGTCACCCTCCAGCCTCTGGATCGCTATCCGCTGGACGCGGCGATTCTCTTCTCCGACATCCTGACCGTGCCGGACGCCATGGGCCTGGGCTTGTACTTCGAGACCGGCGAGGGCCCGCGCTTCAGGAAGACCGTCGAGTCGGCCGCCGACATCGAGGCGCTGCCGGTGCCCGATCCGGACAAGGATCTGGGCTACGTGATGGACGCGGTACGCACCATCCGCCGCGAGCTCAACGGGCGGGTCCCGCTGATCGGTTTTTCCGGCAGCCCCTGGACGCTCGCCACCTATATGGTCGAAGGCGGCTCGTCGAAGGACTTCCGCAAGTCCAAGGCCATGCTCTATGACAACCCGCAGGCCATGCACGCGCTGCTCGACAAGTTGGCCCAGTCGGTGACGGCCTACCTGAACGGCCAGATCAAGGCCGGCGCGCAGGCCGTGCAGATCTTCGATACCTGGGGCGGGAACCTGTCCTCGGCGGCCTATCTGGAATTCTCCCTGGCCTACATGCGCAAGATCGTCGCCGGACTGATTCGCGAGCATGACGGACGCAAGGTGCCGGTGATTCTGTTCACGAAGAACGGCGGCCTGTGGCTGGAGAACATCGCCGATGCCGGCGCCGACGCGCTCGGCCTGGACTGGACCTGCGACATCGGCCAGGCCCGTCGGCGGGTGGGTGAGCGCGTTGCGCTACAGGGCAACATGGACCCGACCGTGCTCTACGCCAAGCCCTCGGCCATCCGCGCCGAAGTGGCGCGAATCCTCGCCTCGTACGGCCAGGGGAGCGGGCACGTGTTCAACCTCGGACACGGCATCACCCCGGAGGTCGATCCGGCCCATGCCGGGGCCTTCATCGAGGCGGTGCACGAGCTGTCCGCGCAATACCATCAGTGACACGGAAGGCCGCTTACGCGGCCTTCTTCATTCAGGGCTGTTGATAATGGCCCGGGCTGGTGCCTTTCTCGTGCTCGTGGACCAATCGGGTGACGCGGATGTCGCTGATGCCCAGAACCTCGGCCTGCTTCGTCAGCTCGGCCTCGTCCGCGCCGGGTTCGGGCATCGCCAGGTTGTTTTCCGCATCGGCGTTGTGCAGTTCGATCAGGTGACGGATCGCGTCGGCCTGGGAAAAGCTGTCCTGCTCCGACTCGATGATTTGAACGCGCGGGTCGTTGCGAAAGATGTAGTTCACCTCGAACTTGTGCGACTTCGATAAACCGAACATGGGCGCTCCTCGGCGGATGGATGATGTTCGGTTGACTCGCCCCCCAGCGTGTTCGTTCCGGCGCGCCGACCTGGCTTCGGCGCGCCGCTGCCTGTGTCGTTACTCGATCATGGCCAGCTGCCCACGCAGCGCCACGCCCGCGATCGCCATGCCGGCATGGCATTCGTAGCGGGCGGGGTCCTGGTAGGCGTTGCGCTTGTAGTAGCTGACGATGTTCACCACAGCATTGGCGCCGGCCTGCTTGGCCGTATTCTGCAGGCTGGCCAGCACCGACTGCAGGACCCAGCTGCAGGCCTCCTCGTCGCTCTTGTTCGAGGCGTTGGTCTTGCGGTTGCTGGTCACGCTGCGCAGGGTGCGCACCTCGCCGTCGATCGGCTGTCCCGCCAGGAAGAACCTGACGCTGCCATCGAGCAGGCCGCTGTCCAGGCCGCGTTGTACGCCCTGCTGGAAATCCATCAGCACGGCGTCGCCGTTACCGCTGGCCTGCGCGATGATGCCCAGGTTGTCCACCGACTCGGTGATCGGGTCGATGTCCAGCTCCCTGAGGATGTTGTCGCGCAGCCGGTTCACCCAGCGGTTGTAGTTGCGGTGGATCTTGCCGTTCTTCTCGTTCAGACCCCAGCTGCTGCGCAGCTGGATCTGGAAGGCCGTGGCCGAATAGGGAATGTCGACCTCGGCGTGATGACGGCCGCGAACGGTAATGGCCGCCTTGATCAGGGCCGGCTCAACGGACTGGACCTTCCATTGCCGGTCGGTGAGCGCCGTGACGATGGCCCGCTGCATCTGCTGCTGGGTCAGGTTCAGGCTCTCGGGAAAACGCTCTTCGGCGTTGTAGACGCGATGGCTGGTGCAGCCGACCAGGGCGGCGAGCAGCAGCGGCAACAGCAGGGTGCGATAAAGGGACATTCCTTTGCTCCGGTGTGGGTGTTCAGGGCCAGCGGCGGAAGATCAACGACGTGTTGATGCCGCCGAAGGCGAAGTTGTTGTTCATCACGTACTCATGCTGCATCGCCCGGGGCGCGTCCATCAGGTAGTCGAGTTCGGCGCAGCGCGGGTCGATCCGTTCGAGGTTCAGGGTGTGGATATAGCGGTCGCGGTTCATCATCTCGATGCTGAACCAGGACTCCAGGGCGCCGCAGGCTCCGAGCGTATGGCCGAGGAAACTCTTCTGCGAGCTGATCGGCATCCGCGCGCCGAACAGCGAATGGGTCGCGTGGCTCTCGGCGATATCGCCCTGTTCGGTGGCCGTGCCGTGGCCGTTGACGTAACCGATGGCCGCGGCCGGCAGCTCGGCGTCTTCCAGGGCCAGCTCCATGGCGCGACGCATGGTAGCCTGCTCGGGCTTGGTCGCGTGCTGACCGTCGGCGTTGCTGCCGAAGCCGACCAGTTCGGCGTGGATCTTCGCGCCGCGCGCCAGTGCGTGCTCAAGTTCTTCCAGGACCAGCATGCCGGCGCCCTCGCCAATCACCAGGCCGTCGCGATCGCTGTCGTAGGGCCTGGGGCTGGTGTGCGGTGCATCATTCTTCAGGCTGGTGGCGTAGAGCGCATCGAACACCATCGCTTCGGTGGCGCAGAGCTCTTCGGCGCCACCGGCGAGCATCATCGGCAGGCGGCCGAACCTGATCGCCTCGTAGGCGTAGCCGATGCCCTGGCTGCCGCTGGTGCAGGCGCTGGAGGTGGGGATCACCCGGCCGGTGAGGCCGAAGAAGATGCTGATATTGGCGGCCGTGGTGTGCGGCATCATGCGGATGTAGGAGTTGGCGTTGAGACCGTCGGCGACCGAGTTGAGCAGCATGTTGCCGAACGCCTTGATCTCGTCGGTGCTGCCGGTGGACGAGCCGCAGGCCACGCCCATGCGTCCGTCGCGAATGAGGGCGTCGCCCAGCAGGCCGGCGTCGGCCAGCGCCTGCTCGGCCGCGCGGACCGACAGGCGCGACACCCGCCCCATGCTGCGCAACTGCTTGCGGGTCCAGTGATTCGGCACGGCGAAATCATCGACCGGGCCGGCGAGCCGGGTGTTGAGTTCGCTGAAGCGATCCCATTCGTCCATGCGGCGGATGCCGCTGCGATTGGCGTTGAAACGGGCTTCGATGCTGGGCCAGTCCTGGCCCAGCGAGGTGATGCCGGCCATGCCGGTGACGACGACGCGTTTGCAGGCCATCAGCACAGCCCGCCATTGACTGCCAGCACCTGGCGGGTGATGTAGGCGGCTTCCTCGGACATCAGGAAATTGACCGCGCCCGCGACTTCCTCCGGGGTTCCCATGCGCTGGGCGGGAATCATCTTCAGCAGCTCCTCCAGGGGCAGGGTGTCGTCGAGCATGTCGGTATCGATCAGGCCGGGCGCGACGCAGTTGACGGTGATGCGGCGCTTGCCCAGCTCGATCGCCAGGGCTTTCGCCGCGCCGATCACGCCGGCCTTGGAGGCGCTGTAGTTGACCTGGCCGCGGTTGCCGATCAGCCCGGACACCGAGGTGATGCAGACGATGCGGCCCGGCTTGCGGCGGCGGATCATCGGCATGGTCACCGGTTGCAGGACGTTGTAGAAGCCGTCGAGGTTGGTGCGCAGCACCTCGTCCCAGTCGTTGTCGGTCAGCGCCGGAAAGGCGCCGTCGCGGGTCAGGCCGGCGTTGCAGACCACCCCGTAGTAGGCACCGTGGGCGTCCATGTCCGCTTCCAGCCGTTCGCGGCAGGCGGCCCGGTCGGCGACGTCGAATTGCAGCACGCGGGCGCTGCGGCCCAGCGCCTGGATCTCCTGCTGGACGGCCAGTGCCTCGTCCAGGCGCGAACGGCAGTGCAGCACGAGGTCATGGCCGGCACGCGCCAGGCGCACGGCGATGGCGCGGCCGATGCCCCGGCTGGAGCCGGTGACCAGAATGGATTCACTCATCTGAAGACTCTTGAAGGTACGCCTCCACAGCGGGAGGCCGGAACACGTTGAGGCGGGCTTCGGCGAGGATGCCGGGACCGTCGAGGCGGCATTCGAACACGCCCATGCCATTGTCGTCCCGCAGCGATTGGCGCGCCTCGATCCGCAGCTCGACGCCCGCAGGGAAGGCCGCGACGTTGCACTGATAGCTGCGGGTGCCGAGCAGAAAGCCCAGCTCGACCGGCAGGCCGGCCTGACGCGCCTGGCAGCCGGCGAAGGCCGCCACGCTCTGGGCCATGATCTCGACGCCCACCCAGGCGGGCAGGCCGCCGTCGGTGTCGCTGAACAGCCCACCGGGCCGGACCTGCAGCCGGGTGCGGACGCTCTCCTGGTCGAAGGATTCGACCGCGTCGAGCAGGATCATGTCGCCGGCGTGGGGCAGCAGTTCGGCAATGGGCCAGGCGATCACGGGGCCTCTCCGATAATCAGGCTGATGTTGTTACCGCCGAAGGCGAAGGAGTTGCTCATCGTGCAGGGCCGCCCGGTTGCCGGTGCCATGGCCTCGCCAGGGACGACCAGCTTCAGTGGCGGCAGCTGGCTATCGGCCTGACCGTCCCAAAGATGAGGCGGCAGGCGCCGGTCGGTATTGAACTCGGAGAGTGCCAGCCAGCAGAACGCGGCTTCCAGGGCACCGGCCGCGCCGAGGGTGTGGCCGGTCATCGGCTTGGTCGACGAGCAGGCGACACCGTCTGGAAAGAGCTGCGCGACGGCCACGCTTTCCATCGCATCGTTGTGGGCCGTCGCGGTGCCATGCAGGTTCAGGTAGCTGATCCGCCGCGCGTCGCAGCCGGCATCGACCAGCGCGCTGCGCATGGCCTGCACCGCGCCCTGGCCGGACGGATCGGGCGCCGAGATGTGGTGGGCGTCGGAGCTCGCGCCAGCGCCCAGCAAGGCGATCCCGTGGTCGTCGCCGCGCTCGCGGGTCATCAGGAACAGCGCCGCGGCTTCGCCGATGGCGATCCCGTCGCGGTTCGCCGAGAACGGGTTGCAGCCGGTGCCGGAGGTGGCCTCCAGCGCGCTGAAGCCCTGCAGCGTCAGGTCGCACAGCGAGTCGACACCGCCGCACAGCACGGCATCGCAGATTCCCATGGCCAGCAGGCGCCGGGCGCTCTGCAGGGCCCGCGCGCCCGAAGTGCAGGCCGTGGAGATGCAGTAGCTGGGGCCGGCCAGGCCCAGCCAGTCTTCGAGAAAGCTCGCCGGCGCGGCGAGTTCCTGCTGGGCATAGCGGTAATGGGTGGGCAGCTGTCCGTCGCGGTAGTAGGACGCGATGCCGTCGCTCGCCTCCTGGATGCCCGAGGTGCTGGTGCCGAGGACGATACCGATGCGCGCCGCGCCGTAGCGCTCGAGGGCCAGACGGATCGGCGCCTCGATTTCCAGCGCCGCGGCCAGCAGCAGCCGGTTGTTGCGCGTGTTGCAGCGGGCCAGGTGGTCCGGCAGTGGCGGCAGCGCCGCGGTGACCGCGCCGACCGGCAACTGTCGGCCGGCGACCTCCCTCGGATAGGGCCCGATGCCGCTGCCGTCGCCGGCGAACAGGCGCGCCGCGATCTCCCGCTTGCCCGAGCCAAGGGCGCAGATCAGTCCCAGCGCGTTCAGGTAGGCGGTCATGGCGAACGCTCGACGGGCGCCAGCGGCTCGACGCGGTAATGCCGCTGTTCGGCCGCGATCTCGATCTCCATGGCGCCCTGCTCCGAGTAGCGCACCTGCCAGCGCACGGCACCGCGTTGCAGCAGCACGCGCTGCGGTTCGTCGATGCGCCAGTCCGCCTCGCCGTAATGCTCGCCGAGCTGGTCGTCGGGCGTCAGGGCGAACAGCAGCGCGGCGAACAGCTCCCAGGCCTGCGGGTTGGGCGGCAGCAGGCCGTCGGCCTCCCAGCCATCGGTGCCCAGCCGCTGACGCGCGAGCGGCACGCCGAGCGGGTCGAGCAGGACTGCCCGCAGCGTGTCGCCCTCGGCCTGCAGCACGAGAATCGCGTTGAGCGGGCGCTGCGCGTCATCTCCCCGCACATGCCACTGCGAGGGCAGCGCCAGTTCCGGCACGCCCTGGGGAGCCGGCGGCGCACTCGCGCAGGCGGTCAGCAGCAGGCCGATCAGCAGGATCGCCCAGCCGGGCAGGCGCGCACCGCGAGCGGCGGCGTGGGTGTTCGCGAATGGTTTCACGTGCGGGTCTCGGGTTTCGGAAGCAGGCCGCGCAGGCCCCCGGCGTGGCGCAGCTGCGGCCCGGGTGCGGCGTTCTGGGCTCGCATCCTAGCAATCCTTGGCGGCGCCTCGAAAGCGGTGGGCGTCATGGCTGTGTCTTGGCCTGTGGACTCGCGGCCCAGGGTGCGAACAGGAAGCTGAACAGCAGGCCCAGGCTGACCGCCAGTCCGAAACTGCTGACCGCCGGCGTGCTCGACAGCATCAGCAGGCCGAACGACAGCCAGGTGGTCAGCGCCGCCAGCAGGGTGCCGAGCAGGCTGACCGTCGAGCCGCCGACGGCCTTGCGCATCAGGATCGCGTAATCCACGCCGATGGCGCTGACCAGCAGCAGCCCGAACAGGCTGAACAGGGTCAGCGGCTGGCCCAGCCAGCCCAGGCTGGCGAGGCTCGCCAGGGATGCCAGCACGGGGACGGCCAGGCAGCGAAGCGCGCCGGCGAAGCCGAACGGCAGGCAGAGCAGCGCGAGAATCAGCGCGCAGGCCAGCGCCTTGAGTTCGGCCGCCTCGAGCTGGGTGGCGGCGAACCGGTCGTTGAGTTCGCCCACGCGGTCGATCGGCGTCACGCCTGGCAGACCCGCGGCGACGCCAGCGAGCACCTGGCTGTCGGCAAGACCGTTCAAGCTGACCAGGCCGACCGCCTGGCCGTCATGCTCGCCGAGCCAGAGCGGCCGCCACGCTTCTCCCAGCGGGCCGGCCAACGCCTGTTCCAGGCTTACCGGACCCGTCTCGCGCAGCTGTCTTAGTTCGTCGTCCAGGGCCTGCGGGGCGAAGCCCAGGGCCAGCAGCGGCGCGCCCTGCCGACCCAGCGCGTCTAGCGCATCGCGCAGGCGGGCCTGCTCATCCGCCGATGCCAGGAGCTGGCTCAGGGTGCGGTAGCCGGCGAGGGCGCCGTTGGCGACCAGGGGCTCGAGGCGCTGCGTCACGGCTGCCTGGCGCTCCAGCAGCTGGTCGACGTCATCGCCGCGCACCAGGAAATACTGGCTGGTGGGCTGGAAGCCGGTGAGTCCGGCGATGCGCGCGGCCTGTTCGGTCAGTTGCGGTGCGCGGCTGACCCACTGGCGCAGGTCGTCCTCGAGCGAGAGCTGCGTCAGTCCGGCGCCGCAGTAAGCCAGCAGTGCGGCGAGCAGCCAGGGTGTGGCGATACGCGCGAGCAGCCGCTCGCGCCAGGCCAGCAGGCGCTGCGCCAGCGCCAGGGGCGTCGCGACGGGACGCAGCGAGCCGCCGATCAGCGCCGGCAACAGGCAGACCGTGCAGAGGTAGGCGGCGAGCAGGCCGCTGGCCGAGAACACCGCGATCTGGGTCAGCGCGGGAAAGGGCGTGAAGGCCAGCGCCAGGTAACCGATGAGGTTGGTCAGCAGCGCCAGGCTCAGCCCGGCCAGCGTCAGACCCAGGCCCTGCCAAGGCCGCCAGGGTTGCAGCGCCCAGCTCTTGGAGAGGTAGTGCAGCGGGAAATCCAGGCTGACGCCCACCAGACTGGCGCCCAGCACCAGGGTCAGCAGATGGAGGTTGCCGAAGACCGCGATGCAGACGGTCGCGCCCGCCAGCGCGCCGACGAGCACCGGAAGCACCACCAGCAACACCCGCAGGTTGCGAAACAGCAGCAACAGCAAGCCGATACCCGCCGCCAGCGAGACGCCGCCGATCAGCGAGGTTTCCCGGCGTGCCTGGGCTTCGCCATGGGCGGCATGCAGCAGGCCACTGGCGGCAAGCAACTCGCCACCGGCGGTCGACACCTGCCGGCGAGCGCTGTCCACCTGTGCGGCGACCTGTGCCGGCAGGCCGCGGTCGAAGGCGTCGCCCCGGGTGCGGGCGTGCAGCACGGCCCAGCGCTCGCCGTCCCGTTCGACGAACAGCTGGCCGTCGAGGTCGGCGGTAACCTTGCCCGCCAGGCTCGCCTGATACTGCTGCGCCATCGCGGCGATCCCCCAGACGTCCTGCTCCAGGGGAATCAGCCCGGCGCTGCCGGTCGGGTCGTACAGGCGCTGCAGGCGCTGCTCGACCCAGGCCTGTGGCGAGTCGATCAGCAGACGGCGTTCGGCGGGTCCGAGCAGGGCCAGACGCTGGTCGAGCAGCTGCTGGCGCACCGCGGGCAGGTCGGCCTGCAGCGAGCCCTGCAGCGGTTCGAACAGGCCGGACGCCCGCAGCTGCTCGTCGAGCTGCCGGACAAGCGTCGTCGCCCGTGCGGCATCGGCATGGTGGACCAGGATCAGCAGGTCGCGGTTGAGCGGCTCCTGCATGCGCTGCTCGGCCAGGGTTTCGAGTTCCCCCGCGGCGGTGGCCGGCAGCAGTTGCAGGAGGCTCGTGCCGATCGGCGCGGCGCCGCGCCACTGGCCGAACGCGACGACGCCGAGCGCCAGCAGCGCCAGCAGGAAGCCGCCGACCAGCCAGCGCCGATGCGCTGGCGCCGTGTCAGTCGCGTAGCTCATGCTGCTCTGCAGCGCTCAGGGCGGTGTCGGTCTGCTGGTCGAGCAGCCGCACCAGGGTCCGGTCGCCTTGCGTTTCGACCAGTTCAATACGCTCCACCCGTGATCCTCCGGCCAGCGCGATGTGGGAGAACACCTGTTGCAGCAGGCGCGAGCGCGGTGTCAGCCGCAGCTGCCAGGCCTCGGCGCTGCCGTCGAGCTGTGGTTCGAACTGTTCCTGCAATCCACGGGTATCGCCGCGCAGCACCTGCAGGAACAGCTGGCTGTGCGGGCCGGCCTGGCCCTGTGCGGCCGGCCGCCACTGGCCTTCGATGCGCCGTTCGATGGCACCCGGGGTGATGCGGTAATCCTGTGTCAAAGGCTGCTCGAGCGACCAGAGCAGGCCATGGCTGCGCGAAAGCACGAAGCGGCCCTGGCTGCTCAGGGGCTGGGCGAGGGCGCGCAGGTGCTTTTCCTGCACGAAGCGGCCGCGCACGACTTCCGTGGCCTGCAGCTGCTGCGCGAGGTCCTCCAGCTCGAACGCCCACACGGGCGGCGCGGCGAGCCCTGCCAGCAGGGCCGCGGCGATGGCGAGGCGGCGTGTGAGTGCGCGCGTGATCCGGTTCAGCATGCCAGGGCCCTTTCGACCGCATCGACCAGCACCCGGGGCGACGCCATCTGCATTTCCCGCGTGGCGATCTCGACCGCCACCTGGACGCTGCTGCCGCGGGTCAGGCGTTCGCCGTTGCCGGCGTCGACGATCAGGTAGTTGATCTTCAGCCGCTGTTCCCATTCGACGAGGTCCGCGCGCACGATGATCCGCTGATTGAAGAGGGCCGGACGCAGGTAGCGCAGCTGCAGGTCGACGATCGGCCAGGCATAGCCCGATTCGCGCATCTGCACGTAGCCGTGGCCGATGCGCTCGAGCAGCGCGCAGCGCGCCTGTTCCAGGTACTTCACGTAATGCCCGTGCCAGACGACGTCCATGGAGTCGACGTCGAAGAAGGGGACCAGCAGCTCGAGTTCGGCCTGCAGCACGCCCGCCTTACGCATAGAGCCCCCAGTGCCGTGTGCGGATGCGCTCCAGGCACAGGCGCAGTTCGGCTTCCAGGGCGCGGTCTTCGATCACCGGCGCGAAGTCCTCCCGCAGCGCGTGATGCATGTCCGCCAGACGGGGCGGCAACGGCGCGGCGCGTTCGCGACAGCGCAGCCAGACGCCCTGGTTGGCGGCCAGCAGCGTGGCGGCGGCGACCTGCTCGGCCAGTTCGAGGCTGCGCAGCGCGTCGCGCGCGGCGATGGAGCCCATGCTGACCTTGTCCTGGTTGTGGCATTCGGTGGAGCGGGAGAACACGCTGGCAGGCAGGGTGTTCTTCAATGCCTCGGCGGTCCAGGCGCTGGCGCCGATCTGCACGGCCTTGAAACCGTGGTTGATCATCGCCGTGGCGGCCGGGGCGCCGGACAGGTTGCTCGGCAGCCCGTGGTTGTAGCGTTGGTCGACCAGCAGCGCCAGTTGCCGGTCGAGCAGGTCGGCGACGTTGCCGACGAGGTTCTTCAGGCTGTCCATGGCAAAGGCGATGTGCCCGCCGTAGAAATGCCCGCCGTGCAGCACGCGCTCGTTCTCGGCATCGATAATCGGGTTGTCGTTGGCGCTGTTGAGTTCGGTCTCGATGAACTGGCGCAGCAGGCCCAGGCTGTCGGCCAGCACGCCGAGCACATGCGGCGCGCAGCGGATCGAATAGCGATCCTGCAGGCGATGCAGCGGGGCGGCCGGCGCTTCGATGGCCAGGTCGCTGCGCAGCCAGGCGGCGACCTGCGCCTGTCCGGGATGGGGTTTGGCGGCGAACAGGCGCGCGTCGAAATGCTCGGGATTGCCTTCGAGGGCGACCACGTTGAGCGCGGTGATGCGCGTCGCCAGCTGCAACAGGTACTCGGCTCGGGCGAACGCCAGGCAGGCAAGGCCGGTCATCACCGCCGTGCCGTTCATCAGTGCCAGCGCTTCCTTCGGCCGCAGCACCAGAGGCGTCCAGCCGAGTTCGCGATGCACCTCGGCGGCATTGCGGCGCACGCCCCGATGGAACACCTCGCGCTCGCCGCTGAGGGCCGCGGCGACGTAGGACAGCGGCGTGAGATCGCCGCTGGCGCCCACCGAGCCCTCTTCGGGAATCAGCGGCAGCACGTCGTGCTCGATGAAGGCGTGCAGCCGTTCCAGCAGCTCGACGCGCACCCCGGACATGCCATGGGTCAGGGAGCGCAGCCGGGCACCGAGCACGGCGCGGGTCGAGGGTGCGTCGAGCAGCCTGCCCAGGCCGCAGCCATGGAAGGTGTACAGGTGGCGAGGCAGGGCCTCGACCTGATGCAGCGGCACCGGCACCACGCAGGAGTCGCCGTAGCCGGTGGTCACGCCATAGATGACGCCTTCGCGGTCGAGCAGGGTGTCCAGGAACGCGGCGCCCTTGGCGATGCCTTCGCGAAAGGCGGGGTCGGCCTGCAGGCGAGTCGGCGCGCGGCGCTCGGCCACCGCCAGGAGATCCTCGATACGCAAGTGTTGCGTGCCGAATACGACGGGATCAGCTTCGGTCATGGTGTTTCCAGAACGGGAAGAAATTGAACCATTGCAGCGGCGCTTCCAGGCAGCGCGCCGCCAGGCGATCGGCATAGCGCTGCGCCCACTGGCCGACCACGGCGTCGCGTTCGGCGCGGCGCCAGGCGATGCGCTCGGCGAAGGGCTCGAGGTGAACCTGGTAGCGGTCACCCTGCTTCAGGCAGAACAGCAGATTGACCGGGCACTCCAGCAATCCGGCCAGCAGCCAGGGCCCCTGGGCGAAGGTCGCCGGTTCGCCGAGAAAGCGAACCTCGCTGACGCGCGCGCCGTGCAGCGGCACCCGGTCGCCGGCGATCGCCAGCCATTCGCCACGCTCCAGGCGCTGGGAAAGCTGCAGCATGACGGCCGGGTCCAGTTCGCTCACCTGGATCAGGCGCAGGTGGCTCGCGCCCGACTCGCCGAGCAGCCGGTTGAAGCGTTCGGCGTGGCGGGTGTGGACCAGCACGTTCATGGTCACCGCCGAACCCCGCTCGGCCAGGGCCCGGCAGACTTCGAGATTGCCCAGGTGCGAGCCGACCAGCAGCTGGCCACGGCCCTGGTGGAATTGCCCATGGATATCGGCCGGATCGTCGATGATCACCTGCTCGGGGCGCAGGGTGCCGTTCCAGACGTCGAGCTTGTCGAGCATGGCGTCGGCGAAGGCCATGAACTGCCGAAACACCGAGCCGGCCGTCGGCGCGAGCGCGGCTTGGCCGCTCCAGGCCGCGAGGCGTCGCTGGTAGTCGCGGGCACTACGCCGCGCGCTGGGCACGCAGAGGTAGTAATAAAGAACGATCAGGTACAGCAGCGGCGCCATCGCGCGGCGGCCGAGCAGGCGCACCGCCGTCGCGGTGAATTTCATCAGCCGGTAGCTGCCCTGCTCGCGTCGCTCGGCCCAGTGCGCCTGGCCCGGCTCGCGCATCAGCGCCACCGGCGAAGCAGCAGTCCCGGTGCCCGCACCAGCATGCCGAAGAACAGCCGGGCGTGCATGGCCGAAATCCGTGCGTTGTCCTGCCACAGGCGGAAGTGCGAGACGCCGTCGGCCGGATAGGTGACCCGCGCCGGCAGCCAGACCATCGGCTGGTCGCGCCAGTGCAGGCGCACCAGCACTTCGCTGTCGAACTCCATGCGCTTGCCCAGTTGCACCGAATCGGCCAGCGCCAGGGTCGGACCCAGCGGGTAGACGCGCAGCCCGCACATCGAATCGCGGATCGAGGTGGAGAGGGTGTTGATCCAGACCCAGACGTGGCTCAGGTAGCGCCCGTACAGACGTCCCTTCGGCACGCTGCCGTCGAACTGCGGATAGCCGCAGACCACCGCGTCAGGCGCCTGGCTGGCGATGTCCAGGAAGTGACCGACGACGCCCAGGTCATGCTGCCCGTCGGCGTCGACCTGCAGGGCGTGGGAGTAACCGAGCCGGGCCGCTTCGCGCATGCCACGGATCACCGCGGCGCCCTTGCCCTGGTTGCGCGCGTGACGCACCAGGCTGACGCCCGGCAGCCGGGCCAGTTCGTCGATGACGGCGGCCGATTCGGACGACGAGCCGTCGTCGACCAGGATGCAGTGAAGGTCTTCGGCCCGCAGCTGCCGTACCACCTCGGCCAGCTGCCGCTCGTGGTTGTAGACCGGCACCACGGCGCAGGGCTTGAACCAGTCGTCGGCGAGCGCCGGGATCGGGTTATGCACGGCAGTGGCGGTGGCCGTCGTGCTCATTTCGAGCATGACGGGCGCGGGCGCCAGTTCGTTCAGGTCGGTCATTGGTATTCCCCCAGTAAAATGCGTCCGGACGAGCAGGGTGCGTCGCCGTTGCGGTAGGCAAAATGCAGCTTGTTGCGCTCGCGATCGAAGCGCAGGGTGAGATGCAGCCGATCCCCAGGCCGTGCGAGTTGCTGAAACTTCAGCACCTCCATTCCACGGAACAGCGGCGGCAGGTCCATCAGTTGGCGCGCCAGGCTCAGGGCCCAGTCTATTTGTACGACGCCCGGCAGCACCGGGGTCCCGGGAAAGTGCCCGGTGAAATGGGCCAGGTCCACCGGCACCCCGAGTTCGAGGAGCCAGTGGTCGTCGGTCTGGTGTTGCGATAGCGAATCGGGCAAGCGCACGCGGGGCGCGGCGAGGCAGCGTTCGATCTCCGCTTGCGGCAGCTTGCCCTGGGCGTTGCAGGGCAGTTCCAGGGTCAGGCGCCAGCGTCGCGGCAGCGCGAGGGGCTCGCAATGGCCGGCCAGATGCGTGCGCAGTGCCTGGGTGAGGGCACGGCGTCCCTTGTTGCGCAGCGCATGAAGGCCGGCGCCGCTCAGCGCGACGAGCGCGCCGAGGGCGTCGCGGTTCTCGCGGACCACCCCCAGGCGGGCTTCCTTGACCCAGGGATGCTCGGCCAGCGCCGCCTCGAGCATGGGCAGCGACACCCGTTTCTCTTCCAGCTTGACGATACGGTCGACCCGGCCGAGCAGTTCGAAGCGGCCGTCGTCCCTCATCAGGGCGGCGTCGCTGGTCTGTTCGCATTGTCCCTGTGGCAGGTACGGCGAGCGGACCTGCAGGGCACCGTCCTCGCGCTGGCTCAGCTGCACGTCGGCAAAGAGGGTCCATGCGGTTTCGCCGGCGCGCCAGGCGATGCCGCCGGTTTCGGAGCTGCCGTAGATTTCGGTGGGCCACTGGCCGAGGCGGGCCTGCAGCTGCGCGGCGGCCTGCCCCGGCAGCGCGCCGCCGGAGGAAAAGACCTTGCGTACCGGGCGCAGGGCGTCCCAGTCGAGGTTGTCGCCCATGCGCTTGAGCAGCGCCGGGCTGGTGACCCAGCAGAACGGCGTATGCGCGCGGCTGGCCAGCTGCAGGTCTTCGGCGAAGGGCAGGGCGCGGCGCAGGAACGGGCGGCCCGCGCAGAGCGGCCAGAGCACCCGGAACAGCAGGCCGTAGATGTGTTGCGCCGCGACGCTGGCGACCACGCAGGCATCGCCGAGTGCGGTGCCCCACAGCCGTTCCAGCGCCTCGACCTCGTTGGCCAGCTGACGCATATGCTTTTCGATCAGTTTCGGCTCGCCGCTCGACCCCGAGGTGCAGAGCACCAGGCGGCAGCTGTCCGGGTCGAGCGCCGCGGGTTCCAGGGCTTCGCCGTAGAGCTGGTCGTAGCGGTGGTCTTCGGGCTGGTCGCTCAGCCACAACTCGACCCGGTCGGCCAGGCGCGCGCGACTGGCCGGTTGAAGATCGGCCGGCAGCCAGACGCATACGCCCGCGCGCCAGGCGGCGAGCAGCACCACCGCCATCTGGCCGGCATCTTCAAGATGCACCCCGATATGACCGACGCCGCGCTCGCGCAGGCCGCCGGCCAGGCGCAGCGCCTGTGCCTGCAGTTCGGCCAGCGAAAGGGTGGGCGCCAGGGCGACGTCCCGGCCCGGACCTGGGTGACGGCACAGCAGGCTGGCCAGTGGAATCCAGCTCATGCGAGCCTCCTGACGCGCTGCCTGACCAGCCACTCGACCGCGAACAGCGCGCCCATCAGCAGGTAGGCGATCAGCCCGGTGTAGAGCGTCCACCAGGCCAGCGGGGCCCAGAGCGTCAGGGCGGTGGCGATGGTGCCGTTGACGATGAAGAAGCCGACCCATACCCAGGTCACCGTCCGCGTGTAGCGGACGGCACGCGGCGGCAAATCGGGCTCGCGCAGCCGCGCCAGGCGCTCCACCACGGGCTGTCCGCTGGCCAGGCTGCTGGCGAAGACCAGGAGCAGGGCGAGGTTGATCAGCACCGGGTACCAGCGCAGCAGCGTCTGGTCATCGGAAAGGCCGATCAGCACGCAGAACCCCAGCGCGACGGCCGCCGAGCCGCTCAGCATCGCGCTCCGGGGCCCGCCGAGCAGGCGCAGCAGCCAGAGCGCGCCGAGCAGCAGCGCGATCAGGCGCGGCGACAGGTGCTCCATGCCGAAGTACACGGCGAACGGGTAGCACAGGCCGGCCAGCAGCAGGGCGAGGCTGACCAGCCGGGGCATACCGGGGCTGCGATGAGAGGTTGACGCGTCCATCGGACTGCAAGCCTGCTGCGTGATGTCGGTGAATGGGAGTCGGTCGCGGCGGCGCTCAGGCCGCCTCGGGGTTCATCATGCGATGGACGGCCTCGACCACGTCGCCGACCGTGCGCACGCTCTTGAACTCTTCGGCGGCGATCTTCTTGCCGGTCTTGCGCTTGATGTGGTCGATCAGGTCGACCGCATCGATGCTGTCGATCTCAAGGTCCGTGTACAGGTTGGCTTCGAGGCGGATGCGTTCGGGTTCCAGCTCGAAGAGCTCTACCAAAGCCTCTTGCAGGGTCAGGAAGATGTCGTTGCGGCTATTCACGGTAGGCCTCTCCTTAGGCAGTGGCGCGGTTGGCTTCGATGAAGGACGCCAGGCTGTTCACGCTGGCGAAGTGCGAGCGGGTGTCCTTGGCGTCGGCATCGATCTTGATGCCGAAGCGCTTCTGGATCGCCAGACCCAGCTCCAGGGCGTCGACCGAGTCGAGTCCCAGCCCGTCGCCGAACAACGGCTGATCACTGGCGATGTCGTGCGGGGCAATGTCTTCCAGGCCCAGGGCGTCGATGATCAGGTGCTTGATCTCAAGCGTGAGTTGGCTCATCGAATGCGAGCTCCTTTATGTAGTGTTGGTGCAGATGATCGTTGAGTTGCCGGGAGGCAATGGGCGCCGCTCCCCGTGCGGCGAACGCCTGCGGATCGATGTCGTCGCCGACCCGCAGGTGAAAATGGAAGCGTCGTGCCGGAATGCGGTACCAGGGCTCGGCCTTGGTCAGGGTCGTCGGGTTCACGCGGATCACCACCGGCGTCACGCAGCGGGCGCCCCGCAGCGCGATGGCTGCCGCGCCGCGATGGAAGGTCGGCGCCTGGCCCGGAACGGTGCGCGTCCCTTCGGGGAAGATGATCAGGGTCTGACCCTGTCGCAGGGCGGTGGCCGCCTCGTCGAGCATCTCGGCGCTGCCGTCGTTGCTGATGTACTGCGCGGCGCGGATCGGGCCGCGGGTGCAGGGGTTGTTCCACAGGCTCTGCTTGACCACGCAATTGGCGTCGCGAATCAGCGCGATGAGCACCACCACGTCGATCAGCGAGGGATGGTTGGCGATCACCAGCTGACCGGGACGGCCCAGCCGCTCGGCGCCTTCGACCTCATAGGTGAACACGCCGCTGCGGTACACGAAGCGCACGAACAGCCAGAACAGCCGGCTGATCGTGGCGCGCGCGCGACGACGATGGTCGTCGGCCGTGCCCGGCAACAGCGAGAGCAGGGGGAAGACCAGCAGGCGCAGGCACAGGCCGCCGAGGCCGAACAGCGCGAACGACAGCGCGGTGGCGAACAGACGCCACCACCAGTTGCCGGAAGTCCGGGGCTTCAGTGAGTCCGTTGCCAGTTCCATACGCGCTTCTTCCAGTGATGCAGGCCATGGGTTTGCTCGCCCGACAGCAGGCGGATCAGCTGCAGGGCATGGGGCAGGGCTGGCAGCGAGCGGTTCTCGGTCGCCTGGCCCAGGCTCAGCGTCCAGTCGGTGCCGGGTGTCAGCAGCAGGGCCAGGGCATAGGGAAAACGGACGTCATCCGTCCAGGGTTCGTAGAACGTCGGCGGGAGATCTTCGGCGATCACCACCAGTGCCGCGTCGGCGCCGTCGGCCAGGAGCATGGCGGCTTCCATCACGGCATGCTCGAGCCCGTCGCCCTCGGCTGCCAGGGCGGTCATCTCGCTGCGGTCGCCGCGCAGGATCGACCACAGGCCGATGATCGCGTTGTGTACCGAGAGGCTGAACTGGGTCGGCGACAGGGGTTCGCGCTGCGCCAGGTCGGCGAGCAGGGCGAAGGTGCGCGGTGTCTCCCCATGCCGCGAGGCATAGACCAGCGGCATCGCCGGGCGGCCCTCGGCGAGCGGCGTCGCGACACTGAAGACCATGCGCGCCAGGCGGCTCATGCGGCGTCGCTGCATGGGCGGGAGAAAGGCGACGTCGGGCTGGGCCTCGCTGGCATCCGGCTGCCAGGGCGCGGCAGCCCAGTGCGCCCAGTCAGCCGGACTTTCCAGCCCGGGCGCCCAGGCCTGCCATTGCTCGAGGTTGAATGAAATCACGCGACGTCTCACGGGCTCGTGGGGAGCCATCTGAAATCACGGCGCGCTGACGTCCCTGTAACATCAAATATCGCCGCCGGGAAAGGTCGGCATTATCCAGCCGGCATCCGGGCCAGGCAAACGATGGCGGCGATAACCGGATAAGAGGTCACTGTCAATGATGTCAAGTGGCCTGTTTTTCCGCAGTCAAGGCCTTATTTGGTCAGGTGGTTCTCAAATCGGGATATTTTTCTTGGGGATGGCCAGCACCTGCTCAGATGCCCTGCTGGCGCAGCCAGGCGAGCAGCTGTGGCAGAGGCATCGCTCCGCTTTGGCGTGCCTTCTCGCGCCCGTCGCTGAACAGGATCAGGCTCGGAATCGAGCGGATGCCGAGCTGGCCGGCCAGCGCCGGGTTGGCTTCGCTGTCGAGCTTGGCCAGGCGACAGCGCCCGACCAGCTGAGCTGCGGCCTGCTCGAAGATGGGCGCGAAGCTCCGGCAGGGGCCGCACCAGCTGGCCCAGACATCCACCAGCAGCGGCAGGTCGCCCTTGGTCTGGCTGGCGAAGTTCGACTGCTCGAGGGTGAAGGGCGTGCTGCTGAGCACCGGCTGTTTGCAGCGCCCGCAACGTGGCGACTGGTCCAGGCGGGCGGCCGGAATGCGGTTGAGCCCCGCGCACTGGGCGCAGGGGACGACGAGCTGATCGTTCATGGCGGGCTCCGGTGGTGGCTGGGGTGAATGTGGAGATGACGGGCACCGATCTCAAGGCCGGGCATCGGTTCTATCAGCGATCTCGATAGTCACCATAACCAGCCTTTACTTCTGCCCTGGCGGGGGCGCGAGGATTATCGAGTCACCGGGCCGTTCGCCCGCTTCGACAGAGGATCTTCGCCATGAACCATTTCGCCGCCATCGCCAGCTTCGTCACTGCTTCCGCGTTCGCCAGCGTGGTCAGCGCCGAGCATCACCAGAAGGCCCCCGCCGGCGCCGCGCAAGCGCCTGCCGCCGTCACCGCGCAACTGGACAGCCGCCACGCTGACGATTCGCGCCAGGCCAAATGAAGGTCGCCCGTCGGCTGGCCGATCTCAATGCCTATGGCATCACCCATGCGCGGATCGACGAGCGCGGCATTCACTTCGAATCCGAGCTCGCCGTTCAGTTGGCGGACGGCACGGTGACCACGCTGCGCATGCCCACCGGGCTGGATGAGCGCCTGGCGATCCAGCGCCTGCTGTGCGGCGGCGATCGATGTTGACGCGCTGGGTCGCCGCTCAGAGCGGCGTCAGGGGCCAGAACAGCGGAATGACGGCCGTGCCCACCAGCCACAGCAGCAGGTTGAGGGGGATGCCCACCTTGAGGAAGTCGGCGAAGCGGTAGCCGCCGGCGTTGTAGACGAAGGTGTTGGTCTGGTAGCCGATCGGCGTGGCGAAGCTCGCGCTGGCGGCGAACATCACCGCGACCACGAAGGCGCGCGGGTCCACCCCCAGGTGTTGCGCCAGGCCGATGGCGATCGGCGTGACCAGTACCGCCACCGCGTTGTTCGACAGGAGCTCGGTCAGTACCGAGGTCAGCAGGTAGATGAACGACAGCATCAGCAGCGGTCCCGCCCAGGGCAGCACGCCCATGACGTTCTGCACGATCAATGCGACCAGCCCGACCTTGTCCATCGCGATGCTGATCGCCAGCATGCCGAAGATCAGCGCCAGGATTTTCCAGTCCACCGCCTTGTAGGCATCGTCCACCTCCAGGCAGCGGGTCGCCAGCACGGCGACCGCGCCGATGATCGCCAGGCCCTCGATCGGCATCACCTTGAAGGCCGCCAGCAGCATCACGGCCAGGGTGATGACGATGGCGATCGGCGCCTGTTCGCGACGATAGGCGCGTTCCTGCACGGTGTTGAGGCTGATCAGGTCGCCGTTGTCGGCGAAGCGCTTGATCTGCTGCGGAGTGCCCTCGACCAGCATCACGTCGCCGAACTGCAGTTCGAAGTCATCCAGGTTGCCCTGGATGTTCTCGTCCTGGCGGTGCACGGCGAGTACCGCCATGCCATAGCGCGCCGTCAGGTCGAGGTCGCGCATCGGCCGGTGGCTGTAGCGCGAGTTACGGCCGACGATGGCCTCGGCGAGCACCACGTCGTGGCTGCTGATGGTCTGGAAGGCGTCGTTGCGGTTGAAACTCAACTGGCCGCTGCCGCGCAGTTCCACCACATCCTTGACCTGGCCGTGGATGACCAACTGGTCGCCGGCCATCAGCAGGGTGTCGTGGGGCGGCTCGCTGATCTGCTGGTCATCGCGAAACAGCTTGAGCACCTGCAGGCCGCTGCCGCCGTTGAGGTTGGCCTCGGCCAGGGTCTTGCCGACCATGGGCGAATCGTTCGGCACCAGCAGCTCGGTCATGAAGGTGCGGTCCAGGTTCGGTCGCAGCTGCTTGGACAGGCTGTCGCGCTCGGGCAGCAGCCGCCTGCCGATCGTCAACATGTAGGCCATGCCCGCTGCGGCGAACAGCAGGCCGGCTCCGGTGAGCTCGAACATGCCGAAGGGTTCGAGGCCGGCCTTTCTCGCCACGCCGTCGACCAGAATGTTGGTCGAGGTGCCGATGATGGTCAGGGTGCCGCCGAGGATGGTGGCGTAGGAAAGCGGGATCAGCAGTTTCGAGGGCTGGGTGCCGGCGCGCTTGGCGAGGGAGATGGCGACCGGCGTGAGGATGGCCACCACCGGGGTGTTGTTCAGGAAGGCCGAGACGGCCAGGGCCGTGATGGTCAGGCCGGCGAGCACGCGGGTGGGGCTGGTGCCCACCAGGTCGCCCAGCCAGTTGCCGAGCGCGTCGATGCAGCCGGTTCGCTCGAGCGCCGCGGAAATCACGAACATGCAGGCGATGGTGACGGGCGCCGAGTTCGACAGCACCCCCAGCACCTCGGCTGGCGTCAGCAGCTGGCTGACCAGCAGCGCCGCCACGGCGATACCGGCGACCACGTCGGGGCTGCGGGTTTCCCGGATGAAGGCCACCAGTACGCAGATCAGCAGGGCGCAGACGAACAGCAGCTGCAGCGAAACACCGAACATGGACATCCTTAAGTGCGTTGGAATCTCGTGTGAGGTATCAGCGCAAGGCGAAACCACTCAAGGTGCGCACGATAGAGGGCTACGCTTAGACAGTCTAAGAATGTTTGGACAGGTTTATATGCCCTTTAGCTATGAATGTTTCACGACCAGCGCAGGACCGGCCAGCCTTCGTGCTGTGCCTGCTCGGCCAGCATCGGGTCGGGATTGACCACATGGGCGAAATCGACCCGCTGCAGCAGCGGCAGGTCATTGATGGAGTCCGAATAGAAGTGTGCACCGGCGAGCGACTCGCCTTGGTCGGCGAGCCATTGTTCCAGGCGCCTGACCTTGCCCTCGCGGTAGGTCAGCACGCCGCGGGTCGCACCGCTGTAGAAGCCGTGCCGCTCCTCGAGGTCGATCGCCAGCACCTCGTCGATGCCCAGCCGCTCGGCGATGGCGCTGACCAGAAAGTGCGCCGAGGCGGAAATCACCAGGATCCGGTCGCCGGCCATGCGGTGCGCGGTGATGCAGCGCATGGCATCGCTGTAGATCAGCGGCTCGATCACATCCTCGACGAAGGGCGTGACGACGTGGGCCACTTCTTCGGCGGTGCGCCCCACCAGCGGCGCCAGGCTGAAGGCCATGTAGTCCTCCATCGCCAGGCGGCCGAAGGCGTATTCGGCCATCAGTTCGGCGTCCTTGCGCAGGAAGGATTCGCCATCGACCCAGCCGATCTTGGCCATTTCATGGGACCAGAGGCTGGCGCAGTCGCCGTCGATCAGGGTTTCGTCCAGGTCGAAAATCGCCACTGCCATCAGGCTACCTCGTGGATTGCCGAAGCGTCGATGGTAAGGCCTACCGGGTGGCCGTGGGGGTAGAGGTCGGCGGCCGAGCGGTTCAATACGTCCACCGTCAGCTCCACGCCGCGCGCCTCGACCCGGTAGCGGATCACGTTGCCCAGCAGGCTGTGGCTCTTGATCACCGCCTCGATCGCACCTTCGCGGGCGACGCCGATGGACTCCGGGCGAATCGCGATGCGCGCGTTCACCGGTGCCGCCAGCAGACGGCTGGCCGCCTCGGGTTCGAGCAGGTTGTAGTTGCCGATGAAGCCGGCGGCGAAGGCATTGGCCGGTGCGGTATAGAGCGTCTGCGCGTCGCCGCCCTGGACGATCTGCCCGGCGTTCATCAGGAGGATGCGATCGGACATCACCAGCGCCTCCTCCTGATCGTGGGTCACGAAGATCGTGGTCAGGCCGACCTCCTGCTGGATGGCCCTGATCTGCTCGCGCAGGTGCTTGCGGATGCGCGCGTCCAGCGCCGAGAGCGGTTCGTCGAGCAGCAGCAGGCGTGGGCGGGTCACCAGCGAGCGGGCCAGCGCCACTCGCTGGCATTGCCCGCCGGACAGCTGCGCGGGATAGCGCGCGGCGAACTCGGCGAGTTCCACCAGTTCCAGCACCTCGGCAACGCGAGCGGCGCTTTCGTCGCGGGCGACCTTCTGCATGCGCAGCCCGAAGGCGACGTTCTGCGCCACGGTCATGTTGGGAAACAGCGCGTAACTCTGGAACACCATGCCGATGCCGCGTTTCTGTGGCGTCAGCGGCACCAGGTCCTGGCCGTCGAGCAGGATGCGCCCGCCGTTGACCTCGGTCAGCCCGGCGATGCAGCGCAGCAGGGTGGATTTGCCGCAGCCCGAGGGCCCGAGCAGGGTGACGAATTCGCCCTTGGCGATCTCGCAATCGATGTCGCTGAAGACGGAGGTCGCGCCGTAGTGCTTGTGCAGACCCTGAATCGACAGATAGCTCATGGATGATCCTTGTAGCGGCTCACGCCGGGCGGTCCCTGTTCAGCCGGTTGGCGGCCCAGGTGAACACCAGCACGAAGAAGAAATAGGAAATCACCAGCGCGCTGTTGAAGTGGCCGCTGCTGTTGCGCATGTTGTTCAGGTAGACCTGCAGCGTCTCGTAGCGGGTGCCGACCAGCAGATTGGCGAAGACGAACTCGCCGAACAGGAACGAGAAGGACAGGAACAGCGACACCATCAGCCCCTTGCGCAGGTTCGGCAGCACCACCAGGAAGGCCGCCTTCCAGGTGCTGGCGCCGAGCAGTTGGGCGGCGTCCATCAGGTCGCGCAGGTTGATCGCCTGCAGGTTGTTGGTGATGGCCCGGTACATGAACGGCAGGGCGATGGTGAAGTAGGCGCCGATCAGGATCCACGGCGTGCCGACCATGGCCAGGGGGCCGGAGCCGTAGAGTTGCAGCAGGCCCACGGAGGACACCACCGGCGGCACGGCGAAGGGCAGCAGGATGAGGATGTTCATCAGCCCGTCGAGCCTGGGGAAGTGGTAGTGCACCACGAACAGCAGCGGCAGGATCAGCACCAGCGACAGGGCCAGCGCGCCGAAGCAGACCAGCAGCGACTGGCCGAACGCGGCCAAAAAGCGCGCGTCGCTCCACAGCGCGGCGTACCACTTGAGCGTCAGCCCGTCGGGCAGCACCGAGGCCGACCAGCTGCTGGCGAGCGAGTACAGCAGCGTCGCGGCCAGCGGCAACAAGAGGATCACAAACAACAGGTACACCACGCTGCGGTGGTAGATCGACTCAGCGCGCCGCATGGTAGCTCCTGCGCAGCAGCAGTTGGTGGGCCAGGGTGATGACCGCCATCAGCCCCACCAGCACCATCGACAACGCGCTGGCCAGGTTCGGATCCAGCGAGATGTCGCCCGCCACGAGGCCGGCGATGCGGATCGGCATCACGTTAAAGTTGCCGGTGGTGAGGTAGTACACCGTCGCGTAGGCGCCAAGCGCGTTGGCCAGCAGGATGACGAAGGTCCCCAGCAGCGCCGGGGTCAGTACCGGCAGGCCGATGTGGCGCCAGAACTGCCAGGTCCCGGCGCCGAGCAGCGCCGCAGACTCGCGCCAGTCCTGGCGCAGCGCATCGAAGGCCGGGTAGAGCAGCAGCACGCCCAGGGGAATCTGGAAGTAGGTGTAGAGCACGATCAGACCGGTTTTCGAGTAGAGGTTGAAGTCCTCGATGATCCCGGCCTGCTTGAGGAGGATGGTCAGCGCGCCGTTGAAGCCCAGCAGGATGATGAAGGCGAAGGCCAGCGGCACGCCGGCGAAATTGCTGGTCATGTTGGAAAAGGCCATGACGAAGTCGCGCAGCCTGGAGTCGACCTGGCGCAGCGAGTAGCTGCCGAAGATCGCGATCAGCATGCCGAACAGGCTCGACCAGAAGGCGATCTGCAGGCTGTGTTTGATCGATTGCAGATAAAACTTCGAACTGAAGATCTTCTGGAAATGCGCGAGCCCCCAGCCGTCCGGCGTGTTGAGGCTGTTGAGGGCGATCCAGACCAGTGGGGCGATCTGGAAGACGATGAAGAACGCCGCGAAGGGCAGCAGCCAGAGCAGCGCCAGCCACTTGCGCGAACCGGGAGCGCTGCGGGCGCGCACGGGTTCGGCAGGCGCCACGGCGGCGGTCTTGGGCGTTTCGTCGAGCGGGGCGCTCATCCCAGCAGCTCCCGGCACAGCGGCTTGTCGTGGGGTACGCCGAGCAGCTCGCAGACGGTGCCGCACAGTTCGGTCTGCGACGGTGCGGCGCTGGCGCAGAGGCTGAACGCCGAGCCGAGCACGAACAGCGGGACGTCGCGCTCTTCGGCCAGCAGCCCGTTGTGCGAGCGGTCGCGGTTCATCCCGTGGTCGGCGGTGACCAGCACCTGATAGCCGTCATCGAGCCAGCGCTGCAGGTACTCGGCCAGCAGGATGTCGGCGCGGCGGGCGGCGTTGCGGTATTCGGCCGAATCCAGGCCGTGGCGGTGGCCGGCGTCGTCGATGTTCATCGGATGCACCAGCAGGAAATCCGGCTCGTGGCGCAGCCGCAGGCTTTCCGCATCGGCGAACAGATGCGAGTCGGGATAATGATCGGCGTAGTAGAAATGGCCGCGCTGGATGGGCAGCTCCGGCGTGTCGCTATGGCGGTCGCGCGCCGGCTGGAAGGGCGCGCAGTTATACAGCTCGCTGATCCAGTGATAGGCCGCGGCGGCGGTGCTGCGCCCGGCGTCGCGGGCGTAGTGGAAGATGCTGCGCTCGCCCGACAGGCGCACCACATCGTTGTGCACGATGCCGCTGTCGATCGGCCGGACCCCGGTGAGGATGCATTCGTACAGCGGCCGCGACAGTGCGGGCAGCTCGCATTGCAGGCGGTACAGGGCGGCGCGTCCGGCCGCGCAATAGGCCTGCAGGTGCCCCATTGCATGCTCGGCGACCTGGTGGCTGAGGCCGTCGAGCACCACGAGTATGACTTTGTGCATCCTGCGCTCCCGGTTGATCGTTCGCCGGCGAGCGGCTCGGGCCGCTCGCCGTTGGCGGTCATTCCATCTCGATGATCACGTGCTCCTGCCACTGCTGCGGCAGCGCCTTGGAAGTGGCCTCCCAGGCCGCGCTGTCCTCGATCGGCTTGACCTTGGCGTACTGCTCGTTGGGCAGCAGCTTGGCCTGGACCTCGGCCGGCAGGGTCAGGTGCTCGGCGCGGATCGGCCGTGCGTTGCCCTTGGCGAGGTTGATCTGCCCGGCGTCGGAGAGGATGTACTCACGTGCAAGCTTGGCGGCGTTCGGGTGCCTGGCCCATTTGTTGATGATCGTCGTGTAGCCGGAAATCACCGAGCCGTCGGCGGGGATCAGGACCTCGAACCGGTTCGGATCGATCTGGTCGCGGTAGGACAGGCCGTTGAAGTCCCATACCACGCCCACTTCGACCTCGCCGCGCTCCAGGGTCTGGATGGTGGGGTTGGACAGCGACAGGCGGCCCTGCCTGGCGATCTCGGCGAAGTAGTCCAGGCCCGGCTGGATGTTCTTCTCGTCGCCGCCGTTGGCGATGGCCGCCGCCAGCACGCCGTTGACGGCTTGTGCCGCCGCGCTGACGTCGCCGATGGCGACCTTGTACTTGCCTTGCTTGAGTTCGGCCCAGGAGCTGGGCACGTCCTTGACCAGCTGCTTGTTGACGATGAAGGCGATCGAGCCGGTGTAGGCGAGCATCCAGTGGCCGTCCTGATCCTTGGCCCACTCGGGAATCTGCTCCCAGGTGGTGGGCTTGTACGGCTGGGTGACGCCCTGCTGCACGGCGATCGGGCCGAAGGCGGCGCCGACATCGCCGATGTCGGCGGTGGCGTTTTCCTTCTCGGCGGCGAACTTGGCGATTTCCTGGGCCGAACTCATGTCCGTGTCCTGGTGTTTGAGGCCGTATTGCTTGGCCAGGTCCTCCCAGGTGTCCTTCCAGTTCGCCCAGCTGTCCGGCATGCCGACGCTGTTGATGGCGCCTTCTGCGCGCGCGGCCTCTTCGAGGCGCTTCAGATCCGTATCCGCAGCGTTCGCCGATGTCGCCAGGGCGATCGCCGATCCCAGCAGTGAAGCCAGCAGCAGCCGTTTCATTCGAAGCTCCTTTCGCAGATGTCAGGGTTGGTCTAGGTCAGCAAGACCCAAGCCAATCTAGGGCGTGCAAATGACAGTTTCATGTCCCCGGGCCGGGGGCGCGTACGGCTTCATCGCGCGGGCAGGGCGCCCACGAGAAGCCTAGCTCAGGCTCCGGTGCTTGCAGGACAAGGCTTGCGGGCAACGAGCCATTGGCACGGGCCCTGCTCATTCGACGGGCGAACAAGCGTTGTCACGGCGCATTCATCTGCGCCGCCTAGGCTTACTCGTCATGACGGTGTTTTCGGAGCAGGCAATGAAGCGCTTTTTTGGTGCTGGACTAGTCCAGAAAGAGGAGCCGTGATGCGGGATGAGGCACCCCGGGCGGTGACGGCCATATGCCGCGCCCTGCAGGAGCAGATCGGTCGCGGTTTGTTGCCAGCGGGCGGCAAGCTACCCGCCGAGCGCCAGCTCAGCGAGCTGTTCGATACCACCCGCATTACCCTGCGTGAGGCGCTGGGCCAGCTCGAATCGCAGGGGCTGATCTACCGTGAAGACCGCCGCGGCTGGTTCGTCTCGCCGCCCCGCATCGCCTATAACCCGCTGGTGCGCAGCCACTTCCACGCCATGGTCGGCGAACAGGGCCGGGTACCGGCCACCCAGGTCTTGTCGGCGCGCCTTATACCCGCCTCAGCCGAAATCTGCGCCTTGCTCGAGCTGCCGGCACTCTCGAGCGTCATCCAGATCCGCCGCGCCCGGCGCATCGACGGACGCCTGGTGCTGTACGTCGAGCATTACCTCAACCCGGCCTATTTCCCCGGCATCCTCGAACACGACCTGACCCGCTCGCTGACCGAGCTGTATGCCAGCGGGTACGGCATCCACTATGGGCGCGTGCGCTTCGACATGGTCCCGACCGCCCTGCAGGGCGACGCCGCCACCACCCTGCGCGTCGCCCCCGGCAGCCCCGCCCTGCGCATCACCCGCCTGAACCGCGACCAGCACGACCGGCTGATCGATTGTGATGTGGAGTACTGGCGGCATGATGCGATTCATGTGCGGGTGGAGGTGCCACAGTAGCTGCACATTGGGAGGTGTGGTTACCTCCGAGGTTGGACATGCAATTGAAAGTCAACCCGAAGGCTGTACATCCAGGGCCCCCTCAGTAGGTCACGATACCGGGGTTGGGATCGACGCTTGCCTGAAGCCCGTAGGTGCTGCTTCCAGATGGAGGCCGGCAGACTTCGACCATCCGGCCTCCGTTATTGCGGAGCGGTCGAAGGTTTCGGCGCGATGTTCAGCTAGCTGTAGCTTACGTATCGTGCCATCAGGTTGGGGACGGCTGAAGGTGTCGATCTGCGGAATGCGCTCGGTCATTTCCCACACCTTAGCCCTGAAGATTGGGCGGCGAGGTCTCGTTCGCTGATTAGCCAGTAAGCGGCTTCATCACTGGTTTCCAGATCGGCAGGCATGCCTGGGGTATAGGGCTGCCATTGACGTGGCGTGGGTTGCGTCACGGTGCATCTGCTGGGCGCTAAAAGGCGCCTGGCCAGTCGGTACAGGCTTGGGCGCCGGATACAGGGTTTCAAACCCAGTTGCTGTTCGCTGTCGCCTGCACTTGGCAGGCGTCCGTACTTGTCCTCAGCCATGTAGATGCTCTGGGGTGATAGGCGTCCAGCTCAATCGGGTAGCGCTGGACGGCGGGCTGGGGTGCGTGGCGGTGATGGGCTTGCTGCGCATGGCGATGTCCAGCGGGACGCGGTAATGCAGGTAGCCTCCGCGCCCAGCAACAGTGCAACATCCAGCGCTGCAGGGCGTCGAGGTGGTGATAGTTGTATAGCGTCTCACAGACGATCTGTAGCGCGGTGGCCGCCAGCCCCAAGGAGCTCAAGCGCGCCATATACGTCATGAAGCGCGGGCCGGGCGTGGCCCAGGCCGCCGCGCGTTTGCGGTTGGTGCTGCTAGGACGCATCAGGCCGGCCCCGCCGTTTGATATTCGCCCGTCAATGGTTGGAACAGCTTTGGAGTTCTACGTCGACGGTACGCCGGAGTTGGCGAAATCATCGCTTTTGGGCGTGGCATGAATGCCCTTGGCCTCCTGGCTGCGGTAATAGTCTTCGATGCTCAGGCTGGGGTCGATACTGGCGCGCAGGGCGCAGGGTTGCTGCTGCCAGGGGTGGATGGCCACTTCCTCTCTCAGGCTTTTGGGGGCGGAGCTGCGCTTCCAGCCTTCGAGGGTGCGGTCGCGCCAGTAGCGCTCGGGGCGACCGATGGCGGCATCGTGGGCAGCGGCAACGGGATCGAGGTGACGGCTCTGTTCCAGCACGGGCAGATCGGGCAGCGGCTGCTCGACGTCCATATAGCGCTGCAGGGTATCCCAGAAGGCGTACAGGTTGGCCTTGTCCAGACCCAGGCTGTGCATCTTCATGCCCAGGCAGACCTTGTTGTCGGTATAGCGGTGGTGCAGCCAGAGTACATAGTCATGCCCGCCATGGGGGGTGACCTGCAATTGCATTACGGGGTCGAATTCGTAGAAGGGCGCAACGAAGGGGGGGCGGAAACGTCTGCCGATCCGCACCATGCCGTCGCGTCGATTGAATCCGCTGCCGTCGTGGGTATAGATCAGGGAATAGAGGCCGATCAGCAATTCAACGCCGATAACGGCCATGAAAAGTAGAATGGCGCCAAACCAGAAGGCGGTTTGTTCACTCCAGTAGCCCCAGAATGTGCCTTGATTCCAGGCTATGGTTCCTGCAGTTAGTATTCCTAATACCGCCCCCAGGATATAAGCTGCCCAAGGTTTTGAAGAGCCATAAATAAATAGGCTCAATATCATTATTGCAAGCCCAAATGTTGTTACTAGAAAATCGCTATCATAAATATTTGCCAGCTTTAGCGTCCATGGCAAGAAGAAAAAAAATACACACATTATTTTTGATAGGAATAAGAAGTGTAGTAACTTGCCACTATTTTCAAAACTCCAACGCTCAGCATCGCAGTAAATTTGTTGTTTACGTTTCTCCTTTGTTTGTCGCTCGTAGGCCAGATGGGCTTCGCTCATCAACTGACCTTCGATCTCGGCTATCGAGTCCAGATTGGCGTAATGCCCCCATTTCAGGGCTGTGTCGAACAAGCCCTGCCTGTCGCGAATGGAGGCTGGCAGTGCAGGTAGTGCACTGCCACGATAGGCCGCAGGGCCGTAGATCTCCGTCGTCATGTCATACCTTGAATTCCAGGGTTTCGATCTGCCAGTAAGGCGCTTCGTCCGTTTGGGTGTCCGGCTTTGGCGGTAGGGCAAAAGCCGCTCGATAAGATTGCCAGGTTTTGGGACTCGGCTGCGGCAGTATCAGTCCGTCGGTACGGTCTGCCTGCTTGGCCAGGCGGAACTGGCCAAAGACCTTGAGGCGTTGGGTAACCCGCTGAGCATGGCGCTGCAGGGGCGTTTGCGTCATGACCGGGAATTGTTTGGGCAGAATGTAGAGCACAGAAGTATTGTCCAGCGGGTACGCCGACAATTTGGGTTCGTCGATAGGGCGGCGTTCTGGGTGCTCTACGTTGAAGACGCCGGTGAAGGGGAGGGTGGCCACCTCTTCCCTGGCGTAGAACTGAAAATGTTGAGCATCGAACATGCCCAGCAGCGGCGAATGGATGCGTACTACCCAGTCGTCACGCTCGAAGGGCTGTGCGGATACGCGGCGGCATTCTAGAACATTGTACAGGGGCGGCCGTTGCCTGTTGATGGTGTCAAGAGCAGAGCGCACGCTGGGTGGTGCCTGGTCGAGCCAATCACTCAGGCGGCTGGCCTGGATCATGGGTCTGCCGAGAATACCGATCAGTTGCTGGTAGGCAGTCTTCGGATCGCTGAGGTGGGCAAAGCGCTGGTCGTCGCCGAATACCTTATCGAGCATGCCGGTCTGGCCATGATCCTTGCCAAACGGCCCATTCTTCAGCAACGCCTCGATATCACTGTCGACCAGCCAGCCGGCCACTATGCTGCCGCCGATAAAGAGCACTGCGCCGGCCACCAACACCACTGGGTTGATACACATGCCTAAGGCGTAGGCCGTCCAGGCTGCTCCGCCTGCCGCTGCCACGCCATAGGCCAGCGCGGCATCGCGGTCGCCCTGGTGCCAGGCGCGCTTGGCGTCCCAGACGGTAATCGCTGTCGTAAAAAGCATGGCGCCACCCGAAAGCGCACGCAGCATTGGTAAGCGCGGGCTGCCCGTTTGTTCTGCCAAGTTCATGGCCCAGCGGGTTGAGAGTTTGGAGACATTGAAGCGAGGTTTGTTTAGAGCAGTTACGAGTTGGTTTTCACCACCAAGAATAAGTTTGGACAGATTTCCTGAAGCAACCACAAGATCTGCGGCTGCGGATAGGTATCCAGCACGGTAGCGATCCTCCCCATCCCCCGCTTCGCTTTTCAAGGCCCTCATCCCCTCAATCTGCGCACTCAGGTTATATAAGGCACAGGCCACAGCAACCACAGGTAGTGAGGGAGACTGAGCGACCGTGTCCATCTTGCTGGCGACGGCATGTCGCCAGGCACTGTATTTGACGACCTCAGGATGGTCGGCTGGCGCCGCGAAGATAACGCCAGGACCATAATTGGGTAGCCCCTGGCCCACCTGGCGAGGGCTGGTGGAGGCTACGACCTGCTTGTCGGCGTTCGTGACATTGGCGAATAGATAGTTCTTGCGAGTCAGCGCTACGCGCTCTGAAGTGGTCAGCCCGTTACTCAGCCCTTCACCCTGGATACCGATGATTCTCAGGTTCGCTGCCTGGGCTTGGGAATTGGTTACCAGTTGCACGCCGCGCCAGCTAGGCGAAAGCTTATCAAGGACGCCGAGTGTTGGGCCGAACAGTCGGTTGAAATGGATGGCCACCGTGACATCGGCTGCATGCAGTCGCTGAACCTGGGTCAGCACCGCCACGGAGAACGTATCCATAAAGTCGCCGATCAGCGCGTGCAGGTTCTTGTAGACCAGCCCTTTGTCCGTGTCTTGGGGATCGATATTGGCAACATGCAGCAGACTGCTCACGCCCATGAGGTTCGAGTCCGGGTCACGTTTTTTCGAGGCCAGAGCGATCAGGCGCGTTACCGCTTCGGGCAGGCTGCCATCCTGCTGTGCCAGGAAGTGCATGGTGAGAGGATGACGACCGCTCAGGAGTCGCTCGCTCAGTTGGAAGATAGAGCCTTGCAAGGGGTTGCTGGCGCTTGCCTGGGATAAGGCGTCGATGTGTTCGGGCAGTTTCCCGAGCGTGTTGAATATGTCGCTGAGTAGCTGATAGGGCTCCAGCAGGCGCTCATCATGGGTGTATTGCCAATCCCACAAAAGCGCCGCCAGCGGCACGTCTGATAGCAGGCTGACCAAGCGCTGGAGTTGCGAGGCGAGATGATCGCGGGCCAATTTGCGCTCGCCTTCGAAGACCGTGTCCCGTAGTTGTTCGAGATTCAAATGTTTCTTGAACTTGCCCAAGGGGCTTCGGGGGGCTTGCAGCACTGAACTGTATAGCGCGTGGGCATATTGTCCATTCGCCCGATGCGGCACCAGCGCATTGAGGGTAAGCAGATAGGACTCTGCCAGGCGCGCCTGGGCACAGGCATGTCTGAGTGCGAACAGTGGGTCATCGAGCATCAACCCCACCAGTCTCGGATAAGTACGCATATTGCGTTCGGCCAGCACATCCGTGCCGGCTTCCACGGTTGGCAGTGGCAGTGGCTGTGGCGCTTGGGTCGCGGCCGCCAGCTCTTCCAGGCGTAGCTGCATGCGGCTGCTCATTTCGTTCGAGGGGATGCTGCTGAGGCTGGGAGTGAACAGGGCGGGATCGCTCAGCAGGCTTTCGATGCTCAAATCACGCGCTCGAAAGCCGTCGGTCTGAGCGCTGATTACCACAGCCGGCATGGTCTGTGTTGGCCGCCATTGGCTCGCCCCCACGACGGCCGCCGACCAGGCGAAAGCGACGATCTGGGCGCGGCACTTGACGCGATTCTGATCCTCTTCGAGCCAGCGGATATATTCCCAAGTCCAGGGTTTTTCGCTGTATGCCAACAGGTAGTTGTTGGCGACGGATTGCCCTTGCACAAGGATGGGAATCAGTACCACCTGCTGCTGCTTGCCCACCGATGGCCGGTCATCGGCAGCAGCTCCGTTATCGGCCTGCTTGCGCCAATGGGCGAGGTCGACATCCTGCATATTGCCTTTGCCGTCGCACAAGACTTCACGCCAAAGCTTGCCATTCTGAAATACGTATATGCGACCAGGGCGTGGTAGTGCTCCGCGAGGCGCTTCGTTATAGGCATTATGGCCCGGCAGCCTGGCCAGCGGCATGATGGCCAGGAAGGTGTTCTGTTGGATGTTCTCTTCTTCGTCGTGGCTGCGCATATCCACAGCGATGGGCAGAGTGAGCCTGCCACCGTCCTCTCGCTCGATATTCAGCACGAGCCGCTTACGCTGAGCATCTTCGTATTGGGTGCGCTTGCGAACACCTTGCTCGATAGGTTGATCCTTCAACTCGCTCATGCGTCCTCCTCTGGGTCGAGCAGTTCAACCTGCCCGCCTTGTTCTGGGTCACCCCAGACGTCCACGATCAATTGTTGCGGCCCCGTGGCCCCTTTTTCAGTTGGAGCCGGCAACTGGTTGAGATTGGCAGTGCCGGTTTTCTCGCCTACTGGTGCGGTATCGGCAGGCTTGGGCAATGTCGGGGAGATGGGCGCCGCGCCCGACCCGTTCCCCAGACTTCCACCCGAGTTCATCTTGATTACCGGGCCGACCATCGTGATGCCGCTTGCGTCGAGTTTGATGAAGCTGCCGGCGGCTTTGAAGGTGAGCTCGCTGCCCGCTTCGAGGACGACTTTCAGGCCGCTGGAGAGGTGAATTTCATTGCCCGCCTCGACGAACTGTCCGGTGCCGATCTTCACGTGCTGGTTGTTGCCCACGGTGAGGTGGTCGTTGGCGCGGATTTCGGTCTTGCGGTCGGCGTGGGTGGTGCGGTGTTCTTCGGCGCGAAATTCGCTGTAGGCGTTGGCCTCGACGGTGTCGTGGCGTTCGTGGCCGACGCGGATCTTCTGGTCGTGCTCGATGTTTTCGTCCCAGTCGCGCTGGGCGTGGACGTAGATCTGCTCGGCGCCTTTGCGGTCTTCGATGCGCAGTTCGTTGTAGCCGCCACCGCCGGGGGAGCTCAGGGTCTTGAAGACACTGCGGGTCTTGTTGGCGGGCAGGTCGTAGGGGACGACATGTTCCTTGTGGTACAGGCAGCCGGTGACCAGGGGCTGGTCGGGGTCGCCTTCGAGGAAGGTGACCAGCACTTCCATGCCGACCCGCGGGATGGCGATGCCGCCGTAGCGATCACCCGCCCAGCTCGAACTGACACGCAGCCAGCAGCTGGTCTTGTCGTCGGCCTGGCCGTCGCGGTCCCAGTGGAACTGGACCTTCACGCGGCCGTACTGGTCGCAGTGGATTTCTTCACCGGCCGGGCCGGTAACGACGGCGGTCTGGCTGCCGAGCACCTTGGGTTTGGGGTGGTTCAGGGCCGGGCGGAAGGGGATGTCCCAAGGCGTGGCGGTGAAGTGGTTGCGGTAGCCCTGGGTAAAGCCGTCACGGGCGAGGCTATCGCTCGTCACCGACTCCTCCAGCACCTGCGGCTGTTTGCCTTCGTGGAGGATCTCGTTCAGCAGCCAGAGCTGGTTCCAGTCGCCGCGCGGGTGTTCGGTCAAGGCGAGGAAGTGGCCGGTGACCAGCTGCGGCTGGTCGCTCTCGCCTTCGGCCAGCTCGAAGTCGCTGCGGTGGCGTTCCAGGGCGCGTTGGGACAGGTGCTTGCCGCGGGCGCGGTCGGTGAAGCGGCCGGGGTAGTCGTAGTCTTCCAGGTCCGGCTGGAATTCGCTCTGAAAGGCGCCTTCCAGGGTCAGGCGCGGTTTCTCGAAGTCGTAGTCGCGGCGGGTGACGCGGCTGGCGCGGGTCTCGACCCGCAGGGCGAAGCGCTTGACCACCGGCTGGTCGGCCACCAGCCCGGAGTTCTGCTGATAGGCCACCGGTGAGAGCTTCGGGAAGCCCGTCTGGTCGTCGCCGAAGATCAGCACATGGCCCGCGGTGCTGTGCTGGAAGTGGTAGTGAATGCCTTCCTCCTCGCACAGGCGCTGGATGAAGTGCAGGTCGCTCTCGTCGTACTGCACGCAGTAGTCGCGCTCGGGGTAGACCGAGCCGAAGCCGAAGCGGAAGGCATTGGCCTGGATGCCATGCTCTTCGAGTACCTGACTGATGATCTTCTCCACCGTCAGGTGCTGGAAGATGCGCTGGTTGGTGCGGTGAGCCAGGTAGGCCAGCTGCGGGCGCAGGGTGATGTGATAGCGGGTCAGGCGCTTGCCCGAATCGCCCTGGGCGACGCGGTAGATCAGACCATGGATGCCGTTGCCGGCCGGCGAGAGGGCGAGGAAGGCGGGCTGGTGCAGCAGGGCTTCGAGATCGAGATCAGGGCGTTCGCTGACCAGTTCGAGCTCGAAGGCGAAGGGCTGCGAGAGCGCTTCCCGCCCCGTGAACGCGAGCACCTGCAGGTCGTGTGCGATGCCTTCGATGGCGAGGCTGAAATGGGTGTCGTTGGCCGGGTTGAACATTCCCTGTCCCTCTGTAACCAGTCCATGGCGGCGGACCCAGGAGGGTCCGCAAGGCGGCATCGCATGGTTGCCATGCCTGCCGTAGAGCGGATCGGCCCAAGAGGACGGTCCGCGGAAATCGGGTGATCATTTTCGCCTGTCTGGCGAAGCGGCCGTGTGAAGCACTGCGGTATTTGCCGAATGCGTCGGCCAGAAACGCATCGGCCAGGTAAACCTGGCCGATGGTGACTACCGATGTCCGTGCGGCCGATCCGGGCTTAGGCCGAGATCGGGGTGCGCCAGTCGTCGGAGCCGGAAGTACCGGAGACTTCGTGGGTCCAGACGATCTTGCGGTAGGTGAAGTAGACGTCTTCGAGGTGGGTGAAGTGGGACATGTTCGGGTCCTGGCAGTTCGGCATGCGCGACTGCACGTCGACGATCACGGCGTCTTCCAGCTCGATGGTGAAGTAGTGCTCCTGGGTACCGGTGGAGGAGGTGCGGTACCACTCCAGGCGGCACTTGGACAGGCGCTCGCCGGAGGTCAGGGCGTTGAAGATCAGCGGCGACGACTTGTCGAAAACCTTGGTGATCATCAGCGGCTTGTGAACGCGCTGGCCGGTGGGCTGGCCGGACTGTGGGTCACGCGGGATGATGACCTGGTGGTTGAATGCCTGAACCAGGATCTGGTCTTCGTGGCCTTCCTGGAAAATATTGCCTACCGAGTCCTCGGTGAAAGTACCGGCGGTGATCAGGCCTTGCTTGGTGCCTTCGAGGGACATATACGCGGGTGTTGGCATGAGCGCTCTCCTTGCCTTGTTGAATGCCGGATGGCGGACAAGTCATTACAAGGGACGTGCCACTCTGTGAAAAATCAATTAAATCAGTAGGTTAGCTATTAAGAGAGGCGCCGCAGACAAGCGCTTGCGGAAGGCGTCACAGAAAGTTGCGCCAGTTCTTGCGCACCCCTGTGCAACAACTGGCGCAATCAGGCCAGGAGGGCCGCGGCACTAGCGCTGCAGACGTTCTGCGGGCGCCCGGCCGACGTTACGGTGCGCAGGTTCTTGCGCAGCGGTGGCTTATGACGAGCAGCTGATTTCCAGGTGCTTGCCCCATTCCGGCGGGCGCTCGGCGTAGCGCTCCATGCCCGGTTGCTCGTCGAACGGGCGGCTCAGGACCTGATGCAGTTCGCGCACGGGGGCGAAGTCGCCCTGCTCGGCGGCCTCGATGGCCTGCTGGGCGAGGTAGTTGCGCAGGATGTAGCGTGGGTTGACCGCATGCATGCGTGCCTGGCGTTCGTCCTGCGGGCCGTTGCCGGCCCGCGACCGGTAGGCGGCGGCCCAGGCATCGAAGCCGGCGAGGTCGAGAAAGTCTTCCCGCAGTCTGCGTACGGCCTGTTCGGCCGGGCTGTCGCCGAGCTCCCTGAAGAAGCGGGTGTAGTCCACCGAGCTGTCCTGCATCAGTTGCAGCAGACGCTGGATCAGTTCCTTGTCCTCATCCCGGGCGTCGACCAGGCCCAGGCGCTTGCGCATCAGGTCGAGCCAGGCCGCCTCGTAGATCGGCAGGAACAGCTCCATGCTGCCCCGCAGGGCCTGGACCTGGACGAACGGGGTCAGGGCCTGGGCCAGCGCGGCAAGGTTCCAGTGGGCGATGGGGACCTGGTTCTCGTAGGAATAACGGCCGCCATCGTCGGAGTGGTTGCAGATGAAGTGGGCGTCGAAATCGTCGAGGAAGGCGTAGGGACCGAAGTCGAAGGTGATGCCGAGGATCGACATGTTGTCGGTGTTCATCACGCCGTGGCAGAAGCCGTAGGCCTGCCAGTGCGCGATCATCCCGGCGGTGCGTTCGAGCACCTCCCGGAAGAACGAGTGATAGGGCTCCGGGTGCTCCAGGCAGTCGGGGAAATGGCACTCGATCACGTGGTCGAGCAGCTGCTTCAGGGCCTCGTGCTGCTTGGTGTAATAGAAGAATTCGAAGCTGCCGAAGCGTACGTGGCTCGGTGCCAGGCGCATCAGCATGGCGCCGCGCTCCTGTTTTTCCCGATAGACCGGCGTGCTGGAGCTGGTCACGCAGAGCGCCCGCGAGGTAGGGATGCCGAGTGCGTGCAGGTGCTCGCTGGCGAGGAATTCCCGGATCGACGAACGCAGTACCGCTCGGCCATCCCCCATGCGCGAGTACGGGGTCATGCCGGCGCCCTTGAGGTGCAGGTCCCAATGCTGGCCGGCCTCGTTGAGCACTTCGCCCAGCAGCAGGCCGCGCCCATCGCCCAGCCGGGGGTTGTAGCTGCCGAACTGGTGGCCGGAATAGACCATCGCCCGAGGTTCGGCCTCCGACCAGAGCTTGTGCCCGGAGAACAGTTCGGCGAACAGGGAATCGTCGGCCTGGGCGGGGGCGAGGTCGAGCAGCGCCATCGCTGCCGTGCTGGCGACGACCAGCTGCGGATCGGCCAGTGGCTGCGGCAGTACTTCGGTGGAAAACGTATCGCCCAGACGGGCGAAACGGTTATCGAAGGTCAGTTCGGCAAGGGTCTTCAACGGCGCGCTCCACGAATGTCAGGGCATTCTGGCACGCCCGGCGTCACGCCGGGCGCTTTCGAGGTTGGAGGCCCTGGGGTTGGCTGCGTTCCTCAGGCCTGATCGCCGGCTGCCGGTGCCGACCGGTCGGGTTTCTCGTCCGTGTCGGCGGGCTGGCCAAGCTGCAACTGCTTGCCGTCGACGTTCTTGAGGAAAACATCCACCTGGCGGAACGCGATGCTGATGCCGAGCCGGTTGAATTCACGATCGATGTAGCGGTTGATCTCGTCGGTGGCTGGGTTGCGGTCGCCCAGATCCCGTACGTGGATGCGCAGCTCGTGATCCAGGGTGCTTTCGCCGAAGTTGAGGAAGAACACCAGTGGCTCCGGATCCTTGAGCACCCTTGGATTGTCTTGCGCGGCCTGGTGCAGGACTTTCTTCACCAGGTCCAGGTCCGAGCCGTAGGCGACGCCGACCTTGATGGTGACCCGGGTGACCGTGTCGCTCAGCGACCAGTTGATCAGCTGGCCGGTGATGAAGGTCTTGTTCGGGACGATGATGTCCTTGCGGTCGAAGTCGGTGATGGTGGTCGCGCGGATGCGGATCCGGCTGACGGTGCCGGACAGGTTGCCGATGGTGACCACGTCCCCGATCCGCACGGGCCGCTCGAACAGGATGATCAGGCCGGAAATGAAGTTGGCGAAGATTTCCTGCAGACCGAAACCCAGGCCCACCGACAGTGCGGCAACCAGCCATTGCAGCTTGTCCCAGCTCACGCCGAGGGTCGACAGGGTCGAGACCAGGCCGATGCCGGCCAGGGCATAGGAGAGCAGCGTGGTGGTCGCATAGGCGCTGCCCTGGGCCAGGCGCATGCGCGACAGCACCAGGACTTCCAGCAGGCCCGGCAGGTTGCCGGCCAGCACCACGGTGATGCCGAGGATCACCAGCGCCCCGAGCAGGTCGCTCAGGCTGATCTGCGACGAGGTGGCGGTGTCGCCGGTGCCGCTGGTGAATTCGTAGAGCGTGACGTTATCGAGGTAGGAGATCACCGAGATCAGGTCCGACCAGACCCAGTACAGGGCGATCAGGAACAGGCCGAACATCGCCAGCCGGGTGAGGCGCAGCGACTGCTGGTTGACCTGCTCGATGTCCATGCCGGTTTCGCGCGGGACGTCGCCGAGTTCGCCCTTGTCCTCGTCCTGCGCCTGGCGGCTGGCCATCGCGCGCTGGTAGGCCAGGCGCCTGGCCGCGACCGTCAGGGCGCGTATCAGGGCCGCCTCGAGGACGATCCAGATCATCAGCAGGTAAAGGGTGTCGATCAGGCGGTCGGTCAGTTTCAGCGCCGTGTAGTAATAACCGAACCCGACCGCGACCATCAGCACCAGCGGCAGGACGCTGAACAGCAGGCCGATGAGCATCCGCACCGGTGGCGCGTTCTCGCTGGACGGACCCTTGAGCAGCAACTGCATCAGGCGCCAGCTCATCAGGCCGAAGCAGGTCATCACCACCACGATGCCGATGACGTCATCGGCCAGGGCCGCGGGCTGGTGCTCGGCGATCGCCACCACGGCGACCAGCGCCATGACGATCAGGCCCAGGCGGCGCACCTGGTTGCGCAGAAACGCGACCTGCGGTTTGGACCAGCGGAAGTGCGTCTCGGCGATGCGGCCGGGCGACAGCATGCGATAGGCGGCATAGAACACCAGCCAGGCTTGCGCGACCTCGTACAGCGATGCGCCCAGGCTGTAGTTCTGACCCCGGGCGTCCATCTGCAGGACGTAGCCGCAGAGCGCGAGGAACAGCGCGCCGGGCAGTGCCAGCAGCAGGTTGAGCAGCAATGCCAGCGGGGTGTGCAGCTGGCTGTCCTTGCGGAAGTGGCCGATGTCGCGCCCCATCGCGTCGAGCTTGTCCTCGATGGCCTGGCGGCGCCAGAGCAGCGCGGCGATGAGCAGCAGCAGGGGCAGGAAGAACAGCGGGCGCTCGAGCAGACCGGCGGCCAGTTCCACCAGCACCGAGGTCCAGGGCATCGCGTTGATCTGGGCTTCCAGCAGTCGGGGCACGCTGTTGAGCCAGGACAGGTCCAGCGGCTTGTTGCTCGGGATCCAGAACATCTGCTCGTCGAGCGTGTCGCGCAGGGTCTGTGCCGTCTGCTGCAGCTGGCGCTGGTTGAGCTGCAGCGTGATGGACTGGTTGAGCATCGCGTTCAGCTCGCGGTTGAGCCGGTCGAGCAGGGACGCGCGGGTGGTCATCAGGTCCAGCAGGGTCTTGCGTAGTTCCGGTGTCACGTCTTCGGACGGCTGGTTCGCGAGCAGCTGATCGACGTACGTCTGCGGGTCGGCATTGGCTTCGCGGCGCTTGTTCAGCTCGAACTGATACAGCCGGATATCGGCGATCTCGTCGGCCAGGTTGTTGTCCATGCTGATCTGGGGCAGCGCCTGCTTCTGCTGGTAGAGGATCTTCGAGAGCAGCAGGCTGCCTTCGAGCACGGCGATCTGTTCTTCGAGCGCCTGGTCGGCCTGTTTGAGGTTGTCGAGCTGCTGGCGGGTCTGCAGGTTCTGCTGGGTCAGTTTGTTGTGCCGCTCGGTGGCGCGCAGCAGGTAGTCGGAAAGCTTAAGGTTCTCCGCGCTCTCGGCGGCGACCAGCTTGTCGGAGCCGGCGAGCTGGGCCTTACGCGACAGCTCGGCGACGGTCTGCTCCGACTCTTCGCGGCGCTTGTCGTTGATCAGCGATTGCAGCGCCTCGGTTTCCTGCTCGGTACGGGCGATGCGCTCGGCCAGCAGGTCGCGCTGTGCATTGCCCAGGTCCTGCAGCAGGCTGTTGCCGCCCAGCTCCTCCCGGCGGAGTTCGATCAGCGCGTTGAGCGCGGCCAGTTCGGCGGTCAGTTGGGCGCGGCGCTCGCCCGTGATGGGCTTGCCGGACTCTCGCCCCGTCTTGAGCAGGGCGTTGACTTCCTGGATGCGCGATTGGCTGGTGCTGATTTCCGACTGCGCGCGTTCGGGGCGCGTCTGGGCGCTGATGATCAGGCTGTTGGCGCTGGCGAAGGCCTTCTGCATGTCGGCCAGCTGTTCGAGCAGCTCGGTCATCCGCTGTTCGATCGCCTGGGCGCTCTGCCGGGCGTAGCGTCCGGCGACGTCGGTCGGCGGCGTGCTCCTGAGCTTGGCCAGCTCGCGCTGGGCGTCGTTGATCTGCTTGGGCGCGCCGGCCAGCTGCTGCTTGAGGTCCGCCAGGCGCTTGGTGTTCGCGGCGGCCTGCTCGTTGAGCCGCTGGGCCTGTTCCGCGGCGCTCTGGGTCGGCTTCTGTTCGGCTTCGGCCGGGGCGGTGGAGGCCGAGTCGGGGGCGGCCTGGGCGACGCTGAAGGGGAGGAGGAGGGCGAAGAGGCTCGCCGTCAGGAATCTGTGCAAGGAGTGCATAGGCGCTTCGGCAGAAAGAAAAGGCCGAAGTCTACCTACGCTTTGAAGGGCTAGCGAGCCGCGCGGTGCCGAAGGCGTCGAACGGTCTTCGGCCCGGCTTGCGAAACTGCGCGGTGGCTCGCGTTCTCCCGCTAGAACATCAGGGTGGGGCCGGGTTTGCTGCCTTCGGGGAACTTCAGGCCGACCTTGCGCACCTCTCCACCCTCCATCGTGGCGACCGTCCAGGTCAGGCCGTTCCAGTCGATGTGGTCGCCCACCACCGGCTGGCCGCCCAGGCGACGGGTGAGGAAGGTACCGATCGACTGGCTGCCGTCGGCGTCGTCGAGCTTGAGCCCGTACAGTGCGGCGATGGCGCCGAGCTCGGCCTCGCCCTCGAGAATGAAGTCACCGAAAAAGCGCATGTCCTGGCCACGGATCGGGGCCTGGCTGAACAGCTTGCCCAGGGCGGGCAGGTCGGCTTCGTGACCGATCACGCAGAGAATGTCGTTGACCTGCAGGCGGGTGCTGCCGGAGGGGTGCAGCAGGTCCTGCCCGCGAAACAGGGCGGCGATGCGGGTGCCGGGCGGCATCTTCAGTTCGCGCAGGGCCGCGCCGACGCACCATTTGCTGGCACTGAGGCGGTAGATGAACAGCTCCCACTGGCTGGTGGTGTGCACCTGCAGGCCGGTGCGCGAGATCGGCATCGGCGAGGGCGGGACCTCGACCTTCGCCTTGCGCGCCGCCCAGCCGAGGGTCGTGCCCTGCAGCAGCAGCGAGACCAGCACGATGAAGAAGGCGACGTTGAAGAACAGTTGCGCGTGTTCCAGGCCCGCCATCAGCGGGAACACCGCGAGGATCACCGGCACCGCGCCGCGCAGCCCGATCCAGGAAATGAACGCACGTTCGCGCAGGTTGAAGCCGCGAAACGGCAGCAGGCCGATGAACACCGACAGGGGCCTGGCGAAGAAGATCATCCACAGCGACAGCAGCAGCGCCGGCACCGCGATGGGCAGCAGATCGCTGGGCGTCAGCAACAGGCCGAGCACGAGGAACATGCCGATCTGGCTGAGCCAGGCCAGGCCGTCGAACATGTGCAGGATGCCGTGGCGGTTGCGGATCGGCCGGTTGCCCAGCAGCAGGCCGCAGACGTAGACCGCGAGGATACCGCTGCCGCCCACCGCGCCGGACAGCGCGTAGATCATGATGCCGCCACTGACGGCCAACAGCGGGTAGAGGCCGTCGGCCACGTCCAGCCGGTTGATCAGCTTGAGCAGCAGCCAGCCGCCGATCAGGCCCAGCACGATGCCGATGCCGAACTGCTGGAACAGACTGAGGAAGACCGACCAGCTGAAGCTGGTGTGGCCCGAGGCGATCATGCCGATCAGGGTGACGGTGAGGAACATCGCCATCGGGTCGTTGCTGCCCGACTCGATCTCCAGGGTCGAGCCGACCCGCTCGTTCAATCCCTTGCCGTTGAGCAGGTTGAAGACCACGGCCGCGTCGGTGGAGCCGACGATGGCGCCGATCAGCAGCCCTTCGATCAGCCTGAGGTCGAACAGCCAGGCGGCGGCGACGCCGGTCAGCCCGGCGGTGATCGCCACCCCCACGGTGGCGAGCGACATCGACGGCCAGAGGGCGACGCGGAAGGTGGCCTTGCGGGTACGCATGCCGCCGTCGAGCAGGATGACGGCCAGCGCCAGGTTGCTGATGATGAAGGCCAGGTGGTAGTCGTCGAAGACGATGCCGCCGACGCCGTCGACACCGGCGAACATGCCGACCGCGAGGAAGATCACCAGGATCGGTACGCCGAGGCGGGTCGACAGCGAGCTCATCAGAATGCTTGCAGCAACCAACAGGGCACCGATAAGAAACAGGTGGTTGATGTTGCCGACGTCCAAATGAGCTCTCCAGGGCAGGTGCGCCCGGGCGGATATGCAGGGCGCATGCCATCGATTCTAACCTGATGATTTCACAGCCTGTCAAAAAAGCGCCCCTCAGCGGAGGGGCGTCGATCTCAAAGCCGTAAAAAAGACGGGCGGTGCGCCGCGGCGGCGGTCAGAACCAGCTGTCCTGCATGTCGAGCGTGGTGGTGTCGCGGGCCTCGAGCAGGTCGAGGTCGGGATGGCAACCGGGAATCTCCCAGGTCAGGAAGAAGCGCGCGGCCTGCAGCTTGCCCCGGTAGAAGTCGCCGTCGGCCGCGTTGCCACGGGCCAGGCCCTGCTCGGCGCGGATCGCCTGCTCCAGCCAGCGCCAGCCGATCACCGTGTGGCCGAACACCTTGAGGTAGAGCGCCGAGTTGGCCAGCGCCAGGTTGACCTTGCCGCCTACCAGGTCGCCGAGCAGGCCCTGGCTGATCGGCACCAGGCGGGCCAGCAGCGCCTGCAGCGGCTCGCGCAGCGGTGTCAGCGAATCGTACTGGCGTGCCTGTTCGCAGGTCTGGCGGATCAGCGCGAGCAGGTGGCGCAGGCCACGACCGCCGTTCTGCGTCAGCTTGCGGCCGAGCAGGTCGAGGGACTGGATGCCGTGGGTGCCCTCGTGGATCGGGTTCAGGCGGTTGTCGCGGTAGTACTGCTCGACCGGGTATTCGCGGGTGTAGCCGTGGCCGCCGAGCACCTGGATCGCCAGTTCGTTGGCCTTCAGGCAGAACTCCGACGGCCAGGACTTGACGATCGGGGTCAGCAGGTCGAGCAGCTCATGGGCGTTCTGCCGGGTTTCCTCGGCTTCGGCGGTGAGCTGGTCGTCGACCAGCCGCGCGGCGTACAGCCCCAGGTCGAAGGCGCCTTCTACGTAAGCCTTCTGCATCAGCAGCATGCGCTTGACGTCGGTGTGCTGGACGATCGGCACCTGGGCCGAGCTCGGGTCCTTGCCGTCCGGCAGCCGGCCCTGCGGGCGTTCGCGGGCATATTCGAGCGAATAGAGGTAGCCGGCGTAGCCGAGCATGATCGCGCCCATGCCGACACCGATACGCGCGTCGTTCATCATCTGGAACATGTACGACAGGCCCTTGTGCGGCTCGCCGACGAGGTAGCCGACGCACTGGCCGTTGTCGCCGAAGTTCAACGCCGTGGAGGTGGTGCCGCGCCAGCCCATCTTGTGGAACAGCCCGGCCAGCAGCACGTCGTTGCGCGGGCCGAGGCTGCCGTCGTCGTTGACCAGGAACTTGGGCACGATGAACAGGCTGATGCCCTTAACCCCGGGCGGGGCGTCCGGCAGCTTGGCCAGCACCATGTGCACGATGTTCTCCGACAGCGCGTGGTCGCCGCCGGAAATGAAGATCTTGTTGCCCTTGAGCCGGTAGCTGCCATCGCCGGCCGGCTCGGCACGGGTGCGCAGGTCCGACAGCGAGGAGCCGGCGTGCGGCTCGGTCAGCGCCATGGTGCCGAAGAAGCGACCCTCGATCATCGGCTGCAGGAAGCGTTGCTTCTGCTCCTCGCTGCCGAACGCCTCGATCAGGTGCGAGGCGCCCATCGACAGCATGGCGTAGGAGGAGGTGCCGACGTTGGCCGCCTGGAAATGGGCGAAGCAGGCCCGCGCCAGCAGGTTCGGCAGCTGCATGCCGCCGTCCTCGAAGCGGCGCGAGGCGTTGAGGAAGCCGGCCTCGATGAAGGCGTCGACCGCGGGCTTGACCTCGGGGATAAGAATGGCTTCGCCGTCCTTGTAGATCGGTTCGTTCTCGTCGGCCTTGCGGTTGTGCGGGGCGTAGAACTTCTCGGCGATGCCGCGGGCGGTCGACAGCGCGGCGTCGAAGGTCTCGCGGTTGTGGTCGGCGTAGCGCGGGCGTTGGGTCAGCGCTTCGGCATCGAGCACTTCGTAGAGTTCGAACGCCAGGTTGCGCGAGCTGAGCAGGGTCTCGGACATGGGGGCACCTCGGTTTTCTTGTGCGCCCGAGTCTAAGGAGGGGGCCGCGCGCCTCCTAGCTCCATCCATTGCACTGATGAAGGTCTAACACGGGCGGCGTGATGGCTCAGCGCGCCCGCGCGAACAGGCATTCGAGCAGCTGATGCAACCATCCGCCGGCCAGGCCCAGTCGCGCCAGCTGGCCTTCGGCGCGGTGGAGGTGCTCCTTCAGACGCTGGCGGGTGTGGTCGGCGCCGAGCAGGGACACGACGGTGGACTTGCCTTCGTCCTTGCCGCTGTCCTTGCCGGTCTGATGGCTGCCCAGGCTGTCGTCGAGGTCGTCGAGCAGCTGGAAGGCGTGCCCCAGTTCGACCGCGAAGCCGAACAGCAGCTTGCGCTGCAGGGCATCGCAGCGACCCAGCAGCGCCGCTATTTCCACGGCAGCGGTGAACAGCGAGCCGGTCTTGAGCTGGTTGGCGCTGGCGATGGCGTCCAGCGAGCGCTGCTGGCGCCCCTCGCGCAGGTCGACGTACTGGCCGCGCACCAGGCCTTGGGGGCCTATCGCCTGGGACAGCAGGCAAACCATCCGCGTCCGCACCGGATGTGCGACGCCCGGCGCGCAGGCCGCTACGCTGAAGGCATGGCTGAGCAGGGCGACGGCCGCAAGGATCGCGACGTCTTCACCGAACTGTACATGGATGGTCGGCCGACCGCGGCGCAGGCTGGCGTCGTCCATGCAGGGCATGTCGTCCAGAAACAGGGAGGCGGCGTGGATCATTTCCAGCGCGCAGGCGACATCGAAGGCGCCTTCGTCGAGCTGGTCGAGGTCCTGCAGGGCGAGCAGCAACAGCAGTGGGCGTATCCGTTTGCCGGGTGCCAGAGCGCCTTCGCGCATGGCGGCGGCAATGGAATCCTGCGGGTGCGTCGGGCTGGGCAGCAGCTCGCCGAGCCGGGTATCGACACGGGTACGGAGCGCTCCGAGGGCTTGCCTGAAATCCGGATGCGGGTCTGAAACAGACAGTGCCATTGGATACGCCTCCCGGTGGATGACCGCAGTGAGCCTGATATCTTGTACAGGCTGTACAAGTATCGGCACCATTAGAGACCTCGAACGTCAACATTAGGTCAGTGGACTGGGAGCGGACCATGAACGAAGAGCTTCTGGCGACACGCAAGAACGACCATCTCGATATCGTGCTCGACCCGCTGCGGGCGCGTCGGGTGGCCTCGACCGGCTTCGACGGGGTGGCGTTCGAGCACTGCGCGCTGCCGGAATTGCATCTGGATCAGGTGGATCTCGGCGCCTCGCTGCTCGGTCGCCGACTGGCGGCGCCGCTGCTGATCAGCTCGATGACCGGCGGCGCGGCGCGTGCCGTCCAGATCAACCATAGCCTGGCGGTGGCCGCCGAGACGTTGGGGATAGCGCTGGCGGTCGGCTCGCAGCGCATCGCGCTGGAAACCGAGGCCGACCAGGGGCTGACCCGACACCTGCGTCAGCTGGCGCCGAGCGTGCCGCTGCTCGCCAACATCGGCGCCGCGCAGCTGGTGGCCGGCTATGGCCTGGACCAGGCGCGCCGCGCGGTCGGGATGATCGAGGCCGATGCGCTGATCATTCATCTCAACCCGTTGCAGGAGGCCGTTCAGCAGGGTGGAGACCGCGACTGGCGCGGCGTGCTGTCTGCCATCAAGCGGCTGGCCGCCAAGCTCGACGTGCCCCTGGTGGTGAAGGAGGTGGGCGCCGGGCTGTCGCCCCGGGTGGCGCGGCAGCTGGTCGAGGCCGGGGTGTCGGTGCTCGACATCGCCGGGGCCGGCGGCACCAGCTGGGCGGCCGTGGAGGCCGAGCGCGCCGCCGACCCGCAACAGCGGGCGATCGCCCAGGCGTTCGCGGGCTGGGGAATTCCCACTGCGCTGGCGCTGCAACGGGTGCGTCAGGAGTGTCCGGGAACGACGCTGATCGCCTCCGGCGGCATTCGCGATGGCGTCGATGCGGCCAAGGCGATTCGTCTGGGGGCCAACCTGGTCGGCCAGGCCGCCGGAGTCCTGGATGCCGCGCTGCTTGGCCCCGAGGCGGTCATCGAGCACTTCCAGGTGCTGATCCAGCAGCTGCGCGTGGCCTGTTTCTGCACCGGTTCGGCGAACCTGGCCGCGCTGTCCCGAGCGCCGCTGCTGACCGATGGTGCGCGATGACGCATTTCGCCGTCATCGCGCCTCCTTTTCACAGCCATCTGCGCGCCCTCGAAGCGATTTCCTGCGAACTGATCGGGCGCGGGCACCGGCTGACCTTCATCCAGCAGGCCGACGTTCGCGCTGCCCTGAGTCATCCCGGACTGCAGTTCGCCGCGGTGGGTGCCGCCAGCCATCCGCCCGGTTCGATGCGGGCGATCATATCCCGTGCCGCCAACCCCGGCGGGCCATGGGGACTCAAGAGGGTGATCGCCGACCTGGCGACCGCGACCGACATGCTCTGCCGCGAAGCGCCGCTGGTGCTGTCGAGCCTGGGCGTGGAGGCGGTGATCGCCGACCAGATGGAGCCCGCCGGCGCGCTGGTGGCCGAATCGCTGGGCTTGCCCTATGTCTCGGTCGCCTGCGCGCTGCCGTTCAACCGCGAGCCGCGGGTGCCGTTGCCGGTGATGCCCTGGCGCTACCAGGCGACGCCCTGGGGCGAGCAGCTCAACCTGCACAGCGCCCGAGTCTACGACTGGATGATGCGGCCCCACGGCGACGTGATCGCGGCCCACGCCGAAGCGTTCGGCCTGGTGCCGCGCCAGACCCTCAGCGAATGCCTCTCGCCCTTGCTGCAGATAAGCCAGACACCGGCCGGCTTCGATTTTCCCCGCCAGGCGCTGCCGGATCATGTCCATGCGGTGGGCCCGCTGCGCCTGCCGCTGCGGGACGAGCCGCCGTTGAACGTGCCCATCGAAGCGCGCCGGCCCTTCGTGTTCGCGTCCCTCGGCACCCTCCAGGGGCACCGTTTCGGGTTGTTCCAGCGCATCGCCAGGGCCTGTCGTGAGCTTGACGTGCAGTTGCTGCTGGCCCACTGCGGCGGGCTGGACGGCCGCCAGGAGCAGCGGCTGTACCAGGACGGCGCGACCTGGGTGACGGACTTCGCGCCGCAGCGCGCGGTGTTGGCCAACGCCCAGGCGGTGATCACCCACGCCGGGCTCAATACCGTGCTCGATGCGCTGGAAGCCGGCGTTCCGGTGCTGGCGCTGCCGATCGCCTTCGACCAGCCCGGCGTGGCCGCGCGGGTCGAATACACGGGCGTCGGCCTGCGCCTGAACCATCGGCTCGCCCGCGGTCGCAGCCTTTGCAGCGCCCTGTCGCGGCTGCTGGGCGAGCCGGGCTTTCGCGAGCGTGCCGGCGCTCTGGGGCGCGACGTTCGGCTGTCCGGCGGTGCGCCGCGCGCCGCTGATCTGATCGAAGCGGCGGTCAGGCGCAACCGGCCGCTGGTGAGGGGTGTCGATGACCTTTGATGCCGACCTCATCCTCGTCGGTGGCGGCCTGGCGAACGGCCTGCTCGCCTGGCGGCTGCACGAGGCACGGCCGGGGCTGCGGGTGTTGCTCCTCGAACAGGGTCCGGTGCTCGGCGGCAATCACACCTGGTCGTTTCATGAGCATGACCTGAGCGCAGCCCAGCATGCCTGGATCGCCCCACTGGTCTCGCAGCGCTGGGATCACTACCGGGTCATCTTTCCCCAGCTGCGGCGAGCGCTGCGCAGCGGCTATGCCTCGCTGCTGTCCGGCCAGTTCCATCGGTGCCTGACGGAGCGGTTGGGCGATGCCGTGCGCCTCGATGCCGAGGTGGCAACGGTGGAGCCGCAGCGGGTGGTGCTGGCGGGCGGCGAGGTGCTGAGGGCGCCCGCGGTGATCGACGGCCGGGGCGTGCGCCGCAGCCGTCATCTGGCCCTGGGCTTTCAGAAATTTCTCGGCCAGGAGGTGCGACTCGCCGCGCCCCATGGCCTGGGCGGGCCGATCCTGATGGACGCGAGCGTGGCCCAGCACGACGGCTACCGGTTCATCTACGTGCTGCCGCTTGCCGCCGACCGCCTGCTGATCGAGGACACCTACTACGCCGACGGCGAGGCGGTCGCGCCCGAAGCCCTGCGCGACAACATCGCCGCTTACGCCGCTGCCCAGGGCTGGCGCATCAGCGGGATCGAGCGGGAAGAGCAGGGCGTGCTGCCCATCGTGCTGTCGGGGGACATGGAGGCGTTCTGGCGCGAGGCCAACGGCGTGCCCCTGAGCGGCCTGTCGGCCGGCCTGTTTCATCCGACCACCGGCTATTCGCTCCCCGATGCGGTGCGCCTGGCCGACCACCTGCTCGCGCTCGACCGCTGGGCCAGTGCCGAGCTGTGCGCGGCCATCGGCGCGCATGCGCGGCGGCAATGGCGTGAACGCCGGTTCTTCCGGCTGCTCAACCGCATGCTGTTCATGGCCGGGCGGCCGGACCGTCGCTGGCAGGTCATGCAGCGTTTCTACCGGCTGCGCGAGCCGCTGATCCAGCGCTTCTATGCGGCGCGCCTGACCCCCTGGGACCGGCTGCGCATCGTTTCCGGCAAACCTCCGGTTCCGGTCGGCGAGGCGATGCGTGCGCTGGCCGCCGGCAACCTGCACCTCAAGGGCTCCCGATGAGTAGATTCGAACGCGTTGGATCCGCGCCCAGGCGCGCGGTGGTCATCGGCGCCGGCTTCGGCGGCCTGGCCCTGGCGATCCGCCTGCAGGCCGGCGGCGTGCAGACCACCGTGCTGGAGAAGCGCGACAAGCCGGGCGGCCGCGCGTACGTCTGGCACGATCAGGGTTTCACCTTCGATGCCGGCCCCACGGTGATCACCGATCCGGCGGCCCTCGAGGAGCTGTTCACCCTGGCGGGCAAGCGCATGGCCGACTACGTGGAGTTGCTCCCGGTGAGCCCGTTCTACCGGCTGTGCTGGGAAGACGGCTACCGCTTCGACTACGTCAATGACCAGGCGGAGCTGGATCGCCAGATCGGCGCGAAGAACCCGCGCGACGTGGACGGTTACCGGCGCTTTCTCGATTATTCGCGTGCGGTCTACGAGGAGGGCTACGTCAAGCTCGGCAGCGTGCCGTTCCTATCCTTTCGCAGCATGATCAACGCCGGGCCCCAGCTCGCCAAACTTCAGGCCTGGCGCAGCGTCTACGGCATGGTGGCCCGCTTCATCGAGGACGACCAGTTGCGCCAGGCGCTGTCGTTCCACTCCCTGCTGGTGGGCGGCAACCCGTTCGAAACCTCGTCGATCTATGCCCTGATCCACGCGCTGGAGCGCCAGGGCGGGGTGTGGTTTCCCCGGGGCGGCACCGGGGCGCTGGTCAACGCCATGGTGCGGCTGTTCCAGGATCTGGGTGGGCATCTGGAGCTCGAGGCGCCGGTGGCGCGGATCGACCTTGAGGGTGGTAGGGTGAGTGGCGTGGTCACCGAGGACGGGCGCCGCTTCGACACCGATGCCGCCGCCTCCAATGCCGACGTGGTGCATACCTACAAGGCGCTGCTGAGGCACGAGCCGCGCGGCCGGCAGGAGGCGGCGCGGTTGTCGAAGAAGCGCTTCTCGATGTCGCTGTTCGTCATCCACTTCGGCCTCAAGCGCCGTCACCCGCACCTGCAGCACCACACGGTCTGCTTCGGGCCGCGCTATCGTGAGCTGATCGACGACATTTTCCGGCGCGAGACGCTGGCCGACGATTTCTCGCTCTACCTGCATGCGCCCTGCGTGACCGATCCGTCGCTCGCGCCCGAAGGCTGCGCCAGCCACTACGTACTCGCGCCAGTGCCGCACCTGGGCACGGCCGACATCGATTGGGCCGTCGAGGGGCCGCGTTATCGCGACCGGATCTTCGACTACCTGGAGCGCCACTACCTGCCGGGGTTGCGCGAGGATCTGGTGACCCATCGGATCTTCACGCCGCACGATTTTCGCGACGAGCTCAACGCGCACCTGGGCTCGGCCTTCTCGCTGGAGCCGATCCTCACCCAGAGCGCCTGGTTCCGCCCCCACAACCGCGACGACAAGATCCCCAATCTCTACGTCGTCGGCGCCGGCACCCATCCGGGCGCCGGCGTGCCGGGCGTTGTCGGCTCGGCCAAGGCCACGGCGGGGCTGATGCTCGAAGCGCTGCAGCAGGGCGTACGGCCATGAACGAGCAGGTTGTCAGTCACTCGACCCAGGCGATCAACCTCGGCTCCCGGAGCTTCGCCGCGGCCGCCAGGCTGTTCGACGAGCGCACCCGGCAGAGCGCGGTGATGCTCTATGCCTGGTGCCGGCATTGCGACGACGTGATCGACGGGCAGGTGCTCGGGCATGGGCAGCAGGCGGGCGATCGCTCGGCAGGCCAGACGCGCCTGGCCGAACTGGTGGAACTCACCGAGCAGGCGTATCGAGGCCGGCCGATGAGCGATCCCGCATTCGCCGCGTTCCAGGCGGTGGTGCAGCGCCATGCGATCCCGAGGCGGTATCCGCTGGAGCATCTGCAAGGGTTTCGCATGGACGTCGAGGACCTGCATTACCAGTCCCTCGACGACACGCTGCTCTACTGCTACCGGGTCGCCGGCGTGGTGGGGCTGATGATGGCGCGGGTGATGGGCGCCGAGGACGAGGCCACGCTCGATCGCGCCTGCGACCTGGGGCTTGCCTTCCAGCTCACCAATATCGCGCGTGACATCGTCGAGGACGCGGCCATCGGCCGGGTCTACCTGCCGGCCGAATGGCTCGCCGAGGTCGGGGTGCCCGCCAGCGAGCTGGCCGAGCCGCGACATCGGCGGGCCCTGGCCGTGCTGGCGGCGCGGCTGGTGGACCTGGCCGAACCCTATTACGCCTCGGCGCTGCAGGGGCTCGCCGACCTGCCGTTGCGCTCGGCGTGGTCGATCGCGACCGCCCATGCGGTCTATCGACAGATCGGTATCGAAGTCAAGGCACGCGGCGCCCATGCCTGGGATAGCCGGGTGTCGACCAGTCGCGCGCAGAAGCTGTGCTTTCTGCTCGGCGGTGCCGGGACGGCGCTGGCTTCTCGCTGGATGAAGGTCAGGCCGCGTCCTGCCGGTCTGTGGAGCCGGCCTCGCTAGCGCGGCGCAGTCGCCCGCCGTGCAGTTCGCGCAGCTGCTGGCGCAGCACGGCCACCGGCGGCGCGTAGAGAAAGCCGAACGAGACGCAGCGCTCCCTGCCTTCGACCGCATGGTGCAGCCGGTGCGCCTGGTAGAGCCGCTTGAGGTAGCCGTTGCGCGGCACGTAGCGCAGCGGCCAGCGGTGATGCACCAGGCCGTCGTGGGCGACGAAGTAGAAGAACCCATAGGCCGTCATCCCGGCGCCAACCCATTCGAGCGGGCTGTATCCGGCGGTGCCCAGGGCGATCAGCACGATCGCGATCCCGGCGAACACCACGGCGTAGAGGTCGTTCTTCTCGAACCAGCCGGTGCGCGGCTCGTGGTGGGAGCGATGCCAGCCCCAGCCCCAGCCGTGCATCACGTACTTGTGCGCCCACCAGGCGAACAGTTCCATCCCGGCGAGGGTTGCGAAAAACACCAGCGAATTGAGCAGCAGCGTCATGGTGGGAGCCTTCGGACCGATGTCTCAGTCTACGCCCGTCGCCCTGGCCTGTTGAGCGCCGCGCGACGCCTGACCGCATCCGTGGCGGGGCGCTACAATGCGCGGCTTGCCAGGAGCCTTCGATGAACTACCGCCACGCCTTTCATGCCGGCAACCATGCCGACGTCTTCAAGCACCTCGTGCTCAGCCAGCTGTTCGTCCTGCTGGGCCGCAAGGATGCGCCGCTGGCGTATCTGGACAGCCATGCCGGGGTCGGCCTCTACGACCTGGCCGGCGACCAGGCGAGCCGTACCGGCGAATGGCAGCAGGGCATCGGCCGGCTCTGGGCGCTGGAGGAGGCGCCGGCGGCGCCGGCGGCGCTGGCGCCTTACCTGGAGGTGGTCAGGGCGCTCAACCCCGATGGCCAGCTGCGCTACTACCCCGGCTCGCCCGAGCTGGCTCGGCGGTTGAGCCGTGAGCAGGACCGCCTGCAGCTCAACGAAAAGCATCCCGAAGACGGCCTTCTGCTCAAGGACAACATGGCCGGCGACCGGCGTGTGGCGGTCCATCTGGGCGAGGGGTGGCACGTGCCGCGTGCGCTGATGCCCACCGCCGAAAAGCGCGTGGTGCTGCTGATCGACCCGCCGTTCGAGCAGGCCGACGAGTTGAGCCGCTGCGTCGAGGCGCTCAACGAAGCTCATGGGCGCATGCGCCAGACGGTCGGGGTGATCTGGTACCCGATCAAGGATGAGCGCCAGCTGCGCCGCTTCTACCAGGACCTGGCCAGGAGCGGCGCGCCGAAACTGCTGCGTGCCGAGCTCTACGTGCATCCGGCCGACGATGCCGGTCGCCTCAATGGCTCGGGGCTGGCGATTTCCAATCCGCCCTGGGGGCTCGAAGAGCAGCTGCGCGAGCTGTTGCCCTGGCTGGCCGCCCGGCTGGCGCAGAGCGAGGGTGGCTGGCGGCTGGACTGGCTGATCGAGGAAGGGGCGAAGTAACGCCGCTCAGCGCGGCGCCGCGGCCGGTACTCGCAACGAGCGGCCGATGCCTCGCGGGTCGCTGGCCGCCTCGAGGGCGCCGGTACGCTTGTCCCAGTGCAGCACCTGCTGGTTGCCGTAGGCGCGCTCCATCGGTTTGAGCCGGTGGCCCAGCGCTTCGAGCGCTTCGATCTGCCTGGCATCGAATGCCCCGGCTTCGTACTCGACCACGTCCGGCAGGTACTGGTGGTGATAGCGCGGCGTGGCCGCCCAGGTCCCGGCCGGCTCCCCGCCGAGGTGCGACAGTGCCGAGAGCAGCACCATGCTGGGAATCCGGCTGCCGCCCGGGGTGCCGAACGTCGCGAAGTCCGCCGGCCCTTCGATGAAGGTGGGGCTCATGCTCGACAGCGGGCGCTTGCCGCCGGCGATGGCGTTGACCTGGCTGGCGGCCAGGCCATAGGCATTGCTGCCGGACAGGTCGGCAGCGAAGTCGTCCATTTCGTTGTTCAGCAGCACGCCGGTGCCGGGCACCGTGAAGGCGGCGCCGAACATGAAGTTGAGCGACAGGGTGGCGGCGACCGCATTGCCCTCGGCATCGATGACGGCGAAGTGGGTGGTGTTCTCGCCCTCGCGCCAGGCCGGAGCCGGCGGCAGCTCGGCGCTGGGCGTGGCGCGCTGCGGGTCGATCTCGTCTGCGAGTCGGTCCAGGTAGGCCGGCGCGAGCAGCTGCTGCAGCGGGTTGTCGGTGAAGTCGGGGTCGCCGAGCAGGGCCCGGTCGCGGTAGGCGCGGCGCAGCGCCTCGATGACCAGGTGCTGGCGCAGCGGCGGCTGGGCGGCCTGCCAGTCGAGCCGCTCGAGCAGACCCAGGCTCTGCGCCAGGGCCACGCCACCGGCCGACGGCGGAGGCGCGCTGATCAGCTCGCGGCCCTCGGCCAGCGCGACGCGCAGCGGTTCGCGCTCCACGCTGCGATAGTCGGAAAGATCCTGTTCGGACCAGATCCCCCCGGCCGCGCTGACGCCGGCGACCAGCTTTCCGGCCAGCGGGCCGCGATAGAACGCGTCGCTGCCGTGGGCGGCCAGGGCCTCGAGGGTCTCGGCCAGTTCCGGCTGGCGCAGCCTATGGCCCAGCGCGGGCAGCTCCCCCTCGACGAGGAAGATCCGCGCGCTCTCCGGGTCGTCCCGCAGCGCCGACAGCCGCCACCCGGCCCGTTCGCGATAAACCGCATCGACTTGGAAACCGTCGCGGGCCAGCGCGATCGCCGGCGCCAGGCTGGTGGCCAGCGGCAGGCGGCCGTAGCGGCTCGCCAGGTCGTCCCAGGCAGCGGGCGTGCCGGGAATCGCCGCTGCCAGTGGGCCGTCGAGGGACAGGTCGCGACGGGCCTTGCCGTCCCGTACGTAGAGATCGGCGGTCGCGGCCAGAGGCGCCCGCTCACGGGCGTCGAGGAATCGGTAACGGGTCGGTTGCCCGGCTTCGCGCAGCAGGAAGAAGCCGCCACCGCCAATGCCCGAGCCGTAGGGCTCGACCACCGCGAGCGCGGCGCTGATCGCCACGGCCGCGTCGAAGGCGTTGCCGCCGGCCTGGAGAATCCGCTGGCCGACGTCGCTTGCCAGTGGGTGGGGTGTGGCGACGGCGCCCTGGCCGGGCGCCTGGCCCTGGGCGGCGGCTGCCAGCGCCAGGGAGGCGATGCACAGGCCGAGCAGCCATTGCCGGGCGGAGCGAACCACCGGCAACGGCACGGATCAGGCCTTGCCGGTGATGATGAGGTATTTCTGCATCAGCTGGTCCTTGGTCTCGACGTTGTTCTGGTCGAGGGGGATGCAGTCGACAGGGCAGACCTGCTGGCACTGGGGTTCGTCGTAATGGCCGACGCACTCGGTGCAGAGGTTGGGATCGATGACGTAGATTTCCTCACCCTGGGAGATGGCGTTGTTCGGGCATTCCGGCTCGCACACATCGCAGTTGATGCAGTCATCGGTGATTATCAGGGACATCCAGCAGACTCCTGCCACGGCGCGCGGCCATGGCACAGGTAAAAACGGTGCGCGAATTGTGCCGCATCGTCGCCCGCCGTGCACCTGCGGGCGCCCAAAGGCAGCGCCGGCGAGCGACGCGAGCCTGGGCCGCCGCGCTTACGGCTGGCTGTAGCGCTTGTGCAGCGCGTCCATCACGGTGGGGTGGACGAAGTTGCTGATGTCGCCGCCCAGGCGGGCGATCTCGCGGATCAGCGTCGAGGAGATGTAGGAGTACTTCTCCGACGGGGTCAGGAAGAGGCTTTCGAGTTCCGGCGCCAGATGGCGGTTCATGTTCGCCAGCTGGAACTCGTACTCGAAGTCCGACACCGCCCGCAGGCCGCGCAGAAGGATGTTGGCGTTCTGCTCCTTGGCGAAGGTCGCCAGCAGGCTGGAGAACCCTACGACCTCCACGTTGGGCAGATGGCGAGTGACTTCACGCGCCAGCTCGACACGTTGTTCCAGCGGAAACAGCGGGTTCTTCCGTGGGCTTGCCGCGACGGCGATGATCACGTGATCGAACAGGCGTGCGGCGCGCTCGACCAGATCGCCGTGGCCTTTGGTGATGGGATCGAAGGTTCCCGGATACAGCACTCGATTCATCGCGACGTCCTTGAGGAGGTCCGTGGGGGGCTGGATGGTAGCGGCTCGATATCGACAGCGTAAAGTCTGGAACAACCTGCGGCGAGCTGCTGGAAAACTTCGGCGGAGGCGGCGCTCGGTCGCGCGGGCGTTCAGTCCGCTGGCGGCAGGTCGTTCCAGGGGCGTCCGCACCCCGCCGCCAGCCAGCCGGGAATGCGCCGTTCCAGGTAATAGCCGGGGCGCAGCGGGCTGCCCTCGACGAAGCCCACGTGACCGCCCCTGGCATGCAGCTCCAGCGTCGTGCTGGGCGACAGCTCCCCGGGCTCGGGCACGCTGTGGCGGAACACGAAGGGGTCGTCGGCGGACTGGATCAGCAGCGTCGGCACACGAATCCGGCCCAGGTAATAGCGGCTCGAGGCCTGGCGATAATAGTCCTGGGCGTCGGCGAAACCGTGCAGCGGGGCGGTGACCCGGCCGTCGAAATCCCAGAAGGTGCGCATGTCCGACAGCGGGCCCAGCCCGTCCAGCGCCGCCAGGCGGTCCGCGTAGCCCTGGTGAGCGAACAGGCGCTGCTTGTTCTTCACGTAGGCGACCAGCTCGCGAATGAAATGCGCCTGGTAGACCCTGGAGAAACCGAGCCTGATGCGGTCGGCGCACTGGTCCAGGCGAAAGGGGACCGAGACGGCGACGGCACGTTGCAGCGGGCACTGATCACCCGTTTCGCCCAAGTACTTGAGCAGGATGTTGCCGCCCAGCGAATAGCCCACCGCCTGCAGCGACGCCATCGGGCGGGCGGCCTGCACGTGGGCGATGACTTCGGCCAGGTCGTCGCTGGCGCCCGAATGGTAGGCGCGCGGCAGCAGGTTCGGTTCGCCCGAGCAGCCGCGCCAGTTGATCGCGACGCTGGACCAGCGCATCGCCGCCAGGCGCCGCTGCAGGCCCAGTACGTAGTGCGAGCTGGACGAGCCGGTCAGCCCGTGCAGGACGAGCACCAGCGGCGACTCGGCGTCGTGCGGGCCGTGCCAGTCGAGGTCGATGAAGTCGCCGTCGGCCAGCCACATCCGCTCGCGGCGCCGCTCCAGCGGGGCGGCCTTGCGAAAGAACGGATTCCACAGGGTCTGCAGGTGCGGACCCGGCAGCCACCAGGCCGGCTCGAAGGGCGCGTCGGCGTCGTGCGTGGGGTCGAGGTCGAGTGCCAGTGTCACAGGGGCTCCGTTATGCGGGCAGGGCCGGACGGCGGCTCAGGGCGCGGATCGTTCCCAGAGCGAGTAGAACACCTGGCCGGCCTGCTTCTCCCGGTGCAGGCGCCAGTTGCCCGGCAGGCCGAGGCTCGAGGCGGGCGCCTCGCTTTCGGTGTAGACCCAGGCGTGATCGGCCAGCCAGCCCTTGTCTTCGAGCAGCTGGCAGGCCGGCAGCAGCAGGTTCTTGTTGAACGGCGGGTCGAGGAAGACCAGGTCGAACGGCGTCGCGTGCTGGGTTTCCAGGTAGCGCAGGGCGTCGCTCTGCAGCAGCTGGCCGTTGCCGCAGCTGAGCGTGTCCAGGTGCTTGCGCAGGCTGGCGATGGCGTTGGCGTTGACGTCCAGCGCCAGGGCCATGCCGGCGCCACGGGAAAGGGCTTCCAGGTAGAGTGCGCCGCTGCCGGTGAACAGGTCGAACACCCGGGCGCCGGACAGGTAGGGCGCCAGCCAGTTGAACAGCGTCTCGCGCACCCGGTCGGGCGTCGGCCGCAGGCCCTCGGCATCGGGAAAGGAGAAGCGGCGGCTGCGCCAGTCGCCGCCGATGATGCGTAGCTGGCCCTGGCCGCCACGGGCGCTGGGTCGGATCGGTGGAGTCGCCATCAGTGCTCCGGAACGCCGCTGGGCTGTTCGATGGGTTGGTCGCTGGGCGGCGGCAGTTCCTTCTGCTCGACGCTGGGCCCGGCCGTGACGATGACGAAGCCGTCGGCCTCAAGGTGCTTGTTCATCGCCTCCCTGACCTGTTCGACCGTGACCTCCTGGACCTGTTGCATGAAGTCCTCCAGGTAGGTCAGCGGCAGGTCGTAGAAGCCGATGCTGCCCAGCTGGCCGACGATGTCGGCATTGCTGGCCGTCGACAGCGGGAAGCTGCCGGCGATCTCGCGCTTGCTGCGCTCGAGCTCGGCCTGGGTCGGGCCGTCGGCGAGGAATTCGCGCACCAGGCGCTGGACCAGCTCCAGCGAGCCCTGCGCCAGGTCCGCGCGGGTCTGCAGGCTGATCATGAACGGGCCGTTGCTGCGCATCGGACTGAAGCCCGAATAGATGCCGTAGGTGAGGCCGCGCTTCTCGCGGACTTCCTCCATCAGGCGGGTGCCGAAACCGCCGCCGCCGAGGATCTGGTTGCCCAGGTAGAGGGCCGCGTAATCCGGATCGCCGCGCTCGATGCCGAGCTGGGCCAGCAGCAGGTGGGTCTGGCTGGAGGGGAACTCTATCGCGTGGACGCCCGGCTCGGGGGCTGCCGGCGCAGGCGTCGTCGGCAGGGCTTCGCCTTTCGGCAGGCTGCCCGAGACCTGCGCGGCGATCGCTTGCGCCTCTTCGCGGCTGAGGTCGCCGACCAGGGCGATCACCGCATTGCCAGCCGCGTACGCCCGGGCATGGAAGGCCTGCAGCTGCTCGCGGCTGATACCCGGGATGGAGGCGGGCGTACCTTCGCTGGGGCTGCCGTAGGGGTGATCGCCGTAGAGCTGTTTGAACAGTTCGAGGCTGGCCAGCTTGCCCGGGTTCTGCTTTTGCAGCTCGAAACTGGCCATCAGCTGGTTCTTGATGCGTTGCAGCGAGTCTTCTGGGAAGGTCGGGTGGCCGACCACCTGGCCGAACAGTTCCAGCGCCGCGCCGCGCTTGCCGGGCTCGCTCAGGCTACGCAGGCTGGCTACGGCCATGTCGCGGTAGGAGCCGTTGCCGAACTCGGCGCCGAGCCCTTCGAAGCCCTCGGCGATCGCGGTGACGTCCCGGCCTTCGACGCCCTCGTTGAGCATCGCGTTGGTCAGCAGGGCCAGGCCGGGCGTGTCGCCGTCCTGGCTGCTGCCGGCGGCGAAGGTCAGGCGCAGATCGAACATCGGCAGCTCCGGCGCCTGCACGAACAGCACCTTGGCGCCTTCGGCGGTCTGCCAGCTCTGGATGTCCAGCGTACGCCGGGCCAACGGCTGGTCGCCGAGCTCGGCGAGCGACTCCAGGGGAATCTGCTCCACGGCGGACTCGTCGGCCGGCACCGGGACTTGGACCCCCGTTTGCGGTTCGGCGGGTGTTTCGGCCGGGGCATGGGCCGGGCGATTGGCGCTCCAGGCGAGCAGCCCGACCAGGATCAGCAGCAACAGGCCGGACAGCCCGTGGCGCAGGTGGCGCTTACTCATCGCGGGACTCCTCGGGCAGAACATGGGCGACGCTCAGGCGCGAGCGGGTGAAGTAGGTCCGCGCGGCCTGCTGGATGTCCTCGGGGGTGACGGCTTCGAGTGCGCTGAGTTCTTCGTCCATCAGTCGCCAGGAGAGGCCGACCGTTTCCAGGCGGCCGATGGTGGTGGCCTGTTCGGTGATCGAGTCGCGCTCGTAGACCAGTCCGGCGATCACCTGGGCGCGAACCCGCTCGAGCTCCTCGGGCGACGGCGGTTGCTGCTTCAGCAGGTCGAGTTCGCGCCAGAGGCCGGCTTCGACGTCTTCCAGGCTGCGCTGTTTCTGCAGGTTCGGCGAGGCGCCGAGCACGAACAGGCTGTCGCCGCGCGGGTAGGCGCTGTACCAGGCCGAAGCGCTGGTGACCAGTTCTTCGCCGCGCTCCAGGCGCGAGGGCAGGCGGGCACTGTAGCCGCCGTCGAGCAACGCCGAGATCAGCCGCAGGGCATGGATCTCGCGCGGATCGTCGGTAGTCGCCAGGCCCGGCACGTTGAACGCCATCATCAGGCTCGGCAGCTGTGTCCTGACGTGCAGCGTCAGGCGCCGCTCGCCCGGCTCGGCGAGCTCCAGCGGCACCTTGGCCATGGGCACGGCGCGTTTTTCGATCGGCCCGAAATAGCGCTCGGCCAGGCCGCGGACTTCATCCACGGTGACATCGCCGACCACCACCAGGGTGGCGTTGTTCGGCGCGTACCACTGTTCGTACCAGGCGCGCAGCTCCTCGACCGTCATCCGCTCCAGGTCGGCCATCCAGCCGATGGTGGGCGTGTGGTAGCCGCTGGCCGGGTAGGCCATGGCCTTGAAGCGCTCGAAGGCCAGCGCGCTGGGCCTGTCGTCGGTGCGCAGGCGCCGCTCTTCCTTGATCACCTCGATTTCGCGGGCGAATTCGTCGGCCGGCAGCCTGAGGCTGGCCAGGCGGTCGGCCTCCAGCTCGAAGGCAACGGCCAGGCGGTCCCGCGCCAGCACCTGGTAATAGGCGGTGTAGTCGTCGGAGGTGAAGGCGTTTTCCTCGGCACCCAGCTCGCGCAGGATGCGTGAAGCCTGGCCTGGCCCCAGCTTGCGGCTGCCCTTGAACATCATGTGTTCCAGGGCGTGGGACAGGCCGGTCTGGCCGGGCGTCTCGTAGCTGGAGCCGACCTTGTACCAGAGCTGCGAGACCACCACCGGCGCGCGGTGGTCCTCGCGCACGATGACTTTCAGGCCGTTGTCGAGGAAGAACTCATGGGTCGGTTGCGGCTCGGCTGCGATCGCCAGCAAAGGCAGGCAGAGGGTGCCGAACAACAGCACGGCACGGCGTAGCATCGAAGGCATAGACAGGACTCGTTCGGTTGCAGGCCGCATCGTTCGATGCGGGCTCCGTGAATGCGCGGTCATGGTAAAGGCGCGAGCGTACCAGGCAAAGGGCTGCGGCGAGGTGACGCCGGAACATGCCGGCGCCGATGGCGTCATACAGGCGCCGGTCGAGGCCCGGCTTAGCGCTGGCGCCCGGTGAGGTGCTAGGATATTCCCCCATTTGGCCAGCGGCGCGCCTGCTGGCGTTTCGCCCTTTGAGAAAGTCTTCTCCATGTTTGGTTCCAACGACGACAAGAAGACGCCGGCCGAGGCCGGCGAAAAGAAAGGCCTGTTCGGCTGGCTGCGCAGGAAGCCCGAGGCGCCCGCGGCAGAACCGGTCGAAGCGCCGCAGGACGCTCCCGGCGAGCAGCCCGAGGCTCCGCTGGCGGCAGAGGCGCACGAGCCTCTGCAGGCCGAGGCGGCTCCGCTCGCCGAGTCTGAATTCGCGGCGCCTGAGCCCGAAACCGAGCCGGAGCCGTACGCCGAGCCGGAGCCGGTGTTCGAGCCCGAGCCGGAGCTGCCCGTCACGCCGGTCCCTTCGGTCAAGGCCGAAGCCGAGGCCCGCTCGGGTTTCTTCGGGTTGTTCAAGGGCAGTGAGCCGACTGCGCCCGCCGAGCCGCCCGAACCGCCGATCGAGAGCACGCCAGCCCTCGCGTCGAGCGAGCCGTCCGAGCCTTCACCCGCTGAGCCTTCGCCTGTGGCGGAGTCCGAACCGGCCCGCGCAGGCTTCTTCGCACGCCTCAAGCAGGGCCTGTCGAAGACCAGCGCCAGCCTTGGCGAAGGCATGGCCAGCCTGTTTCTCGGCAAGAAGGCCATCGACGACGACCTGCTCGAGGAGCTGGAGACGCGGCTGCTGACCGCCGACGTTGGCGTCGAGGCGACCACCGCCATCATCCAGAACCTCACCCGCCGCGTGGCGCGCAAGGAGCTCGCCGACAGCGGCGCGCTCTACAAGGCCCTGCAGGAGGAACTGGCGGCGCTGCTGAAACCGGTCGAGCAGCCGCTGCAGGTCGATTCGGCCAAGCAGCCCTACGTGATCCTGGTGGTCGGCGTGAACGGCGTCGGCAAGACCACCACCATCGGCAAGCTGGCCAAGAAACTGCAGCGCGACGGCAAGAAGGTCATGCTCGCGGCGGGCGATACCTTCCGCGCGGCTGCCGTCGAGCAGCTGCAGGTGTGGGGCGAGCGCAACAACATCGCAGTGATCGCGCAGCACACTGGCGCCGACTCCGCCTCGGTGATCTTCGATGCGGTGCAGGCGGCCAAGGCGCGCGGCATCGACGTGCTGATCGCCGACACCGCCGGGCGCCTGCATACCAAGGACAACCTGATGGAGGAACTGAAAAAGGTCCGTCGGGTGATCGGCAAGCTCGACGAGACCGCGCCCCACGAGGTGCTGCTGGTGCTCGACGCCGGCACCGGGCAGAACGCGATCAACCAGACGCGCCAGTTCAACCAGGCCGTGGAGCTGACCGGGCTGGCGCTGACCAAGCTGGACGGCACCGCCAAGGGCGGCGTGATCTTCGCCCTGGCCAAGCAGTTCGGCACGCCGATCCGCTTCATCGGCGTCGGCGAGGGCATCGACGACCTGCGCACCTTCGAGGCGCAGGCCTTCGTCAGCGCGCTGTTCGCGGAGCGTTCATGATTCGCTTCGAGCAGGTCGGCAAACGCTACCCGAACGGCCATATTGGTCTGCACGAGCTGTCATTCCATGCGCAGCGGGGCGAATTCCTTTTCGTCACCGGGCATTCCGGCGCCGGCAAGAGCACGCTGCTGCGCCTGCTGCTGGCGATGGAGCGCCCGACCACCGGCAAGCTGCTGCTGGCCGGCCAGGACCTGTCGCGCATCACCAATGCGCAGATTCCGTTCCTGCGGCGGCAGATCGGCGTGGTGTTCCAGAACCACCAGCTGCTGTTCGATCGCACGGTGTTCGACAACGTGGCCTTGCCGCTGCAGATCCTCGGGCTCGGCAAGCGCGAGATCGGCCAGCGGGTCATGACCGCGCTCGAGCGCGTCAGCCTCAAGGACAAGGCCACCCAGTACCCGGCCGACCTGTCGACCGGCCAGCAGCAACGCGTCGGCATTGCGCGCGCCGTGGTGCACCGGCCGGCATTGCTGCTGGCCGACGAGCCTACCGGCAACCTCGACCCACGGCTCGCCGCGGAAATCATGGGCGTGTTCGAAGACATCAACCGGCTGGGCACTACCGTGCTGATCGCCAGCCATGACCTTGCGCTGATCGCCCGTATGCGCCACCGCATGCTGACGCTGCAGCGCGGCCGTCTGATCGGCGACGGGGAGGCCAGCTGATGAGCGCTACACCTGATCGCAAGTCCAAGGCGTCCAGCACGGCCGAGCGGGTGGGCGGTTCGGTCAAGCCGAGCAAGCCACCGAGAAACCCGGACGAGCCGGACTTCAAAGCGCTGCTGCATGCCTGGCTCGAAAGCCACCGCGCCAGTCTGGTCGACAGCCTGCGCCGGCTCGGCAAGCAGCCGATCGGCAGCTTCTTCACCTGCCTGGTGATGGCCGTCGCCCTGAGCCTGCCGATGGGGCTGGCCCTGTTGCTGGACAACGTCGAGCGGCTTGGCGGCTCCTGGCAGCGTGCGGCGCAGATCTCGCTGTTCATGCAGCTGGATGTCGACAGCGCCGCGGGCGAGGCCCTGAGGGCCGAGATCGACGCCATGCCCGACGTCGAAGAGGCGCAGTGGATCAGCCGCGAGAGTGCGCTGGAGGAGTTCCAGCAGCTGTCCGGCCTTGGCGAGGCGCTCAAGGAGCTGCCCGACAACCCGCTGCCCGGGGTGATCCTGGTCACCCCCCACGAAGTCGACAGGGACAAGCTCGAAGCCCTGCGCCAGCAGCTGGCCGAGATGCCGGGCGTGCAGCAGGCGCAGCTGGACCTGCTGTGGGTCGAGCGCCTGAGCGCCATCCTGCGGCTGGGCGACCGCTTCGTGTTCGGCCTCACGCTGCTGCTGGTCGCCACCTTGCTGCTGGTGATCGGTAACACCATTCGGCTGCACATCGAGAACCGCCGCACCGAGATCGAAGTGGTCAAGCTGGTGGGCGGGACCGACGGTTACGTGCGCCGCCCCTTCCTTTATATGGGCGCGATCTACGGCCTCGGCGCCGGCCTGCTGGCCTGGCTGGTGCTGGCCTACGGACTGGGCTGGCTGAACGAGGCCGTGGTGCGGCTGGCCGGCCTCTACGGCAGCGACTTCGGCTTGTCGGGGGTGCCCTCGGGAGATGGATTCTCGCTGGTGCTGGGGGCGGTGCTGCTCGGCTACATCGGTGCCTGGCTGGCCGTTGCCCGTCACCTGAGCGAACTGGCGCCTCGCTGATAACTTATTGATATCGTTGCGCTAATTGGGCGTGGCGCGGAACTTTTCCACAGGCTTGCAGTCCGATGGCTCAATGCTAAACTGCTGCAGCTTCGTGAGTTGGAGGATCTGCATGACAACTTCACTGCAACCTGTTCACGCACTGGTCCCGGGGGCGAACCTCGAGGCCTACGTGCAGACGGTCAACAGCATCCCGCTGCTCACCGTCGAGCAGGAGCGCGAGCTGGCCGAGCGTCTCTATTACGATCAGGATCTGGATGCCGCCCGGCAGATGGTGCTTGCGCACCTGCGTTTCGTCGTACACATCGCACGCAGCTACGCCGGCTACGGCCTGGCTCAGGCGGACCTGATCCAGGAAGGCAACGTCGGGTTGATGAAGGCGGTCAAGCGCTTCAATCCCGAGATGGGCGTGCGCCTGGTGTCCTTTGCCGTGCACTGGATCAAGGCGGAAATCCACGAGTTCATCCTGCGCAACTGGCGCATCGTCAAGGTGGCGACCACCAAGGCGCAGCGCAAGCTGTTCTTCAACCTGCGCAGCCAGAAGAAGCGTCTGGCGTGGCTGAACAACGACGAGGTCACCGCGGTGGCCGACAGCCTCGGCGTCGAGCCCCACGAAGTACGCGAAATGGAAAGCCGGCTCACCGGCCACGACATGGCATTCGATCCGGCGGCCGATGCCGACGACGACAGCGCCTACCAGTCGCCGGCGCACTACCTGGAAGACCATCGCTACGACCCGGCGCGTCAGCTCGAGGACGCCGATTGGAGCGACAATTCCACCTCCAGCCTGCACGAGGCGCTCGAGCGGCTCGACGAGCGCAGCCGCGACATCCTGCAGCAGCGCTGGCTCAGCGACGACAAGGCGACGCTGCACGATCTTGCCGCCAAGTACAACGTCTCGGCCGAGCGCATCCGTCAGCTGGAAAAGAACGCGATGAACAAGCTCAAGGGCTCCATCCAGGCCTGATCGCCGCATCCGTAGCAGGGCCGCCCGGACACCGTCCGGGCGGCCCTTTTTGTTGTCCGGAGTTTGCCATGTTGCCGTTTCGTCCTGCTCACCTGCTGTTCTTCGCCGTACTGGGCGTTTGCTGTTTTGCCCTTGGGCTCTGGCTGGCCTTCTTCCGCCAGGGCTCGCCGGTGGCCTGGCTGACCGAGCTGCAGGGCCCGCTGTTCGAGCCGATGGCCGCCGGGCAGCTGACCCTGCAGGGCCTGCGTGAGCAGGCGCCGGAAGGAGCGTTGTGGGTGCGGCGCGAAGAAGGCCGGGTCGTGCTGAGCTATGGCGGGCGCCTTGCCGCGGCCGAGCCATCGCTCGATCTGCTAGGCGAGCTGCAACTGGAGGATCACGAGCGGGCCAGTCTGGCGCAGGCCAGCGGCGCCGATGCCTCGCCGCAGCGACTGGCCGACACGGTGATGCAGGCGATGTCGGCCCGCCGGCTGGCGGACGTGGTCCTGACGCCCGCCGAGCCGGTCCCGGTTCGCGACCTCGTCGCCAGCCTGGGCGAGCCGCGAATGCGCTACGCGCTGGGGCAGGGCGAGGGCTGGTTCTATCCGCAGCGGGGCATGACCCTGATGGTGCGCGACGGGACCCTGGACTGGCTGCGGGTCACGCCGCGAGCCGCCCTCGGCGAGGTCAGGGAAGGGGAGACGCCGACTGCCGTGCCCGCTCGACTGCCGCCAGCAACTGAGCATCGCTGATCGGTTTGTGCAGCCAGATGACGCCCGGTTGCGGCTGTTGCTGGTCGAGGCTGTTGGCGGCCGAGATGACGATGATCGGGATCGCGCGCGTGGCCGAGTCCTTGCGCATCTCGTCGATCAGTTGACGACCATTGCCGTCGGGCAGGTGCAGGTCTAGGGTCACCGCGAGGTAGTGCATCTGGGCCAGCTTTTCCCGTGCCTGGTGCAGGCTCTCGACACGGTCGACGCCGTAGCCGGCGTTGCGCAGCATCAGGTGCAGCAGGCGGCCGGTGTCCGGTTCGTCCTCGATGACCAGCAGCCGCGGTTGGTCGTTGCCGGCATCCGGGACGGGGTCGTCGAGCACCGGGAGCTCGCACCAGAAGGTCGCCCCTCGGCCCACTACGGACTCGAAACCCAGGCTGCCGCCCATGCGTTCGATCAGTTCCTTGCTGATCGCCAGGCCCAGCCCGGTACCGCCTTTCTCGCGGCTGTCGGAACTGTCGGCCTGGGCGAACTTCTGGAAGATCCGCTGGCGGAAACTGTCGGGTATGCCGGGGCCCTGGTCGATGACGCTGATGCGTACCACGTCCTCGTTGACGGCGCTTTGCAGGCGCACTTCTCCACCGGGCGGCGAGAACTTGATGGCGTTGGAGAGGAAGTTGGCCAGCACCTGCTGCAGCCGCAGCCCGTCGACCCAGACGCGTGCCGGGCGGGTCTGCGCCTCCAGCGTGCAGTGCACCCCGTGCTGGGCGGCGAACGACTGGTTGCTGGCCAGCGCCTCTTCCAGCAGGTCGCGCAGGGCATGCTCGCGGCGGTTGAAGCTCATCTTGCCGGCCGCGATCTTTTCCATGTCCAGCAGGTCGTTGATCAGGTGCTTCAGGCGCAGGCTGTTGCGGTGGGCGATCTCCAGCAGCTGTTGCATCGGGGCGGGAACCTCGCCGAGCACGCCGCCGTTGATCAGGCCCAGGGCGCCGGCGATGGAGGTCAGCGGTGTGCGCAGTTCGTGGCTGACCGTGGAGACGAACTCGTTCTTCAGCTGTTCGACGCGCTTGTGCTCGGTCAGGTCCATGATGGTGCCGCTCACCCGCTGCGGCTTGCCCTGGCCGTCGCGCTGGACGTAACCGCGCACCAGCACCGGCACCACCTGGCCGTTGCGATGCTGCAGGCGCAGCTCGCTGGTGAAGTGTTCGCGTTGCGATTGCAGGGTCTGGTTCAGGCGTTCCCTCTCGGCATCCAGGTCATCGGCCACCATCATCCGCTCCCACAGCCCCATGTCGGACTCGAGCTCGCCGGGGTAGTAGCCGAGCATCTGCATGCTGCGCGGGGACGCGAAGAAGGTACCGGTCTGCAGGTTCAGGTCCCACAGGCCGTCGTTGCTGCCCTTGAGCGCCAGTGCGAGACGTTCTTCGCTCAGGCGCAGTTCCCGCTCGTTGCGCCGGATCTGCTCGGTCATCTGCCGGGCCAGCGCCTCGGCCCGGCTGCGGCGCACGGTCAGCGAGGAGGTCAGCAGGAACAGCAGGGCGCTCAGGCCGATGCAGAGGACGACCAGCAACGCCTCGTTGGCGTGGAAGGCGTTCTCGAACTCGGGCTGGCTGTCCAGGCGCAGCGTCCAGATCTGACCATAAAGGCGGATGTGCTGCAGGCTGCTGTAGCGCGGGCTGTGCTTGCCGGTGCGGTCGGTGGCGAAGATCAGGTCGTCGGATGCCTCGCTGTCGCCGGAATAGATCGTCAGGTTGAGCTTCGGATCGGCCGGCCCGAGGATGCCTCGCATCAGGTCGCTGACCCGGTAGGGGCTGTAGACGACGCCGATCAAGGCCTCCATGCGCTGCATCGGCAGCGCCAGCGGCATGCCGGGGCGGTAGACCGGGACGTAGAGCAGGATGCCGGCTTGCGTGCTGTCCGGGGTTTCCTGCCGCAGGGTGACCTTGTCGGTCACGCTGGCCAGGCCCAGCTCGGCGGCGCGCAGCAGCGCCTGCTGGCGTACCGGCTCGGAAAACATGTCGTAGCCCAGCGTCACGGTGTTGCGGCCGACGAAGGGCTCCAGGTAGATCACGTTGATGTACAGCGGCCGCTCGCCCGGAGGATGAATGTCGTAGTCGGGAAAGCCTTCGGCGCGCAGGCTCTGGATGTGCGCGTCGCGCTCCTGCTGGCGCACCACCTTGCCGAAGCCGACGCCCTGGATGCCGGGATAGCGTGTGGTCAGCTGCAGGCGCTCGACATAGCGACGCCACTGGTCGCGATCGACTTCGCCGCTGGCGTCGAACAGGCCGGCGGCGCCGAGCAGGATTTGCTCGTGGTTGACGAGGCGCTGCTCGATGGCCTCGGTCACCTTGTTGGCGAGCATCTGGAACTGCTCCTGCGCCGCGCGGCTTTCGTTGCCGCGCAGGTTCTGGAGGATGATCATCTGCACCAGCAGGGTGAAGGCCAGGACCAGCCAGGCGAGCGCGTTGCGCCTGTGCAGCAGGCGTCTCAGGCCGTGGGGTTCGGGGATTGGCTGCGGGCCCGATTCGCGCGGCAGGCCGTGGCGCTCGATCGGGTGCTCCATTACAGCCATGACGGCCACCAGCTCGGGCGCTCGCCTTCGAGGCGCGTCAGGTAATGGCTGCCGCCGAGCTGGCGCATCTGCTGGCGGATCCAACTCGCCCGGCGGGTCACGTAGGCGCTGGGCTTGCCGGCGCTCCACTGGCGCGGGTTGGGCAGCACGGCGGCGAGCTGGCTGGCCTGCTGGGTCGACAGGTATGGCGCGCCGACGTTGAAGTGATGGCGCGCCGCGGCCTCGGCGCCGAAGATGCCATCGCCCCATTCGACGCTGTTGAGGTAGACCTCGAGGATGCGTTGCTTGGGCCAGAGGAGTTCGATCAGGGCGGTGAACCAGACCTCGAGCCCCTTGCGCGCCCAACTGCGACCGGACCAGAGAAACAGGTTCTTGCCCACCTGCTGGCTCAGCGTGCTGGCGCCCCGCAGCGAGCCGCCCTGTTCGTTGTGCTCGAACGCCGCGCGGATCGCGGCGAGGTCGAAGCCCCAGTGCTCGGCGAACTTCTGGTCCTCGGCCGCGATGACCGCCATCTTCAGGTCGTCCGGAAGCTCCGACCAGGGGCGCCAGGTGCGCTGCAGGTCGAGGCTCCGCTCGCTGCCGAACGACTCGATCTTGCGTTCGATCATCAGCGCGGTGAACGGCGGGGGAACCCAGCGCAGGACCAATACCAGCACGACCGACAGGGCGGCCATCCAGAGCAGCAGTTTGACGAGGCGGCGGAGCAGGGTCCGGAGCATGAGGGACAATCGGTTTCCTGGGTCGGGGCATTATACCGGCGGCGTACCGCTGGCTGGCGTGTCGAAGATTGCATGACAGGGCGCGCGCGTCCGATCATTACATTTTTCGCCAACTTTTACCGAGGCCGATCGAATGACCCGACTCCTGCTGATGCTCGCTGCCTTCTTTGCCATGACCGGTGTGGCGCTCGGTGCGTTCGCTGCCCACGGCCTGAAAAACCGGCTCAGCAGCGATTACCTGGCGGTATTCCAGACCGGCGTGCACTACCAGCTGATCCATGCGCTGGCGCTGTTCGGCGTCGCCCTCCTGAGCCTGCACCTGCCGGGCCGCCTGATAGGCATCGCCGGCGGGCTGTTCACCCTGGGCATCGTGCTGTTTTCCGGCAGCCTGTATCTGCTGACGCTGAGCGGCATCGGCCGGCTGGGCATGATCACCCCGCTGGGCGGTGTCAGCTTTCTCGCCGGCTGGGCCTGTCTGATCGTCGTCGCCTGGCGAATGACCCCGCCGATGTCCTGATGACGCATGGGCCGTCAATTGCAGGACGAATGACTGTAGGTTCGTCTTTGGTCGCGAACCGGGTTCGCGTAGAATGGCGGGCCCTTCCGACAGTGATCAGACCATGCGGATTCAATTGAATGGCGAGCCTTTCGAGCTCACGCAGGGGCAGACCGTAGCCGATCTGTTGCAGCACCTCGAACTGACCGGGCGACGCGTTGCGGTCGAACTCAACCAGGACATCGTGCCGCGCAGCCTGCACGCCGAGACGCCGTTGAGCGAAGGTGACCAGGTCGAGGTCGTGCACGCCATCGGTGGCGGCTGAGTCGCCCACGCGCCCCGCCCGATCGCTCGCCGCAACCCGCCCACGAGAGGCTCTCATGACCCCAGCTCCCCACGACAAGCCCTTTACCCTTGCCGGCCGTACCTACCAGTCGCGCCTGCTGGTGGGCACCGGCAAATACAAGGATCTCGAGCAGACCGGCGCGGCCATCGCCGCCTCCGGTGCTGAAATCGTCACGGTCGCGGTCCGCCGCACCAACATCGGACAGAACCCGGGCGAGCCGAACCTGCTCGACGTCATCTCCCCGGATCGCTACACCATCCTGCCGAACACCGCCGGCTGCTACGACGCCACCGAGGCGGTGCGCACCTGCCGCCTGGCGCGCGAGCTGCTGGACGGGCACAACCTGGTCAAGCTCGAAGTGCTGGCCGACCAGAAGACCCTGTTCCCTAACGTGATCGAGACCCTCAAGGCCGCCGAAGTGCTGATCAAGGACGGCTTCGACGTGATGGTCTACACCAGCGATGACCCGATCATCGCGCGCCAGCTGGCCGAGATGGGCTGCATCGCGGTGATGCCGCTGGCCGGCCTGATCGGCACCGGCCTGGGGATCTGCAACCCCTACAACCTGCGCATCATCCTCGAGGAAGCCACCGTCCCGGTGCTGGTCGATGCCGGGGTCGGCACCGCCTCGGATGCCACCATCGCCATGGAACTCGGCTGCGAAGCGGTGCTGATGAACAGCGCCATCGCCCACGCGCAGAATCCGGTGCTGATGGCCGAGGCGATGAAGCACGCCATCGAGGCGGGACGCCTGGCCTACCTGGCCGGCCGCATGCCGAAGAAACTCTACGCCAGCGCCTCTTCCCCCCTGGAAGGGCTGATCAACTGAACGGAGCCCCGGCCGCACGACGACCGGGACGCCGCATTTTTCCGTATGTGCAGGACACCCATGAGCGATATGCAGCAACCCTCCGGCGAACCGACCGGACAACGCCCGATGCGCACCGTCAAGAGCTTCGTCATGCGCGCCGGCCGTACCACGGTCGGGCAGCAGCGGGCCCTCGAAGAGGGCTGGCCGCGCTTCGGTCTCGAGCTGGAGCAGGGGATGCAGGATTTTTCCCGGGTCTTCGGCCGTACGGCGCCGCTGACCTTCGAGATCGGTTTCGGCATGGGCCATTCGACGCTGGAAATGGCGGCGGCGGCGCCAGAGCAGGATTTCATCGGTGTCGAGGTGCACAAGCCGGGCGTCGGGGCGCTGCTCAGCGGCCTGCTGGCGCGCGACATGAATAACGTCCGGGTCTACAGCTGCGATGCGCTGGAGGTGCTGCGCACCTGCGTCGCCGATGCGAGCCTGGACCGGGTTTTGCTGTTTTTTCCAGACCCCTGGCACAAGAGCCGCCACCACAAGCGGCGTATCGTCCAGCCCGCCTTCGCGGACCTGGTGCGACAGAAGCTCAAGGCCGGGGGCGTGCTCCATATGGCGACCGATTGGCAGCCCTATGCCGAGCACATGCTCGAGGTGATGAACGCGGTGGCCGGCTACCGCAACCTGGGTGGCGAGGACGGTTTCGTCCCTCGTCCCGAGGAGCGACCGGTGACCAAGTTCGAACGCCGTGGCGAACGCCTCGGGCATGGTGTCTGGGATCTCAAGTTCCAGCGCACCGAGTAACCGCGTGAGAAAAATGAGAGGACGTCGAACCTTGCGTCCGAGCAGAGCCGCACAACGGCCATAGGGATGAATCCGCGCGACGATCGAGACAGCACCCACTCGTCTCGGCGTCAGCGGCCGCCAGGAAGGCGCGCCCAACACAACGCTTACCACGGCCGTTCTGCCATGTCGGCAGCGGCACGACGCAGCGCCCGGACCGCGCTGCAAGGAGTAAAGGACGATGTACAGAAAGTTTGGAGTTCTGTTGTTGCTGGCCTGCATCGGCCAGGCTCACGCGAAGGTCGATAGCGCCCAGGCCGCGCGCCTCGGCCAGGATCTGACCCCTCTGGGTGCCGAGCGTGCGGGGAATGCCGCCGGCACCATCCCGCCCTGGACCGGTGGCGTGCAGCCGCCGGCCGGCTATTCGCCCGGCATGCATCACCCCGATCCGTTCGCCGGCGACGCACCGCTCTATCGTGTCGACCGCGGCAACGTCGGCCAGTACGCCTCGCTGCTGCCCGAAGGGCTGCGGGCCCTGGTCGAGCGCTATCCGGATTTCTACCTGCGCGTCTTCCCGACCCGCCGCAGCGCCTCGGCACCGCAGCGCATCTACGATGCCACGCGTCTGAACGCCCTCACGACGGAGCTGATCGCCAACGGCAACGGGATTCGCGGCGCCTCGGCGGGCATTCCCTTCCCGCTGCCCCAGGACGGTACCGAGGTCATCTGGAACCACATCCTGCACTACAAGGGCGAGCAGATCCGCATCATCAACAACCAGGCGGTGGTGATCAACGGCAACCCGCACTACATCAAGCGCGATCGCCTGGTCTACAGCGTCTACAACCGCGAAGGCATGACCGAAGCCGACCTGGACAACACCCTGCTGTACTACAAGTACAAGGTGACCGCGCCGGCCAAGCTCTCGGGCACCGCGCTCGTCGTCCAGGACACCCTCGACCAGGTCATGGCGACCCGCAAGGCCTGGCGCTACAGCCCTGACGACCGTCGCGTCCGGCGCCTGCCGTCGCTGGCCTACGATGCGCCGCAGCCGGACACCAGCGGCCTGGCCACGGCCGACGTGGTGGACTCGTTCAACGGCGCGCCGGATCGCTATGAATGGCAGCTGGTGGGCAAGCGCGAGATGCTGATGCCCTACAACAGCTACGCCGTGCACCAGAAGGGCATTCCCTACAACGACATCGTCAAGGCCAGGACGCTCAACCCGGAGCTGCTGCGTTACGAGCTGCACCGTGTATGGGTCGTGGACGCCACCCTGCGTCCGAGCTTCAAGCACACCTACGACCGGCGTCGCTTCTACATCGACGAGGACAGCTGGCAGATCCTGGCGGTGGACCTCTACGACCAGAACGGCGAGCTGATCGGGCTGCAGGAAAGCCATCCGATCAACTACTACGAGGTGCCGATGTTCGCCAGCACCCTGGAAACCCTCTACGACCTAAAGCGGGGTAACTACTTCGTCGACGGTCTGGACAACAACGAACCGATGTACCAGTTCGACGTGAAGCTGCAGCCGCGCGATTTCTCGCCTCAGGCGCTGCGTCGCGACAACTGATTCAGGCTTCGGTGGTGAAAAAGGGGTGCCTCGGCACCCCTTTTTCATTGGCGCGTGCCTACGTCAGGGACGACTCCGCCGTCAGGCTGACCCGGGTGCCGGCGCGGCCCTGGACGATCGCCTCGATGTCGGCCAGCGAGCCGATCACCGCGACCTTGCCGGTATGACGGACGAATTCGCAGGCCGCCTGCACCTTCGGTCCCATCGAGCCGGCCGCGAAGCCCAGGCGTTCGAGCTGGTCGGGATGGGCCTCGCCGATGCGGCGCTGCGCCGGCGTGCCCCAGTCCAGGTAGGCGCCGTCGACGTCGGTGGCGATCACCAGCAGGTCCGCTTCCAGCTGCTCGGCCAGCAGGGCCGAGCAGAGGTCCTTGTCGATCACGGCCTCGATCCCATGCAGTTGTCCATCCTGGTCATACACCGTCGGGATGCCGCCGCCGCCGGCGCAGATCACCACGCTGCCCTTTTCCAGCAGCCAGCGGATCGGCCTTATCTCGAAGATCCGCTTCGGTCGCGGGCTCGGCACCACCCGGCGGAAGCGGTCACCGTCGGCGGCGATGCTCCAGCCTTTCTCGCGCGCCAGGCGCTCGGCTTCCTCGCGGCTGTAGACCGGCCCGATCGGCTTGCTGGGATGCTCGAAGGCCGGGTCGGCGGCGTCCACTTCCACTTGGGTCAGCAGGGTGGCGAAGGGCACTTCGAAGGGCAGCAGGTTGCCCAGCTCCTGCTCGATGATGTAGCCGATCATGCCCTCGGTTTCCGCGCCGAGGACATCCAGCGGGTAGGTGGGCACCTCGGTGTAGGCCGCGCCCTGCAAGGCCAGCAGCCCGACCTGCGGGCCGTTGCCGTGGGCCACCACCAGCTCGTTGCCCGGCGCGATCCGGGCGATCTGGGTGCAGGCGGCCCTCACGTTCTCGCGCTGGTTCTGCGCGGTCAGCGGCTCGCCCCTGCGAAGCAGGGCGTTGCCACCCAATGCGACGACGATGCGCATGCGGTTCTCCTCCTGGGCGCGCCCGGGCATGCCGGGCGCGGGATGGCTCAGATGTCGGCGAGGGTCGAGACCAGGATCGCCTTGATGGTGTGCATGCGGTTCTCGGCCTGTTCGAAGGCGATGCAGGCGGGCGACTCGAACACCTCTTCGGTCACCTCGATGCCGTTGGCCAGGTGCGGGTACTTGGCCGCGATCTCCCTGCCGACCTTGGTCTCGCTGTTGTGGAATGCTGGCAGGCAGTGCATGAACTTGCAGCGCGGGTTGCCGGTGGCCTGCATCAGCGGCGGGTTCACCTGGTAGGGCAGCAGCTGTTCGATGCGCTCGGCCCAGGCCTCGACCGGTTCGCCCATCGACACCCAGACGTCCGTGTGGACGAAATCGACGTCCTGCACCGCGGCGTAAGGGTCTTCGGTGAGCAGCAGGCGGGCGCCGCTCTGCTCGGCGAAGGCGTTGCAGGCATCGATGTGCTGCTCGCTCGGCCACAGGGCGCGCGGCGCGGCGATGCGCACGTCCATGCCGAGCTTGGCGCCGATCAGCAGCAGCGAGTTGCCCATGTTGTTGCGCGCATCACCCAGGTACGCATAGCTGATCTGGTGCAGCGGCTTGTCGCTGTGCTCGCGCATGGTCATCACGTCGGCGAGCATCTGGGTCGGGTGATATTCGTCGGTCAGGCCGTTGTAGACCGGCACTCCGGCGTAGCGGGCCAGTTCCTCGACGATCTCCTGTCTGAAGCCGCGGTATTCGATGGCGTCGTACATGCGCCCGAGGACCCGCGCGGTGTCCTTCATGCTTTCCTTGTGGCCGATCTGCGAGGAGTTCGGGTCGATGTAGGTGACGTTGGCGCCCTGGTCGTAGGCGGCGACCTCGAAGGCGCAACGGGTACGGGTGGAGGTCTTCTCGAAGATCAGCGCGATGTTCTTGCCCTTGAGGTGCTGGCGCTCGGTGCCGGTGTACTTGGCGCGCTTGAGGTCGCGGGACAGGTCGAGCAGGTAGCGCAGCTCGCGCTCGCTGTGGTGCATGAGGCTGAGCAGGCTGCGGTTGTGGATGTTGAAAGCCATGAGGTGGGTCCTCCGGATGAGGGGCACGCCGGGACTGCGCCCGGCGCGGTGATCAATAGTCGAGGGCGTCGCGTACGATCGGGCAGGTCATGCAGTGGCCGCCGCCGCGGCCCCGGCCCAGTTCGCTGGCGCTGATGGTGATCACCTCGACGCCGGCCTTGCGCAGCAGGGTGTTGGTGAAGGTGTTGCGGTCGTAGCCGATCACCACGCCGGGTTCGAGGGCGACCACGTTGTTGCCGTCGTCCCATTGCTCGCGCTCGACTTCGTAGCTGTCGCCACCGGTCTCCACCACCCGCAGGGCGGGCAGGCCGAGGGCTTCGGCGACCACCTCGAGGAAGCTCGCGCTCTCGCGGCGCAGGTCGATGCCGCCCGGCTTGCTTTCATCGGGACGCAGGCTGAACGCCACGATGCCGTGGACCACTTCGGGGTAGATGGTCACCAGGTCGCGGTCGCAGAAGCTGAACACGGTGTCCAGGTGCATCGCCGAGCGTGAACGCGGCAGCCCGGCGACGATCACCCGCTCGGCCGCGCCCTGGCTGAACAGCGACTGGGCCAGCTGACCGATGGCCTGGCGCGAGCTGCGCTCGCCCATTCCGATCAGGACCACGCCCTTGCCGATCGGCATCACGTCGCCGCCTTCGAGCGTGGCCAGGCCGTGGTCGAGTTGGGGGTCGCCGTACCAGACCTTGAAGTCCTGCCCGGCGAAATGCGGGTGGAAGCGGTAGATGGCCGCTGTCAGCAGGGTTTCCTGACGGCGCGCCGTCCAGTGCATCGGGTTGAGCGACACCCCGCCGTAGATCCAGCAACTGGTGTCGCGGGTGAACATCGTGTTGGGCAGTGGCGGCAGGATGAAGCTCGAATGCCCCAGGTAGTCGCGGAACAGGCTGACGATCTCGCCGCTCCGGGTGCCGGGCAGGTCGCTGCCCGAGACGCCGCCGATCAGGTATTCGGCCAGCCGCCGGGGTTGCTGTTCCTCGAGCCAGCTGCGCACTTCGTTCTGCAGGCCGATGCCGACCTGGTTGGGGGTGATCTTGCGGTCGAGGATCCACTTCAGGGCTTCGGGATTGCTCACCGTCTCGGTCAGCAGGTTGTGCATTTCCAGCACCTCGACGCCCCGTTCGCGCATCTTGGTGACGAAGTCGAAGTGATCGCGCTTGGCCTGGTTCACCCACATCACATCGTCGAACAGCAGCTCGTCGCAGTTGGTCGGCGTCAGGCGCTGGTGGGCCAGGCCCGGCGAGCAGACCATCACCTGACGCAGTTTTCCGGCTTCGGAATGGACGCCGAGCTTCAGGGGTTGCGGTGTCATGGCAGTACTCCTTGCAAGTCTTCGCACCGGTGGGGTGCTCGGTGGCTCGCCACTGCTCGTGGCCGTGGTCGAGCGTTGCCGGGGCCGAGGGCCCCATGGATCACAGAGAGAGGAATCCGTCGTACAGCCCGTAGGCGGCGATCGCCGCGCCGATCAGCACCACGGCGAAGATCAGCTTCTCCAGCGCGGTGAACACCGGCTGGCCGAGTTCACGCTTGGCCTTGGCGAAGAGCAGCGCACCCGGCGCGTAGAGCAGGGCGGAAAGCAGCAGGTACTGCATGCCGCCGGCGTAGACCAGCCAGAGTGCATAGAGCGTGGCGATCGCGGCGGTCAGCAGATCCTTGCGCCGTTCGCCGGGCGCGTTTTCGTAGCCTTCGCCGCGAACGCCGAGCAGCAGCGCATAGGCGGCCGACCAGAAGTAGGGCACCAGGATCATGGAAGTGGCCAGGTAGAGCAGGCTCAGGTAGGTCGAGGCGCTGAACAGCGTGATGATCAGGAACAGCTGGATCAGCCCGTTCGACAGCCACAGCGCATTGGCCGGGACGTGGTTGGCGTTCTCCTTGCGCAGGAAGCTCGGCATGGTGTTGTCGCGGGCGCCGGCGAAGAGAATCTCCGCGCACAGCAGGGTCCAGGAGAGCAGGGCGCCGGCCAGCGACACCACCAGCCCGACGCTGATCAGCACCGCGCCCCAGCGTCCGACGACCTGCTCCAGCACGCCGGCCATGGAGGGGTTCTTCAGGCCGGCCAGCTCGGCCTGGCTCATGATGCCCATCGACAGCACGTTCACCAGCACCAGCAGGGCGAGCACGCCGATGAAGCCGATCACGGTGGCCCTGCCGACGTCGCTGCGCCGCTCGGCCCGCGCCGAATAGACGCTGGCGCCTTCGATGCCGATGAACACCCAGACGGTCACCAGCATCATGTTGCGCACCTGCTGCATCACGCTGCCGAGTTCGAGGTTGCCGCGGCCCCAGAAGTCGGCGGTGAACACCTCCAGCCGAAAGGCGACCGCGGCGATGACGATGAACAGCACCAGCGGCACGATCTTGGCGACGGTGCTGATCAGGTTGATGAAGGCCGCCTGCTGGATGCCACGCAGGACCAGCAGGTGCACACCCCACAGCACCAGCGAGGCGCCGATCACCGCTGGCAGGGTGTTGCCCTCGCCGAATATCGGAAAGAAATAGCCGAGGGTGCTGAACAGCAGGACGAAGTAACTGACGTTGCCGATCCAGGCGCTGATCCAGTAGCCCCAGGCGGAGGAGAAGCCCATGTAGTCGCCAAAGCCGGCCTTGGCATAGGCATAGACGCCCGCGTCGAGGTCCGGCTTGCGGTTGGCCAGGGTCTGGAAGACGAAGGCCAGGCTCAGCATGCCGACCGCGGTGATCGCCCAGCCGATGAGGATGGCGCCGGCACTGGCGCTGGCTGCCATGTTCTGCGGCAGGGAAAAGATCCCGCCGCCGATCATCGAGCCCACCACCAGTGCCACCAATGCACTAAGTTTCAGTTGTTTCGAAGCCGTGGCCATGCCTTGTCTCCTTGAACGATCAACTGTAGCCGTGATCATTGAATGCCGTCCGCCGAGAGGCGGTGATGATCCGGGTCAAGGAAGCGGCGAGGAGGCGGCGCGAAGATCGGGTGGGTGGCGGCAGGCCGCCCGGCACGGGGCGACCTCGCCCGGTGCGTCAGCAGAGGAGGGGCATTCGTGTTCAGACCTGGTCATGCAGAAGTCAGCCGACCCGCGTCGGACGGCTTTCCCGGCTATCACCTGATCCTCGACTATCACGTCGAAGGGGCCGGGCCGAAACCGGAATGGGCCTGTTTTCACCTGCACGGCGAAGTCGATCGGATGCCGATCGACGAGCGGTTTTCGATGCACCGCGACGTGGCGTTCAACTTCCTGCATCGCATCCGCCAGTGCCTGCTCCAGCGGGGCGTGCATCTGCACGCCGACGTGGTGTTCGGCTTCCATGCGGTCTACGACCCGCTGTTCGAGGACCTGCGCCACCAGCTGCACGGCATGCCCGGGGAGCCGGTGGACCTCGAACGCTTTCTGCGCGAGGAGTGAGCCGGCTAGTTGCGGTCGGCGAGCACGCCGATGAGGAAGAAGATCAGCAGCAGCACCGGCGCCAGGGCGTAGTTGTTCAGATGGCCCAGCCCCTGTGCCACCCACGGCGTGAGGAACACGATCGCCAGGCCGTAGCCGATCGCGCAGACCAGCACGAAGATCAGCGTGCGGAAGAAGAAGTTGAGGCCGCTCACCGTCTTCCTCACCCAGGCGTTGATCGCCGGTCCGAAGAGCACGAAGAGGGTGGCCATGATGGCCAGCGAGATGTCGTAGAGGTGGCCGCGGCTCCAGCGCGAGACGGTGACGATCAGGTCGAACAGCAGGTCCATGCGGTGTCCTTAGGGTAGAAACAGTTGCAGCAGGTCGTTGAGAAACAGCTGGCCCCGGGGCGTGGCCGCCAGGCGAGCCGGGTCGTCGAGCAGCAGGCCACGACGTATCGCTTCGTCGCGGCCCTGCTCGAGGTGTTGCAGCGCCAGGCCGGTACGCTGGGCGAACAGCGCGGCGGGTACGCCTTCGGTCAGGCGCAGCGCATTCATCAGAAACTCGAACGGCAGTTCTTCGGGCTCGAGCGTCTTGCGGCCGGCCCGGTAGGCCTTGGCCGGGTCGAGGTAGTCCTTGGGCAGCCGGGTCTTCCAGCTGCGTTCGATGCGCCCGTCAGGATGGGTCAGCTTGGCATGGGCGCCGGCGCCGATGCCGAGGAAATCGCCGAAGGTCCAGTAGTTCAGGTTGTGCCGCGCGCGTCGCTCGTTCCGCGCATAGGCTGAGGTTTCGTACTGCGCGTAGCCGTGGCGCGCCAGCAGCGCCTGGCCGGCTTCCTGGATGTCCCAGAGCACATCGTCCTCGGGCAGCTGCGGCGGCTGGCTGAAGAACAGGGTGTTTGGCTCCAGGGTCAGCTGATACCAGGACAGGTGCGTCGGCTGCTGGGCGATGGCGATTCGCAGGTCGGCCAGGGCGTCGTCCAGGCTCTGCCCCGGCAGCCCGTGCATCAGGTCCAGGTTGAAGTTGTCGAAACCGGCCGCGCGGGCCATGTCGGCCGCGCGAATCGCTTCGTCGCCGTCGTGAATGCGGCCCAGCGCCTTGAGCTTCTCGGCCTGGAAGCTCTGCACGCCGATCGACAGGCGATTGATGCCCAGGGCGCGGTAGCTGCGGAATTTTTCCTGCTCGAAGGTGCCTGGATTGGCTTCCAGGGTGATCTCGATGTCGTCGGCGAACCCGACCCGCCGCTCCAGCCCTTCGAGAATCCTGCCCAGCGCCTGGGCCGAAAACAGGCTGGGGGTGCCGCCGCCGAAGAAGATCGAAACCAGCCTGCGCCCATGGACGTGCTCGAGGTCCTGGTCGAGGTCGCTCAGCAGCGCCTCGACATAGGCATCCTCGGGCAGCGAGGGGCCCGCCGCGTGGGAATTGAAATCGCAGTACGGGCATTTGCGCACGCACCAGGGGATATGGACATAAGCTGCCAGGGGCGGCAGCTCGATGCCGGAAGTCAGGAGCTCGAAGCTGTCCGTGTGCCTGTTGCTTTCAGCTTCCAGCTTCCGGCTTCCGGCGCCGCTCATGCGATGCCCAGCCGCTGCTTGAGGATCGCCATCGCCCGTGCCCTGTGGCTGATCCGGTTCTTTTCGGCCGAAGGCAGCTCGGCACTCGAGCATCCACGCTCGGGCACCCAGAACAGCGGGTCGTAACCGAACCCCTGGTCACCCCGGGCCGCATGCAGGATGCTGCCGGGCCAGAGCCCTTCGCAGATGATCGGCAGCGGATCGTCGGCGTGCCGCACCAGCGCCAGCGCGCAGACGAACTGGGCGCCGCGCTCGGCGTCGGGCACCTCGCGCAGGGCATCGAGCAGCTTGGCGTTGTTGGCGGCATCGCCCTGGCCGTCGGCGTAGCGCGCCGAGTAGATGCCCGGCGCGCCGCCGAGGGCGTCGACCGCCAGGCCCGAATCGTCGGCCAGTGCCGGAAGGCCGGACAGCCGCGCGGCGTTGCGTGCCTTGAGGATGGCGTTCTCGACGAACGAGAGGCCGGTTTCCTCGGGCTCGACGTCGCTGAATTCGCCCACCGAGCGCACGCGGACCGCGTCGCCGAGCATGGCCTGCAGTTCCTTGAGCTTGCCGGCGTTGTGGCTGGCCAGCACCAGTTCATTGAAAGGCATCATCATGGGTCGGGGAACACTTCCTGGTTGAAGTTGAAACTCATCGGCTCGCCGCCCAGCGGCTGGACGTTGAGGGTGAAGCGCAGGGTCTCGCGCGAGTCGAACGGGAACTGGGCCAGGTAGTAGATCGCCTGGCCTTCCTTGATCTGCCGGAAGGCCAGGGGACGATCCTGGCCGAGAAGATTCCTCACCGAGCCGTTGACCAGCGAGGGCACCGGCTCGCCGTGCTTGAGCACCGAGACGTTGACCACGCCCTGGGTCCTGCTGCGCACCAGGCCGGTGGCGGCGGCGACGTCCGGCTGCAGGAAGCCGGAATTGAAGGTGATGTAATGCACGTCGTACTCGCCAAAGCTCTGCTTGCGTTCGGCCAGGGCCGGCACGGCGAGCAGCAGGGCGAACAGGAGGGTCAGGCTCCGTCTCATCAGTTACCTCCAGCGGTATGAGGGTCAATCATGGCTGTGGCCGGCTGACGCGGTAGATGCCGATCTCGCCGAGCAGGTTGGGCCAGGCTTTGCTGGCCCAGCCGTGGCGATGTTCGCGATCGACCGCAAGGCGTTCCTTGACGGTGATCTTCAGCTGGCGGCACAGGTTTTCGAAGTCCTCGAAGGTACAGAAATGGATGTTCGGCGTGTTGTACCAGGTGTAAGGAAGAAATTCCGAAACCGGCATGCGTCCCTTGCTCGCCAGGTACCAGCGGCAGCGCCAGTGGCCGAAGTTGGGGAAGGTGATGATGCATTCGCGGCCGACGCGCAGCATTTCCTCGAGCAGCTTGTCGGGGTAGTGCACCGCCTGCAGCGCCTGGGTCATGACCACCACGTCGAAGCTGTCGCTGGCGAAGTTGCCGAGCAGCTTGTCCAGGTCCTGCTCGATCACGTTGACGCCCTTCTCCACGCAGGCGGCGATGTTGTCCGGATCGATTTCCAGCCCGTAGCCGCTGACGTTCTTGTGGTCGCGCAGCCAGGCCAGCAGCTCGCCGCTGCCGCAGCCGAGGTCGAGCACGCGGCTGCCCGCCGGTATCCAGTCTTGGATGATGTCCAGATCGGCTCGCATGTGAGGTCCTTATACGGCGATGCGGTTCATGTAACCGCGGAAGGCTTGCAGGTAGCGCGGGATCGGCATCAGGAAGGCGTCGTGGCCCTGCGGCGCATCGATCTCCAGGTAGCTGACGTTCTTGCCGGCGGCGATCAGGGCCTCGACCAGCTCGCGGGAGCGCTCCGGCGAGAAGCGCCAGTCGGTGGTGAAGGACATCACGCAGAAGTCGGCCTTGGCCACGGCCAGGGTGGCCGCCAGGTCGTCATCGTGGGTGGCGGCCGGGTCGAAGTAGTCCAGCGCCTTGGTCATCAGCAGGTAGGTGTTGGCGTCGAAGCGCCCGGAAAACTCCTCGCCCTGGTAGCGCAGGTAGCTCTCGACCTGGAATTCGACGCTGTTGAAGTCGTAGTTGAGCTTGTCGCTCTTGAGCCCGCGACCGAACTTGGCGCCCATCGCGTCATCGGACAGGTAGGTGATGTGGCCGACCATGCGCGCCAGCATCAGGCCGCGCTTGGGGATCACGCCCTGTTCGTGGAAATGCCCGCCGTGGAATTCCGGGTCGGACAGGATCGCCTGGCGCGCCACTTCGTTGAACGCGATGTTCTGCGCCGAGAGCTTGGGCGCCGAGGCGATCGCCAGGCAGTGCCGCACGCGCTCGGGGTAGCTGATGGTCCACTGCAGCGCCTGCATGCCGCCGAGGCTGCCGCCCACCACCGCGGCCCACTGGCCGATGCCCAGGGCATCGGCCAGGCGCGCCTGGCTGTGCACCCAGTCTTCCACGGTGATCACCGGGAAATCGGCGCCGTAGGGCTTGCCGGTGGCCGGATTGAGGCTGCAGGGGCCGGTCGAGCCGTTGCAACCGCCCAGGTTGTTCAGGCTCACCACGAAGAAGCGCTCGGTGTCGATCGGCTTGCCAGGACCGATGCAGCTGTCCCACCAGCCGGGCTTGCGATCGTCCGGGCTGTGGTAGCCGGCAGCGTGATGGTGTCCGGACAGGGCGTGGCAGATCAGCACGGCGTTGCTGCGCTCGGCGTTGAGCGTGCCGTAGGTTTCGTAGATCAGCTGGTAATCGGCAAGTGTGCGGCCGCAGGCGAGCGCCAGAGGATCGGCGAAGCGCTCGACCTTCGGGCTCACCAGACCGACGGAGTCGTCTGGAATGGCAGTGGGCATCGACCCTGTCTCGCAAGAAGAAGGCGCCAAAGTCTAAAGGTAAGCGCGCTTCAATTCATCCAGTATCGCTGGCAGTGCCGCCGTGCCCCGTGGTGCGCCACGGGGCGGGTCGGGACGGCGCGGGGCAGCCGGTTCAGTGGGCGGCGAAGTGGGCGTTCAGGTTCACCACCTTGGCCTGGCGCTGTTGCGGCGCGGGACGGCGCAACGCGCGCTGGATGTCGTTGGCGACCGCCAGCTGCTCTTCGAGCTCGCCGCTGTAGCGGGTCAGCAGTTGGCCGCGCTGGCTGGCCTGCTGGGTTTCCTGCGCCAGCGCCTTGAGCTTGAACATGTGGGTTTCGAGCTGCTGCTTGTGCTCGAGCGAATGCTGCAGCAGCGGCGCCAGCGCTTCGTTGGCCCATTGCTCGGCTTCCTGGCGCAGCCGGCGGTGCAGGGCGACCACTTCGAGTACCAGGGTGGCGAAGAAGCGCCGGGTGAGGATCTGCTGTTCGGTCAGCAGGGTCTTGAGCTGGAGCCGGAACTGGTCGGCCTTGTCCTGCAGCTTTTTCAGCTCGCGCTGGTAGGGCTTGAGATTGAACAGTGGCGCATCGACCGCGCGCAGCGGGTTTTCCTCGTTGTGCCGGCGGTAGACGGCCGAGACCATCTTGTTGGCCAGCTCCGCTTCCTGCTCCAGCAGTCCCAGGTCCAGCTCCACGGAGCGGAAGAACTGCAGGATGCCGAGGTTGATGCCAATGGTGGTCAGGCTGCCGGTCAGGCGCTGGCGCAGCTTTTCCAGGTTCTGGTCGAGACGCTCGGTGCGGATGGCGGCGCACAGCAGGTCGCCCTGGCGCTTGATCAGCCGCTGGTTGGTCTTCAGGCCGAGCAGCTGCTTGTGGTGCAGGTCGTGATCCTCACGGGTGCGGGCGGTGAGCTCGAGCAGCATCTGCCCGTTGTCCTGCTGATGGCTGGCCAGCAGGTCGCGCTGCTCGCAGACCTTCTCCAGGCGCTGGCTGAGCACGTGCTGGCTGTTCTGCAGCAGGGAAAGGACCTGCCGGATGACGCGCTCTTCGAGCAGACGTTCCTTCTGCGCGATGATGCGCTCGCAGAGCAGCTGTTCCAGTTCGGCCAGCTGGCTGCGTTCGAGAAGCGCCTTGTCGCCGCGAACCTTGGCCAGCAGGGCCTGCTTGGCCGACAGCGGCAGCACGTCCTCGTCCTCCAGGCCCAGCTGCCTGGCGGTGTGACCGCGCAGCCGGTAGATGGCGTTCTGCATGAACACCTCGCCCGCCAGGTCGTCCCAGAGCACGTCGATCTTGTTCAGTACGGCGAACAGGGCGCCCTGGGTGCTCTCGTCGAGGCGGCGAATGTGCTGCTGCCAGATTTCCATGTCGCTCGCGGTGACGCCGGTGTCGGCCGACAGCAGGAAGATGATGCCCTGGGCGCTGGGCAGCATCGAGAGCGTCAGTTCCGGCTCGCTGCCCAGGGCGTTGAGCCCCGGCGTGTCGAGGATGCGCAGGCCCTGACGCAGCAGGGGATGGTCGAAGTTGACCAGGGCGTGGCGCCAGGCCGGCACCAGCACCTTGCCTTCGATGCCGGCGCTTTCCAGCATGGCCGGATCGAAGCCCAGCTGGATCGCCTGCTCCGCCGGCATCGGCTTGACCTGTGCCACCTGGCCGAACGCCTCGGCCATGTTGTCGGCATCGGTGGGGTCGAGGGCGATGTGGGTCCACTGCTCCGGTGTGCGCTTGAACTGGGCGATGCTGGTCTCGCCAAGACGCGTCTCGATCGGCAGCAGGCGGATGTAGGAGCGCTCCGAGCGGGGATCGAAGAACAGCTCGGTCGGACACATGGTGGTGCGCCCGGCCCGGGAGGGCAGCATGCGCTGGCCGAATCCGGAGAAGAACAGGGCGTTGATCAGTTCGGTCTTGCCGCGGGAGAACTCGCCGACGAAGGCGAGGGTGATGTGGTCGGTGCGCAGCAGCTTGAGTGCGCGTTCCAGGCGGGCTTCGACACCCTCGGAATTGAGCCGGTTGTGGGCCAGCCAGCTGCGGTAGCGGGTGACCTCGCGGATCAGGTCGCGCTTCCAGGTTACGTAGGCATCCACCTGTTGATTGAGACGTTCCATGCTCACCTGGGCCCGACGAATTGATGATGCGGCGATTATGCGGTGAATCGCTGCCAGGTCAATCGGGGCGCCCGGCCGCGGCACCCAAAGGGCAAATCGGCCGGCCGGGCGGTCATCTCACATCAGCAGGCGCAGGGTATCGGGCATGTGGGTCATGGCGGCCAGGTTGTTGATCACCATCATGTCCAGCAGGCGCAGGGCCAGGAAGGCGAAGATCGGCGACAGGTCGAGTCCGCCGAGGCTCGGCAGGATGCGCCGGATCGGGCTCAGCAGCGGCTCGCACAGCTGGTTGACCAGTTGCGCGCCGGGGTTGTGGCTGCCCGGGGCGACCCAGGACAGGATCACGCTGATGATCAGCGCGAAGAAGAAGATCTTCAGGAACAGTCCGGTCACCCCGATGATCGCCCAGACCAGCAGCTGCATCGGATTGCCCGTCGTGCCGTAGGCCAGCAGCAGAGTCAGCGCCATCAGCGCCATCTGCAGCAGGACGGCGAGCACCAGCGACGCCAGGTCGAGCCCGCCCATGCTGGGGATGATCCGGCGCAGCGGGCGCAGTAACGGGTGGGTCGCGCGCACGATGAACTGGCTCAGTGGGTTGTAGAAGTCGGCACGTACCAGTTGCAGGATGAAGCGCAGCAGCACGATCAACAGATAGAGGCTACCCAGCGTCTGCAGGACGTAGATAGCCGCGGTGTTCAGTCCAATCATCAATGACTCCTTGTTAGCGGCCCAGCTGCTCGGCCAGTTCGGCCGAGCGCCGTGCGGCGGCGTTCAGGGCCTGTTGTACCAGGGTTTCGAAACCGCCAGCCTGGAAGGCTTTGATCGCCGCTTCGGTGGTGCCGTTCGGCGAGGTGACGCGACGTCGCAGTTCTGCCGCATCGACCTCGCTCTCGCAGGCCATCCGCGCAGCGCCCAGGGCCGTGTGCTGGCTCAGTCGTTCGGCGGTCTGGCGGGGCAGGCCGAGGGACTCGCCGGCCGCGGTCATGGCCTCGATCATCAGGAAGAAATACGCCGGCCCGCTGCCCGACACGGCGGTCACCGCGTCGATCAGCTGTTCGTCGTCCAGCCACAGGGCCAGACCCACGGCGCAAAGCAGCTGTTCGGCCTGCTGGCGCTGCGCCTCGCTGGTCTGCGCGTTGGCGAACAGGCCGCTGACGCCCTGGCGCAGCAGCGACGGCGTGTTGGGCATGCAGCGGACGATCGGCCGGCCTTCGCCGAGCCAGCGCTGCAGGCTTGCGCAACTGATACCGGCGGCGATCGATACCACCAGCGTGCGGGCTTCCAGGTGCTCGGCCAGCGCGCGACAGACGTCCTGCATCACCTGGGGCTTGACCGCCAGCACGACGATGTCGGCACCGGCGACGGCCTCGCGATTCTCGGCGAAGGTTTCGATGCCGTGTTCGCGGCTCATGGCGTCACGCTTGTCGGCGCCCGGGTCGCTGGCGCGGATGGCATCGGCCGGAACGCCCTGGGCACGCAGGCCGCCGATCAGGCTCGCGGCCATGTTGCCGGCGCCGACGAAGGCGATGCGGGGTTGAGTCATCGATGGTTTCCTTTATTCATGGGCGCCCGTAGTCCCGGGCGCCGAACAGGGCGGTGCCGATGCGGACCCAGGTCGCGCCCTCGGCGATGGCGGCTTCCAGATCCTGGCTCATGCCCATGGAGAGTGTGTCGAGGTCGGGCCCGAGGGCTTCCTTGAGCTGGCGCAGGCGGGCGAAGGCCCGGCGTTGCTCGGTGGGGTCCTCGGTTGGTGCGGGGATGGTCATCAGGCCGCGCAGGCGCAGGCGGGGCAGTTCGGCGATCGCCTCGGCCAGCCCGGCGACCGCTTCGGGCGCGCAGCCCGACTTGCTCGCTTCGCCGCTGACGTTGACCTGCAGGCAGATGTTCAGCGGGCCGAGGGCGTCGGGGCGCTGTTCGGACAACCGCTGGGCGATCTTCAGGCGATCGACCGAATGCACCCAGTCGAAATGCTCCGCGATGGCCTTGGTCTTGTTCGACTGGATCGGGCCGATGAAATGCCAGTGCAGCGCAAGGTCGGTCAGAGCGGTCTGCTTGTCCAGCGCTTCCTGCAGGTAATTCTCGCCGAAGTCCCTCACGCCGGCGCCGAAGGCCTCGCGGATCGCCTCGGCCGGCTGGGTCTTGCTGACCGCCAGCAGGCCCACCGATTCGGCATCCCGCGCCGATGCTTGCGCCGCCTCACGGATGCGCGCTCCGACCTTTGCAATATTCGTCGCTATCGTGGACATTACCTGCGCCCGCCGCCTCGTGGTCTGCGCGGCATTCTACCTGCTTGCTTGTAATTGGGGAGTCCCATGGATATCACTGAGCTGCTGGCGTTCAGCGCCAAGCAGGGTGCGTCGGACCTGCACCTTTCCGCTGGCTTGCCGCCGATGATCCGCGTCGACGGCGATGTGCGCCGGATCAACCTGCCGCCGCTGGATCACAAGCAGGTGCACGCGCTGATCTACGACATCATGAACGACAAGCAGCGCAAGGACTACGAAGAGTTCCTCGAGACCGACTTCTCCTTCGAAGTGCCCGGCGTGGCGCGTTTCCGCGTCAACGCGTTCAACCAGAACCGCGGCGCGGGCGCGGTATTCCGGACCATTCCCTCCAAGGTGCTGACCATGGAAGACCTGGGGATGGGCGAAGTGTTCCGCAAGATCACCGACGTGCCGCGAGGCCTGGTCCTGGTGACCGGCCCGACCGGTTCGGGCAAGTCGACCACCCTGGCGGCGATGCTCGACTACCTCAACAGCACCAAGTACCACCACATCCTGACCATCGAAGACCCGATCGAATTCGTTCACGAGTCCAAGAAGTGCCTGGTCAACCAGCGTGAAGTCCACCGCGACACCCTCGGCTTCTCCGAAGCCCTGCGCTCGGCCCTGCGGGAAGACCCGGACATCATCCTCGTCGGCGAGATGCGCGACCTGGAAACCATCCGCCTGGCGTTGACCGCGGCGGAAACCGGTCACCTGGTATTCGGCACCCTGCACACCACCTCGGCCGCCAAGACCATCGACCGGGTGGTCGACGTCTTCCCCGCCGAAGAAAAATCCATGGTCCGCTCCATGCTCTCCGAATCGTTGCAGGCGGTGATTTCCCAGACCCTGCTCAAGAAGGTCGGCGGCGGACGCGTCGCGGCCCATGAGATCATGATCGGCACCCCGGCCATCCGGAACCTGATCCGCGAGGACAAGGTCGCGCAGATGTATTCGGCGATCCAGACCGGCGGCTCGATCGGCATGCAGACCCTCGACGCCTGCCTGAAAAACCTCCTGTCCAAGGGGCTGATCAGCCGCGACAGCGCCAAGGAAAAGGCCAAGACACCGGAAAATTTCTAACCCCTGCGCGCCTACGGGCGGCAGGGCTTGCCGCTGCGGCGGCGGTTTCGCCAGACGATTGCGAGTACACCGATGGAATTCGAAAAACTGTTGCGCCTGATGGTGGAAAAGGGCGGCTCCGACCTGTTCATCACCGCTGGCGTTCCGCCGTCGATGAAGGTCAACGGCAAGATCATGCCCGTGACCAAGAACGCGATGTCGCCTGAGCAGACCCGTGAGACCGTGCACGGTGTGATGAACGAGGCGCAGCGTCGGGATTTCACCGAGAACCACGAGTGCAACTTCGCCATCAGCGCACGGGGCATCGGTCGTTTCCGCGTCAGCGCGTTCTACCAGCGTAACCTCGCCGGCATGGTGCTGCGTCGCATCGAGACCAACATCCCGACCATCGACGACCTCAAGCTGCCCGACGTACTGAAGAAACTGGCGATGACCAAGCGCGGGCTGGTGCTCTTCGTGGGCGCCACCGGTACCGGCAAGTCGACCTCGCTGGCGGCCATGATCGGCTACCGCAACAAGCATTCGAGCGGGCACATCATCTCCATCGAGGACCCGATCGAATACATCCACCAGCACCAGAGCTGCATCGTCACCCAGCGTGAAGTGGGCATCGACACCGAGTCGTTCGAGGTGGCGCTGAAGAACACCCTGCGCCAGGCGCCGGACGTGATCCTGATCGGCGAGGTGCGTACCCGCGAGACCATGGACCACGCCGTGGCCTTCGCCGAGACCGGCCACCTGTGCCTGGCCACCCTGCACGCCAACAACGCCAACCAGGCGCTGGACCGGATCATCAACTTCTTCCCCGCCGACCGGCAGAACCAGGTCTGGATGGACCTGTCGCTGAACCTCAAGGCGATCGTCGCCCAGCAGCTGGTTCCGACCCCGGACGGCAAGGGCCGCCGCGCGGTGATCGAAGTACTGATCAACACCCCGCTGGCCGCCGATCTGATCCGCAAGGGCGAAGTCCACGAGCTCAAGTCCCTGATGAAGCGCTCCACGGAACTTGGCATGCAGACCTTCGACCAGGCGCTGTACAACCTCTACGTGCAGGGCGAAATCACCTACGAGGACGCGCTGCTCTACGCCGACTCGGCAAACGACCTGCGTCTGATGATCAAGCTCGGTTCGGAAACCGACGGCGAGCACCTGACCAGCGTCTCCCAGGGGCTGAGCCTGGAAGTCAGCGACGACGATCCGGGCCGCAGCTTCCGCTAAGCCTCCTTCGCCAGCTGGTTCGCCTGCTTCAGTGCGGCAACCAGCTCGGCGCGCCGCATCTCTCCGCCTTCCCGGCTTCGCAGAATCGCCGCCGGGTGAGGCGCCACCAGCAACCAGAAGTCTTTATGGCGCATCGGCTGGCCGCTGAAATCGGCCAGGCGAATGCGCTGCGGGTCGTGCACCTCGAGCAATGACGCCAGTGCCGTGCGGCCGAGCGCAACCACGACCTGCGGACGTACCCGATTCAACTCTTCATCCAGCCAGGGACGGCAGGCCTGGATCTCGGCGGGCTTGGGGCTGGCGTGCAGGCGCGTGGCGCCTCGACTGGTGGGGCCGCCGCGGGGCTCCCATTTGAAATGCTTGACCGCATTGGTCAGGTAAAGTCCGTCGCGCCCGAGCCCTGCCGCGCGCAGCGCGTCGTTCAGCACCTGTCCGGCCGGCCCGACGAAGGGGCGGCCCGCCAGGTCCTCGAGATCGCCGGGCTGTTCGCCGACCAGCATGATCGATGCCTGCTGCGGACCTTCGCCGGGCACGGCGCAGGTGGCGTTGCGCCAGATCGCACAGGCCTGGCAGTCCTGCAGGGCGCTGGTGGCCGGGCGCGCGGGCTGGGCCCGCTCACGGGCAATCAATACCGCCTTGCCGCCGCGTTCGCCGACATCCGCGGCCTGCGCCAGGCGCTGCTGCCCGGCCCGGGCTTCGCTGACCATCTGCGGGATCAGGCGGGCCTCCGGCAGGTGCTGCCAGAAGCGCACCGGCATATGGCCGCGCATGGCCTTCTCGTTCAGCCGCGCCGGGTTGAAGGTGCTCTGGTAGTAGGTCTGCCACAAGGCATCGTCGCGCTCGTCGCCCTCCCTGGCCAGCCGCATCAGGGCCGGCGGGCAGGGGTGGCTATAGCGCAGCGCCCGGCCATCGAAGCAGGCCGCCCCGTCGGGCGTCGCGATCGCCCAGCGCGTCCGGCCCATGCGGCCGATGAAATGCTCAGCCCCCAGGTCCAGTACCTCGTGGGCCGGCTCGTGCCAGGCGATGAATTCGACGTCGCTCGCCTGGCAGGGGCGAAAACGCAGAAAGGCGTGCATGTGGTGGGCTTCGCGACGTACCGCCCTGATGCGCCGGTGCAGCTCGCTGCCATCGATGTCGCCGGCCAGCATCGCGCTTCGGTCACCCGCCGCGACGCGCCAGAGCACCCGGTACAGCAGGGCCCAGCGATCCTCGGCGCGAAAGCGCGCGGCGCTGGCCAGCAGTTCCGGAAGGGCGCGCGGAATACGCAGTGCTCTCGGTGGTTCACCATTGCACGTCGCATCGAACAGGCCGCCGAGCAGCCCGGCATGACCCTGCCAGTCCACCTCGTGTGGCGCGACGCCGGCCAGCACCAGGCGTTTGGCCTCCTGGCGCCAGTCTTCGAAGGAGTGGATCACCACAGCGCCATCTGCGCCGGCTGATCGCTGAGCTGGCGGCGCAGCGCGGACGACTCCAGCGTCGCCTCCCGGGGGCGGTAGTCCTGGGTGACGATGAAGGGCCTGGCCTTGTCCATGGCGCAGCGCAGGCGAATCAGGTCGGCATAGCGAATCCGTCGTTCACGACGCAGCTCGACCAGCCGTTTGGCATTGCGCACGCCGATGCCGGGCACCCGCGCGATCAGCATCGGCTCGGCTCGGTTCAGGTCGAGGGGGAACTGCTCGCGGTGGCTCAGCGCCCAGGCCAGCTTCGGGTCGATGTCCAGGGGCAGGTTGCCTGGGCCGCCGAGCAGCTCGTCGACCCGGAAGCCATAGCCACGCAACAGGAAGTCCGCCTGGTAGAGGCGGTGCTCGCGCAACAGCGGCGGCGGTTGCAGCGGTACTGAGTTCGGGCTTTGCGGGATCGGGCTGAATGCCGAGTAGTAGACGCGCTTGAGGCCATAGGCGCCGTAGAGGCGCTGGGCGGTGCGCAGGATGGCGCTGTCGTCGGTGGCGTCGGCGCCGATGATCATCTGCGTGCTCTGCCCGGCGGGGGCGAACGAGGGCGCGCGGGGTTCCCCCTCGGTCGCTTCGACGCCCAGGCGGATCTGGCCCATGGCCTGGCGGATGGTCCTTCCGCTTTTTTCCGGGGCCAGGCGTGTCAGCCCATCCTCGGTGGGCAACTCCACGTTCACGCTCAACCGATCCGCGTAGCGCCCGGCTTCGGCGATCAGCAGCGGGTCGGCGTCGGGGATCGTCTTGAGATGGATGTAGCCGCGAAATTCGTGCGTTTCGCGCAGCAGCCTGGCGACGCGGGTCAGCTGCTCCATGGTGTAGTCGGCCGAGCGGATGATGCCCGAACTCAGGAACAGGCCACTGATGAGGTTGCGCCGGTAGAAATCCAGCGTCAGGCGTACCACCTCCTCCGGCGTGAAGCGGGCACGCGGCACGTTGCTGGAGCGGCGATTGACGCAGTACTGGCAGTCGTACAGGCAGAAGTTGGTCAGCAGGACCTTGAGCAGCGAGACGCAGCGACCGTCGGGCGTGAAGCTGTGGCAGATTCCCGTACCATCGGTGGCGCCGAGGCCGTTGCGGCCTTTCGAGCTGCGCCGTGGCGCTCCGCTGCTGGCGCAGGACGCGTCATACTTGGCTGCGTCGGCGAGCACCGTGAGCTTGTCGATGAGTTCCATGACGGAGACCGTTAGCTGTGTTTATATACAGTATCTTGTCTGGCTCGTATTCAGGCAAGCCTGCTCGGCTCCGTGTGTCGGATCGATAGCGGTCGTGCAGGGTCTGATCTGGCGCTTTTCCCTTTTTCCAGGAGGTCACATGCAACGACAGGATACCCACAGCAAGGTCATTGGCTATCTGCTCTGGATCTTCGGCTTTCTCGGCGCGCACCGGTTCTACTACGGCAAGCCCGTTACCGGGACCATCTGGTTCTTCACGCTGGGGTTGCTGTTCATCGGCTGGATCATCGACCTGTTCCTGATCCCGGCGATGGATCGCGAGGCGGACCTGCGGTTCACCGCCGGGCCTCTGGACTACAACATCGGCTGGATCCTGCTGACCTTCCTCGGGATTTTCGGGGTACACCGGATGTACCAGGGCAAGTGGATCACCGGCATCCTCTACCTGTGCACCGGTGGGCTGTTCTTCCTCGGCGTGCTCTACGACTTCTGGACGCTCAACACGCAGATCTCGGTTCGCAACGCCCAGCGCATCTGAACGCGCGGAGCGCATTGCGCGCTCCGGGGCAGGGCTCTACCGATCAGCGACGGTAGCTGATGCGGCCGTCCACCAGGGTGTAGCGGACCGCGCCCGGCAGGCAGTGACCGAGGAACGGGCAGTTGCGGCCCTTCGACAGCCACGACTCGCCCACCAGCGTGGAGCTGGCCGGGTCGAACAGTACCAGGTCGGCCGGCATGCCCTCGGCCAGTCGCCCCGCGGGCAGGTTCAGGGCGGCGGCCGGGCCGCTGCCCAGGCGCGCGAGCAGGGTCGGCAGGTCGAGCAGGCCGTCCTGGACCAGCGTCAGGGCCAGCGGCAAGAGGATTTCCACGCTGCTGATGCCGGGCTCGGTGGCACCGAAGGGAGCATCCTTGGCATCTGCTTCGTGGGGCTGGTGGTGGCTGGAGATGGCCGAGACGACGCCCTGCCTGACCGCCTCGCGCAGCGCTTCGCGGTCCGCATGGCTGCGCAGCGGCGGCTGCACGTGATAGAGGCTGGAGAAGCCCTGCAGGGCGTCTTCGGTGAGGATCAGCTGGTACATCGCGACATCGGCGGTCACCGGCAGGCCGCGCGCCTGGGCATCGGCAATCATCTGCACGCCACGGGCGCTGGTCAGCTGGGTGAAGTGCGCGCATACGCCCGCCTGCTCCACCAGCAGGAGGTTTCGCGCCAGCGCCAGGGTTTCCGCCGTTTCCGGAATGCCGGCCAGGCCGAGGAAGCTGGCGACCGGGCCTTCGTGGGCTAGCCCGCCCTCGGCAAGGTCGGCATCCTGGGAATGGAAGACCACGGTGAGGTCGAAGGTGGCGGCATATTCCAGGGCGCGGCGCAGGTTACGGCTGTTGGCGAACTCGCGCAGCCCGTTGCCGAAGGCGACGCAGCCCGCATCGCGTAGCGAGACCAGTTCGGCCAGTTGCTCGCCGGCCAGCTCACGGGTCAGGGCGCCGATCGGGTAGACCTTGGCATGCCCTGACTCGCGAGCGCGGTCGAGGATCAGTTCGGCCACCGCCGGGGTGTCCAGCACCGGGCGCGTCTGGGGCGGGCAGCAGAGGCTGGTGACGCCGCCGGCGGTGGCGGCCAGCGTCTCGCTGGCGATGCTGCCCTTGCGGCTGTAGCCGGGCTCGCGCAGGGCAACGCTGAGGTCGACCAGGCCCGGGGCTGCCACCAGTCCCCGGGCGTCGATCGAGGTGGCGGCCTCGTAGCCGTCGGGCGCTTGGCCGATGGCGACCACCTTGCCGTCCTGCAGGAAGATATCGGTGACTTCGTCCCGTCCGCTGGCGGGGTCGATCAGGCGGGCGCCGAGGATCTGAACGGGCATCACTTCTGCTCCTCGGAGTCGAGTTGGCGCTGCGCGGTCTGTCCGCTCATGGCCATGGACAGCACGGCCATGCGGATGGCGATGCCGTAGGTAACCTGATTGAGAATGACCGATTGCGCGCCGTCGGCCACCGCCGATTCGATTTCCACGCCGCGGTTGATCGGCCCCGGATGCATGACGATGGCGTCGGGCCGCGCCTGGGTCAGGCGCTGCGTGCTGAGGCCGTAGAGCCGGTAGAACTCGCTCTCGCTCGGCAGCATCCCGCCCTGCATGCGTTCGCGCTGCAGGCGCAGCATGATCACCACGTCGACGTCGCGCAGGCCCTCGCTCATGTCGTTGAAAACTCGCACGCCGTACTGCTCCAGGCCGATCGGCAGGAGCGTCTTCGGGCCGATGACGCGGATGTCCGGGCAACCCAGGGTCCTGAGCGCGAGCATGTTGGAGCGGGCGACGCGTGAATGAAGGATGTCGCCGACGATGGCCACCGAGAGGTTCTCGAAACTGCCCTTGTGGCGGCGAATGGTGAGCATGTCGAGCATGCCCTGGGTCGGGTGCGCGTGGCGGCCGTCGCCACCGTTGATCACGGCGACGTCCGGGCAGACGTGCTCGGCGATGAAATGCGCGGCGCCCGATTCGGCGTGGCGGACCACGAACATGTCCGCCGCCATGGCCTCGAGGTTGCGCAGGGTATCGGTGAGCGTCTCGCCCTTGCTCGTCGAGGAGGTCGACACGTTGAGCGTGATGACGTCGGCCGACAGACGCTTGGCCGCGAGCTCGAAGGTGGTGCGGGTGCGCGTCGAGTTCTCGAAGAACACGTTGCAGACGGTCTTGCCGCGCAGCAGCGGGACCTTCTTCACCGAGCGGTTGCCGACTTCGAGGAAGGAGTCGGCGGTGTCGAGGATTTCGGTCAGCAGCTCGCGCGGCAGCCCGTCGAGCGACAGGAAATGGCGCAGCTGACCGAGGTCGTTGAGTTGCAGCGGGCGCTTGGCGTCGGTGGGCGTCATCGCGGGGTCTCAGTTGGAAGCGGGGGCGAGGGCCTGAAGCTCGAGGGCAAGCGGCGTCGGGCCGAGCAATTTTACCCGTTGCTCCGGCGCCAGGGACAGGGTCGCGCCGACCACGTCCGGGCGGACCGGCAATTCGCGCGCGTTGAGGTCGAGCAGGCACACCAGGGTCACGCTGGCGGGGCGACCGTAGTCGAACAGTTCGTTGAGCGCGGCGCGGATGGTGCGTCCGGTCATCAGGACGTCGTCGATCAGCACCAGGTGCTGGCCCTCGATCTCGAACGGCAGCTCCGAGGGCTGCACCTGCGGATGCAGTCCGTTCTGGGTGAAGTCGTCGCGGTAGAACGAAACGTCGAGAATGCCGAGCGGCTGATCGCGGCCGCCGGCCTCCATGAGCGCCTGGGCGACCCAGACGCCTCCGGTGCGGATGCCTATGAAGTGGGGTTGGAGAATCCCGCGGCTGGCCAGGTGGCGGTCGAGGGCGGCGGCCATCTCCGGAAGAAGCTGCTCGGGACGGGGAAGGTTCATGGGTGCTCCTTGTTGGCGGAGGGGGCTGGCTGCGCGGCGAGCCAGCCTTCGAGCAGCAGGGCGGCGGCCAGCGCATCGACCGGCCGCTCGCGATAGTTGCCCGACTGGCCCTGGCGAAGCCGCTCGCCCTTGGCCTCGAAAGTGGTCAGGCGCTCGTCGTGGGTGTGCACCGGCAGGTTGAAGCGGCCGTTGAGGCGTCTTGCGAACTTTTCTGCACGGGCGCTCATGGCGCTGGGTGAGCCGTCCATGTTCAACGGCAGGCCCACGACCAGGGCGTCGGGCTGCCACTCGCGGATCAGCGCTTCGATCTGGTTCCAGTCGGGGATGCCGTCACGGGCCTTGAGTACGCACAGCTCGCGGGCCTGTCCGGTGATCGGCTGGCCTATGGCGACGCCGATCTGGCGGGTTCCGTAGTCGAAGCCGAGCAGCAGGCGCAGCGCGCTCATGCGTGGCCCGCCTGTGCGGTCAGCAGGCTGAGATTCACGCCCAGGCGCGCGGCGGCGGCCTGCAATCGTTGATCGTAGGGCAGATCGAACAGAATGCCCTCGTCGGCCGGGCAGGTCAGCCAGGCGTTGTCGGCGAGCTCCGCTTCGAGCTGCCCGGCTTCCCAGCCGGCGTAACCGAGCGCGATGAAGTGACGCTCCGGACCCTGGCCGTCGGCGATCGAGAACAGCACATCCTGGGAGGTGGACATCGACAGCTCGCCCAGTGACAGGGTCGCCTGGAACCGCCGATCGTTCGGATGCAGGACGAAGCCTCGATCGGTCTGCACCGGGCCGCCGCTGAAAATCGGCAGGCTATGGCACAGTGCGGCGGGCGGTTCGTCGGGTCGCAGCTGCTCGAGCACGTCGGCGAGGCTCAGTCCGCTGGGCCGGTTGGCGATCAGGCCCATCGCGCCGTCTGCGCCGTGCTGGATCAGGTAGATGAGGGTCTGGGCGAAATTCGGATCGCCCATGTGAGGCATGGCGATCAGAAAATGATGCTTGAGGGAGCTGGGCGAGAACGTCTTCATGACGCGTAGTTTCGACCTTCGCGCGGCAGGCGGCAAGCCGGGAGGTCGATCGGGGCCTGCCTCGGGCAGGCCCGAGTCCGATCACTGGCTGGACAGGCGATCGCCGCGCTCGAAGCGCCAGGTGCGAATGATCTCGACCTGGTCGAAGCTCTGCGCGAGCTCACCAGTGAACGGCGCGAAAGGCGCGGCCAGGCGCACGATGCGCATGGCGGCCTCGTCGAGGACCGCCTGTCCGGAGGATTCGAGAACCTGCAGCTCATGCACCGTGCCGTCACGGTTGATCGTCACCAGCATGCGCAGGCTGCCATATATATGTTGGCGGCGGGCTTCGTCCGGGTAGTTGAGATTGCCGATGCGCTCGACCTTCTTGCGCCATTCATCGCGGTACCAGGCGCTGATGTCGCGCATGGTGGCCGCGCTGTTCTGCCGGCTCACACGCGGGCGCTTGGCGTACTGTTCGCGGTCGCGGGCCAGCTCGGCTTCGAGGGTCGCGATGTCGGCGCTCAACTGGGAGCTGTCGAACACGGGGGCTGGCCGGCTCTCCGGTTGAGGCTTGGTCTGTTCCTGTTTGACCGGGGCACGTTCCGGCTGGGGCGAGCGGGTGGTCACCGCGGCCTTCGGTGCCTCGGCGCGGGTGGTCTTGGGTGGCGCGGCGGCAGGCGTGACCTTGCGGATCTCGTTGTCCTGGAAGGGGGCCTGCTCGGTGGTCTTCGGCGAGGCCTTGTGCTCGAGGGTGCCGCTGCCCTGCTGGTTGTCCTGCGCCAGGAAATCGGCTTCCTTGGGCTTTTCCTCGCTCTTGAAGGTTGACAGGGTGATCTCGAGCGTCTTGCTGATCTGGTTCGGTTCGTTCAGGCCGAAACCGAGGCCGAGAATCAGGGCGGCGTGCACCACGCCCGCCAGGAAAAGCGTAAAGCCGAGCCGATCCGCCGGGCGAATGCCGGTGGCTTGGGGGGCAGGTTGACGTATGGCTGCGTTCATCGCGTATCAGGGTCGGTTCGGATGCCGCGCAGTCTGCCGACGGGAAAACCAAAAGTCTATGAACCAGGCGGCAGCTTCGCACATGTGCGCCGGATGGTCCGGGCGAGGTCGCGCGTCGGTGGCGACGCGCGAATGGAGCGCACCCTAGTCGCGCGCGGCGAGCTTCCTGGCGATCGCATCCATCAGGAGGCTTCCGATGCGGGTGTCGAACGCGTTGTCGATTTCGCGGATGCAGGTCGGGCTGGTGACGTTGATTTCGGTGAGATAGTTGCCGATGACGTCGAGGCCGACGAAGACCAGGCCGCGCTTGCGCAGCTCGGGGCCTACGATGGCCGCGATCTCGCGGTCGCGGTCCGACAGCGGTTGGGCAACGCCCCGGCCCCCGGCGGCCAGGTTCCCGCGGGTCTCCCCGACGGCCGGAATGCGGGCCAGGCAGTAAGGGATCGGCTCGCCGTCGACCATCAGGATGCGCTTGTCGCCATCCTTGATTTCCGGGATGTAGCGCTGCGCCATGATCTGGCGCGCCCCGTGAAGCGTCAGGGTCTCGAGGATGACCGACAGGTTCGGGTCGCCTTCGCGATGGCGGAAGATCGACGCGCCGCCCATTTCATCCAAGGGTTTGAGAATGATGTCACGCTGCTCTCTTGCAAAGTCGCGCAGAATGTCTGCACGTCGGCTTACCAGAGTCGGCGGAGTGCATTGTGGAAACTGGGTGGCGAAGAATTTCTCGTTGCAGTCTCTCAGGCTTTGCGGCCGATTGATCACCAGCGTGCCGGCCTTCTCGGCCAGCTCCAGCAAGTAGGTCGCATAGACATACTCGCTGTTGAAAGGGGGATCCTTGCGCATGAGGATGACATCGAGCTCCGCAAGGCCCATGTCTGCCTCTTCGCCTAGCTCATGCCAACGTTGTGAGTCGTTGAACACCTTCAGCGGGCGCATTCTGGCCCGGGCTTCGCCGCCCAGTTGATAAAGATCGCGTTGCTCCATGTAGAGCAGCGACCAGTCGCGTTCCTGGGCAGCCAGGAGCATCGCCAGTGAGCTGTCCTTCTTGAAGGCGATCTGCGCGATAGGGTCCATGATGATCCCGACGCGAATGGTCATGAAGTAATCTCCGGCTGTGCGGCAGAGTGTCTGTCGCGGGCTTAGAATGGCTACGCAGGTTGGCGTTGGCTACGGGTCGGGTCAAGGATAAACCTTGAGCTGTCAGGCTCGATAGCTTGCGCTTGTATAGTGTGCTAAAAAGGTCCGTCGAATGGGTGCAGCCCATCGGTGGCAGGGCCTCTAGCGCACTGGCATAACGATAAACAACGACTCACCGAGGCGATGGTAGGGCGAAATGGAACAGCACTCCGAGGGCTTGAAGGTCATGGTGATCGACGATTCGAAAACGATTCGTCGCACCGCGGAAACTCTGCTGAAAAAAGTAGGTTGTGATGTCATAACGGCAGTGGATGGCTTCGACGCGCTCGCAAAGATCGCCGACACTCATCCGGGCATCATCTTTGTCGATATCATGATGCCCAGGCTGGATGGTTATCAGACCTGTGCCCTGATCAAGAACAACAGTGCGTTCAAATCCACCCCTGTCATCATGCTGTCCTCCAAGGATGGTCTGTTCGACAAGGCCAAGGGGCGCATCGTGGGTTCTGACCAGTATTTGACCAAACCTTTCAGTAAAGAAGAGTTGCTCGGCGCCATCAAGGCACATGTGCCTGATTTTGCCCCGGTGGAGCAAGCATCCTGAAGTACAGCCTAAGCCGCTGACGCCTTCCAAGGGAGAAAAAATGGCTCGCGTTCTGATTGTTGATGATTCCCCGACCGAGATGTACAAGCTGACCGCCATGCTGGAAAAGCACGGCTATCAGGTGCTCAAGGCGGAAAATGGTGCTGACGGTGTGGCAATCGCCCGTCAGGAAAAACCCGACGTGGTTCTGATGGACATCGTCATGCCAGGCTTGAATGGCTTCCAGGCCACACGCCAACTGACGAAAGATTCTGAAACCAGTCACATTCCAGTGATCATCGTGACCACGAAGGATCAGGAAACCGATAAGGTCTGGGGCAAGCGCCAAGGTGCCAAGGATTACCTGACCAAGCCGGTGGACGAGGCGACGCTGCTGCAAACCCTCAAGTCCGTGCTGGGCTGATATCAGGGATCAGCTAACACTCGGACAAGGGAAACTGGGCCGTACATGTCGGACAAGCAAACGCCTTTCCAGCGTCTTCTGGAAATCGACAACCGTTGCCGCGCGCTAGCGGCCGGCCTGCCTTCGCAGCAGGAAGCCGTTCAAACCTGGGGGGGGATCGGTTTCCGCATGGGCGGGCGGTTGTTCGTGGCGCCGATGGGGGAGATCGGTGAAGTCCTGCATGAGCCGCGCTACGCACTGCTGCCAGGCGTAAAGGCCTGGGTAAAGGGTGTAGCGAACGTTCGTGGCAGGCTGTTGCCGGTGATGGACCTGTGCGGCTACTTCGGCCTGGAATTGTCGCCGCTGCGCAAGCAGCGGCGAGTGTTGGTGGTGGATCATCAGGAAGTCTTTGCCGGTTTGACCGTTGACGAGGTCTACGGCATGCAGCACTTCCCTGTCGATACTTTCTCGGAGCAGTTGCCTCCGGTGGAAGCCACGATTCAACCCTTCATCCATGGTGTCTTTCAGCGCGAACAGCCTTGGCTGGTGTTCAGTCCTCATGCGTTGGCGCTGCACCAGGAATTCCTGGACGTCGCTTTTTGATTAGGTGGGTCGGCGTAGTCGGCCTTTTGGTTTTGCTGGAAACGTAGGGTGGTCCAGGCGGGGGCCAGGTAATGACTAAATTTAATGCAAGTGCGCTTTTGGCTGGGCTGCGTAGCAATACGCTGGTCGCAGGGCTCTTCATCGCCCTGATCGCTTCCATCGTGTTGTTGTTCGCGAACTTCGCCTACGTCAACACCCAGGCAAACTACGACAACGAATACATCAGTCACGCCGGCGAGCTTCGGGTTCTGTCCCAGCGCATCGCAACCAACGCCGTGGAAGCCGCTACCGGTACTCCCGAGGCCTTCGCCTCGTTGAAAGACGCGCGTAACGACTTTGAACAACGCTGGGCCTATTTGGTTCAAGGTGATCCAAGCATCGGCCTGCCTCCAGCTCCGGAATCGCTTCAGGCCGAAGTGGCCGCGGTGCAACTGGACTGGGATACCCTGCGCCAGAACGCGGACGCCATTCTGGCCAGTGAGCAGACCGTACTTTCGCTGCACCAGGTAGCCACCACACTGGCGGAGACCGTTCCGCAGCTGCAGGTCGAATACGAAGAAGTGGTCGATATTCTGCTGGAGACCGGCGCGCCGGCCTCGCAGGTTTCCGTTGCTCAGCGTCAGTCGCTTCTCGCCGAACGTATCCTGGGTTCGGTGAACAAGGTGCTGGCCGGTGACCAGGCTTCGGTACAGGCCGCGGACATGTTCGGCCGTGACGCCAGTCTGTTCGGTCGCGTATTGACCGCGATGCTGGAAGGCAACGCTGCGATGGGCATCAGCCGCGTCGCCGACGAAGAAGCGCTTGAGCGTCTGCGCGAAATTTCCGAACTGTTCCAGTTCGTGTCCGGCTCGGTGGACGAGATTCTCGAAACCTCTCCCGAGCTGTTCCAGGTGCGCGAATCGGCTAACACCATCTTCGACGTGTCCCAGAGCCTGCTGGCCAAGGCCTCCGTCCTGAACGTCAAGTTCGAAGAGCGTGCCTCTGGACGTTATATCAATACCCTGGTCGGTTACCTGCTGGGCGCTCTGGCCCTGGCCTCGATCATCCTGATCGGTCTGGTCATGGTTCAGGAAACCCGTCGTCGCCTCAGCGAGACCGCTGAAAAGAACGAGCGTAACCAGGCCGCGATTCTGCGTCTGCTCGACGAAATCGCCGACCTCGCGGACGGTGACCTGACGGTAACGGCGACCGTAACCGAGGACTTCACCGGTGCGATCGCGGACTCCATCAACTACTCCATCGACCAGCTGCGCGACCTGGTAGAGACCATCAACCAGACCGCCGTACAGGTGGCGGGCGCTGCCCAGGAAACGCAGGCCACGGCAATGCACCTGGCCGAAGCGTCCGAGCACCAGGCCCAGGAAATCGCCGGAGCCTCCGCGGCAATCAACGAAATGGCGGTCTCCATTGACCAGGTATCGGCCAACGCCTCCGAGTCGTCGGCGGTAGCGGAGCGGTCGGTAGCGATCGCGAACAAGGGCAACGAGGTGGTGCACAACACCATCACCGGCATGGATAACATCCGTGAGCAGATCCAGGACACCTCCAAGCGAATCAAGCGCCTCGGTGAGTCGTCCCAGGAGATCGGTGACATCGTAAGCCTGATTAACGACATTGCCGACCAGACCAACATCCTCGCACTCAACGCCGCCATCCAGGCGTCGATGGCGGGTGACGCGGGCCGAGGCTTCGCGGTGGTAGCGGACGAAGTACAGCGCCTTGCAGAACGTTCCTCTGCTGCGACCAAGCAGATCGAGGCACTGGTAAAGACGATTCAGACCGACACCAACGAAGCGGTTATCTCGATGGAACAGACCACCTCCGAAGTGGTTCGCGGTGCCCGTCTGGCGCAGGACGCCGGTGTGGCACTGGAAGAGATCGAGAAGGTATCGAAGACCCTCGCTGCCCTGATTCAGAACATCTCCAACGCCGCCCGCCAGCAGGCATCTTCGGCCGGCCATATTTCCAACACCATGAACGTCATTCAGGAGATCACCTCGCAGACGTCGTCCGGTACCACTGCCACCGCACGGAGCATTGGTAACCTGGCGAAGATGGCGAGCGAGATGCGTCGCTCCGTCTCCGGCTTTACCTTGCCGGATGCGCCGGACAAGGCCTGACTTGACGAGCCCGGCGGCAGCGATCGTTGTCGCCGAAGAGCATGAGTGAGGGGCAACGTATGCAGGCGGGCGGTGCCTGGACATTGAAGCCCTTGGCCGAGATGTCGTCGGCGGAATTCCAGAATTGGCAGGCCTTGCTCGAAGAGCGTACCGGAATGGTCCTCTCCGAACAGCGCCGTGCGTTTCTGCAGACAAGCCTGACGGCGCGGATGCGGGAAATCGGTATGACCGATTACGCCAGTTACTATCGGCAGGTCACCGAAGGCCCGCGTGGCGCGGTGGAGTGGGCCACGCTGATGGACCGTCTGACGGTTCAGGAAACCCGGTTCTTTCGCCACCCTCCCTCTTTCGATGTGCTCAGTGAGTACCTTTCCACGCGGCTGACGAGCGGGCTGTCGCAGCCGCTGGCCTTGTGGAGCGTAGGATGCTCCAGTGGCGAGGAGGCCTTTTCGCTGGCTATCTGCGCGGTCGAGGTGCTGAAAGGCTCCGCTCACGAAGGGCGCTTCGGCGTCACCGGAACGGACATCAGTCTGAGTGCCTTGGCCAGGGCTCGCGAAGGGGTATACGCCGCTGCGCGTCTGAGCCAGGTGAGCGAGACGTTACAAGACGCGTATTTCCAGCCGCTGGCTGCTGGACGTTTTCAAATACTGCCGAGCCTGGCATCGCGTGTGTGCTACGCCAGGCTCAACGTGTTGGATCTGGCTTCAGCGCCGATATCCGACATGGACGTTATTTTCTGCCAGAACTTGCTGATCTACTTCCGTCGCTGGCGTCGCCGCGAAATCCTCAACCGCCTGGCCGAGCGCCTGGCACCGGGGGGGCTGCTGGTGGTGGGTGTCGGAGAGGTAGTCGATTGGCGGCATCCGGAGCTGGTTCCGGTGGCCAATGACCAGGTTCTGGCCTTTACCCGGAAAAGTTTATGAGCGGAGTCGCTATGGGTGATCGGCACGATTATGTCGCCCTGGAGTGGGTGAAAGGCGAAATTGCCGAGACGCTGAGGCAGGCGCGCCAGGCGCTGGAAGCGTTCGTCGAGAACCCGCAGGACTCGACGCGCATGCGTTTCTGCCTGACGTACGTGCACCAGGTGCACGGTACCCTGCAAATGGTCGAGTTCTACGGCGCGGCGATGCTTGCCGAAGAAATGGAACAGCTCGCCCGTGCGCTGATGGAGGGACGCGTCACCAACCAGGGCGAAGCGCTGGAAGTGATGATGCAGGCCGTTCTGCAGATGCCGGTCTACCTGGACCGGATCCAGAGCGCCCGCCGCGACCTGCCCATGGTCGTTCTGCCGCTGCTCAACGACCTGCGCGCCGCGCGGGGCGAGAAGCTGCTTTCGGAAACCAGCCTGTTCTCGCCTGACCTCAGTGGCAAGGTCCCTGCGCTGCCAGCCGAATCCCTGGCGCCTCTGCGTACTGCCGAGCTTCCTGCGCTCCTGCGCAAGCTGCGGCAGATGCTGCAGATGGCCCTGGTCGGCGTCATCCGTAATCAGGACCTGCCGGCGAATCTCAATTACATGGCTCGCGTCTTCGCGCGCCTGGAAACCCTGTGCAAGGATGCTCCGCTCGGCGCGCTCTGGCAGATCGCCTCCGGCATGGTCGAAGGCCTGGCCAGCGGCAGCGTCAGCAACGGCACCTCGGTGCGTACTCTGCTGCGCCAGGTAGACAAGGAACTCAAGCGACTGGTCGAGCAGGGCGCCGACGGCATCAACCAGCCGGCATCCGAAGAGCTGACCAAGAACCTGCTGTTCTACGTGGCCAAGGCGGAAACCGACTCGCCGCGCATCCAGGCGCTCAAGGAGCGCTACAGGCTCGATGAGGCGCTGCCGGATACCGAAGTGGTCAACCAGGAGCGCGCCCAGCTGGCCGGTCCGGACCGCGGTGCCATGCGCTCGGTGGTTGCGGCACTCTGCGAGGAGCTGGTGCGGGTCAAGGACAGCCTCGACCTGTTCGTGCGCAGCGATCGCAAGGCTCTCGGCGAACTTGGCGGTCTGCTGGTTCCGCTCAAGCAGATTTCCGACACCCTCGCCGTGCTGGGTTTCGGTCAGCCGCGCAAGATCATTCTCGACCAGCACACCGTCATCCAGGCGTTGGCCAGCGGCCAGCGCGACCCCAACGACGCGATCCTGATGGATGTCGCAGGCGCTCTGCTGTACGTCGAGGCGACTCTGGCCGGTATGGTCGGCAGCCAAACCGAGGGCGGACGCAGCGAAGAAAACCATCTGCCCACTACTGACGTGGCGCAGATCCATCAGTTGGTCATCAAGGAAGCGCGCAATGGCCTGGAGCAGGCCAAGGACGCGATCATCGAGTTCATCGCTTCCCAGTGGAACCACGATCATCTGGCGCGGGTGCCCGAGCTGCTGACGCAAGCCCGTGGCGGCCTGTCGATGATCCCGCTGCCTCGCGCCGCTGCGCTGCTCGAAGCCTGCAACCGTTACATCCAGGAGCAGTTGCTGGCCTGCAAGGCGATACCCGACTGGCAGAGCCTCGATACCCTCGCCGACGCGATCACCGGCGTCGAGTATTACCTCGAACGCCTGAGCGAAGACCACGCGACCCAGGGTGACGCGATTCTCGACGTTGCCGAAGAGAGCTTGGAAGCGCTGGGCTATCCGTTGACCGAGAAGCCGTCGATCCTCGACCGTGAAGACCCGGTCGTCGCTGGCGATGGCGCGTTGGCCGACCCGCTCGACGAGATGGAAGTGCTGCCTGCCGAGCCTGTGGAGCCTGAGCTGCCTGTCGCTCCTGCGCCGGTGTTCGAGGCTGAACCCGAAATCCTGGCCGACTTGCCGCTCGATACCGTCGAGCCGGCGCTCGAAGCACCTGCGTTCGACGTGGATCTGCCGGTCGAAGCGACCGAGGAAATCGAGTTCGCGCCGCTGATGCTCGACGAGCCCGAGGCTGAGGAAGTGTTCGCCGCTCCGGTGGAGGAGGTCGAACTCGAACCTGCGTTCGCCGAGCAATCGCCGCTTCCGGCATCCATCAGCGCGGCCGAGATGGCCGAACTGGATCTGCCCGAAGTTTCCCTGCCTGAAGCCCGTCCTGCGCCCGAGGTTGCACCGGCCGAGCCTGCGATCTCGATGGCCGATGTGATGGCCGCGCCCGTACAGGCGATCAATCCGCCTGCCCAGGACGTGCCGCCTAGCCTGTTGCCGCCTTCGGTGGACGAGGAACCGGTCGACGAAGAGCTGCTCGAAGTGTTCGTCGAGGAAGTTGGCGAGGTTATTGAGACCATCGCCGAATACCTGCCGCGCTGGGTGGCCAATACCGACGACAAGGAAGCGCTGACGGAAGTACGGCGCGCCTTCCATACCCTCAAGGGTAGCGGGCGTATGGTCCGGGCATTGATCATCGGCGAGCTGGGTTGGGCCGTCGAGAACCTGCTCAACCGCGTCCTGGATCGCAGCATCGAAGCCAGCGACTCGGTGAAGACCCTGATCGGCCGGGTGGTCGACCTGATGCCAGAGCTGGTTCAGGAGTTTGCCGCCAAGGCGCAGCGTCAGCGCGACGATGTCGATCGCCTCGCGGCCAACGCGCATGCGCTGGCCAAGGGCGAGTCGATTTCCACGCAGAGCGCGGCCGCCAGGGCGCCGGTGGCAGCCGACGCTGCACCGCTCGATACCGCACCCGTCGGTGACGCGCGGGTCGCTGCCCCTGCGTCCACCTCTGCGGGTGCCGAAGAGCTCGATCCGCAACTGCTGGAAATCTTCCGCAACGAAGCCGAGACCCATCTCGATACCCTGGTTGGGTTTCTCGCCGACTGCGCTCAGCAACTGCCGCAACCGGTAACCGATTCCCTGCAGCGTGCGCTGCATACGCTCAAGGGCAGCGCGCACATGGCCGGCATCCTGCCGATCGCCGAAATCGCCACGCCTCTGGAAAAGCTGGTCAAGGAGTTCAAGACCAACTTGATCCAGATGAATCTGGCCGAAGCCGAGCTCATGCACAGCGCCGAACAACTGTTCCGTGCCGGGCTGGAGAAGCTCGAGAGCGATCCGCTGGCGCCCATCGAAGGCGCGCCGGAGTTCCTTGCGCGGGTACAGGCGCTGCATCAGGAGCGCTTGGCCGAGAGCAACGCACGGCATGACAGCGAGCAGGGGGACACGCGTGACCCGCGGATGATCTCGCTGTTCCTGTCGGAAGGTATGAACATCCTGCTCGATGCCGAGGACCTGCTGCGCAGCTGGCGTGAGCATCCGGCCGAACGCCAGGAGCTGACCGCACTGCTGGAAGAACTGACCACGCTTGGGCTGGGCGCCCAGATGGCCGAGCTGCCGCAGATCGATTCCCTGTGCCAGGCACTGCTGAGCCTTTACGCCGTCGCTCAGGAAGGTCGCCTGGCGGTCAGCGAGCGGTTCTTCGAGGACGTCGAAGAGGGCCACGAAGCGCTCGTGGCAATGATGGATCAGGTGGCCGCCGGCCTGCAGGTCAGCGCGCATCCCGAGTTGGTCGCCAAGCTCGAAGCCCTGCTGGGCGAGGCGTTGGACCCTGCGTCCCTGCTGCTGGGTGAGCCGAAATCGTCGGTGCCGGAGGCTCTGGAGCCGGTTGACCTGGCGCTCGAGCTGCCGCCAACTTTCGAAGCCGAAGCCGAAGCCGAAGCCGAAGCCGAAGCCGAAGCCGAAGCCGAAGCCGAAGCCGAAGCCGAAGCCTGGCCGGCCTCCGAGCCCGCCGAAACGCCACCCGTGCAGCCCTCGCGCTTGCAGGAGCCGAGCGTTGTGGTGTGCGAGGATCTCGACGAGGAAATGGTCGAGATCTTCCTGGACGAAGCCGTGGATCTGCTCGACAGTGCCAGCCAGGCGTTCGAGCGCTGGCTCGCCGATCCGTCCAGCCAGCTTGCGCTCTCGGCGCTGCAGCGGGATCTGCACACCCTCAAGGGTGGTGCGCGGATGGCGGAGATCAGCCCGGTCGGCGATCTGGCCCACGAGCTGGAGTTCCTTTACGAAGGCCTGGTGGATCGTCGTTACACCTACTCGCCGGAGCTCGCCTCGCTGCTGCAACAGAGTCACGACATGCTCGCGACGCAGCTCGAACAGCTCCAGGCCGGGCGTCCGATGAGCAATCCGGTTCGCCTGATCGACGCGATCGACGCTTACCGCCAGGGCATCACTCCAACTTTTGAGTCGGCGGTTTCGTCTCTGAAGGAAGTCGGATACGAAACCGCCGAGCCTGCCCAACCTGAATCCGAAGCAGAAGGTCCTGCCGGGTTCGACGCCATCGACACCGACGAGGCACTTTGGCCGCCCGTTGCCGACGTGGCAGAAATCGAGGACGTTCCGGCGCCGCTGATCGAACAGCCCGAGTCCGACGGCGAGCCTTTCGAGGTCGAGCTGCAGCCCGTGGACGTACCGGCCGAGCCGGAGACGGACGTTCCGGCGCTCGATGAAACCCTGTCGTGGCCGTCCCTGGACGACATGCCATCGCTCGTCGTTGACGAGGAGCTGGCGCTGCCCGAAGAAGTGCCTGTGAGCGAGCCGGCCGAGATTGAGCAGCCAAGCGAGCCGCTGGTCGAGCCGCTCGAGGAAGCCGCGTCGACGACGAACTGGGACGACCGTGATCCGGAACTGGTGGAAATCTTCCTCGAGGAAGGTTTCGACATCATGGACAGCGCCAACGCCTCGTTGCAGCGCTGGATGGATGACGTCAACAACAGCCTCGAAATCGAAGCCCTGCAACGCGATCTGCACACCCTCAAAGGGGGTGCGCGCATGGCCGAGATCCGCGAGATCGGTGATCTGGCCCATGAGCTGGAGTTCCTGTACGAAGGTCTGTGCCAGGGACGTCTGCGCGCCAGCGCCGATCTCTTCGGCCTGCTCCAGGCGTGCCACGACCGGCTGTCGGCGATGCTCGATGGCGTGCGTGCGCGCCGCGCCTTGCCCGATGGCGTCGCCCTGATCGAGCGCATCCGTCGTTTCCGCGCCAATCCCAGCGAGCAGCTCAGCGTCCCCAACACGGTGGAGCTCAAAGCCGCGGAAGAAGAGGTGGACGCCGACGCCGAGGCGGAAATTCTCGACATTTTCGTCGAGGAAGCCGGCGACCTGCTCGAGGACATGGAAGCGGCCATGGCCCATTGGGACGCGGCTCGCGACGATGCTGCGGCGCTGGGCGAGATGATGCGCGTGCTGCACACCCTCAAAGGTGGTGCCCGGCTGGCCGGGCAGAAGCGCCTGGGCGACATGGCCCACGGCCTCGAACAGCACCTGAGCGAGGCGCAGCAGGCGGGGGCGCCCTGGCCTGAAAACCTGTTCCTGGATGTGCAGACCGGTTACGAGGGGCTGCTCAAGGAAGTCGAACTGCTGCGTGAGCGTCTGGGCAACGACGCGCTGGAAGCCAGCGCTCAGCCTGAGCCCGTCGCGGCTCCCCAGCCGGCACCGGTCGCGCTGGACAAGCCCATCGTCGCGGTGAGCCCGCAGGCGCAGAAGGCGGTCGTTGCGCCGGCCAAGGTGCTGCCGTTCGTACGCAAGGCGCAGGAGGCGGCCCTGGATGCGGCAGCGCGTCGTGCCCCGCAGGAACTCGTGAAGGTCCCTGCCGAACTGCTCGAAGGGCTGGTCAACCTGGCTGGTGAAACTTCGATCTTCCGGGGGCGCGTCGAGCAGCAGGTGAGCGACGTCGGCTTCACCCTGGGTGAAATGGAAGCGACCATCGAGCGGGTGCGCGACCAGCTGCGCCGCCTGGACACCGAAACCCAGGCGCAGATTCTCAGCCGCTACCAGGCCGAGGCCGAACGTGTCGGCTACGAGGACTTCGACCCGCTGGAAATGGACCGCCATTCCCAGTTGCAGCAGCTCTCGCGGGCCCTGTTCGAGTCGGCGTCCGACTTGCTGGATCTGAAGGAAACCCTGGCGGCGCGAAACCGCGACGCCGAAACCCTGCTGTTGCAGCAGGCGCGGGTCAACACCGAGCTGCAGGAAGGCCTCATGCGCACCCGCATGGTGCCCTTCGATCGCCTCGTTCCGCGGCTGCGTCGTATCGTCCGCCAGGTGGCCGGTGAACTGGGCAAGCAGGTCGAGTTCGTCGTCGGCAACGCCGAAGGCGAAATGGACCGTACCGTTCTCGAACGGATCGTCGCGCCGCTCGAGCACATGCTGCGCAACGCGGTCGACCACGGGATCGAACCCCAGGACAAGCGCCTTGCGGCCGGCAAGTCGGCGCAGGGCACCATTCGCCTGGAGCTCGGCCGGGAAGGCGGCGACATCGTTCTTTCGCTGTCCGACGACGGCGGCGGCATCAACCTGCAGGCGGTGCGTCGCAAGGCGATCGAGCGCGGCATGATGAAAGCCGATGCCTCGCTCACCGATCACGAGGTGCTGCAGTTCATCCTCGAGGCCGGCTTCTCCACGGCCGAACGGGTTACCCAGATTTCCGGCCGCGGCGTCGGCATGGACGTGGTGCACTCGGAGGTCAAGCAGCTCGGCGGCTCGATGAGCATCGAGTCCACGCTCGGCGAGGGCACGTGCTTCCTGATCCGCTTGCCGTTCACCGTCTCGGTCAACCGCGCGCTGATGGTCTACTCGGGCGAGGATCTGTATGCGATCCCGTTGAACACCATCGAAGGTATCGTGCGGGTTTCGCCCTACGAGCTGGAGGCCTATTACCAGCCCAACGCGCCACGCTTCGAGTACGCCGGTCAGGCCTACGAGCTGCGTTACCTGGGCGATCTGCTCAACAACGGGCAGCATCCGAAACTGGTGGGCCAGAGCCTGCCGCTGCCGGTGATCCTGGTCCGTTCCAGCGAGCATGCGGTTGCGGTCCAGGTAGACAGCCTCGCCGGTTCGCGCGAAATCGTGGTGAAGAGCCTCGGTCCGCAGTTCTCCGGCGTCCATGGGATTTCCGGGGCAACCATCCTCGGGGATGGTCGCGTGGTGGTGATTCTCGATCTGCTGGCGACCATCCGTGCGCTGCACGTCCAGCTGCTCAGCCTGCAGCCGCGTCAGCTCAGCCAGGCGCCGGCGGTGGCCGCGGATGTCGAGGCCGACCGTCCGACGCTGGTCATGGTGGTGGACGACTCGGTCACCGTGCGCAAGGTCACCAGCCGTCTGCTCGAGCGGAACGGGATGAACGTGATGACCGCCAAGGACGGGGTCGACGCCATCACCCAACTGCAGGAACGCAAGCCCGACATCATGCTGCTGGACATCGAGATGCCGCGCATGGACGGCTTCGAGGTTGCCAGCCTGGTGCGTCACGATGAGCGGCTGCAGGACCTGCCGATCATCATGATCACCTCGCGTACCGGCGAGAAGCACCGCGATCGGGCGATGTCCATCGGGGTCAACGAATACCTCGGCAAGCCTTACCAAGAGTCCCTGCTGCTCGAAACCATACAGCGCCTGGTCCAGGTTCATGAATGAGACGGGTTCGGCACGGATCGCCGTGCTGGCGGACACTTCGCTGCAGCGCCATGTGCTGCAGCAGGCTCTGAGTGCAAGCGGCTACCGGGTGGTGCTCAATACCGACCCGGCCCGTCTGGAAGTAGCGGATCTCGAGGGGGTTGGCACTGACCTGTGGCTCGTCGATCTGGCGCAATCGGAGGATTGCCCGCTGGTGGACGCGCTGCTTGAGTGGTCCAGCGCACCGGTCCTGTTCGGCGAAGGGCACGCGCCGGAGCGTCTCTCGGAGAACTACCCGCGTTGGGAGCGGCGCCTGTTCGGCAAGCTCAAGCGGTTGATCGGCGACCCCTCGACCGCGGTCGGGCCCCGTCTGCAGGCCCTGCTCGGCGAGGCGCAGCACCCGGGGCGGCTCGAACTGCCGCGGATGCTGGCCGAGAAAACGTCACTCTCTCCGGGCGAGCCTGCCAGGCAGGTCTGGTTGCTCGCCGCTTCCATGGGCGGGCCGGAGGCGGTCAAGGCGTTTCTCGACGCACTGCCGGGCGGTCTTCCGGTGGGCTTCGTCTATGCGCAGCACATCGAGGCCAGTTTCGAAACCAGCCTGCCGCAGGCGGTCGGGCGTCACAGCCAGTGGCCGGTCGGTCAGGCGCGCCACGGCGAGCCGATTCGCTGCGGCGAGGTGGTGATCGCGCCGATCCAGCATGAGCTCGGCTTTGCCGCCGGAGGCCTCATGCAGGTCGCCAACCGTGGTTGGCCCGAGCCCTACAGCCCGTCCATCGATCAGATGATGCTCAACCTGGCCCAGCATTTCGCCAGCCGCTGTGGCGTCATCGCCTTCAGCGGCATGGGCAGCGACGGCAGTGCCGCGGCGGCCTACGTCCGTCGTCAGGGCGGCAGGATCTGGACCCAGCGTGCGGATTCATGCGTGTGTTCGAGCATGCCCGACAGCTTGCGCGATGGCGGTTACAGCGTACTCAGCGGCGACCCGCGCGAACTGGCCCAGGCACTGGTCGATCATCTGGCCGAGCAGGCCGCAGACTCTCTTTCCACTACACCCCAGGACATCCCATGAGCCAATCCGTCGTTGCCGCCCAGGAAGGCCAGGGCAGCCTTACCGGCCTGCTGGTGCCTCTGACCGATCGCACCCTGCTGCTGCCCAACGTGGCGGTGGCCGAACTGATTCCCTATCGCGCACCGCAGGTTTCCCAGGGCATGCCGGCCTGGCTGCTGGGGCAGGTCGCCTGGCGCGACCTGAGCCTGCCGCTGCTGTCGTTCGAGGCCGCCTCCGGAGGCGAGCCGAAAGTGGGACAGGGGGCGCGGGTGGCGATCCTCAACGCCCTGGGCGGCCGGGAGCGGGTCAAGTTCATCGCCTTGCTGGTGCAGGGCATTCCCCGTTCGGTCAAGGTGGACGCCAGCCTGGCGCGCGCCGAGACCGAGCTTGCGCCGCTCGAACTCGATGCGGTGAACCTGGGCGATGTGATCGCCCGTATCCCCGATCTGGTCGGCCTCGAGCAAAAGCTCGCCGATGCCGGGTTGATCGAGTAATCCCTCGTCGTTTGCCCGCCCAGGGCGGCTAGAAGTCGCCCCACAAATGCTGGGCCACGCTCAGCGCGACCACCGGTGCGGTTTCCGTTCGCAGCACGCGTGGCCCCAGACGCGCCGGCTGGAAGCCACGGGCGCGTGCGCTTTCGATTTCCCCGTCGGTGATGCCACCTTCCGGGCCTATCAGCAGGGCCAGGGTGCCGGGCTTCGGATGACTGTCCAGCGGTTCGGCAACCGGGTGCAGCAGCAGTTTCAGATCGGCCTCGGTGCGTTGCAGCCAGTCCTCCAGGGAGACCGGCGCTTGGATCCGTGGCAGCACGGAACGTCCGCATTGCTCGCAGGCGCTGATCGCAATCTGCCGCCAGTGCTGGAGGCGCTTGTCGGCTCGCTCGTCGTTCAGCCGCACCTCGCAGCGTTCGCTGAGCAGGGGCGTGATCTCGGTGACCCCAAGCTCCGTGGCCTTCTGGATCGCCCAGTCCATGCGCTCCCCGCGGGAAAGCCCCTGGCCCAGGTGCACGCGCAGCGGCGACTCGGCGAGACCTGGCTGGCGCTCGACCAGCTCCACCGACACCCGTTTCTTGCCGACCTCCATGAGCTGCCCCAGGTACTCGGTGCCGCTGCCGTCGAACAGTTGGACCGCGTGGCCGGCGCTCAGGCGCAGCACGCGACCGATGTAGTGAGCCTGGGCCTCGGGCAACTCATGCTGGCCGAGGGCGAGGGGGGCATCGATGAAAAAGCGGGACAGGCGCATGAACGGGACTTCGCTGGCTGACGACAGGCCGGCAGTGTAAGGCCTGTCATCGTCGGCCTGAAGCCGTGCGCGTCAACCCGGATCGCGAAAGCCCGGGTGCAGGTCGACAGCCACCGCGACGCTCAGGCTGTCGCGGGTAGCCAGGTCGATGCCTTCGCTGGCCACCTCGGCCAGGAAGTCGATCTGCTCGGGCGTGATGGTGTAGGGCGGCAGGAAGTACACCACGCTGCCCAGCGGGCGGAGCAGGGCGCCCCTCTCCAGCGCGTGCTGGTAGACCTTCAGCCCGCGCCGCTCCTGCCAGGGGTAGCCGGCCCTGCTCGGTTTGTCCCTGACCATTTCGATGGCCAGCGCCATGCCGGTCTGACGGACCTCGCCGACGTTGGGGTGATCGGCTAGGTGCGCCGTGGCCTGTCCCATCCTGGCGGCCAGTGCGCGGTTCGCCTCGATCACACGGTCGCTCTCGAAGATGTCCAGGGTGGCCAGCGCCGCCGCGCAGGCCAGCGGGTTGCCGGTATAGCTGTGCGAATGGAGAAAGGCGCGAAGGGTGGAGTAGTCGTCGTAGAAGGCCTGATAGACGTCATCTGTGGTGAGGCAGGCGGCCAGGGGCAGGTAGCCGCCCGTCAGTGCCTTGGACAGGCACAGGAAGTCGGGGCGGATACCGGCCTGCTCGCAGGCGAACATCGTTCCGGTACGGCCGAAGCCGACCGCGATCTCATCGTGGATCAGGTGCACGCCATAGCGATCGCACGCCTCGCGCAGCAGCTTGAGGTACACCGGGTGGTACATGCGCATGCCGCCGGCGCCCTGGATCAGCGGCTCGACGATGACCGCCGCGACCTCCTGATGGTGCTCGGCCAGGGTCTGCTCCATGGCCGCGAAGAGCGTGCGCGAATGCTCCTCCCAGCTCACCCCGTCCGGTCGCAGGAAGCAGTCGGGGCTGGGTACCTTGATCGTATCGAGCAGCAGCGGGCGGTAGGTGTCGGTGAAGAGGGCGACGTCACCCACCGACATCGCCGCGACCGTCTCGCCGTGATAGCTGTTGGTCAGGGTGACGAAGCGCCGCTTTCCGGGCTGCCCCCGGTTGAGCCAGTAGTGAAAGCTCATCTTCAGCGCCACCTCGATGCACGAGGAGCCGTTGTCGGCATAGAACACCCGGTCCAGTCCGGCGGGCGTCATCACGACCAGGCGTTCGGACAGCTCGATCACCGGCTGGTGGCTGAAACCGGCCAGGATGACGTGCTCGAGCTGGTCGACCTGTTCCTTGATCCGTGCATTGATGCGCGGATTGGCGTGGCCGAACACGTTAACCCACCAGGAGCTGACCGCATCGAGGTAGCGCTTGCCGTCGAAATCCTCAAGCCATACCCCCTCTGCGCGCCGGATCGGGATCATCGGCAGGCTTTCGTGATCCTTCATCTGGGTACAGGGATGCCAGAGCACGGCGAGGTCGCGCTGCATCCAGGCGTCGTTTTGGCTCATCACAAACTCCTGCTGACGGGTGGGCCGGGCAGACTAGCAGAGCGAGAGCCGGATGCGGATGCGTACCTATCTGGCATTTCGATAGATCGCAGCGAAAAAATCCGCTTCACGCCGATACGTTTATCGCTAGGCTTGTCGCACTCGTCTGAAATGGAATTGATACGCAATGCGCTGGCGCAACACGGCTAACAACTATGGCTTCATCAGTATCCTGCTGCACTGGGTGATCGCGCTGGCCGTCTTCGGATTGTTCGGCCTCGGCCTGTGGATGGTCGGGCTCACCTATTACAGCAGCTGGTACCGCACCGCGCCGGACATCCACAAGAGCGTCGGCCTGCTGTTGTTCATGCTGATGGTGCTGAGGGTGGTCTGGCGGTACCTGAATACCGGGCCCGCTCCGCTGGCCAGCCACGGGCGCTGGGTGCGCCTGGCGACCAAAGGCGGGCATGGTCTGCTGTACCTGGGGTTGTTCGCGCTGATGTTTTCCGGTTACCTGATCTCCACCGCCGACGGACGACCGATCAGCGTGTTCGGCTGGTTCGATGTGCCGGCGACCCTCACCTCGATTCCTGCCCAGGCGGATGTGGCCGGTGTGGTCCACGAATACCTCGCCTGGGGGCTGGTGATTTTCTCGGTCCTGCATGGCCTTGCCGCGCTCAAGCACCATTTCATCGACCGCGACCCGACCCTGCAGCGAATGCTCGGTCGGGCCCCGGAATGATTCAACCACGATAGGAGACGCTACTCATGCTGAAGAAAACCCTTGCCGCGCTCGCCCTTGGCTCGGCGCTGTTCGCGGGCCAGGCGATGGCGGCCGATTACGCGATCGACAAGAAAGGCCAGCACGCCTTCATCAATTTCAAGATCAGCCACCTCGGCTATTCTTGGCTGTATGGCACCTTCCGCGATTTCGACGGCTCGTTCAGCTTCGATGCCGACAAGCCGGAAGAGAGCAAGGTCAACGTGACCATCCAGACCGCCAGCGTCGATTCCAACCATGCCGAGCGTGACAAGCACCTGCGCAGTGATGATTTCCTCAGCGTCGGCAAGCACCCGACCGCGACCTTCGAATCCACCCAGGTCAAGTCCACCGGCGAAGGCACCGCCGATATCACCGGCAACCTGACCCTGAACGGTGTGACCAAGCCGGTCGTCATCGCGGCGAAGTTCATCGGCGAGGGCGAGGACCCATGGGGCGGCTACCGTGCCGGCTTCGAAGGGACCACCACGCTGAAACTGAAGGATTTCAACATCAAGATGGACCTGGGCCCGGCGTCGGAAACCGTCGAGCTGATCCTGTCGGTCGAGGGTATCCGCAAGTAATCGGTAACCGTGTAAGAAAACGACGCCGGCCCTTGCCGGCGTTTTGCGTTGAGAAGCCTTTACCAGAGCACACCGCTGGGTTTTTGCGGTTTACAAACAGTTATGGATGTAAGTATATTCCGCCATCTGCCGAAGTCGTGCCGCAGCGCTGTCCAGCGTTGCGGCTAGCCCGTTTCCAAGAGGTTCGTCCATGCCAGTCAAGTCAGCTCGCGCTGCTCTGATTTCCATCGTCGCTGCGGCATCGTTGCTCAGCGGATGCCAAGAAGAGTCCGCCCCTCCGCCTCAGCAGATGCCCCAGGTCGGGGTAGTGACCCTCGAGGCCGAGCCTTTTGCCGTCACCTCCAGCCTGCCAGGCCGTACGGCCGCGTACCGCATCGCCGAAGTGCGCCCGCAGGTCAACGGCATCATCCAGAAGCGCCTGTTCGACGAAGGCAGCGAAGTCAAGGCCGGGCAGCAGCTGTATCAGATCGATGCGGCGGTCTACGAGGCGGCTTTCAAGAGTGCCGAAGCCAGCCTGGCGTCGAGCAAGTCGCTTGCCGATCGCTATGGCTTGCTGGTCAAGGAGCAGGCGGTCAGCCGCCAGGCCTACGACGAGGCGCGCGCCGCAGCGCTGCAGGCGCAGGCGAACCTGGAGCGGGCACGAATCGACTTGCGCTACACCAAGGTGCTGGCCCCCATTTCCGGTCGCATCGGGCGCTCGGCGGTCACCGAAGGGGCGCTGGTGAGCAACGGCCAGACCCAGGCCCTGGCCACCATCCAGCAGCTCGATCCGATCTACGTTGACGTCACCCAGCCGGCTCGCGACCTGCTCCAGCTGCGTCGTGATCTCGCCGAAGGCCGTCTGGAACGCGCCGCCGAAGGTGCCGCCAAGGTGACCCTGACCCTTGAGGACGGCTCCGAGTACGACCATGAAGGGCAGCTCGAAGTGGCCGAAGTGTCGGTCGACGCGGGCACCGGCTCGGTGACCCTGCGCGCGGTCTTCCCGAACCCCGACAAGGTCCTGCTGCCCGGCATGTTCGTGCATGCGCGCCTGGTGGGCGGCGTACGCAACGATGCGATCCTCGCGCCGCAGCAGGGCGTGACCCGCAACGCGCGTGGCGAGCCGACCGCGATGGTGGTCAACGCCGAGAACAAGGTCGAGCTGCGCACGTTGAAGACCGAGCGCACCGTCGGCAATCGCTGGCTGGTCAGCGAAGGGTTGAACCCGGGCGACCGCCTGATCACCGAAGGGCTGCAGTTCGCGCGGCCGGGCGCCGAGGTCAAGGTCGTTCCCGCCAGCAATGTCGCCACCGAGGCCGGGGCTGTCCAGCCCCAGGCCCAAGAAGGCTGAGGATCGCTAATCCATGTCCAGATTCTTTATCGATCGCCCGATTTTCGCCTGGGTGATCGCCTTGGTGATCATGCTGGCGGGGGGGCTTTCCATTCTCTCCCTGCCGGTCAACCAGTATCCGAGCATCGCGGCGCCCGCGGTCGGCATCGCCGTGAACTACCCGGGCGCTTCGGCGCAGACGGTGCAGGACACCGTCGTGCAGGTCATCGAGCAACAGCTCAATGGTCTGGATGGCCTGCGCTACATCTCGTCGGAATCGAACGCCGACGGCAGCATGTCCATCACCGTCACCTTCGATCAGGGGACCAACCCGGACATCGCCCAGGTGCAGGTGCAGAACAAGCTGCAGCTGGCCACGCCATTGCTGCCGCAGGAGGTTCAGCAGCAGGGCATCCGGGTGACCAAGGCGGTGCGCAACTTCCTGGTGGTCATCGGCGTGGTGTCGACCGACGGCAGCATGGACCAGCGCGACCTGGCCGACTACATCGTCTCGAACATGCAGGACCCGATCTCCCGGACCAAGGGCGTCGGCGACTTCCAGGTGTTCGGCTCGCAATACGCGATGCGCATCTGGCTCGATCCCGCGAAGCTGAACAACTTCAACCTGACGCCGGTCGACGTGCGCAGCGCCATCCAGGCACAGAACGTCCAGGTGTCGTCCGGTCAGTTCGGCGGCCTGCCGGCCGTGGCGGGGCAACAGCTCAACGCGACGGTGATCGGCAAGACACGCTTCCAGACGCCCGAACAGTTCCGCGACATCCTGCTCAAGGTCAACAGCGACGGTTCCCAGGTTCGTCTGGGTGATGTCGCGACGGTCGAGCTGGGTGGCGAAAACTACGGGGTAAGCGCCCACTTCAATGGCAAGCCGGCAGCCGGTCTGGCCCTGCGCCTGGCGACCGGTGCCAACGCGCTCGATACCGTGCAGGGCGTGCGCGAAACCATCGAGCAGCTGGAGCCGTTCTTCCCGCCGGGCATGGAAGTGGTGTACCCCTACGACACCACGCCGGTCATTTCCGCCTCCATCACCGGCGTCATGCATACCCTGCTGGAAGCCTTCGTGCTGGTCTTCCTGGTGATGTACCTGTTCCTGCAGAACTTCCGCGCCACCCTCGTGCCGACGCTGGCCGTCCCCGTGGTGCTGCTCGGTACCTTCGGCGTGCTCGCCGTGTTCGGCTACAGCATCAACACCCTGACGATGTTCGCGATGATCCTCGCGATCGGCCTGCTGGTGGACGATGCCATCGTGGTCGTGGAAAACGTCGAGCGGGTGATGCGCGAGGAGGGGCTTTCTCCCCTGGAAGCGACACGCAAGTCGATGGGCCAGATCCAGGGCGCGCTGATCGGCATCGGCGTGGTGCTCTCCGCCGTACTGTTGCCGATGGCTTTCTTCGGAGGCTCGACGGGGGTCATCTATAGACAGTTCTCGATCACGATGGTCTCCGCGATGGTGCTGTCGGTGGTCATGGCGCTGATCTTCACGCCGGCGCTCTGCGCCACCCTGCTCAAGCCCATCGAAAAAGGCGACCACCATGCCAAGGGTGGTTTCTTCGGCTGGTTCAACCGTACCTTCGATCGCAGCGTCGAAAGCTACGAGCGTGGCGTGAAGGGCGTGCTCAAGCGCAAGGTGCCGTTCCTGCTGCTGTACGTGCTGATCGTCGGCGTGATGATCGTGCTCTTCAACCGCATCCCGACCGCGTTCCTGCCGGATGAGGACCAGGGCGTTCTGTTCGCTCAGGTCCAGGCGCCGACGGGGTCGACCGCCGAGCGCACCCAGCGCAGCATCGATGCGATGCGTGAATACCTGCTCGAAGAGGAGGGCGACATCGTCCGCTCCGTCTTCACCGTGACCGGTTTCAGTTTCGCCGGGCGTGGCCAGAGCTCGGGTATCGCCTTCATCGGCCTGAAGCCCTGGAGCGAGCGTACCAACGCCGAAGACAGCGTCTTCGCGCTGGCGCAGCGTGCCCGCCAGCACTTCGCCAGCATCCGGGATGCGTCGGTTATCGCCTTCGCCCCGCCAGCGGTGATGGAGCTGGGTAACGCGACGGGCTTCAACTTCTATCTGCAGGATCGCGCTGGCGTGGGGCAGGATGTCCTCAAGCAGGCGCGGGACCAGTTCCTCCAGCTGGCCAGCCAGAACCCGGTGCTGATGGGCGTTCGGGCCAACAGCCTGCTGGACGAGCCGCAATATCAGTTGCTGATCGACGATGAGAAGGCTCGGGTCCTGGGTGTGGCGCTCTCGGACGTCAACAGCACGCTGTCGATCGCCTGGGGTAGCAGCTACGTCAACGACTTCATCGACAAGGGGCGCGTCAAGCGCGTCTACCTGCAGGGTATCCCGAGCTCCCGCATGAGTCCGGACGACCTGTCCAAGTGGTTCGTGCGCAACGATGCCGGACAGATGGTCCCGTTCAGCGCGTTCGCCACCGGCAAGTGGGTCTATGGTTCACCCAAGCTGTCGCGCTACAACGGCGTCAGTGCGATCGAGATGCTGGGCGAACCGGCACCGGGCTACAGCTCGGGCGAAGCGATGGCCGCGGTCGAGGAGATCGCCGCACAGCTTCCGCCTGGCGTGGGTTACTCCTGGACCGGGCAGTCCTACGAGGAGCGCCTGGCGGGGTCGCAGACCCTCGCCCTCTATGCGCTGTCGCTGCTGGTGGTGTTCCTCTGCCTGGCGGCCCTCTACGAGAGCTGGTCGATCCCGTTCGCGGTGATGCTGGTGGTGCCGCTGGGCATCGTCGGGGCGCTGGCCTTCACGCTGATGCGCGGCCTGTCGAACGAGGTGTTCTTCCAGGTGGGCCTGATTACCACCATCGGTCTGGCCGCGCGTAACGCGATCCTCATCGTCGAGTTCGCCAAGGCCCTGCGCGAAGAGGGCATGAGCTATGCCAACGCCGCGTTGGAAGCGTGCCGCATGCGGTTGCGTCCGATCATCATGACCTCGCTGGCCTTTGGCCTTGGGGTGGTTCCGCTGGCGATCGCCAGCGGCGCCGGCGCCGGCAGCAAGCATGCGATCGGTACCGGCGTGATCGGCGGCATGCTCACCGCGACGGTGCTGGCGATCTTCTGGATTCCGCTGTTCTATGTGGTCATTGGTTCGCTGTTCGATCGAGACAAGCCTGGCGTCGAAAGCGAGAAGGAGAAGACCCTGTGAAAAAGTCCTTATTGAGCCTGGCACTGCTGGCGGCGCTCGGGGGCTGCTCGATGATTCCCGAGTACCAGCGCCCGGTCGCGCCGGTGGACGCCGCCTGGCCCCAGGGCGAGGCGCCGGCCAACCAGCAGGCCATGGATCTGGGCTGGCGCGAGTTCTTCCGCGATCCGGACCTGCAGCAACTGATCGACGTTGCGTTGCAGAACAACCGGGACCTTCGCGTCGCGGCGCTCAATGTCGAGGCCTACCGGGCGCTCTACCGCGTCCAGCGGGCCAACCTGCTGCCGCTGGTAAGCGCCGATGGCGCCGCCACGCGCGGCCGTACACCGGCCGACCTGAGCCCCTCTGGCGAATCGACGGTGGGCGGGCAGTACAGCGCAACGTTGGGCGTGGCCTGGGAACTGGACCTGTTCGGGCGTCTGGGCAGCCTGCGTGAGGAGGCGCTGCAACAGTACTTCGCCACCGAAGCGGCGCAGCGCAGCGCGCAGATCAGCCTGGTGGCCAGTGTGGCCAACGCCTGGCTGACCTGGCAGGCCGATCAGGCGCTGCTGGAGCTGACCGCCGATACGCTCAAGGCCTACGACGAGAGCCTGGCACTGACCCAGCGCAGCTTCGACGTGGGCGTCGCCTCGGCGCTCGAGCTGCGTCAGGCGCGCAGCGCCGTCGAGACCGCGCGGGTAAGCCTGGCGCAGTACACCCGCCTCGTCGCTCAGGACCGCAACGCCCTGGCGCAACTGCTGGGGCAGAACATTCCGGCGAACCTGCTGCACAAGCGTGAGCTGAACGACCAGCAACTGGCCGAGCTTCCGGTCGGCCTGCCTTCGGACCTGCTGACCAAGCGCCCGGACATCGTCCAGGCCGAGTATCAGCTGCGCGCCGCCAATGCCAGCATCGGGGCGGCCCGCGCCGCGTTCTTTCCCAGCATCAGCCTGACCGGCGCGGCGGGCACGGCCAGCCGCGAACTGTCCGGTCTGTTCGACGGAGGCTCGGGCTACTGGACGTTCTCGCCGCAGATCAGCCTGCCGATCTTCAACGCCGGGCAGCTGCGCGCCAACCTCGACTATGCCGAGATCAGCAAGAACATCCAGGTGGCCCAGTACGAGCGCGCCATTCAGGTCGCCTTCCGGGAAGTCGCCGACGGCCTGGCGGCCCAGGCGACCTACACCGAGCAGCTCCAGGCGCAGCGTGACCTGCTCGAGACCAGCGAGCAGTACTACCGCCTGGCCGAGCGCCGTTACCGCACGGGGATCGACAGCTACCTGATCCTGCTGGATGCGCAGCGCCAGCTGTTCAGTGTTCAGCAGCAGATGATCAACGATCGCCTCGCGCAGCTGACCAGTGAGGTCAACCTGTTCAAGGCGCTGGGTGGCGGCTGGGACGAGCAACGGGCCGCAGCCAGCGCGCCGTGACGGGCACTGTCTGACGACCATCGGAACGCCGGCTTCGAGCCGGCGTTTTGCTGTCTGGATAGGCGCCGTGTGCGCCCGCCGCACCATGAAAAACGCCGCCTTGCGGCGGCGTTTGGATGACGCGCAACGGCTTAGCGGTTGCGGGTCAGCAGGGCGGGCTTTTCACCGCGCGGGCGGCTCGAGGTCAGCTCATCGAGCTGCTCGGCGCTGGGCAGGCGATCGATGCGCGATTCCTTGCGGATGATCAGCGGCTGCTTCTCGCTCGGACGCGGCGCGGCGTCCTGGCGTGGGGCATCCTGCTCGAAGCGGCGGCTTTCCTGCTTGTTGCGTCGTGGCTGGCCGTTACGCGCGGCGGCGGGCTGGCCGTTGCGTGCAGGCTTGGCTTTGCCGCCGCCATTGCGTGGCGCGGCGGCGCGCGGCTGGTCGTTGCCTGGCTGACCGCTGGCACCGGGGCGGCGACCGCGGCCTGGCTTGCCCTGGTAGGGGCTGACGTAGTCGACGCGGTTGCCGAAGTTGTCCACTTCGTCGTCCAGGAACTCTTCCGGGTCGCGATCGGCCGGCAGGCGTGGCGGACGGGCTGCTGTCGCGCCCTGTTCGGCAGGCGCGCGGGCGGTGCCGGGCGCCTTGGCCTTGCCCTTGCCGCGGCGGTTGCGGCTGGCGCGCTCCTTCGGTTCGGCGGTGCCCTCGGCGGCCGGCTTGCGTTCACCGCGGGCCGGGCGCTCGCCGCGTGCCTGACGCGGCTGGCGCGGTTCGCGAACTTCGGGTTTTTCCGCTTCGATGGCGCTGGCGTCGAAGCCCATGGTGTCGCCGTCGGGGATTCTCTGCTTGGTCAGGCGCTCGATGGCCTTGAGCAGCTTTTCTTCGTCGGGCGACACCAGGGAGATCGCTTCCCCGCTGCGTCCGGCCCGGCCGGTACGGCCGATGCGATGGACATAGTCCTCCTCGACGTTGGGCAGCTCGAAGTTGACCACGTGGGGCAGCTGGTCGATGTCCAGGCCGCGGGCGGCGATGTCGGTCGCGACCAGGACGCGCACGGCGTTGGCCTTGAAGTCGGCCAGCGCCTTGGTGCGGGCATTCTGGCTCTTGTTGCCATGAATGGCCGCGGCGGGCAGGCCGTGCTTGTCGAGGTACTCGGCCAGGCGGTTGGCGCCGTGCTTGGTACGGGTGAAGACCAGCACCTGCTCCCAGGCGCCCTGGGTGATCAGGTGCGCGAGCAGCGCGCGCTTGTGGCTGGCCGGCACGCGGAACAGGCGCTGTTCGATGCGCTCGACCGTGGTGTTCGGCGGCGTGACCTCGATGCGCTCGGGGTTGTGCAGCAGCTTGCCGGCGAGGTCGGTGATGTCCTTGGAGAAGGTCGCCGAGAACAGCAGGTTCTGGCGTTTGGCCGGCAGTTTGGCCAGCACCTTCTTGACGTCGTGGATGAAGCCCATGTCGAGCATGCGGTCGGCTTCATCGAGGACGAGGATCTCGACGTGGCCGAGGTCGACGGCCTTCTGGTTGGCCAGGTCGAGCAGTCGACCCGGGCAGGCGACCAGCACGTCCAGGCCCTTGGCGATGGCCTGGACCTGCGGGTTCATGCCTACGCCGCCGAAGATGCAGGCGCTCTTGAGCGGCAGATCGCGGGCGTAGAGCTTGAAGCTGTCATGTACCTGGGCGGCGAGTTCGCGTGTCGGCGTCAGCACCAGAACGCGCGGCTGGCGAGGACCATGACGGTGCTCGCGGTCCGGGTGGCCGCCCGGGAAAAGCAATTCGAGTACCGGTAGGGCGAAGCCGCCAGTCTTACCAGTTCCTGTCTGTGCGGCGACCATCAGGTCGCGGCCTTGCAACACGGCGGGGATGGCCCGCTGTTGCACCGGTGTGGGCTGGGTATAGCCGGCGGCCTCGACGGCACCAGCTAAAGCCTCGGAAAGACCGAGGGAAGCAAAGGACATGAGTAACCCTGTCTGTAGGGGGGCGGGGCCCGGGACGATCATGCCTGGCGCGAATCGCAACTGGCGTGCGATGCCGTCCGGTCGTGCCGCATTCGAGAGTGCTGGCATCCGGGCGTAAGCCTGGCGGGAAGTGCGGAGTATAACAGAGGCTGTTTACCCCGCATTGGTACGACAGTGTGTCACTTCCTTGGTTCATCCGCCAGCACCCCGTGCGGGATGCGGCGGGCGGCGCGCTGTCGCACCGCCCTGTCGCACCGCGTTGCGCGAACGGGGGCCTTCGTTAACGAGCCGGCCCGATGGGCATCAGCTCACCACCCGGTAGCAGGGCACGTAGGCCGCGCCGCCCGGCAGCTTCATGCGGTGCTGTTCGACGAATGCCTGCAGCAATTCATCGAGCGGCTTCATGATCGCCGGATCGCCGGAGATCAGGTAGGGGCCGTGCTGTTCGATCAGGCGAATCCCCTTGTCCTTCACGTTGCCGGCGACGATGCCGGAGAAGGCGCGACGCAGGTTCGCCGCCAGTTCGTGGGGTGGCAGGTCGCGGCTCAGGCGCAGGCTGGCCATGTTGGCGTGGGTCGGGTCGAAGGGGTGCTGGAAGCTCTCTTCGATCTTCAGCAGCCAGTTGAAGTGGAAGGCGTCGTTGCGCTCGCGGCGGAACTGCTTGACCTGCTCCAGGCCCGCGGTCATCTGCCGGGCGACCTCGGCCGGGTCGTCGATGATCATGGTGTAGCAGCGCTGTGCCGGCTCGCCGAGGGTGGCGCCGATGAAGGCGTGCAGCTGCTCGAGAAACGCGGTCGCGCTGCGGGGGCCGGTGAGGATCAGCGGGAAGGGCAGGTCGCGATTCTCCGGGTGCATCAGGATGCCGAGCAGGTAGAGGAATTCCTCGGCGGTACCGGCGCCGCCCGGGAATACCACGATGCCGTGTCCGACCCGGACGAAGGCTTCCAGGCGCTTCTCGATGTCCGGCAGGATCACCAGCTCGTTGACGATCGGGTTGGGTGCTTCGGCGGCGATGATGCCGGGCTCGGTGAGCCCCAGGTAGCGTCCTTCGACGTTGCGCTGCTTGGCGTGGGCGATGGTGGCGCCCTTCATCGGGCCCTTCATCACGCCCGGCCCGCAGCCGGTGCAGATGTCCATGCCGCGCAGGCCGAGTTCGTGCCCGACCTTCTTGGTGTACTTGTATTCCTCGGTGCTGATCGAGTGGCCGCCCCAGCACACCACCATCTTCGGCGGCACGCCGGCGCGCAGCGTGCGGGCGTTGCGCAGCAGGTGGAACACGTAGTCGGTGATGCCCTGAGAGCTTTCCAGGTCGATGCGCGCGTTGTCGAGCTCGCTCTGGGTGTAGACGATGTCGCGCAGGGCGCTGAACAGCATCTCCCGCGTGCTGGCGATCATGTGCCCGTCGACGAAGGCATCGGCCGGTGCGTTCAGCAGTTCGAGGCGGATGCCGCGGTCCTGCTGGTGGATGCGCACCTCGAAGTCCTCGTAGGCCTCGAGGATGGTCTTGGCGTTATCGCTGTGGGTACCGGTGTTGAGAATGGCCAGCGCGCACTGGCGAAACAGCGTGTAGACGCTGCCCGAGCCGGTTTCGCGCAGCTGCTGCACTTCGCGCTGGGAGAGGGTTTCCAGGCTGCCCCTGGGGCTGACGGAGACGTCGATCGTTTTGCGTTTGGCCATTGCGGCATTCCATCGGGGCGACGTCAGCGCAGGCGCGAGCGTCGCGGGTTGCTGGGGCGCGAGGCGCCATCGGACTTCGCCACGCAAGGGCGCGGCCTCTGCGCAGCACTGTAGCCGGGAGAGGGCCCGCCGGCGACGAAAAATTCGTGGCCGGACGGGCTACGGGTCGCTCAGCGAGCGAAGCCGAGGTTGTTGCGGATCGCCAGGCTCGGCTCGGCCTGGTTCAGGGTGTAGAAGTGCAGGCCGGGTGCGCCGCCCGCCAGCAGGCGTTCGCACATCTGCGTGATGACCTGCTCGCCGAAGGCCTGGATGCTCTGCAGATCGTCGCCATAGGCTTCGAGCTGCTTGCGCATCCAGCGCGGCAGCTCGGCGCCGCAGGCATCGGAGAAGCGCGCCAGCTTGCTGTAGTTGGTGATCGGCATGATGCCCGGGATGATCGGCAGCTCCACGCCCATGCGCCGTACCCGCTCGACGAAGTAGAAGTAGCTGTCGGCGTTGAAGAAGTACTGGGTGATGGCGCTGTCGGCACCGGCGCGCGCCTTGCGCACGAAGTTCGCCAGGTCGTCCTCGAGGTTGCGCGCCTGCGGATGCATCTCCGGATAGGCGGCGACTTCAATGTGGAAGTGATCGCCCGTCTCGGCGCGGATGAACTCGACCAGCTCGTTGGCGTAGCGCAGCTCGCCACCGCCGGACATGCCCATGCCCGAGGGCAGGTCGCCGCGCAGGGCGACGATGCGACGGATGCCGGCGTTCTTGTAGCGCTCGAGCAGGGCGCGCAGTTCGGCCTTGCTGTCGCCGACGCAGGAGAGGTGCGGCGCGGTGGGCACCTTCACTTCGCCGTCGAGCTGCAGCACGGTGTCGAGCGTACGGTCACGGGTGGAGCCGCCCGCACCATAGGTGCAGGAGAAGAAGTCCGGCTGGTATTCGGCCAGCTGGCGCGCGGTGGCCAGCAGTTTTTCATGCCCGGCGTCGGTCTTGGTCGGGAAGAACTCGAAGCTGATGGTGGGGAGATTCGGAGAAGTCATTTAGTTTTACCAAGCTTGAAGCTCGAAGCTTGAAGCCTGAAGCCAAAAGCGGCGGGAGTCCCGGGCCACTTCCAGCTTCCAGCTTGCCGCTTCCAGCTATTAATACCGATAGCTGTCCGGCTTGAACGGGCCTTCGACCTCGACGCCGATGTACTCGGCCTGCTTGGGCGTGAGGCGAGTGATCACGCCGCCGAAGCCCTTGACCATTTCCAGCGCGACTTCTTCGTCGAGCTTCTTCGGCAGGACCATGACGGTCACGTTCTGGGTCTTCTCGGTCACCGGCAGGTCGGCGAACTTCCCGTTGTAGAGGTGGATCTGCGCCAGCACCTGGTTGGCGAAGGAGCCGTCCATGATCCGGCTCGGGTGGCCGGTGGCGTTGCCCAGGTTCACCAGGCGGCCTTCGGCCAGCAGGATCAGGTAATCGTCGTTGTGCGCGTCGAAGCTGCCGCTACCGGTGCGATGCACCTTGTGCACCTGCGGCTTGACCTCTTCCCAGGCCCAGTTCTTGCGCATGAAGGCGGTGTCGATTTCGTTGTCGAAGTGGCCGATGTTGCAGACCACGGCGCGCTTCTTCAGCGCCTTGAGCATGCCGGCGTCGCAGACGTTGGCGTTGCCGGTGGTGGTGACGATCAGGTCGATCTTGCCCAGCAGCGCGGCGTCGATGCACGCATCGGTGCCGTCGTTGAGGCCGTCCTTGTAGGGGGAGACGACTTCGTAGCCGTCCATGCAGGCCTGCATGGCGCAGATCGGGTCGACTTCCGACACCTTGACGATCATGCCTTCCTGGCGCAGCGAGGCGGCCGAGCCCTTGCCCACGTCGCCATAGCCGATCACCAGCGCCTGCTTGCCGGACAGCAGGTGGTCGGTGGCGCGCTTGATGGCGTCGTTGAGGCTGTGGCGGCAGCCGTACTTGTTGTCGTTCTTGCTCTTGGTGACCGAGTCGTTGACGTTGATCGCCGGGATCTTCAGGGTGCCTTTCTTGAGCATGTCCTGCAGGCGGTGCACGCCGGTGGTGGTTTCCTCGGTGACGCCATGCACGCGCTCGAGCACCTGCGGGTACTTGTCGTGGAGGATCTGGGTCAGGTCACCGCCATCGTCGAGGATCATGTTGGCATCCCACGGCTGGCCATCCTTGAGGATGGTCTGCTCGATGCACCATTCGTACTCTTGCTCGGTCTCGCCCTTCCAGGCGAACACCGGGATGCCGGCGGCGGCGATCGCCGCGGCGGCCTGGTCCTGGGTGGAGAAGATGTTGCAGCTGGACCAGCGCACTTCGGCGCCGAGGGCGGTCAGCGTCTCGATCAGCACGGCGGTCTGGATGGTCATGTGGATGCAGCCGAGGATCTTCGCGCCCTTGAGCGGCTGCTCGCCGGCGTATTTGTGGCGAAGGCCCATCAGGGCCGGCATCTCGGATTCGGCGATGATGATTTCGCGACGGCCCCAGTCGGCCAGGGAAATGTCGGCGACCTTGTAGTCGTTGAAACCTGCAGGCGTGAGTACAGCGCTCATGAATGTCTTCTCCGTTCTCGGTCAGGGACGGACGTGCGAGTAGCGTTCGATCGACTGGCGTCGCTCGTGCGTTCTGCTCATGTGTCCGCTGGGCGCCGTTGATGCGTTTCTTGAAAACGCCCCATCCGAGCCTGACAGGTCAACCATAAGCGGGTGCCTGCTGCAGCGCCCCTCGGACAGGTGGCGGGTACGGCCGGACAGCGCCGGCGCGTAATGACCGGCGATTATAGCGGGCCGGCGGGAACTGCCCAAGGTTTTCCGTCGATGGCCTGCTCATCCGCCAAATCCGGGCCATAGCCAGGCTTCATGAGCCAGTGGGCGGATGCTCTGGCAAGCTGGTCGGCGAATCCAGAAGAGGAGAGGCCGGATGAATTTCCATACGCGCAAATGGGTCAAGCCCGAGGACCTCAATCCCAACGGCACGCTGTTCGGCGGCAGCCTGCTCAAGTGGGTCGACGAAGAAGCCGCCATCTACGCCATCGTCCAGCTCGGCAACCAGCGGGTGGTGACCAAGTTCATCTCCGAGATCAATTTCGTCAGCTCTGCGCGCCAGAGCGACATCATCGAGCTGGGCATCACCGCCACCGCCTTCGGCCGCACCTCGATCACGCTGCGCTGCGAAGTGCGCAACAAGATCACCCGCAAGAGCCTGCTGACCATCGACCGCATCGTCTTCGTCAACCTCGGCGAGGATGGCCTGCCCGCGCCCCATGGCAAGACGCAGATCACCTACATCCAGGACCAGTTCAAGGACGACGCGGCGTCATCCTGAGCGTGGCGTTTTGTGCCGGAATGTTTCGGCGGTGTCCGCAACCGCTCAGGCCCGCCCGCTCGCGGGTCGGTGCCGGGAGCGAACTCAGGCCGGCGGCGTTCAGTCGAATCAGGACAGCGTCGGCGGCGTTCGCCGAGCACAACGCTACCCCAGGAGATCTGCGATGAATCCTGTTCTGCGCGTCCTGCTGTTGACCCTTGGTGGCCTGTTCGCCCTGCCTGCCGCCGCCAACTCCTGCTACGTCACGGCCCATACTTCCGGCGCCATTCCGGCTCCGGTCAACCAGGAATACTGCTTCGAGCACGTGGGCACCGAAAGCGACTCGATCGACTGGGCATGCCGCGACCGCGAGGATGTGCGCAACGCCCGTCACGAGGTTCGCGACAGTTGTCCCGCCGGTGCTATCGGTACCTGCACCGCCGCGCTGACCCCCGAGACCCTGGCCAACGAGCGTGCCACGGGCAGCCAGACCTCAGGCCAGACGCTGCCCACCACCGTGCCGGAGACGGCGCAGATCGTGACGCACCACTACAAGGTGTCCGACGAGGCGCAGGCCAAGGTCGACTGCGAAAGCGCCGGCGGCAAGTGGACGCAGTAACGGTTGCGCGCTTGGTTTGAGTCGCCCGGGCGGGGATAATCGCGAGCTTTGTCAGGCTCGAGGTATCCGATGAAGCGCACCCTGATGGCCGCGATACTGCTGGGAACCCTGGCCCTGGGGGGCTGCGATCGCGTCGATCCCGATTCGCCCCAGGGCAGGCGCAGCGCACTCTTCAAGGAGATGCTCCGGGTCAGCGAGGATCTGGGCGGCATGTTGCGCGGGCGCCTGCCGTTCGATGCCGGGCGCTTCGCCGAAGGGGCGGTCGAGCTGGACAACCTGTCGCGCCAGCCTTGGCAATACTTCCCCGATGAGCGCGATGGCCGCAGCAGCGCGCGCGACGATGTCTGGGCGCGTCAGGAGCGGTTTCAGGAACTGGCGCGTGAGATGGAGGCGGCCACCGCCGCGCTGGTTGCCGCGAGCGGTCAGACGCCCTTGAGGCCCGCGCAGGTACGTCCCGCGCTGCAGCAGGTCGAAGACAGCTGCGAGGCCTGTCACCGCGAGTTTCGCGCCTACTGACTGACGGTCCCCTTGCGCGCCGCTTCCAGCCAGCGGCGCGCCGTATCGAGCTGACGCTGACGCAGCTCGATACGCCCTGCATCACCGTCGGCCAGTGCTTCGCGCAGTTGCGCCTCTCGCTGCCTGACCAACTGGTTGGCCTGCTCGATCGCCAGGCGATTGGCCTGCAGCGGCTGCATGCCCCGACAGCGGACGTTGAGCGCCTTCAGGCGCGCCTCCAGCTCGGTCTGGGTGACCCGGTCGCCCAGCAGACGCGCCTGATGGAGCTGCTCGCTGATGCCTTGCCGCTGCGCACTGCAGCTTTCGGTACGCGCCTTGGCCGGCAGCGTGGCGCTGATGAACAGGCTGGCGGCGAACAGGGTCGACAGACGCCGGTATGGCATGAAGGGGTTCCCGATAGAAGTCGAGGACTGTCGACTCCCGTTTGGCCTGGAAGTGCCCCGTTCAGAAGCCCGCGATGCCCTGCGCCCCCAGCCGCGCCGCCAGCGCGGCGACCTCCGGCTCGTTGAAGAACGCATGCAGCTGGCGCGCCCGGCCCGGGCCGATGCCGGGCTGCTCGGCCCATTGCGCCTGGCTGCGCGTGGCCAGGTCCGCCCAGCTGAGTTCGCCCGTCAGCTCGACCCCCGGCGGCACGCCGAGCCCGGCCAGCCAGCGGGCGAAGGGGCGCTGGCGCGCCTCGTCGAAGCGTCGTCTGAGCGCGGCGGCGCGAACCGGTCCCACGCCCGGCAGTTCTGCCAGGTGTGCGCTGTCGAGCGTCAGCCAGTCGCCGAGATCGGAGAGCAAGCCCGCCTCGAGCAACGAGCGCCAGGTTTCCGGACCCACGCCGGGCAGCGCCAGGCCCTGCTTGCCGCCCAGCCACGCGAGGCGCGCCAGGAACTGGGCCTCGCAGCCCGGTTCCGGCCGCCAGCAGCTGAGCGCATGGTGGCGCGCGGGATCGGGTACGGTCACGCCCTGGCGCTGCGAGGCCTGCCAGATCACCCCGTCCAGGCGCGGGATCGTCAGGCCGGCGAGGGCGACGGCCACCTGGTCGCCCGGGCGGATGTCGAGGGCTCGCCAGCGCTGCAGCGAGCCCACGCTCAGTTGGGTGATGCGGCGCCCGTCGAGGATGACCGGTTCGATGCCCAGCATGGGGGTGATCCGTCCTGTGCGGCCGATCTTGAAGGTGACCTCGCGGACTTCGGTCAGCGCGGTGACCACCGGGTATTTCCAGGCCGCCGCCCAGGACGGCGGTTCGGCGCGCCAGCGACTGCCCTCGGGGCGGTGCGCCTGCTTCAGCACCACGCCGTCGCTGGCGAAGGGCAGGGCGTTGCGGTACCAGTGGTCGCGCCAGTGGCGTGCCTCGGCGACGGTGGTCAGCGGCTGGCTGAGCTGCGCGGTATCGGCAAAGCCCATGGCGGTGAGACCCCGCAGGCGCGCCTGCATCTCGTCCGGCCCGTTCGGCCAGTCCCAGACGAACAGGCCGATGCCCGCGGCCTCTTCCGGGGTAAGCCGCTGGCGCGCCATCAGCCCGGCGACCTTGCTGCGCGCGCCGGTGCCGCCGGCGGTGGCCTGCACGTGATCGGGCAGCCGCCAGTACAGCTCTCCCTGGAGGATCACCGGTTCGCTCAGCGGCAGGCGCTGGGCGACCCGTGGCAACTGGCGCACCCGGGCGGTCCAGTCCTGCCCGCTGCGCCCGTCGCCACGGCTGATGGCCTGCTGGAGAACCCCGTCCCGGTAGACCAGGGTCACGGCCACGCCGTCGACCTTGGGCTGGATCCACAGGTCCTTCCGGCTGGCCATCCAGCGCGAGACCTCGGCCTCGTCGGCGAGCTTGGTCAGGCCGGTCTGCATCACCGGGTGGAGCCGCTCGCCGCCCTGGCCCGCCAGCGGATCGGCCGGCGCGTGCGGCTGTTCGGCGAAGCAGCTTCGCCAGCCGTCGAGGCGCGCGCGGGCCTGGTCATAGACCTCGTCCGGCACCAGGGACTGACCGTGGCCGTGATAGGCGGCATCCCAGGCAACGATCTTCGCGTCGAGGCCGGCGATCTCGCGGTGGGCGTGGGAAGGTTCCCAGTCGGGGCAGGGGGCGGCGAACGCCGGGAGGCAGAGCGACGTCTGCACGATGGCCAGCAGGGCGGGTCGTATCATGGGAGCATCCTTGCTCGGGTAGACGAACGGGCGCATCGGCCCGGGTAGGGCGACTGGCGGCTCAGGGCGTCCTGCCCTGTCGGCGGCGAAGGCGGCTCGGCCGCTCGCCTTCGGCGGTGCGAAACCGTTCGCGAGGTTTTACACCGCCTGCCTTGCCGGCTTTTTCTCTACAATCGCGCACCTCTATGTATCCGGAGAAACGCTCCCGTGCAATCCGTAATCTCCATCGAGGCACTCACCAAGACCTACGCGTCGGGTCATCCGGCGCTCAAGCGCATCGATCTCGAGATCCGCAAGGGCGAGATCTTCGCGCTGCTGGGCCCCAACGGCGCCGGCAAGACCACGCTGATCAGCATCATCTGCGGCATCGTCAACCCGGGCACCGGCAAGGTACTGGTCGACGGCCACGACATCATCGACGACTACCGGGCGGCCCGCTCGAAGATCGGGCTGGTGCCCCAGGAACTGTTCAACGAAGGCTTCGAAAGCGTCTGGGCCACCGTGCGCTTTTCCCGTGGGCTGTTCGGCAAGGCGCCCAACGACGCCTACCTCGAGCAGCTGCTGCGCGACCTCTCGCTGTGGGAAAAACGAAGCGCCCGGATCATGGAGCTGTCCGGCGGCATGAAGCGCCGGGTGATGATCGCCAAGGCGCTGTCCCACGAGCCGACCATCCTGTTCCTCGACGAGCCCACCGCAGGCGTCGACGTGGAGCTGCGCCGCGACATGTGGGAGATGGTGCGCAAGCTTCGCGAGCGTGGCGTGACCATCATCCTCACCACGCACTACATCGAGGAAGCCGAGGAAATGGCCGACCGCATCGGGGTGATCCGCAAGGGCGAGATCATCCTGGTGGAGGACAAGCACCGGCTGATGACCCAGCTGGGCAAGAAGCAGCTGACCCTGCAGCTGCAGCGCCCTCTCGCGGCGATACCGGCGGAGCTCGGCGGCTATCCGCTGGCGCTGACCGACGACGGTCACGCGCTGGTGTACACCTTCGACACGCAGCGCGAGCACACCGGGATCGCCGAGCTGCTGCGCAGCCTGGCCGCCCATGACATCGACTACAAGGACCTGCAGACCTCGCAGAGTTCGCTCGAGGAAATCTTCGTCAGCCTGGTGAGGGCTCGTCCATGAACGTCTACGCGGTACGCGCCATCTACCTGTTCGAACTCGCCCGGGCGTGGCGCACGCTGATGCAGAGCATCGCCACGCCGGTGATCTCCACCTCGCTGTATTTCGTGGTGTTCGGCTCGGCGATCGGCTCCAACATGAGCCAGATCCACGGGGTCAGCTACGCGGCGTTCATCGTGCCCGGCCTGATCATGATGATGCTGCTCAGCGAGAGCATCTCCAACGCCTCGTTCGGCATCTACATGCCGCGCTATTCGGGAACCATCTACGAGGTGCTGTCGGCGCCGGTGTCCTACGTCGAGATCCTGATCGGCTACGTGGGCGCGGCCGCCACCAAGTCGGTGGTGCTCGGGCTGCTGATCCTGGTGACGGCGCGGGTGTTCGTCGACTATCGGATCGAGCATCCGCTGTGGATGGCGCTGTTCCTGGTGCTCACGGCGGTGACCTTCAGCCTGTTCGGCTTCATCATCGGGGTCTGGGCCAACGGCTGGGAAAAGCTGCAGATCGTCCCCGCGCTGATCGTCACGCCGCTGGCCTTTCTCGGCGGTAGCTTCTATTCGATCGAAATGCTGCCCGACGTCTGGCAGAAGATCGCTCTGCTCAACCCGGTGGTGTACCTGATCAGCGGCTTCCGCTGGAGCTTCTACGGCGTTTCCGACGTGCATCCGGCGATCAGCCTGGGCATGACCTTCGGCTTCCTGGCCGTCTGCCTGGGGCTGGTCTGGTGGATCTTCAAGACCGGTTATCGGCTGAAGAACTGACGGCGGGGCGCCCGGCCCCGCCGGTCACTGCTCGATGATCAGGCGCACCGGCCCCTCGCGCCGGTCGCCGAACACCAGGGTGCGTGCCCCGAGTCGCTGGAAGCTGAGGTCCAGCTGCCCATCGCCCACCCTGAGCCCGCGCAGCTGCAGCTGATCGATGCCAGCGGGCAGGTGTGGGCGCTCGACGCTGACCTGCCCCTGCCGCGCGTCGATCGAAACGCCCAGGCAGGCCTGCAGCAGCATGAACACCGAGCCGGCCGCCCAGGCCTGGGGCAGGCAGGCCACCGGGTAGGCGATCGGCGCCTCGCCCGGCGCCCGTTCGAAGCCGCAGAACAGCTCCGGCAGGCGCATGCCGAAGTGGCTGGCGGCCTCGAACAGGCCGCCCAGCAGGCGGACCACGCCCTGACGCTCGCCATAGCGCGCCAGGCCCGCGGCGCAGAGCGCCATGTCATGGGGCCAGATCGAGCCGTTGTGGTAGGACATCGGGTTGAATCGGGCCGCGTCCGGCACCAGCGTGCGAATCCCCCAGCCCGAATTGAAGGCCCGCGACAGCAGCTTCTGCGCGGTCGCGCGCCCGCGCTCGGCATCTGGCAGCCCGCAGTAGAGCAGGTGTCCGGCGTTGGAGGCCTGCACCTGGCAGGCGCGACCGGTGCCGTCGAGCGCCAGGGCGTAGAAGCCTGCCTGCGCCAGCCAGAAGTGCTGCTCCACGGCCTCGCGCAGGCGCTCGGCCTTGGCTTGCCATTCGACGGCGCGTTCGGACAGGCCGCGCTCGGCGGCCATTTCGGCCATTTCACGGTAGGCGCGATAGGCGTAGCCCTGGACCTCGACCAGCGCGATCGGCCCTTCCGGCGTGCTGCCATCGGCGTGGAAGACCGAGTCGTGGCTGTCCTTCCAGCCCTGGTTGATCAGCCCGCTGTCCTCGCCGCGGGCATAGCCGAGCAGGCCGCTCGGGTGCCTTGCGGCTTGCTCGTCCATCCAGCGCGCGGCCGATTCGAGCGCCGGCCAGATCGACTCGATGAACGCCCGGTCGGCGGTACGCCGGGCGTAGGCGCCCGCCAGCACGATGAACAGCGGGGTGGTGTCCACGCCGCCGTAATAACGGCCGAACGGCAGCTCGTTGACCGCCGACATCTCGCCCTGACGGGTCTCGTGCATGATCTTTCCGGGCGCCGAGTCGCGGAAGCTGGAATGCTCCCGGGCCTGGTGGCGCGCCAGGTAGGCGAGCACGCCGCGCCCGAGCGCGGGGTCGAGCCACAGCACCTGCAGCGCCGTGATGATCGCGTCGCGGCCGAAAGGCGTCGAGAACCAGGGAATCCCGGCGTAGGGGTACGGCCCGGTCGGCAGCTCGGTCGTCAGCAGGGCGAGGTCGGCCCGGGAATTGTCCAGCCACGCCTGGAACAGGCGGCCGGAGGTCTTGATCTGGGCGCCCCGCCGACGGCGCCGGCGCATGCTGCGCCGCGCCTGCGCCGCGGCCTGGCGAAAGCGCGTCCGGTTCGGTTCGCACGGCGACGGGCCGATCTCGACGAACAGTTCCCATTCGGCGCGCGCCGCCAGGTCGACGACGAACGTCGCGTGCTGCTCGTCCAGCTGCCCTGGCGGCTGCGAGAAGCTGATCGCCGCGCAGCGCAACTGGGCATCGAGGCCCTGGTAGCGCAGCGTGACGCTCTGCGGTCCGAGTTCGGCGTCCAGCAGTTCGCCCCGCTGCGCGCGCCGTTGCCCCCGTACCTCGAACATGTCGCGAAAGTCCGCCGCGAACTCGACGTCCAGCGGCACGCTGGCCGGCTCGTCGGCGAAGTTGACCAGCGACAGCCGTTCCAGCAGGCGGCCTTCCCACAGCAGGCGCTTGCGCTCGATGTGAATGACGCCCTGCGGGGTGTCCGGCTCGCCCAGCATGGACAGGGGGTGGTTGGACAGGTGCGCGGTGAAGAACACGTTGTCCTGGCTGACCGCACTCGACAGCAGGGCGGGACGCTGCCCGCCCACGCGCAGGCGCCAGCGCGACAGCACGCGGGTGTCATTGCGAAAGAGGCCGTCTTCCTGCCCGCCCAGGTCGCCGAAGTGATCGGCCACCAGGAAGCTGTCGCCCTCCTTGAGCACGAAGAGCCGCTCGGGTCCACGCGGTTGCTCGGTTCGTGGTAGGCCGGTCATGGTCAGGCGCTCTTCTGCAGTGGCTGATGGGGGCCGTGATCGCCCAGCAGCTTCCAGTACTGTTCGAGGTAGCGCTGCGCCATGGCGTGGGCGGAGAAGCGCTGCTCGAACACCTCGCGCACGCGCCGCCTGCTGAGGGTGCCGACCCAGTGAACGGCATCGGCGGCGGCGACCTCGTCGTCGACGATGAAGCCGGTTACGCCATCATCGATGACCTCCGGCACCGAACCGCAGCGCCAGGCGATCACCGGCGTGCCGCAGGCCATGGCCTCGATCATCACCAGGCCGAACGGCTCGGGCCAGTCGATGGGGAACAGCAGTGCGCGGGCGTTGCCGAGGAATTCGGATTTCTGCGCATCGCTGATTTCGCCGACGAATTCCACCAGCGGGTCGTCCAGCAGCGGGCGGATGACCTGGTCGTAGTACTCGGTGTCGGCGCTGTCGACCTTCGCCGCGATCTTGATCGGCAAGCCGGCCCGACGCGCGATGGCGATGGCCCGGTCCGGTCGTTTCTCCGGCGAGATGCGGCCGAGGAAGGCGAGGTAGCCCCCTTCGGGCCGCTCATGGAAACGGTAGCTGGAGGCGTGCAGGCCGTGATGAATGGTGCCGGCCCAGTTGGCGAACGCCAGCGGCGCGCGCTGGTGGTGGGAAATCGAGATCAGCGGATAGCGGTGCCAGCGGCGGTAGACCTGCGGCAGGTCGGCCAGGTCGAGGCGTCCGTGCAGGGTCGTCAGGGTCCGCTCGGCCATGTCCTCGAAGAAGGGGAAGTGCAGCAGGTCGACATGGAAATGCAGGACGTCGAACTCGTGCGCGCGGCCGCGAACCTCGTCGATCAGCTGCAGGTGGCTCGCCAGGTCCGACTTGAGCGGCTGCGGGTCGAGCCGCAGGGCGCGATCGCGGACCGGTACCAGTTCGGCCGAGGTCTGCGCATCGGCGGCGGCGAACAGGGTGACCTCGTGTCCGAGTTCGACGAGCGCGTCGGTCAGGTGGGCGACGACGCGCTCGGTTCCGCCATACAGGCGCGGCGGCACGGCTTCGTAGAGGGGGGCAATTTGCGCAATCTTCATCAATGGTCTCCTTGATCAGGGATGAACAGAGCGAGAAATCGTCAGGGTCCTCGTCGGGAATCGGCTTCGCATTTAGGGTTCGAGGCGAGGATTTCAAGTGAGCCGGGCGTTCCGCTCGTCGGCTGTCACGGGGCGCGCGCGCCGGACTTTTCGACAGGTTGTCGAGCAACGCGGGCGGCGGCGGATTAGCATGGCCGTCCATTCACCTCGCGAGGTTTCGCATGAAGATTTTCCGGCCCGTCGTGATCACGGCGGCACTTGGTCTGCTCAGCGGCCCGGCGCTCGCCGCCTTCGACCTGGGCGAGGCGGCCCGCATCGGCGCTTCGATGATGGGCGGCACCCAGCAGGGGCAGGCGGCGCAGGCGATCCAGCTGGTCGGTACGCTCGACGAGCTGGGCATCACGCCGCAGCAGGCCATCGGCGGCACCGGCGCGCTGCTCAACGTGGCGCGCCATCAGCTGCCGGTGAGCCAGTATGGCCACCTGGTCAACGAGATGCCCGAGCTGCAGCGCCTGGCCGGGAGCAACGGGCTCGGGCAGCTCGCCGGTCTTGGTGGGCTGCTTGGCAAGTCGGGCCAGTCCGATCAGGTCGGCAGCGCGACGCAGAAAGCGCTGGACGAGGTGCAGACGCTGCCTCAGGCGCAGCAGGCCTTCGCCATGCTCGGCATGGATTCGGCCCTGGTGGGTCAGTTCGCGCCGCTGCTGCTCCAGTACCTGGACAACCAGGGCGTCGAGGGCTCGCTGTTGCAGGGGCTGGCGGGCGTCTGGGGCGTGGGCGGCAACTGAGCCGTTCGCCCTGAAACGAAAAAGCCCCGCGCAGCGCGAGCTGGCGGGGCTTTTCGTTGCGGCCGGGCTTAGAGGCCGGCGGCGGCGCGCAGGGCGTCTGCCTTGTCGGTCTTCTCCCAGGTGAAGGCGGTGAAGGTGTCGCCACCGACCGTCATCTCATAGGGTTCGCGACCGAAGTGGCCATAGGCGGCGGTGGCCTTGTACATCGGGTGCAGCAGGTCGAGCATGGTGGTGATCGCGTAGGGACGCAGGTCGAAGTGCTCGCGCACCAGGGCGATGATCTTGTCGTCGCCGATCTTGCCGGTACCGAAGGTGTTCACCGAAATCGAGGTCGGCTGGGCGACGCCGATGGCGTAGGAGACCTGGATCTCGCAGCGCTCGGCCAGGCCCGCAGCGACGATGTTCTTGGCCACGTAGCGACCGGCGTAGGCGGCCGAACGGTCGACCTTGGACGGGTCCTTGCCGGAGAAGGCGCCGCCGCCGTGACGGGCCATGCCGCCGTAGGTGTCGACGATGATCTTGCGGCCGGTCAGGCCACAGTCGCCCACCGGGCCGCCGATGACGAACTGGCCGGTCGGGTTGATGTGGAACTGGGTGCCCTTGTGCAGCAGTTCGGCGGGGATCACGTGCTTGACGATCAGCTCCATCACCGCTTCCTTGAGGTCGGCATGCTTGACCTCGGGGTTGTGCTGGGTGGAGAGCACGATGGCGTCGATGCCGACCACCTTGCCGCCTTCGTAGCGGCAGGTGACCTGGCTCTTGGCGTCCGGGCGCAGCCAGGGCAGCAGGCCGCTCTTGCGCGCTTCGGCCTGGCGCTCGACCAGCGCGTGGGAGAAGCGGATCGGTGCCGGCATCAGCACGTCGGTTTCGTTGCTGGCATAGCCGAACATCAGGCCCTGGTCACCGGCGCCCTGGTCTTCCGGCTTGGAGCGGTCGACGCCCTGGGCGATGTCCACCGACTGCTTGCCGATGATGTTGACGATGCCGCAGGTGGCGCCGTCGAAGCCGACGTCGGAGCTGTTGTAGCCGATGTCGATGATCACATCGCGCACCAGCTGTTCCAGGTCGACCCAGGCGGAGGTGGTCACTTCACCGGCGACGATGGCCACCCCGGTCTTGACCAGGGTCTCGCAGGCGACGCGGGCGTGCTTGTCTTCGCTGATGATGGCGTCCAGTACCGCATCGGAAATCTGGTCGGCGATCTTGTCCGGGTGTCCTTCGGACACGGACTCGGAGGTGAAAATCGAGTATTCGCTCATCTATCGGTTTCCTGTTACCGGTGGGTGAGTCGGTCGTCAGCGGGGCGGGCGAACTGCCGGGCCTGGATCTGAAAACCGTTTTTCAAGCCAATGTAGAGGCTCTCGCCGGGCGTGAGCCCCGCGGCATCGGCCCAACGGGCCAGATCGTCCTGTTCGAAACCGAGCCAGAGATCGCCGCAGGCCTCCCTGGCCCACCCCTGGTTGTGGCTGCACAGCTCGGTGATCAGCAGGCTTCCGCCCGGGCTCACCAGCCGCGCCAGTTGTCTGAGTGCCTCGCCCGGCGCCGCCAGGTGGTGCAACACCATGTTGACCACCACGCAATCGGCGGCCGGGCAATCGTCGTGCAAGGCATCGGCAAGTTTCAGTTCGACGTTGCCGAGCCCTTCCTGTTCACAGCGCAGTCGCGCCAGCTCCAGCATCGCCGGGCTGTTGTCGACCGCCAGCACCCGCGCGAAGCGTCGCGCCAGTTCCGGCAGAAAACTGCCGTCGCCCGGGCCGACCTCCAGGGCCGAGGCCCCGGCCGGCAGGTGCAGCGCCTCGAGCAGCGCCAGCACGCTGTCGCGATACTGCGGCAGGCCGGCGATCAGGTCCTGTCGAGCCTGGAAGCTGCCGGCCATGCGGGTGAAGAAATCCTCGCTCGCCGCACTGCGCTGCGCATGCACCGAGGCAATCCGCGCGCGTACCTCGTCGGGCAGCTCGAGGCCGTCGACCTCCTCGAGCAGGGCGGCATGCAGCGCGCCGCCAAGGCTCTCGCCGTCGGGCAGGGCGCGACGGTAGAAGATCGCGTTGCCCTCGCGGCGGGTGGCCACCAGCCCGGCCTGGGCCAGCACCTTCAGGTGGTGGCTCATGCCCGACTGGCCGATGGCGAAGATCTGCGCCAGCTCCAGCACGCCGAACGAATCGCTGGCCAGCGCCCTCAGCACGTTCAGCCTCAGCGGGTCGCCGCCGGCCTTGCACAGGGCGGCGAGCTGGTCGCTGGCGTCGAAACGGATCTGGGGGATGCGCAGGCTCATAGGTCGCGCAGTCTAGTCGGTGGCCTTGCAGGGGGCAACGCCAATATCAATATCTTTTGATATTGCCTGGGCGGCCGCGACGCCGGGCCGCCGCCGGCGTCGGTGCGATCTTTCGGGGTGTTTCGGGCGCGGCGTAGTGCCACAGGGAGGGTCTGGGCGGCGCGCCAGGGCGGTGTGCGCCGCGCGGGTGGTCAGATGATGGCGGCGATATGGTCCCTGCGCATTGCCCCCGGGCCCCGCCGTGGGGGAAAATGGGCGTCTTTCTCGCCATACCCCCGCAGGAGATTCAGCGATGCCCAGCCGTCGTGACCGTGCCAACGCCATCCGCGCCCTCAGCATGGATGCCGTGCAGAAAGCCAACAGCGGCCACCCCGGTGCCCCCATGGGCATGGCGGACATCGCCGAGGTGCTCTGGCGCGACTACCTCAAACACAGCCCGACCAACCCGACCTGGGCCGACCGCGACCGCTTCGCGCTGTCCAACGGCCATGGCTCGATGCTGATCTACTCGCTGCTGCACCTGACCGGCTACGACCTGTCGATCGACGACCTGAAGAACTTCCGCCAGCTGCACAGCAAGACCCCGGGCCATCCGGAGTACGGCTACACGCCGGGCGTCGAGACCACCACCGGTCCGCTGGGGCAGGGCATCGCCAACGCGGTGGGCTTCGCGCTGGCCGAAAAGGTCATGGCCGCGCAGTTCAATCGCCCGGGCCACAACATCGTCGACCACTTCACCTACGTCTTCATGGGTGACGGCTGCATGATGGAAGGCATCTCCCACGAGGTCTGCTCGCTGGCCGGTACCCTCAACCTGTCCAAGCTGATCGCCTTCTACGACGACAACGGCATCTCCATCGATGGCGAAGTGCACGGCTGGTTCACCGACGACACGCCCAAGCGCTTCGAGTCCTATGGCTGGCAGGTGATCCGCAACGTCGACGGCCATGACGCCGACGAGATCAAGATGGCCATCGAGACCGCCCGCAAGAGCGACCAGCCGACCCTGATCTGCTGCAAGACCATCATCGGCTTCGGCTCGCCGAACAAGCAGGGCAAGGAAGAATCCCACGGCGCCGCGCTGGGCGATGCCGAAGTCGCCGCGACCCGCGAGGCGCTCGGCTGGCACCACGCCCCGTTCGAGATCCCGGCCGACATCTACGCCGAGTGGGACGCCAAGGAAGCCGGCGTCAACGCCGAGAACGAGTGGAACCAGCGCTTTGCCGCCTACCAGGCCGAATTCCCCGACCTCGCCAGCGAGTTCAAGCGCCGCATGGCCGGCGAGCTGCCGGCGGACTTCGCCGAGAAGGCATCGGCCTTCATCCGTGAGGTGGCGACCAAGGGCGAGACCATCGCCAGCCGCAAGGCCAGCCAGAACTGCCTCAACGCCTTCGGCCCGCTGCTGCCCGAACTGCTCGGCGGCTCGGCGGACCTGGCCGGTTCCAACCTGACCCTGTGGAAGGGCTGCAAGCCGGTGGTCGCCGAGGATGCCTCGGGCAACTACATGTACTACGGCGTGCGCGAGTTCGGCATGAGCGCGATCATGAACGGCGTCGCCCTGCACGGCGGCCTGATCCCCTACGGCGCGACCTTCCTGATGTTCATGGAATACGCCCGCAACGCGGTGCGCATGTCGGCCCTGATGAAGCAGCGCGTGCTGTACGTCTTCACCCACGACTCCATCGGCCTGGGCGAAGACGGCCCGACCCACCAGCCGGTCGAGCAACTGGCCAGCCTGCGCTGCACGCCGAACCTGGACACCTGGCGTCCGGCCGATACCGTCGAATCGGCGGTGGCCTGGAAGCATGCGGTCGAGCGCCACGACGGCCCGAGCGCGCTGGTCTTCTCGCGCCAGAACCTGCCGTATCACATCCGCGACAACGAGACCGAAGCGGCCATCGCTCGCGGCGGCTACATCCTCAAGAGCTGCGCGGGCGAGCCCGAGCTGATCCTCATCGCCACCGGCTCCGAAGTCGGCCTGGCCGTGCAGGCCTACGACCAGCTCACCGCGCAGGGCCGCCAGGTGCGCGTGGTGTCGATGCCCTGCACCAGCGTGTTCGACGCCCAGGATGCGGCTTACAAGCAGCAAGTGCTGCCGGTCGAGGTCAGCGCGCGGATCGCCATCGAAGCGGCCCATGCCGACTACTGGTACAAGTACGTGGGCCTTGAAGGCCGCATCATCGGCATGACCACCTACGGCGAATCCGCGCCGGCCGGCCAGCTGTTCGAGCACTTCGGCTTCACGGTCGACAACATCCTGGCCGTGGCTGAAGAACTGCTGGAGGAATGAGCTTAAAGCTTGAAGCCTGAGGCTTGAAGCAGAAGCAGGACGTGCCAGGCGCCGCTCCTGCTTCGGGCTTCGGGCTTCCGGCTTCGGGCTTCGGGCTCCAGAGCCAATGTCCCGAACTCCCCCCTACCGCATCGCCCTGAACGGCTACGGCCGCATCGGTCGTTGCGTGTTGCGCGCCTTCTACGAGCGCGACGCCGCCTTCAACTTCGAGATCGTTGCGCTCAACGATCTGGCCGACATGGCCAGTCTGGAATACCTCACCCGTTTCGACTCCACCCACGGCCGCTTTCCCGGCGACGTGAGCGTGGAGGGCGACTGCCTGCACCTCAACGGCCATTGCGTGAAGGTGCTGCGCCAGGCCGACCCCGAAGCGATCGACTGGGCCGCGCTGGGCGTGGACCTGGTGCTCGAATGCTCCGGTGCCTATACCAGCCGCGCCGATGGGCTGCGTTTTCTCGAGGCGGGGGTGCCGCGCGTGCTGTTCTCCCAGCCGATGGGCAGCGCCGCCGACGTCGAGGCCACGGTGGTGATGGGGGTGAACCAGGGCTGCCTGACGGGGCGTGAACGGCTGGTTTCCAATGCCTCCTGCACCACCAACTGCGGCGTGCCGGTGCTCAAGCTGCTCAACGAGGCGGTGGGCATCGAGTACGCCTCGATCACCACGATCCACTCGGCGATGAACGACCAGCCGGTGATCGACGCCTACCACCACGAGGACCTGCGCCGCACCCGCTCGGCCTTCCAGTCGGTGATTCCGGTGTCCACCGGGCTCGCCCGCGGAATAGAACGGCTGTTGCCGGAACTCTCGGGGCGGATTCAGGCCAAAGCGGTTCGGGTGCCGACGGTGAACGTGTCCTGCCTGGACATTACCCTGCAGACCGCCCGCGACACCGATGCGCAGACGATCAACCGGGTCCTGCGCGAAGCCGCCGAAGGCGGGCCGCTCAAGGGCCTCGTGGCCTACACCGAACTGCCCCATGCCAGCTGCGACTTCAACCACGACCCGCATTCGGCCATCGTCGATGGCAGCCAGACCCGCGTTTCCGGCCCCAGGCTGGTGAATCTGCTGGCCTGGTTCGACAACGAGTGGGGGTTCGCCAACCGCATGCTCGAAGTCGCCGACCACTATCTGCGCGTCGCCCATGACGATTGAACCGCAGCGCGCCACTCGACCACTCTTAAGGAAGATCCTATGACCGTTTTGAAGATGACCGACCTCGACCTCCAGGGTAAGCGCGTACTGATCCGCGAGGATCTCAACGTGCCGGTGAAGGACGGCGTGGTGAAGAGCGACGCGCGCATCCTGGCTTCGCTGCCGACCATCAAGCTGGCCCTGGAGAAGGGCGCGGCGGTGCTGGTCTGCTCCCACCTGGGCCGCCCGGAAGAGGGTGTCTACAGCGAGGAGGACAGCCTCAAGCCGGTCGCCGACTACCTGACCAAGGCCCTGGGCCGCGAGGTCCCGCTGATCAAGGATTACCTCGGCGGCGTCGAGGTGAAGGCCGGTGAGCTGGTGCTGCTGGAGAACGTGCGCTTCAACAAGGGCGAGAAGAAGAACACCGACGAGCTGGCGCAGCAGTACGCCGCGCTGTGCGACGTGTTCGTCATGGATGCCTTCGGTACCGCGCACCGCGCCCAGGGTTCGACCCATGGCGTGGCCAAGTTCGCCAAGGTCGCCTGCGCCGGCCCGCTGCTGGCTGCCGAGCTGGATGCGCTGGGCAAGGCGCTGAAGAGCCCGGCCAAGCCGATGGCGGCCATCGTCGCCGGTTCCAAGGTCTCGACCAAGCTCGACGTGCTCAACAGCCTGAGCCAGGTCTGCGACCAACTGATCGTCGGTGGCGGCATTGCCAACACCTTCCTCGCCGCCGCCGGCTACAAGGTCGGCAAGTCGCTGTATGAAGCCGATCTGGTGGACACCGCCAAGGCCATCGCGGCCAAGGTCAGCGTGCCGCTGCCGGTCGACGTGGTGGTCGCCAAGGAATTCGCCGAGAGCGCCGAAGCCACCGTCAAGGCGATCGCCGACGTGGCCGACGACGACATGATCCTCGACATCGGCCCGCAGACCGCCGCTCACTTCGCCGAGCTGCTGAAGTCGTCCAAGACCATCCTCTGGAACGGTCCGGTCGGCGTGTTCGAGTTCGACCAGTTCGGCCAGGGCACCCGCGTGCTCGCCGAAGCGATTGCCGACAGCCCGGCGTTCTCCATCGCCGGTGGCGGCGACACGCTGGCGGCCATCGACAAATACGGCGTGAGCGAGCGCATCTCCTACATTTCCACCGGCGGCGGCGCCTTCCTCGAGTTCGTCGAGGGCAAGGTGCTGCCAGCGGTCGAGGTGCTCGAGCAGCGCGCCCGCTGAGCCCGGCGTGCCCGGGCGGTTGCGCTGGCACAAGGCAACCACCCGGGCCGGGCGGTGTCTCTTAAACTGACCATCAAGGAAAGGAGACTCGCCATGCGTTACGCCGCCGTTGCCCTGTGTTGCCTGACCCTCGCCGGCTGTGCCGGTGGTGGCGCGCCGGAAAGCGCCTGCGAACTGTTCGCGCCGCCACCGGCCGACACCCCGACCGCGCAGAACGCCCAGCGCGTCGAGATGCAGGCCACCGGAGATCCCACCGCCATGAGCCCGGACGAACAGGACTGCGACTGAACGTCGGTTTCCAGGAGAACAGATGAAAGGCCTGATGTTTCTGCTTGCCGCCGCACTGCTGGTCGGTTGCGCGCGCCAGGCAGGCCCCGACGCACCGCTGGTGCGCTGGAACTGCGACAGCCAGCAAACCATTGCCTGGCGCTACGCCGACAAGGACCGGCGCAGCGTCGATCTGCGAATCGGCAGGGACTCGCAGATTCATCGTTTGCGCCTGGAACCTGCAACCCGGGGCGCTTTCTATAGCGATGGCGTAATCGCCCTGCACGACAAGGGCAGCGAGGTGCTGGTGTACCGCGTAGCCGACGACAGGGTGCTGGCCCACGGCTGCAGCGCCTCGTTGATCAATTTCTGATCCGGCGGCACGGTCGCCACGCAAAAAAACACCAGGGACGGAGAGCTGTCGTTGCCGCCCGCCCGTACAATGCCGCGCCCCGGGGCGCGGTGCTTGAACAGCGCCGGCCCCTGGGGCAGGCTTTAACGTTTGAATGACCCTAACCGGGAGAAAGGAAAACATGGCACTCATCAGCATGCGCCAGATGCTCGACCACGCCGCCGAATTCGGCTACGGCGTGCCGGCTTTCAACGTCAACAACCTCGAGCAGATGCGCGCCATCATGGAAGCGGCCGACAAGACCGATTCCCCGGTGATCGTCCAGGCTTCGGCCGGTGCCCGCAAATATGCCGGCGCGCCCTTCCTGCGCCACCTGATCCTGGCCGCGGTGGAAGAATTCCCGCACATCCCGGTGGTCATGCACCAGGACCACGGCACCAGCCCGGACATCTGCCAGCGCTCCATCCAGCTGGGCTTTTCCTCCGTGATGATGGACGGCTCGCTGCGCGAAGACGGCAAGACCCCGTCCGACTACGAATACAACGTGCGCGTCACCCAGCAGACCGTCGCGTTCGCCCACGCCTGCGGCGTGTCGGTGGAAGGCGAGCTGGGTTGCCTGGGCAGCCTGGAAACCGGCATGGCCGGTGAAGAAGATGGCGTCGGCGCCGAAGGCACCCTGGATCACAGCCAGTTGCTGACCGACCCGGAAGAGGCGGCCGACTTCGTGAAGAAGACCAAGGTCGATGCCCTGGCGATCGCCATCGGCACCAGCCACGGCGCCTACAAGTTCACCAAGCCGCCGACCGGCGACACCCTGTCGATCCAGCGCATCAAGGAAATCCACCAGCGCATCCCGGATACCCACCTGGTGATGCACGGTTCGTCCTCGGTGCCGCAGGAGTGGCTGAAAATCATCAACGAGTACGGTGGCGACATCAAGGAAACCTACGGCGTGCCGGTCGAAGAGATCGTCGAAGGCATCAAGTACGGCGTCCGTAAGGTCAACATCGACACCGACCTTCGCCTGGCATCCACCGGTGCGATCCGTGAATTCATGGCCAAGAACCCCGCCGAATTCGACCCGCGCAAGTACCTGGCCAAGACCGTGGCCGCGATGCGCGACATCTGCATCGCCCGCTACGAAGCCTTCGGCACCGCCGGCAACGCCTCCAAGATCAAGCCGATCTCCCTGGAGAAGATGTTCGAGCGTTATGCCCGCGGCGAGCTGGACCCGAAGGTCAACTGAGACCCTCGCTCATGAAAAAGCCCGCGAAAGCGGGCTTTTTCGTTTCAGGCCGGCTGCGGCAGTTCGCTGGCGATTTCCGGCGGTTCCGCCCGCAGGCGGGCCGGGCGGTCGCCGGCGACGAAGTAGGGCGCGTCGCTGCGCGGCAGCGGGGTGCGTCCGCGGATCCGGTCGGCGATCTTCTCGGCCAGCATGATGGTCGGCGCGTTGAGGTTGCCGGTGGTGATCAGCGGCATGATCGAGGCGTCGACCACCCTCAGCCCTTCGAGGCCGTGCACCCGGCCCTGGCCGTCGACCACCGCCATCTCGTCCAGGCCCATCTTGCAGGAGCAGGACGGGTGGTAGGCGGTTTCGGCGTGGCGGCGGACGAAGGCGTCCAGCTCGGCATCGCTCCGGCAGTCCGGCCCCGGGCTGATCTCGCGGCCACGGTAAGCGTCCAGCGCCGGCTGCTGCATGATCTCCCGGGTGATGCGGATCGCGTCGCGAAACTCGCGCCAGTCCTGCTCGGCGCTCATGTAGTTGAAGAGGATGCTCGGGTGTTCGCGCGGGTCGCGGGATTTCACCTGCACGCGCCCTCGGCTGGGTGAGCGCATCGAGCCGACGTGGGCCTGGAAGCCGTGTTCCTTCACCGCGTTGGTGCCGTTGTAATTGATCGCCACCGGCAGGAAGTGGAACTGGATGTTGGGCCAGGCGAATTCGGCGCTGCTGCGGATGAAGCCGCCCGCCTCGAACTGGTTGCTCGCGCCGATGCCGGTGCCGAGGAACATCCACTGCGCGCCGATCTGCGGCTGGTTCCACCACTGCAATGCCGGATACAGCGAGACCGGTTGCTTGCAGCTGTACTGCAGGTACATCTCCAGGTGGTCCTGCAGGTTCTGGCCGACGCCGGGCAGGTCGTGCACCAGCGGGATGCCCAGCTCGCGCAGCAGCGTCGCCGGGCCGACGCCCGAGCGCTGCAGGATCTGCGGCGAAGCGATCGCGCCGGCGCAGAGCAGGACTTCCCGTTGCGCATGGACCACCTTGGGCACGTCGCCGTTGCCCTGCAGGTAGGCCACGCCGTTGGCGCGCTTGCCGCTGAAGAGGATGCGATCGGTCAGGGCGTGGGTGACGACGGTCAGGTTCGGCCGCTCGCGGGCCCTGTCCAGGTAGCCGCGGGCGGTGCTGGCGCGTCGCCCTTCGGGTGTCACCGTGCGGTCCATCGGGCCGAAGCCTTCCTGCTGGTAGCCGTTGAGGTCGTCGGTCGCCGGATAACCGGCCTGGACGCCGGCCTCCACCATGGCGCGGAACAGCGGGTTGTTGCCGGCCCTGGGGGTGGTGACGTGCACCGGGCCGTCGCCGCCGTGGTAGTCGTTGGGGCCGATGTCCCGGGTCTCGGCCTTGCGGAAGTAGGGCAGGCAGTCGTGGTAGGTCCAGTCCTCGAGCCCCGGCGCCTGGGCCCAGTTGTCGTAGTCCAGGGCATTGCCGCGGATGTAGCACATGCCGTTGATCAGCGAGGAGCCGCCCAGCCCCTTGCCGCGGCCACACTCCATGCGGCGGTTGTCCATGTACGGTTCGGACTCGGTTTCGTAGGCCCAGTTGTAGCGCCGTCCCTGCAAGGGGAAGGCGAGGGCGGCGGGCATCTGGGTGCGGAAATCCAGCCGGTAGTCGGGGCCGCCGGCTTCGAGCAGCAGGACCCTGACGTCCGCGTCTTCGGTCAGCCGCGCGGCCAGGACATTCCCCGCCGAGCCGGCGCCGATGATGATGTAGTCGTATTCCATGGGCAGCACCTTCGGAAGCTTGCAGCGTGTGGCTGTTCAGAAGACCGAGGCGAAGTCGCCGAGCTCCACCTGCACCGATTTGATTCGAGTGTATTGGGCCAGGGTGGTCAGCCCGTTCTCGCGACCGACACCGGACTGCTTGTAGCCGCCCACGGGCATCTGCGCGGGGGATTCGCCCCAGGTGTTGATCCAGCAGATTCCGGCTTGCAGGCGATGGATCACCCGGTGCGCACGGGCCAGGTCGCGGGTCACGATGCCGGCGGCCAGGCCGTATTCGGTGTCGTTGGCGCGGCGAATGACCTCCTCCTCGTCGTCGTAGACCAGCAGGCTCATCACCGGGCCGAAGATCTCCTCGCGGGCGATGGTCATCTCGTCCGTGCAGTCGCTGAATACCGTGGGCGCCACGTAGGCACCCCTGGCGAGCTCGCCGTCCTCGACCCGATGGCCGCCACAGAGCAGGCGTGCGCCCTGCTGGCGGCCGGTTGCGATATAGCCGAGCACTTTCTTCAGGTGGGCGAAGCTGGTCAGGGGGCCGAAGTTGGTCCGCTCGTCCAGCGGGTCACCCAGACGGATGCGCCTGATGCGCTCCAGCAGCTTGCCCTCGAAGCGCGACAGCAGCGCGCGGGGGACGAACACCCGGGTGCCGTTGGTGCAGACCTGGCCGGTACTGTAGAAGTTGGCCATCATCGCGATGTCGGCGGCGCGGTTGAGATCGGCGTCCTCGAAGACGATCAGCGGTGACTTGCCGCCCAGCTCCAGGGTGACTTCCTTGAGCGTCGAGGCGGATGCGCTGGCCATGACCTGCTTGCCGGTGACGGTGCCGCCGGTGAAGGAGATCTTCTCGATACCCGGATGCTCGGTCAGCCACTGGCCCACTTCGGCGCCGCTGCCGGTCAGCACGTTGAACACGCCGTCGGGCAGGCCCGCCTCGCTGTAGATCTCGGCGAGCCTGAGGGTGGTCAGGGAGGTCACTTCGCTGGGCTTGAAGATCATCGCGTTGCCGGCGGCCAGGGCCGGCGCCGATTTCCACAGCGCGATCTGGATCGGGTAGTTCCAGGCGCCGATCCCGGCGACCACGCCCAGCGGCTCGCGGCGGGTGTAGACGAACGAACTGTCGCGCAGCGGGATCTGCTCGCCCTCGATCGCCGGAACCAGCCCGGCGTAGTACTCGAGCACGTCGGCGCCGGTGACGATATCCACCGCGCGGGTTTCCGAGAGCGGTTTGCCGGTGTCCAGGGTTTCCAGTTCGGCCAGCTCGTCGTTGCGCTCGCGCAGGATATCCACCGCACGGCGCAGGATGCGCGAGCGCTCGACGGCGGTCATCGCCGCCCAGACCTTCTGTCCTTCGGCGGCGCTGGCGACGGCGCGGTCGACATCGGCGCGGCTCGCCTGCTGCAGCTCGGCGAGCACGTCGCCGTTGGCCGGGTTGATGCTCTGGAAGGTGGCGGTGCCGGTGGCGTCGACGTACTGGCCGCCGATGTAGAGGCGTTGCTGGGGCAATCGAGGCATGTCGTTCTCTCCGCAAGGTGCGGCCGCGGCGGACGGTACCGGCCCGCCGCGGCGCCGCAGTGGTCAGCCGGGCTGCTTGGCCAGCTGCTGGTCGAGGTATTCGTAGGCCAGGCTCAGCGCCTGGTCGATGTCGAAGTCATCTCCCGACAAGGCGCCGCGCAACCACAGCCCGTCGATCAGGGCAGCGAGCCCGCGGGCGGCCGCGCGTGCCTGGTCCGGCGGCAGGCAGCGGTGGAACTGGCCGCACAGGTTGGAATAGAGACGGTGGTCGTTGATGCGCTGCAGGCGGCGCAGGGACGGCTGGTGCATGCTGGTCGCCCAGAAGGCCAGCCAGGTTTTCATGGCCGGGCCGTTCACCTGGCTGTCGTCGAAGTTGCCGTCGATGATGGCCTTGAGATGAGCGCGCGGATCGTCGTCGGGCAGCTGTGCCCGGCGGTCGCGCACGGCCTGGTTCAGCGCCTTCATCAGGTGGCGCATGGTGGCTTCGAGCAGGCCGTTCTTGTCCTGGAAGTAGTGGCTGATGATGCCGTTCGAGACGCCGGCGAGGCGGGCGATCATGGCGATGCTGGCGTCGCTCATGCCGACCTGGTCCACCGCTTCGAGGGTGGCGTGGATCAACTGCTTGCGTCGGATGGGCTGCATTCCGAGCTTGGGCATTGGGGCTCCGGTGCTTTGGGGGCGCCCGGCAGTCTAGCATTCTTTATTGAACGACCAATCAATAAAAGACGGCGGGCAGGGCGCTAGGCGCTTGCGGTCGTCGGTCGCGGATGAAGCGCACGGGGCGCCTCATCCGCCGGGGTGTTACTCAAGCCAGCCGTCGACGCGCTCGGGATTGGCCTCGATCCACTGCTTGGCGGCGGCCTCGGGGCTGGCGCCGTCACGGATGGCGAGCATCACCGCGCCGACTTCCTCGGCCGACCAGCTGAATTTCTTCAGGAAGGCTTCGGCTTCCGGTGCCTTGGCCGCCAGGCCGGGATTGGCCACGGTGTCGACGTGCTCGGCCTCGCCGAAGACGTTCTTCGGGTCTTCCAGGAAGCGCAGTTTCCATTGCGCGAACATCCAGTGCGGAATCCAGCTGGTGACCACGATCGGCTTGTCGGCCTTCATCGCACGCGACAGGGCGGTGGCCATGCCCGGGCCGGAGCTGGGCATCAGGCGCAGGTTCAGGCCGTATTCCTTGATCGCATCCTCGGTGCGGCGCATCACGCCGGCGCCGGCGTCGATGCCGGTGATCTTGCCGTCCAGCTGGTCGGCATAGTCGTTGAGGTCCTCGATGCTCCTGGCAGCGAAGCTTTCCGGTACCACCAGGCCGATCTTGGCGCCTTCGTAGTTGCTACCGAGCACCGTCACGCGGTCCTTGAGCTTTTCGAAGTACTCGCCGTGGGTGGCGGGCAGCCAGGCCGACAGGGTGACATCGAGGTCGCCGCGGGCGATGCCCTGCCACATGATCGCGGGTTCGACCGCCTGCAGGGTGACGGGATAGCCGAGCCTGCTCTGCAGGATTTCCCCGGCGACGTGGGTGGCGGCGACGCTGTCGTCCCAGCCATTGACGTAGCCGATCTTCAGGGCCGGCTTGTCCGCCGCCATGGCCGCGTTCATGCCCAGTGCCAGGCAGGCGACGCCCAGGCCCCGGACGGCGTTCTTGATCATGCTCATGGTGTTGCTCCTTGTGGGATGTTCGAAAGGCGTAGCCGTCCCTGGCGTGCAAAGGCGCGCCAGGGACCTTGGCGATCGATCAGAGGCCGACGTACCGTTTCACGGCGCTGGCGCCGTCCTGGCCGTCGAAGGTGGTGACGCCCTCGAGCCACTGGTCCAGGACCTGCGGGTTGGCCTTGATCCAGTCCCGGGCGACACGGGCGGGGTCCTGCTTGTCGAGGACCTTTTCCATCAGCTGGCTTTCCATCTCGACGCTGAACCGCAGGTTGTCGAGCAGCTTGCCGACGTTGGCGCAGCGCGTCTGATAGTCCGGCGGCACCACGGTGTAGACCTGGGCCGCGCCGAAGTCGGGGCCGAACACGTCGTCACCGCCGTCGAGGTAGGTCAGGTCGTACTGGGTGTTCATCGGGTGCGGCGCCCAGCCGAGAAAGACCACCGGCTGCTTGCGTTTGATCGCCCGCGACACCTGCACCAGCATGCCGGCCTCGCTGGACTCGACCAGCTTGAAGTCGCCGAGGCCGAACTGGTCGGCCTTGATCATCTGCTCGATCAGCAGGTTGCCGTCGTTGCCCGGCTCGATGCCGTAGATCTTGCCGTCGAGCGGGTCCTTGAACCGGGCGATGTCCTCGAAGCTCGTGAGGCCCGCCTCGGCGGCATAGGTGGGCACGGCGAGGGTGTACTTGGCGCCGGTCAGGTTGGGCGTCTCGAGCACCTTGACCGAACCGTCCCGGATGAAGGGCTCGATGATCGAGTCCATCGAGGGCGCCCAGTAGCCGAGGAAGGCGTCGATCTGCTTGTTCTTCACCCCGGTGAAGGCGATCGGCACCGAGGCCATGATCTTGCTCGGCTGGTAGCCCAGCGCTTCGGTCAGGGTCATCGCCACGCCGGTGGTGGCGGCGATGTCGGCCCAGCCGATCTCGGCGAAGCGGACCTTCTGGCAACTCTGTGGCTCCTGGGCCCAGGCGCCGCCGGCCAGGGCCATGCAGGCCAGGCCGAGGGCGGCGACGTGCTTCGATGCGTTCATGAAAACTCCTTGGCGAGGGCTTGGCGGAATGGGCTACTGGCGCTGCATGCGCAGCCGGCTGCTGACCCAGCCGTAGAAGCGCGCCCGGCGCGTATCGGTGCGCGGGGTGCCGAAGCTTTCGGTGATGCGGTCGAGGATGATCGCCAGCAGCACCACGGCCATGCCGCTTTCGAAGCCCAGGCCAATGTCCAGGCGCTGGATGCTGGCGAGCACGTCGTTGCCCAGCCCACCGGCGCCGACCATCGAGGCGATGATCACCATCGACAGGGCCATCATGATGGTCTGGTTGACCCCGGCCATGATCGAGGGCATGGCGTTGGGCAGCTGCACCTTGAACAGCAGCTGACGGCTGTTGCAGCCGAACGACTGGCCGGCTTCGACGATTTCCTTGTTCACCTGGCGGATGCCCAGGCTGGTCAGGCGCACCGCCGGTGGCATGGCGAAGATCACCGTGGCGAAGATGCCCGGCACCCGGCCGAGGCCGAAGAGCATGGCGGCCGGAATCAGGTAGACGAAGGCCGGCATGGTCTGCATGAAGTCGAGGATCGGTCGGATGACGAAGGCGACCCGTTCGCTGCGCGCGGCCCAGATGCCGAGCGGAATGCCCAGCAGCAGGCTGATCAGGGTGGCCGAGAAGGTCAGGCCGAGGGTCACCACCGTCTGCTGCCAGAAACCGGTGAGCACGATCAGCACCATCGCCACGGCGGTGAAGATCGCGAAGCGGATACCGATGCGCCACAGGCCGAGGCCGACGAAGATCGCGATCAGCAGCCAGGCCGGCGGCAGCATCAGGACCCGCTCGATGGCTTCGGAAAAGGCCGCCACGCCGCTGCCGAGGGTTTCGAAGGCGCCGCCGTAGTTCTCCAGCAGGTGCTCCACCGCATCGTTGACCCAGCTGCCCAGGTCGAGCTTCTTCTCGTTCATGCTCAGTCTCCCTGCAGCCGGCTCAACAGGCGGCCCTTGCTGATGGCGCCGCTGTAGCGCCCGTCGCCATCGATCACCGGAATCGGCCCCTCGTTGTCCACCAGGCGTTCGATCACCTGGTTCAGCGGCAGGTCTTCGGGTGCCGGGTCGATCTGCTTGAGCACCTCCTCGTCGAGGCTGCAGGTCTGCCCGCCGTCGACCATCAGGGCGAGCTTCTCCAGGCTGATGGAGCCGCGGAAGTTGTTGTCCTCGTCGACCACGAAGGCGTAGTGCTTGTCCTGCGCCTGCAGGTCCTGGCAGACCTGCTGGGCATCCGGCGCCTTGCCGTTGTGCACGTAGAGCGGGACGCTGTCGGCCTTGAGCTGCCCGGCGGTGAGGTAGCGGCTGGTGTCGACGGTATCGAAGAAGTTGCGCACGTAGTCGTTGGCGGGGTTGTCGATCAGCTCCTGGGGCGTGCCGACCTGCACCAGCCGGCCGCCTTCCATGATCCCGATGCGGTTGCCGATGCGCATGGCTTCTTCGATGTCGTGGGAGACGAAGATGATGGTGCGGCGGTGGGTCCGCTGCAGCTCCAGCAGGATGTCCTGCATCTCGCGGCGCTTGAGCGGGTCGAGGGCCGAGAAGGCCTCGTCCATGATGATCATTGAAGGGTCGACCGCCAGTGCGCGGGCCAGGCCGACGCGTTGCTGCATGCCACCGGAGAGTTCGTGGGGAAACTTGTCGGCGAAGGTGTCCAGGCCGACCTGGCGCAGCACCGCCATGGCGCGCTCTTCACGTTCGCGGCGGCCCTTGCCGGCCACTTCGAGGCCGAAGGCGGCGTTGTCCAGCACGGTGCGTGAGGGCATCAGGGCGAAGGACTGGAAGACCATGCTCATGTCGCGGCGGCGCAGGTCGATGAGCTGGTCCTTGGGGAGCTTGGCGACGTTCTGGCCGTCGATGAAGACATCACCGGCCGAGGGTTCGATGAGTCGGTTGATCAGCCGGATAAGGGTGGATTTGCCGGAGCCGGAGAGCCCCATCAGGACGAAGATCTCGCCTTCCTCGACGCTGAACGAGACGTCGCTGACGCCGATCACCGCGCCTTTCTCGGCGAGAATCTGTTCCTTGCTCATCCCCTGCTTGAGCAGGTCGATGGCCTCTTGTGGGTGCTCTCCGAAAACCTTGTAAAGGTTTTGCACCACGATCTTTCCAGGTTGCATGGAGTGTTTCCCCTTCAGTAGACATCCAGTTCGGTTGCGCAAGTCCGATGGCGCCGGTCAGGCGCAGCACCTGGTTGATGCCGACTGCTGTTGCCTTGCGGGTCCGCATGGGCGAGGCGGGTGGGCGTGAAGGGGAGCGTCCGCTCGGCCTGCTCCGTGACCCACGGCGCGTCGGCCGGCGGTGCATGCGCCGGACTGCGTGTGGGTGGACAAAGTGGGCGACGGCTCTTACCACATCCCTTCAAAACGCTTTCCGTATCCTCTGGCAGTGCTGCGAATCCCGATCCCTGGGCGCTGGACACCTCGTCCGAGGTGCGCGAAGTTTCGAATATTGTTGTCAGGCAGGCCTCCGCTGCTGGAGGTGCGCCCCTTATGGTGTTCGGGCCGAGGTGGTGGGCCTTGGCCCGTCGCGCGGTGCGACAGAAACGAAATCGGCTGTCTCAAACGATATAGCCTTGGGGGCGCGGCAATTGTCGGTTTACGACCCTGACGTGTTGGGCGACGACATGCCCTGCCTATAAAAACCATAACAGATGTTTTTGCCCCGTGGGGAAGCTGGAAGCCGCGCCGGGCGTGGTTTGCAGCCTTCCTAATGGCCTCTGGCCGCCGTCTGGCGGGGGCTGCGGCGGAATCGAAAAAACTGAAATTAATTGCGATCGAATGATCAAAAGCCTTGATGGATGAGGGCGGATCGGGGTGATTCGGGCGACCCCGTTCGGTGCTTGAAACGATCGGGATGACCCCCATCTTGGTGCCGAAAGAGGGCCACCCTGGCGACGCCTTTTTTCAAGCGCGAGCGTGCGTATTGCCGCCCCTGGAGCGGTCGGCGGTTTTGGGCACGGAGACGTCGGTGCTGGACGTCGCCGCCGCCTGAAAACCACGATGATGAGTGTCCGAATCAACCTTTGATGCGCGAGCGGAGCAGAGCATGGCTATCAGCGTTTTCGACCTGTTCAAGATCGGCATCGGGCCTTCGAGTTCCCATACGGTCGGGCCCATGCGCGCCGCGGCGCTGTTCGTCGGCGCGTTGCGCGAGCGGCGCCTGCTCGAGCGCGTGACGCGGCTCGAGGTGCGGCTGTACGGGTCGCTGTCGGCCACCGGCGTCGGGCATGGCAGCGACAACGCCGTGGTCATGGGTCTGATGGGCGAGTGGCCGGATCGCATCGACCCGGCCTGCATCGGTCCGCGCATCGAGACGCTCAAGCGCGAGGGCCGTCTGCTGCTGGACTGCGAGCATCCGGTCCCCTTCGACTGGCAGCGCGACCTGCTGCTGCTCGACGAAAGCCTGCCGTACCACCCCAACGGCATGACCCTGGTGGCCGAAGGCGAGGGCGGCGAGTTGCACCGGGACACCTACTACTCGGTCGGCGGCGGCTTCGTGGTTGATGCCGAGCAGGCCTCCACCGGCGTGCTGGACAGCGACGACACCCGGCTTCCCTACGATTTCGCCAGCGCCGCCGAGCTCCTCGAGCTGTGCCGTGCCCACGGCCTGAGCATCTCGCAGCTGATGCTGGAAAACGAAAAGGCCTGGCGCAGCGAGGACGAGATTCGCGCCGGCCTGCTCACCCTCTGGCAAGCGATGCGCGACTGCGTGAACCAGGGCCTGCACCACGAAGGCCTGCTGCCGGGCGGGCTCAACGTACGGCGCCGAGCCGCGCGGCTGCATCGCAGCCTGCAGGAGCTCGGCAAACCCAACGTGATCGGCTCGACCATGAGCGCAATGGAGTGGGTGAACCTGTTCGCCCTGGCGGTCAACGAGGAGAACGCCGCCGGCGGGCGCATGGTGACCGCCCCCACCAACGGCGCGGCGGGCATCATCCCGGCGGTGCTGCACTACTACGTCAAGTTCAACCCCGATGCTTGCGACGACGACATCGTCCGCTTCTTCCTCGCCGCGGCGGCGATCGGCGTGCTGTGCAAGAAGAACGCCTCCATTTCGGGGGCCGAGGTCGGTTGTCAGGGCGAGGTCGGCTCGGCCTGCGCGATGGCGGCGGCGGGGCTTGCCGAAGTCCTGGGCGCCACCCCCGAGCAGGTGGAGAACGCCGCCGAGATCGGCCTGGAGCACAACCTCGGGCTGACCTGCGACCCGGTCGGCGGACTGGTCCAGGTGCCCTGCATCGAGCGCAACGCGATCGCCGCGGTGAAGGCGATCAACGCCGCGCAGATGGCCCTGCGCGGCGATGGCCAGCACTTCATCTCGCTCGACCGGGTGATTCGCACCATGCGCGACACCGGCGCCGACATGCATGACAAGTACAAGGAAACCTCCCGGGGCGGCCTGGCGGTGAACGCCATCGAGTGCTGAAAAAGCGTGCTCGCCGGCCTGCGGCTCGCGTGATTTTGGTGCGGTTGCGCGCCGCGCCATGATGGCCTTTGGCCGGGCGTTACCGTTGTGCCGCTCCGGCTACCCAGCCCGCTCCTGCGCTGCTACCGAGACTCCCAGCCGCTCTGCCGAGGCGCGCCGAGGGGGCGCGGGCATGGCCAGTGCGCGGGGCTCTGTCACGGGGCTTCGATGCGTGCCGTGTTTTTATTGAACGGCCGATCAATCACGGCATAGCTATTGCTTCGTCACCTGGCCCACTGGCCACAGAGCCAGACGGACCGCCCACCTCCCGCAGGAGGTGCCGCCTGTGCGTGAGGAGACGATGATGGCCCAAGCGAACCAGATCCAGCCCACTGCTGCGCAGCCCCAGTCCATTGGCTTTTTGTTGCTCGACAACTTCACCCTGATCTCCCTGGCCTCGGCGGTCGAACCGCTGCGCATGGCCAACCAGCTTTCCGGTCGCGAACTCTACCGCTGGCTCACCCTGAGCCCGGACGGCAGCCCGGTGCGCGCCAGCGACGGCTTGCAGATCACCCCCGACGTCTCCTTCGCCGACGTGCCGGACCTGGACATGGTCATCGTCTGCGGCGGCGTCGACATCCAGCATGCGGTCAGCCGCGAGCACATGGGCTGGCTGCAGACGCAGGCGCGCAAGGGCCGTCGCCTGGCGGCGGTGTGCACCGGCAGCTGGGCCCTGGCGCGTGCCGGGTTGCTCGACGGCTACGAGTGCAGCGTTCACTGGGAATGCCTGGCGGCGATGCAGGAGGCCTTCCCGCGGGTGGCGCTGACCACGCGGCTGTTCGTCATCGACCGCGACCGCTTCACCTGCTCCGGCGGCACCGCGCCGATGGACCTGATGCTGCACCTGATCGGCCAGCAGCACGGGCGCGAGCTGGCGGCGGCCATCTCCGAGATGTTCATCTACGAGCGCATCCGCAACGAGCAGGACCACCAGCGGGTACCGCTCAAGCACATGCTCGGCACCAACCAGCCGAAGCTGCAGGAGATCGTCGCGCTGATGGAGGCCAACCTCGAGGAGCCGATCGATCTGGACGAGCTGGCCTGCTACGTGGACGTCTCGCGTCGCCAGCTCGAACGGTTGTTCCAGAAGTACCTGCACTGCTCGCCGTCGCGCTACTACCTCAAGCTGCGCCTGATCCGCGCGCGCCAGTTGCTCAAGCAGACGCCGATGTCGATCATCGAAGTCGCCTCGGTCTGCGGGTTCGTCTCCACGCCGCATTTTTCCAAGTGCTACCGGGAGTATTTCGGCATTCCGCCGCGCGACGAGCGTTCCGGCCAGGTGCGCAGCAACGTGGTGGCGCTGGTGCCGGTCGGCGAGGAGCTGGCGCAGCCGTCGACCTCCTCGGCCCTGGCGGCGCTCACCCGGGCGCGCAGCGAGTCGACCTTCGCCAGCGTGCGCCTCTGAGCCTACGCCTCGGCGGCCTGCTCGCGCTGCAGTTCGGCCTCGAGCCAGTCGACGAAGCGCGCCGTCAGCCGCTGACGGCGCTTGCGTTCGGGCAGGATCAGGTAGTACCCGAAGGGTGAGCGCGCCACGCCGTCGCAGACGCGGCACAGCAGGCCCTGGCGTACCAGGTCGTCGACCAGGTGACGCCAGCCGATGGCCACGCCCCGGCCGGCGATGGCGGCCTGGATCAGCAGGGTGTAGTTGTCGAAGCGCAGGCTGCCCGGCGTCGGCGAGGCCGCGATGCCAAGCGCGCGGAACAGCCCGCTCCAGTCGAACCAGCGCGAGCGCGTCTCCGGGCGCAGGTGCAGCAGCGGCAGTCGCCGCAGCGCGTCGATCGGCAGCGGCAGGGCCTGCCCGGCGACGAGCTGGGGGCTGCAGACCGCAAAGACCTCCTCGGCGAACAGAAGCCGCGCCTCGCCGTGCTTGAAGCGGCCGTCGCCGAAGCTGATGGCCAGGTCGATCTCCATCGGCAGGGCGCGCAGGCCGCGCTCGGAGGTGACCAGGCTGACGTCGACGTCCGGGTGCGCCTGGTGGAAGCGATGCAGCCGCGGCATCAGCCAGTAGGCGGCGAAGGCGAAGTCGGTGCCCACCTGCAGCACTTCGCGTTGCGCCTGGGCGGTGACCGAGGCGATGCCGTCGTCGAGGACCTGCAGGCCTTCCTGCACCTGGCGCAGCAGCGCCTCACCGGCGTCGGTGAGGACGATGCCGCGGTGCACGCGATCGAACAGACGGCTGTCGAGCTGGCGTTCGAGGCGCTTGATCTGCTGGCTCACCGCCGGCTGGCTGCTGCCCAGCTCGCTGGCCGCGGCGGTGAAGCTCAGGTGGCGCGCGGCGGATTCGAACACCAGCAGGCTGTCGAGGGATATTCCATGCAGTTGGGTATACATAAGAAAATATTATCCAGATGATCCGCCTTGGACCGGTTTACGCAACGTTATCTGGCTAACATCATGGCACACGCACTGTCGCATAAACTTTTCATATGCAGCGTGGAGGCCCATGAAACGCCCGAATCTTCTCTTCATCATGGCGGACCAGATGGCCGCTCCACTGCTGCCCCTGCACGATGCCGCCTCGCCCATGCGCCTGCCCAACCTGATGCGCCTGGCCCGCGAGGGGGTGGTGTTCGACGCCGCCTATTGCAACAGCCCGCTGTGCGCGCCCTCGCGTTTCTCCCTGGTCAGCGGCCAGCTGCCGTCGAAGATCGGTGCCTACGACAACGCCGCCGATCTGCCCGCGGACGTGCCCACCTATGCCCATTACCTGCGTCGCCTCGGTTATCGCACGGCGCTGTCGGGGAAGATGCATTTCTGCGGCCCGGACCAGCTGCACGGCTACGAGGAGCGCCTGACCAGCGACATCTACCCGGCCGACTACGGCTGGGTGGTCAACTGGGACGAGCCCGAGGTGCGTCCGAGCTGGTACCACAACATGTCATCGGTGCTGCAGGCCGGGCCCTGCGTGCGCACCAACCAGCTGGACTTCGACGAAGAGGTGGTGTTCAAGGCCCGGCAGTACCTGTACGACCACGTGCGTGGCGATGGCGACCGGCCGTTCTGCCTCACCGTCTCGATGACCCATCCGCACGATCCGTACACCATCCCCGAGCCGTTCTGGAGCCTCCACCGCGACGACGAGATTCCGCTGCCCCGCCATACGCTCGCCCAGCACCAGCAGGACCCGCATTCGCAGCGCCTGCTCAAGGTCATCGACCTCTGGGACCGGGAGCTGCCGGAGCAGAAGATTCGCGACGCCCGCCGCGCCTACTTCGGCGCCTGCAGCTACATCGACGCCAACGTCGGCAAGCTGCTGGAGACCCTGGAGGCCTGCGGCCTGGCCGAAGACACCGTCGTGGTGTTCTCCGGCGACCATGGCGACATGCTTGGCGAGCGGGGCCTCTGGTACAAGATGCACTGGTTCGAGATGGCCGCGCGGGTGCCGCTCCTGGTGCACGCCCCGTCGCGCTTCGCCCCCGCGCGCGTCGGCCAGGCGGTCTCGACCGTCGACCTGCTGCCCACCCTGGTCGAGCTGGCCGGTGGCCGTGTCGACGAGCGCCTGCCGCTCGACGGACGATCGCTGGTCCCGCATTTGCAGGGCGATGGCGGGCATGACGAGGTGTTCGGCGAATACATGGGCGAGGGCACCGTCGCGCCGCTGATGATGATCCGTCGCGGCGACTGGAAGTTCGTCTACAGCGAGCGCGACCCGCTGATGCTGTTCGACCTGCGCAGCGACCCGCAGGAGCTGGAAAACCTCGCCGGGTCAGCCGAGCACCGGCCCGTCCTCGAGGGGTTCATCGAGCAGGCGCGCCAGCGCTGGAACATGGGCGCCATCCATCAGGCTACCCTGGACAGCCAGCGTCGCCGCCGGCTGGTCGGCGAGGCGCTGCGAAGCGGCAGGCTCACCAGCTGGGATCACCAGCCCATGGTCGACGCCAGCCAGCAGTACATGCGCAACCATATCGACCTCGACGATCTGGAGCGCCGCGCCCGTTTCCCGAGGCTCTGAGGGGCTTCACGGCGCAGAACAACCAAGCAAGGAGAGACTGATGAAGACGACACGAGCAGCATGGGCCCTCGGGCTGGCATTGACCGCGGGCAGCCTGTCGGCGCATGCCGAGGAGGCGTCATGCGCCACCGTGACCCTGGGCGATCCGGGCTGGAGCGACATCGCGGTCACCAACGGCATCGCCCGTTTCGTGCTCGAAGGGCTCGGTTACAAGGTGCAGAGTTCGACCCTGGCGGTGCCGATCATCTTCGCCGGGCTGCAGAAGGGGCAGGTGGACGTCTTCCTCGGCAACTGGATGCCCGCGCAGCAGAGCCATTACGACAAGCTGGTCGCCGGCGGCGAGATCGACGAGGTCGCGGAGAATCTCAGCGGCACCGAGTACACCCTGGCCGTGCCGGCCTATGCCTACGAGGCGGGAGTCACGACCTTCGCCGACCTGGACGCCCACGCGGACCGCTTCAACCACACGATCTACGGCATCGGCGCGGGCTCGCCGGCCAACGAGTCGATCAAGGAAATGATCGCCGCCGACGAGTTCGGCCTCGGCGACTGGAAGCTGGTGGAGTCCAGCGAGCAGGCGATGCTGGTGCAGGTCGGCCGGGCGGTCAGGCGCGACCAGTTCGTGGTCTTCCTCGGCTGGACCCCGCATCCGATGAACGTGCAGTTCGACATGCGCTACCTCAAGGGCGGCGAGAAATACTTCGGCGAGAGCGGCAGCGTGAACACCCTGACGCGCAAGGACTACGTGGCGCAGTGCCCCAACGTCGGCGCACTGCTGAAGAACCTGACGTTCACCCAGGACATGGAGAACACCATCATGCAGCAGGTCGACAGCAAGCAGGCGAGCACCGAGGGCGCCGTGAAAGCCTGGCTGCAGGCCAACCCGCAAGTGCTCGACGGCTGGCTCGATGGCGTCCGGACCCGCGAGGGCGAGAGCGGGCTGGATGCGGTGAAGGCCAGGTTGTGATGGGCTGAGGGAGTGGCCGGGCCCGCGAGGGGGGCGACGCCATTCGCGGTCAAGACCGCTCCCATGCAAGCGGAAAGGCCACCCGCCGCTGCGCCCGGCGTTTTGCGCCCTCCACTCGGGGGGCCGGGGCACTTTCCTCGCAGGGCTGTGCAACGGCCAGGCGGTCAGGCCGAGCGGCACTCGACCTGTGGGGACGCCTGGTCTTCACCGCGAACGGAGCGCCGAATCATTCGGTCGCGACCGCTTCCACCGCAAGAGGCGGAAAGACCGCCGCCACGGTGCCCGCCGCGTTGCGCCTGTTGTTCACGAGGGGGTGAATCCCACACGAAGCTTCGTCTATCAGCGTGGCACCAGTGCCGGCAGCAGGTTGCGGGAGATCGCCTCGCGTACGGCCGGCAGCAGCGTGGCGTGGCTGCCGAGCAGTTCCTCCACCAGCCGGCGCAAGGCCAGCGCCCGTTCGCCGTCGAGGCCGGTCACGGCCAGCTCGCAGGCGCGCTCCGGGCTCGAGCCCGGTGGGATCGCCAGGCCAAGCGCCACCAGGCGCTCGCGAAAATCTTCGGCGTCGATCAGGTCGGCATGCATCATGGTTCTTCCTCCACGGTCAGTGCTAACGCAGCACCCCTTCGTCCAGCAGCACATTGAAGATAGCCTCTGCCGCGGCCTGCGGCGAAACCCCTTCGAGCGTCTGGCCCCCTCCGCCGGTAGCCTTGCGGGTGGCGGCGCGCATGCGCTCGGCGGCGTTGCCGGCGCTGACCACCTTCAGCCGCTTGGGGCGCGGGCGGGCCGGTTGCAGGGTGGCGACGGCGAGCAGCGGATCGTCGGCTGGCGCGGCCTCCTGAACCTGCAACTGGCCCCGGCGTGCCGGGCCGAAGGCGCTCTGGCGCGCCGCCGGTGCGCCGTTGTCTACGCTGGCCAGAAACGGCAGGCGCACCCGCAGCCGCCTGCGCTGGCCACGGGGCAGGGCCTGCAACACCAGCGCCTGGCCGTTCTCGACCGATTCGATGTCCGCCAGGCCCACCACCAGTGGCCAGCCGAGCCGTTCGGCCAGCAGGTACGGCAGCATGCCGGAGCCTTCGCCGGTTTCCGCCTGGCTCCCGGTCAGGACCAGTTGCGCCGGCGAGTTCGCCAGGTGTTCGACCAGCGCGGGCAGGGCATCGGCCCGTGGCGGCTGCTGGAGCACCGTCAGTCCGGGCAGGCCCATGCCGAGGTAGGCGCGCAAGGTTTCGTCGGAAGCATCGCCGGCGTGCACCACCTGCAACCGCTCGCCGGACAGCCGCAGGCCGAGTTCGACGGCGCGGGCATCCTGCTCGGCGCGGCGAGGCCGGCCGGAGGTGGGATGCGCCCCGACCGAAACCAGGGCGACGACATGCAGATCAGTCATGGCCGGGCTCCGTAGGGTGGATCACGCTTCACCGATCCACCGGGGCGGTCGATGGGCGCGTACCGGATAAGGGCTCCTAGGTCAGGCCGCATCACGTCGCCCTCCCTCTCGATGGGCGGCGACGCGCTCGATCAGTGCCTGGAGGATGGCGGCCGAATCGCCGACGACGGCGAGGTCGGCGCGCTTGATCATGTCGCAGCCGGGGTCGAGGTTGACCGCGATGACCTTGTCGCAGCCGCCGATGCCCTGCAGGTGCTGGATCGCCCCGGAGATGCCGACCGCCAGGTAGACCCGCGCGGTGACCCAGGTGCCGGTGGCGCCGACCTGCCGCGCGCGCGGCATGTGGCCGTCGTCCACCGCCACCCGCGACGCGCCCTCGGTGGCGCCGAGGGTGGCCGCGGCACAGTGGAACAGGTCCCAGTCGGTGACGCCGTTGCCGCCGGAGAGGATGAATTCGGCCTCGGCCAGCGGGATCTGGGCCGGGTCGACGGCGACCGCGCCGAGGTCTTCCATGCGTGGCAGATGGCCGATCGCGGGCGCGGGCAGTTCGACCCGGCGGGCCTCATGACGGGTTTCGCTGACCGGCTCGGCGCATTCGGCGGCGGCCAGGATCAGGCGCGGCGTGGGCTGCACGAGGTCCTCGCGGCCGGCGCCGGCGCGACCGCTGCAGAGCCCGTCGCGCACCTGCCAGACCCGCGTGGCCGGACGTTCGCCCAGGCTCGCCGCCAGCCGCCGGCCGAGCTCGCCGCCACCGCTGCGGCTGTCGGGCAGCAGCCAGTGGCGCGGCGCGAAGCCGCTCTCCACCGCACGCAGGGCCAGCAGGCGCTGCTCCGGGCAATAGCCGCCATAGGCGTCGCCGTCCAGGACCAGCAGCCGATCGACGCCGGCGGTGTCGAAGGCGTCTTCCCTGGGCTGGCCGAAGACCACTGTCAGCACCGCGCCGGTGGCGCCGGCCAGCTGCCGGGCGAGGCCGAGCACGTCGTGGTCATGGCTGCCGAGGCGGCCACCGACCATGTCCGGCACCACGGCCACCAGATGGCTCGGCTGCTCGACGAGGTGCAGCGGCAGGCGCACCGCGGCTCGTGGCGCGCTGCGCTTCGGTGCGCCGCCTTGCTGGGCGCCGGAGCGGTCGATGCGCTTGAGGCCGCTGGGGCCGACGAACCCTGCCGCGAGCGCATGGGGGTTCTTGCGGATCAGCCCGTTGGGGCCGATCCAGCGGGCTTCGCTTTTCTGCATCGCCGCGTGCAGGGGATGCAGGCGGTTGCGGGCGATCCACTCGGCACGCGGGTCGCGGCGGACGATGTCGCTCATGACGGAATCTCCGGGGCTGGGCGGGGCGCCCGTTGTCCTGTTTTGCGGGGACGTAAGGGCGGGGCCAGGGGCGCCCGGCCTGGGCGCGAGGGGAACGCGCGAGCCATCATCACGGCACCTGCGCCACTTCACGCGCCGCCGGCGCCGGCCGCTTCACCGCGGCGTCCGGCTCGATCAGCGCGTCGGCCACCAGCTCGGCGATGTCCTTGACCTCCGGGCGCGGGCCGACCACGCCCTCGAGCATGGCGGTGCATTGCGGGCAGCCCACGGCCACCAGCTCGGCACCGGTCTCGCGGATGTCGGCCATGCGCATGTCGGGTATCCGCTGGGTGCCGGGGATGTCGGTGATCGGCGCGCCGCCGCCGCCTCCGCAGCAGCGCGAGCGAAAGCCCGAGCGCTGCATCTCGCTGACCTGGATGCCGATGGCCCCGAGCACGGCGCGCGGCGCCTCGTATTCGCCGTTGTAGCGGCCGAGGTAGCAGGGGTCGTGGTAGGTCACCCGGCCCGCCTTGCTCTGGCCGAGCCTGAGCGCGCCGCGCCGCACCAGCTCGTCGATGAAGGTGCTGTGGTGCATCACCTCGTAGCGGCCGCCGAGGGCGCCGTATTCGTTCTTCAGGACGTGGAAACTGTGCGGATCGCAGGTGACGATCCGTGCGAAACGGTAGCCGGACAGGGTGGCGATGTTGCGCCTGGCCAGCGTCTGGAAGGTGGCCTCGTCGCCGAGGCGGCGGGCGAGGTCGCCGCTGTCGCGTTCTTCCAGGCCGAGCACGGCGAAGTCGACGTGGGCCGCGCGCAGGATCTTCACGAAGGCGCGCAGGGTGCGCTGGTTGCGCATGTCGAAGGCGCCGTCGCCGACCCAGAACAGCACCTCGGCCGAGCCCTTTTCGCTCATCAGCGGCAGGTCGAGGTCGGCCGCCCAGTTGAGCCGCCCGCCGGGCGCGAAGCCGCCGGGGTTGTCAGTGGCGATGAGGTTTTCCAGCACGTCGGCGCCCTTGCCCGGCGTAGCGCCTTTTTCCAGCGTCAGGTGCCGGCGCATGTCGACGATGGCATCGACGTGCTCGATCATCATCGGGCATTCCTCCACGCAGGCGCGGCAGGTGGTGCACGACCACAGGGTGTCGGCCTCGAGCAGGCCCCCGGCCCCGTCGGCGACGATCGGTCGGTCCGGCGCGCCGCTGTGCAGGCCGACCGCAAGCCCGGGGTAGGGGCTGCCGAAATAGGCCTTGTCGCTGCCGCCGGCGAGGCCCACGACCATGTCCTGGATGAGTTTCTTCGGGTTCAGCGGCTGGCCTGCGGCGAACGCCGGGCACATCGCCTCGCAACGCCCGCACTGCACGCAGGCGTCGAAGCCGAGCAGCTGATTCCAGGTGAAGTCGCGGGGTTTGCCGACCCCGAGCGGTGCCGTGGTGTCTTCCAGGTCCAGTGCCTTGAGCCCGCTGGAGCGCGCCGCGCTGGCGTCGTGCGGCGTGCGAAAACGTTCCGGGCGGCGGTGCCAGGCCAGGTGCAGGGCGCCGGCGAAGGCGTGCTTCATCGGCCCGCCCCAGGTCATGCCGAAGAAGAGTTCGGACACGCCCCAGGCCACCCCGACGGCGAGGATGACAGCCAGAATCCAGCCCCCGAAGTGCTCGGGAAGAATGCCTGCCACCGGCAGCGTGACGAGGAAGAAGCTCGCCGCGAACATCAGCAGGCTTTTCGGCAGGCGCATCCAGGGCCCTTTGGACAGGCGCGAGGGCGGGTCGAGGCGGCGCTTGGCGACGAACAGGGCGCCGACGAACATCAGCGCCGTGGCGGCCAGCAGGGCGAACCCGAGGAGGCGGTGGTGCAGGCCGAGGCCGTGGACCAGCACGGCGAGCAGCGCCGCGAGCACGAAACCGCCGGCGGTGGCCACATGGGTGCGGGACATGTACCGGTCGCGCTCGACCACGTGGTGCAGGTCCACCAGGTAGCGGCGCGGCATCTTCATCAGCCCGCCGAGCCAGTCGACCGGTGCCGGCCGGCCGCGGCGCCACAGGGCGAAGCGCCTCATCGCACCGAGCACGGCCAGAGCCAGGGCGGCGAAGAGCAGAAGCGGAAGTATCGTATCAAGCATTGCAGCTCACCTGATCTGGAGAGCCGGAAGCCGAAGCCGGAAGCTGGAAGCGGTTCGGTCGCTTTTCACTTCCAGCTTTTCACTTCCAGCTTCAAGCTTCTTAGAAGTCCTTGCACAGCCGCAGCGCGTCGTAGATCGCCGCGTGAGTGTTGCGCTGGGCCACGCAGTCGCCGATGCGAAACAGCAGGTAGCCGCCGGCCGCCCTTTCGTCGAGGCTGGCCAGGCAGGGCTGCGGCGCGATGGCGAACAGCGCGTCGATGTCGATCTGGCCCTTGTTGAGCGAGCCCTCCTTGAGCGCGTAGTACAGCGACTCGTCCGGTCGCACGCCGTTTTCGACCACGATCTGGTCCACGACGCGCTCCTCCCTGGCGCCGGAGTATTCGTTCTCCAGCACCGCGACCTTCTTGTCGCCCTCGGCGTAGACCTTCTCCAGCATCAGGTCGCCGGTCATGATCACGTCCTTGGGGTAGAGGCTGCGGTAGTAGGTGGGGAAGCTGGTGCCGCCGACCGCCACGCCCGGCTTGATGTCGTCGGTGACGATCTCGACCTGGCTGCCCTTGTCGGCGAGGAAGTCGGCGACCGACATCCCGGTGAATTCGCAGATGGTGTCGTAGACCAGCACGTTCCTGCCCGGGGCCACCGTGCCGGCGAGAATGTCCCAGCTGCTGACCACCAGCCCTTCGGCCGCGCCCCAGTGCTCGACCTGTTCGAGGAACGGATGGCCGCCGTTGGCGAGGATGACGATGTCGGCGCGCAGGTCATGGACGGTGTCCACGTCCGCCGGGGTGCCCAGGCGCAGGTCGATCCCCAGGCGCGCCAGCTCCAGCTGGTACCAGCGGGTGATGCCGGCGATCTGGTCGCGCTGCGGCGCCCGCGCGGCGAGGGTGATCTGCCCGCCCAGTTGTTCCTGTTTCTCGAAAAGCGTCACCTCATGGCCGCGTTCGGCACAGACCCGCGCGGCCTCCATGCCCGCCGGGCCGCCGCCGACGACCACCACCTTTCGCTTCGGTCCTGTCGATTTTTCGATGATGTGCGGCACGCCCAGGTGCTCGCGGCTGGTCGCGGCGTTCTGGATGCACAGCACGTCCAGCCCCTGGTACTGGCGGTCGATGCAGTAGTTGGCGCCGACGCACTGCCGGATCTGGTCGACCTGGCCCATCCTGATCTTGGCGATCAGGTGCGGGTCGGCGATGTGCGCGCGGGTCATGCCGACCATGTCCACGTAGCCGCCTTCGAGGATGCGCGTGGCCTGGTTCGGGTCCTTGATGTTCTGCGCGTGCAGCACCGGCACCTTGACCACTTCCTTGATGCCGGCCGCCAGGTGCAGGAAGGGCTCGGGCGGAAAGCTCATGTTGGGGATGACGTTGGCCAGGGTGTTGTGGGTGTCGCAGCCCGACCCCACCACGCCGATGAAATCGAGCATGCCGGTGGCGTCGTAATAGGCGGCGATCTGTTTCATGTCCTCGTGGGAGAGGCCGTCCGGATGGAATTCGTCGCCGCAGATGCGCATGCCCACGCAGAAGTCGTCGCCCACCTCGGCGCGCACGGCCTTGAGCACTTCCAGGCCGAAGCGCATGCGGTTCTCGAAGCTGCCGCCCCATTCGTCGGTGCGCTTGTTCACCCGCGGCGACCAGAACTGGTCGATCAGGTGCTGGTGCACGGCCGACAGCTCGACGCCGTCCAGGCCGCCTTCCTTGGCACGCCGGGCGGCCTGGGCGAAGTTGCCGATCACCCGCTGGATCTCTTCCGGCTCGATGGTCTTGCAGGTGGCGCGGTGGACCGGCTCGCGGATGCCGGAGGGCGACATCAGGGTCGGCCAGTGGCCGCCGTCCCAGCGCGAGCGACGGCCCATGTGGGTAATCTGGATCATGATCCTGGCGCCATGCTTGTGCATCGCGTCGGCAAGGTTCTGGAAGTGCGGGATGATCCGGTCGGTGGCGAGGTTCACCGAGGACCACCAGTGCTGCGGGCTGTCGATCGCGACCACCGAGGAGCCGCCGCAGATGGCCAGGCCGATGCCGCCCTTGGCCTTTTCCTCGTAGTACTTCACGTAGCGCTCGGTGGTCATCCCGCCGTCGGTGGCGTAGACCTCGGCGTGGGCGGTCGAGAGCACCCGGTTGCGGATGGTGAGCTTGCCGATCTGGATCGGCTGGAACATTGCTTCGAAGGCCATGACCTTCTCCTCGATTCGGCTACCGCGCTCACGGTGCGCTGTGCATATCTGCGTAGGGCGGATGGCCGAAGCCATCCACCGGATCGGCGTCCGTTGCGGCGGACAAGGCTGCGCCTTCATCCACTCCGCGGACTCTGCAGGTCGTTCGGTTACAGGGGCCGGGTGACGAACAGCCCGTCGTCGTGGCCGTCTTCGGCACCGCTGTATTCCTGCACGGTCACCGTGCGGATCGGGCTGCCGACGGCGGCGAGAATCTGGTCCAGCGCGCCGGAGAACCAGCCGGTGAACATGTAATCCACCTTGCGATTGACCTTGCCGTACACGTACACGAAGGCGGAGTGGCGCAGGCGTACCTGGGCGGTGCCCTTGGCGAGGTCCAGTTCCTGGATATCGAACAGCCCCCAGCCGCGCTGGGAGATGCGCTTCATGTAGTGTTCGAACACCGCCGCGCCCGAGAGCCCGTGGCATTCGGCTTCCTTCTCGCACCAGTGCCAGGCGGACGTGTAGCCGGCCTTGTAGAGGATCTCGGCGTATTTCTCGGCGCCGAGCGCTTCCTCGATGCCCCTGTGGTTGTTGACGAAGAAGTGGCGCGGCACATAGAGCATCGGCAGCGCATCGGTGGTCCAGACGCCGGTTTCGTCGTCGACCTGGATGGGCATTTCGGGGGCGTGGGTGGGCATGGGAAACACTCCGGATCAAGTCAGGCGTAGGGTGGATGGCCGAAGCCATCCACCGCGAAGGTGGTCGTGCCGCAAAGGACCTGGGCGGTCCCCGGACCGGACGGTGGATGAAGCTTGGCCGTCATCCACCTGCGGGCTATTCATGCCAGACGTCGGCGAGCACCCTGACCCAGTTCTCGCCCATCACCTTGCGCACGGTGCGTTCGGACATGCCGCGCCTGAGCAGCGTCTCGGTGAGGTTGGGGAATTCGCCCACGGTGCGGATGCCCAGCGGGTTGACGATCTTGCCGAAGCTGGTCAGGCGCCGGGCGTAGCCCTTGTCGTGGGTCAGCCACTCGAAGAAGTCCTGGCCGTGGCCCTGGGTGAAGTCGGTGCCGATGCCGATGGCGTCCTCGCCGACGATGTTCATCACGTACTCGATGGCTTCGGCGTAGTCGTCGATGGTCGAGTCGATGCCCTTGGCGAGGAAGGGCGCGAACATGGTCACGCCGACGAAGCCGCCATGGTCGGCGATGAACTTCAGTTCCTCGTCGGACTTGTTGCGCGGGTGTTCCTTGAGGCCCGAGGGCAGGCAGTGGGAGTAGCAGACCGGCTTCTTCGAGGCGAGGATGACTTCCTCGCTGGTCTTGCTGCCGACGTGGGAGAGGTCGCACATGATGCCGACGCGGTTCATCTCGGCGACCACCTCGTGGCCGAAGCCGGACAGCCCGCCGTCGCGCTCGTAGCAGCCGGTGCCGACCAGGTTCTGGGTGTTGTAGCACAGCTGCACGATGCCCACGCCGAGCTGCTTGAACACCTCCACGTAGCCCAGCTGGTCCTCGAACGCGTGGGCGTTCTGGAAGCCGAACAGGATGCCGGTCTTGCCCAGCTCCTTGGCCTTGCGGATGTCGGCGGTCGAGCGGACCTGCAGCACCAGGTCGGCGTTGTCGCGGATCAGGTTCTGGCTGGCGACGATGTTGTTCACCGTGGCCTTGAAACCCTCCCAGACCGACACCGTGCAGTTGGCCGCGCTGAGGCCGCCGCGGCGCATGTCCTCGAAGAGTTCGCGGTTCCATTTGGCGATGATCAGGCCGTCGATGACGATGCTGTCGGCGTGCAGTTCGGCTGGGGTCATCAGGCTGTCCCTTGGCTCTGGCGCCGGATCGGTTGCCGACGCGTTGGGGGCAGCTTATCCCCCGGAGCCTGGAGCGACCCGGTGCAAAAACGACCGGCGAATTGCCGAAAGCGTCACCCGGGCGATCGTCTCGGCCGCCGGTGGCACTCAGGCCCTGGCCGGTAGCAGGGTGCGGTCGAGGCTCGGGCGGGTGGCGAAGCGCGCCCGGTAGCAGCGCGCGAAGTAGGAGGGCGTCTCGAAGCCGCAGGCCAGGCTCACCTCCAGGACGCTCAGGTCGCTCTGGCGCAGCAGCTGGCGGGCCTTGTCCAGGCGCAGCGCGAGGTAGAAGCCCGACGGGGTCTGGCCCAGGTGCTGGCGAAACAGGCGTTCGAGCTGGCGCGGGGTTATCCCGGCCTGGGCCGCCAGGGCGTGGCAGGCGAGCGGCTGTTCGGTGCAGCGCTCCATCTCGCCGATCACCTGCACCAGCTTCTTGTTGTGGACCCCGTAGCGGCTGGCGATCTGCATGCGCTGATGGTCGCTGCGCGAGCGGATGCGGCCGAGCACGAACTGCTCGGACACCGAGACCGCCAGCGCTTCGCCATGGTCCCGGCCGATCAGCGTGAGCATCATGTCCAGGCTGGCGGTGCCGCCCGCGCTGGTCATGCGCCGGCCGTCCAGTTCGAACAGCTCCTGGGTGACGGTCAGCTGCGGATAGCGTTCGCGAAACGCATCGACGGCTTCCCAGTGCAGGGTCAGGCGCTGCCCGGCGAACAGGCCCGCCTCGGCGAGCACGAAGCTGCCGGTATCGATCGCGCCGAGGGTCGCGCCGGCATGGTCGGCCTGGTGCAGCCAGCGCGCCAGGCCCGGGCCGTAGGCGGCCAGAGGTTCGAAGCCGGCGACCACGAACAGGCTCCCGCCCAGGATCGCGTCGAGCCCGGCGTCGACGTTCAGCGACATGCCGTTGCTGGCCTGGACCGAGGCGCCGTCGACACTCAGCAGCCGCCAGCGATAGCTCTCGCCGCGAAAGCGGTTGACCACCCGCAGCGGCTCGATGGCGGCCATCAGCCCCATCATCGAGAACCCCGGGAGAAGAAGGAAATGCAGGTCGTGTGGCATGGCGCTTTTCCGCAGGAGCAAGCCCCGACATGGGCCGGTCGCACCGAGGATACCGGCGACGAGGTCGCCTGAGTGCTACGAAAGGTCGGATTTCTTCGCTTGGCGGCCGGTATTGGCGCGTAGTCTGGAATCGTTCGGCGCAGTGACGGCCGATGACGGTGACCCCTCCCACAGGTTTGCAGGAGCGCATTCATGAAAGGTCTCAAGATGCTGGCTGGCTGCTGTTTGGCAGGTTTGCTCAACGGTCCGCTGTGGGCGGCGGATGACGCCAGTTGCCAGACGATCCGCATGGGGGTGGTCGGCTGGACCGACGTGGTCGCGACCTCCGCGGTGGCGGCCGAACTGCTGGAGGGGCTGGGATATGCCACCACCCAGACCCAGGCGTCGCAGCAGATCATCTTCGCCGGCATCCAGCGCAAGCAGATCGACGTCTTCCTCGGCTACTGGAAGCCGATCATGGACGACAACATCGCCCCGTTCCTGGCCAACGGGTCGGTCCGCGTCGCCGCCGAGCCGTCGCTCGACGACGCGATCGCCGTGCTGGCCGTGCCGACCTACACCGCCGAAGCGGGGCTCAGGACCTTCGCCGACATCGCCCGATTCAAGGAGCAGCTGGGTGGCAGGATCTATGGCATCGAGTCCGGCTCCGGCGCCAACACGGCGATCCAGAAGATGATCGACAACGACCAGTTCGGCCTCGGCGACTTCACCCTGGTCGAGTCCAGCGAGGCGGCCATGCTGGCCGAAGTCGGGCGCGCGGTGCGCAGCGAGAAGCCGGTGCTGTTCTTCGGCTGGAAGCCGCATCCGATGAACATCCAGATGCCCATCACCTACCTGACCGGCAGCGAGGACGTCTTCGGTCCCAACGATGGCGCGGCCACCGTCTCCACCGTGACGGCGCCGGACTTCGACAAGCGCTGTCCGAACGCCGATCGGCTGCTCACCGGGTTGCGCTTCACCAGCGCCCAGGAGGCCGAGCTGATGGAGCCGATCATGGCGCGCGGGTCGCCGGCCCAGGTCGCCCGCGACTGGCTCAAGGCCAATCCGGACGTGGTGCGCAGCTGGCTCGCCGGCGTCACCGCCTTCGACGGCAACGAGAGCGCGCAGAGCGCCCTGGCCGCCACCCGCTGACCCCCCTTCGTCCGTGACTGTGCGATTGGCGCGCAGCGCGGGCGCTCGCCCCCGATAAAGGAAAACGACCGTGAACTACGACGTGATCGTCACCTGTGCGGTGACCGGCGCCGGCGATACCGTCGGCAAGCATCCCGCCATCCCCGTCACCCCGAAGGAGATCGCCGCCGCGGCGATCGAGGCGGCCAGGGCCGGCGCGACCGTCGCCCATTGCCATGTGCGCGACCCGCAGACCGGCAAGCCGAGCCGCGACGTGGCGCTGTACCGCGAGGTGGTCGAGCGCATCCGCGAAAGCGACACCGACGTGATCATCAACCTCACGGCCGGCATGGGCGGTGACCTGGAGATCGGCCCTGGCGAGCAGCCGCTGGCGTTCGGCCCCGGCACCGACCTGGTCGGGCCGCTGGAGCGCCTGGCCCATGTCGAGGCGCTGCTGCCGGAAATCTGCACCCTGGACTGCGGCACGCTCAACTTCGGCGACGGCGATTCCATCTACGTCTCCACCCCGGCGCAGCTGCGCGCCGGGGCGCGGCGGATCACCGAACTTGGGGTCAAGGCCGAGCTGGAGATCTTCGATACCGGCCACCTCTGGTTCGCCCGGCAGATGCTCAAGGAAGGGCTGCTCGAGGACCCGCTGTTCCAGCTGTGCCTGGGCATCCCCTGGGGCGCGCCGGCCGACACCACCACCATGAAGGCGATGGTCGACAACCTGCCGCCGGGCGCCACCTGGGCCGGCTTCGGCATCGGCCGGCTGCAGATGCCGATGGCGGCCCAGGCCGTGCTGCTCGGCGGCCACGTGCGGGTCGGCCTGGAGGACAACCTCTGGCTGGAGCGTGGGGTGCCGGCGAGCAACGGCCAGCTGGTGGCCCGGGTGATCGAGATCATCGAGCGCCTCGGAGGCCGCGCCCTGACCCCGGCCGAGGGGCGCGAAAGGATGAAGCTCAAGCCCCGAGGCTAGTCGCCTCCTTCCTTCCCGGGAGCGGACGTCCGTGAACGGACCCGTCCGCTGCCGCTCCTTCCCAGCAACCGCCCGGATCGCCGGGCCAGCGGAGTCCGTCATGCCCTTCATCACCGATATCAAGACCTTCGCCGCCATCGGCACCGGCGTGATCGGCGCCGGCTGGATCGCCCGCGCGCTGGCCCACGGCCTGGACGTGGTCGCCTGGGACCCGGCGCCGGGTGCCGAGGCGGCGTTGCGCACGCGGTTGGCCAACGCCTGGCCGGCGCTGGAAAAGCAGGGGCTGGCGCCCGGCGCCTCGTCGCAGCGCCTGTGCTTCGCCGCGAGCATCGAGGAATGCGTGCGGGACGCCGACTTCATCCAGGAAAGCGCGCCGGAGCGCCTGGGGCTCAAGCTCGACCTGCACGCCCGGATCAGCGCCGCTGCGCATCCGGAGGTGCTGATTGCCTCCAGCACCTCGGGCCTGTTGCCCAGCGAGTTCTTCGCCGACGCCGTGCAACCGCAGCGTTGCCTGGTCGGGCATCCGTTCAATCCGGTCTATCTGCTGCCGCTGGTGGAGGTGGTCGGTGGCGAGCGAACCGCACCGCAGGCCATCGAGGCCGCCAAGGCCATCTATGCCGCTCTCGGCATGCGGCCGCTGCACGTGCGCAAGGAGGTGCCCGGTTTCATCGCCGATCGCCTGCTCGAAGCGCTCTGGCGCGAGGCCCTGCACCTGGTCAACGACGGCGTGGCGACCACCGGCGAGATCGACGATGCGATCCGCTTCGGCGCCGGGCTGCGCTGGTCGTTCATGGGCTCCTTCCTGACCTACACCCTGGCCGGGGGCGAGGCCGGCATGCGGCATTTCATGGCGCAGTTCGGCCCGGCCCTGCAGCTGCCCTGGACCTACCTGCAGGCCCCCGAACTCAGCGACCGGCTGATCGACGATGTGGTCGCCGGCACCGCCGAGCAGCAGGGCCGGCGCAGCCTCGCCGAACTCGAGCGTTACCGCGATGATTGTCTGCTGGCGGTGCTCGGCGCGATCAGGGAAACCAAGGCGCGCCACGGGTTCGCCTTCGAGGACTGAACCCGGTCGACCCCAAGGAGATACGCCATGCTGCCCGTCACCTACCGCACCGCCGTGCAACCCGACTGGGTCGACTACAACGGCCACCTGCGTGATGCCTTCTACCTGTTGATCTGCAGTTTCGCCACCGACGGGCTGATGGACCGCATCGGCCTGGACGAGGCGGGCAGGGCGCGCAGCGGCCATACCCTCTACACCCTGGAGTGCCACCTGAATTTTCTGGCCGAGGTCAAGCTCGGCGTCGAGGTGCAGGTGCGCACCCAACTGCTGGCGCACGACCACAAGCGGCTGCACATCCATCACTTCCTGGAAACGACGGAGGGCACGCGCCTGCTGGCCGAGAGCGAACAGATGCTGATGAACATCGATACCGGCAGCGGCCGTTCCGCCGCCTTCGATGTGCAGGTGGCCGGGCGGGTCGAGCAGCTCGGCAGCCTGCAGCGCGGCCTGCCGCGATCGGCCCATGTCGGGCGGGTGATGGGTCTGCCGCAGGTTTGAGTCCGGCGCCCAGGCAGGCCACCGGTGGCGGAGCCCGAAGGCTCCGCCCGGGGCTCAGGCGGCGCTGAACAGTCGATGCGGGTCGATGACGAATTTCTTCGGTACGCCGGCATCGAAGTCGCTGTAGCCCTTGGGCGCGTCATCCAGGCTGATGACCTGCACGCCCACCACGTCGGCGATGTTGATGCGGTCCCACATGATCGCCTGCATCAGCTGGCGGTTGTACTTCATCACCGGGGTCTGGCCGGTGTGGAAGCTATGGGACTTGGCCCAGCCGAGGCCGAAGCGGATGCTCAGGCTGCCCATCTTCGCCGCCGCGTCGACCGCGCCGGGGTCCTCGGTGACGTAGAGCCCGGGAATGCCGATCTTCCCCGCCACCCGGGTGATGCCCATCAGCGAATTGAGGACGGTCGCCGGCGCCTCGCTCTTGGCTCCTTCGTGGCCATGTCCGCGCGCCTCGAAGCCGACCGCATCGACGGCGCAGTCGACCTCCGGCTCGCCCAGCAGGTTGGCGATCTGCTCGTGCAGCGGGGTGTCCTGCGACAGGTCGGCGACTTCGAAGCCGACCGACCGGGCATGGGCAAGGCGTGTCGGGTTGACGTCGCCGACGATCACCACCGCGGCGCCGAGCAGCCGTGCCGAGGCGGCGGCCGCCAGCCCGACCGGGCCGGCGCCGGCGATGTACACCGTGCTGCCGGGGCCGACCCCGGCGGTGACCGCGCCGTGATAGCCGGTGGGCAGGATGTCGGACAGGCAGGTGAGGTCGCGGATCTTGGCCATCGCCTTGTCGCGGTCGGGCAGCTTGAGCAGGTTGAAATCGGCGTAGGGCACCAGCACGTATTCGGCCTGGCCACCGGTCCAGTCGCCCATGTCGACGTAGCCGTAGGCGCCGCCGGCGCGGGCCGGGTTGACGGTGAGGCAGACGCCGGTGTGCTGCTCCTTGCACGACCGGCAGCGCCCGCAGGCGACGTTGAACGGCACCGAGACCAGGTCGCCGATCTGCAGGTTCTCGACGTCCGAACCCTTCTCGATGACCTCGCCGGTGATTTCGTGACCCAGGACCAGGCCCGTCTGGGCCGTGGTGCGGCCGCGCACCATGTGCTGGTCGGAGCCGCAGATGTTGGTCGACACCACCCGCAGGATCACGCCGTGCTCGATCTTGCGACCGCGCGGATCCTGCATCCTGGGATAGTCGATGCTCTGTACTTCGACCTTGCCCGCGCCGAGATAGACGACGCCACGATTACCCGTCATGGGAGTTCTCCTCTTGTTGGGGCGCGACCGGGGCCGCGCCGTTGTGGTGGAGCACTTGCATCGCTTGCACGACAGGTACCGAACGAAGGGCAGTCGGCGACCCGTTGTGGGGGTTGGCGGGATCGGCTCGGCCGCCCCCGCGCAAGGCGGTTCGCCGTCGCGCTCAGAGCACGACGGTACGGTTGGCGAGCAGGAACACCCGCCGTTCCAGAAAGTAGCCCACCGCGCGGGCCAGGGTCAGGCATTCGATGTCGCGGCCCTTGGCGACGAGGTCTTCGGGGTAGTGGGCGTGGTCCACCGGCTCGACGCCCTGGGCGATGATCGGCCCTTCGTCGAGGTCGTTGTTGATGAAGTGGGCCGTGGCGCCGACCAGCTTGACGCCCTTCTGGTAGGCCTGGTGGTAGGGCTTGGCGCCCTTGAAGCCGGGCAGCAGCGAGTGGTGGATGTTGATCGCGCGGCCGTCGAGGGTCTGGCACAGCTGCGGCGAGAGCACCTGCATGTAGCGCGCGAGAATCACCAGCTCCGCGCCGGTCCGCTCGATCACCTCCAGCACCTGCCGTTCCTGCGCCGGCTTGTCCTGCGGGTCGAGGGGGAAATGGTGGTAGGGGATCTCGTGCCAGCGCGCCAGGGGTTCGAGGTCCGGGTGGTTGGACACGACCGCGGTGATGTCCATCGGCAGCTGGCCGATGCGCTGGCGATAGAGCAGGTCGTTGAGGCAGTGGTCGGCCTTCGACACCATGATCACGACCTTGGCGCGGTAGCCCGGCGGGGTCAGCTCGGCGTGCATCTCGAACGGCGCGACCCGTTCGTCGAGCCCCGCGCGAAAGCCGGCCTCGTCGAAGGTGGCCGGCGCCCGGAACTCGACCCGGATGAAGAAGCGGCTGGCCAGGCGGTCGTCGAAGCTGTGGTGCTCGGTGACGTAGCAACCCTGCTCGAACAGGTAGCGGGTCACCACATCCACGGTCCCCAGCACGCTCGGGCTGTGGGCGGTGAGAATCCAGGTGTCGGGGGTGCGGCTCATGATGGCTCCTGTGTGCGTCGTCCGTGTGGCTCAGGCGTCGACGGCCAGCCCGTACTCGGCGGCCGCGTCCTGCAGCCAGGCCCAGATGTAGTCGGCGAAGCTGCGGCGCACCACCAGTTGCCAGGTGTCTTCGCCGGTGTGGCGGATCACCAGCTGGGTCTTGGCGAAATGGGTGCCCACCGCCTTGCCCACCGGGAACTGGCTCGGGTGGACGTCATAGGAGGTGGACTTCATCAGCAGCTCGCGAACCCGCTCGCCGGAAAGCTCCAGCAGGGTCTGTCCGCCGCTGACGTTCACCACCGCGTAGTGCAGCTCGCTGCCCAGGGTGTCGCGCAGGCGCCGTTCGGCGGCGAATTCTTCGCCTTGCGGGACGATCAGCAGCCACTCGTCCGGGCCCAGCCATTGCAGCGAGGTGTCGCCGTTGGCGGCGAGGGTCAGCGCGACCGGCAGCTCGACGCCGCACGCCCTGTGCACGCCGCCGGCGAAGGTCGGGTCGCGGGCGTCGCCGCGCAGCACCAGGTGGCCGAGCAGCTGCCTTTCCCGCAGGCGGATACCCGCGCTGGCGCTGCCCTTGCCGACCAGCCCGGCGAGGCCGGCGTGGTGCAGCGGCGATTGTCCTTCGAGGTCGCTCGGGCGTTGTTCGTAGAGGTTGACTGCGCTCATGGTTCACCTGTTGCACCCCGCAGGGCGCCGTTGGAATGTCTGGTCCGGCGTCGCCCCCGTATTCACAAGGGGCGAGGCGCACGCGATAAGGCCGGGATGCCGGGTTCGGCACCTCACACGTTCTGCCGCTCTCCCTTCGGGTCGTAGAACACCGAGGAGACGATCTCCGCCTCGATCACGCTGCCGTCGACCAGCGGGGCGAAGACCCGCTCGCCCATGCGCTTCAATCCGCCCTTGACCACGCCCATGGCGAAGCTGTGGCCGAGCGTCGCGCTCATGTAGCTGGACGTGACGTGGCCGACCATGGTCATCGGGATGCTCTGCTTGGGGTCGAACACCAGCTGGGCGCCTTCGGGCAGTACCTTCTGCGGGTCGACCGGCTTGAGGCCGACCAGCTGCTTGCGGTCTTCGCGCAGGGTGTCGGCGCGGTTCATGCCGCGCCAGCCGATCCAGGAGAACGGCTTGTTGCGCCCGACCGCCCAGCCCATGTTGAGGTCATCGGGCGTGACCGAGGCATCGGTGTCCTGGCCGACGATGATGAAACCCTTCTCGGCGCGCAGCACGTGCATGGTCTCGGTGCCGTAGGGCGTCAGGTCGTAGGGCTTTCCGGCCTCGATGAGCCGCTCCCAGACGCCCAGGGCGTAGTCGGCCTGCACGTTCACCTCGTAGGAAAGCTCGCCGGTGAAGGAGATGCGGAACACCCGCGCCGGCACGCCGCCGACCCGGCCTTCCTTCCAGCTCATGAAGGGGAAGGCGTCCCGGTCCAGGTCGATGTCGGTCACCTTCGACAGCAGCTCGCGGCTCTTCGGGCCGGAGAGGGTCATGGTCGCCCAGTGGTCGGTGACGGAGGTGAAGTAGACCTTGAGCTCCGGCCATTCGGTCTGGTGGTACAGCTCCAGCCACTGCAGCACGCGGGCGGCGCCGCCGGTGGTGGTGGTCATCAGGAAGTGGTCGTCGGCCAGGCACGCGGTCACGCCATCGTCGAAGACCATACCGTCTTCCTTGCACATCAGGCCGTAGCGCGCCTTGCCCACGTCCAGCTTGGTCCAGGCGTTGGTGTAGACGCGGTTGAGGAATTCCCGCGCGTCGGGGCCCTGGATGTCGATCTTGCCGAGGGTCGAGGCGTCGAGGATGCCGACGCCGCTTCTCACCGCGCGGCATTCGCGGGCGACGGCGGCATGGATGTCCTCGCCGGAGCGCGGGAAGTACCAGGGCCGTTTCCACTGGCCGACGTCCTCGAACTCGGCGCCGTTGCGCAGGTGCCAGGCCTGCATCGCGGTGTAGCGCACCGGCTCGAACAGGGCGCCGCAATGACGGCCGGCCACCGCGCCGAAGGTCACCGGCGTGTAGTTGGGGCGGAACATGGTGGTGCCCATCTCGGCGATGCCGATGCCCAGCGAGCGGGCGGCGATGGCCAGGCCGTTGATGTTGCCCAGCTTGCCCTGGTCGGTGCCGAAGCCGAGGGCGGTGTAGCGCTTGACGTGCTCGACCGATTCGAAGCCCTCGCGCGTCGCCTGCTCGATGCCGGCGGCGGTGACGTCGTTCTGCAGGTCGACGAACTGCTTGGGCGCCCGCGCGGTGGGTTTTTCGTGCGGCACCTGGAACAGCGGGAAGGACGGCTCCTCGACCCGCTTCTCGGTGCGCGGCAGTTCGCCGGCGCCGGGTTTGTAGCCGATCTGCGCGGCGGCCGTGGCGCCGGCCTCGAAGCCGTCGGCCAGGGCGTCGCCGAGGCTGAACACGCCGTTCACCGCGCCGGCGCAGAGGCGTTTCTGGAAACCCTCGCCGGGCACGAAGGCGAGCAGGTCCTCGCGCCAGGTCGGCCGGCCGCCCAGGTGGGACGCCAGGTGCACCACCGGGCTGTAGCCGCCGGAGCTGGCCACCAGGTCGCATTCGAGCCATTCGCCGGGGCTGGTGACCTTCATCGCCACCGCGTCGATGGCGGCGACCCGGGCGGCCTCGACCCGCTTGCTGCCGCGCACGTCGATCACCGAGCAGCCGGTGAGCACCCGCACGCCCCGCGCGCGCGCATCCTCCACCCAGCTGCCGCGCGGGTTGTGGCGCACGTCGGCGACCGCGACCACCTGCAGGCCGGCGTCGAGCCAGTCGAGCGCGGTGCGGTAGGCGTAGTCGTTGTTGGTGGCCAGCACCAGCTTCTTGCCCGGTGCGACCGCGTAGCGCCGCAGGTAGGTGGTCACGGCGCCGGCCAGCATGTTGCCGGGCACGTCGTTGTTGCCATACACCAGCGGGCGTTCGTGGGCGCCGGTGGCCAGCACCACGCGGCCGGCGCGCACGCGGTGGATGCGCTGGCGCGGGAGCTGCTGGGCGAGGGCGCCGCGCGGCGCGGTTTCGCCCAGGTGGTCGGCCAGGCGCTGGTGAATGGTGAGGAAGTTGTGGTCGTGGTAGCCGTTGACCGTGGCGCGCGGCAGCAGGGTCACTTCGGGCAGGCTCGACAGCTCGGCCAGGACCTGTTCGACCCAGTCGGCGGCGGGCTTGCCGTCGAGGGTTTCGCGGGTGTCGAGCAGGCTGCCGCCGAAGGCTTCGCCCTCGTCGGCGAGGATCACCCGCGCGCCGCTGCGCCCGGCCGCCAGCGCGGCGGCGAGCCCGGCAGGCCCGGCGCCGACCACCAGCACGTCGCAATGCCGGTTCATGTGATCGTAGATGTCCGGATCGTTCTCCAGCGGCGCGCGGCCGAGCCCGGCGGCCTTGCGGATGTACTTCTCGTAGGTCATCCACAGGGAGGAGGGGTACATGAAGGTCTTGTAGTAGAAACCGGGCGGCATCAGCTTGCCGCCGACCTTGCCGAGAATGCCCATCAGGTCGGTGTCGACGCTCGGCCAGCCGTTGGTGCTGCTGGCCACCAGGCCATCGTAGAGGGCCTGCTGGGTGGCGCGCACGTTGGGGATCTGGGTCGCTTCGCTGGCGCCGATCTGCAGCACCGCGTTGGGCTCTTCGGCGCCGGCGGCGACGATGCCGCGCGGACGCGAGTACTTGAAGCTGCGCCCGACGATGTCGACGCCGTTGGCCAGCAGCGCGGACGCCAGGCTGTCGCCCGCGCAGCCCTGGAAGCGCTGGCCGTTGAAGGTGAAGTCCAGCGGGCGGGTGCGGTCGATGCGGCCACCCCGGGGCAGGCGGTTCTTCTGGCTCATGCGGTCGCTCCTTGGGCCAGCGGTTTCTTCTCGCCGGACTGGGCCTCGGCGGTCATCTCCGGCTTCTCGCCGATCTTGTAGGTCTCGACAATCTCGTAGCTGATGGTGTGGCGGGTGGCGTTGAAGTACTTGCGGCAGCCCGCCGCGTGCAGCCACAGCTCTTGGTGCAGCCCGCGCGGGTTGTCGCGGAAGAACAGGTAGTCGCCCCACTCCTCGTCGGTGCAGGCGCCGGGGTCCAGCGGGCGCGGGATATGGGCCTGGCCGACGGGTGCGAATTCCTCTTCGCAGCGCAGCTCCCCGCAGTGGGGGCAGAAGATATGCAGCATGGTGGAGCCTCCTATACCCCTCGCTCTGGAGAGGGCACGACACTTCAGTTCAATGCGCGACCGCCGCCGCGCCGTGTTCGTCGATCAGCGCGCCGCTGTAGAAGCGGTCGATGGAGAAGGGCGCCGCGAGGGCGTGCATCTGGCCGGTGGCCAGGCTCGCCGCGAAGACGTGGCCCGAACCGGGCGTGGCCTTGAAGCCACCGGTTCCCCAGCCGCAGTTGAAGAACAGGTTCTGCACCGGGGTCCGGGAGATGATCGGGCAGGCGTCGGGCGTGGTGTCGACGATGCCGCCCCACTGGCGGTTCATGCGGACCCGCGAGAGGATCGGGAACATCTCCACGATGGCCTGCAGGGTGTGTTCGATGGTGGGGTAGGAGCCGCGCTGGCCGTAGCCGACGTAACCGTCGATGCCGGCGCCGATCACCAGGTCGCCCTTGTCCGACTGGCTGATGTAGCCATGCACGGCGTTGGACATGATCACGCTGTCGATGATGGGCTTGAGCGGTTCGGACACCAGCGCCTGCAGGGGATGGGATTCGAGCGGCAGGCGGAAGCCGGCCAGGCGCGCCATGTGCCCCGAGTTGCCGGCGGTGACCACCCCGACGCGGCGGGCGCCGATGAAGCCGCGGCTGGTCTCCACGCCGATCACCGCACCGTTCTCCTTGCGAAAGCCGGTGACCTCGGTCTGCTGCAGCAGATCGACCCCGGCCGCGTCGGCCGCGCGGGCGTAACCCCAGGCCACCGCGTCGTGCCGGGCGACGCCGCCGCGACGCTGGATGGTCGCGCCCATCACCGGATAGCGGGTGCCTTTGCTGCAGTCGAGGTAGGGAATCTCGGCGGCGACCTGCGCGGCATCGAGCAGCTCGCCGTCGATGCCGTTGAGGCGGTTGGCGCTGACCCGGCGCTCGGCGTCGCGCATGTCCTGCAGCGTGTGGCAGAGGTTGTAGACCCCGCGCGGCGAGTACATGACGTTGTAGTTGAGGTCCTGGGACAGGCCTTCCCAGAGCTTCATGGCGTGCTCGTAGAGGTGCGCCGATTCGTCCCAGAGGTAGTTGGAGCGCACGATGGTGGTGTTGCGCGCGGTGTTGCCGCCGCCGAGCCAGCCCTTTTCCACCACGGCGACGTTCTTCACGCCGAATTCCTTGGCCAGGTAGTAGGCGGTGGCCAGCCCGTGCCCGCCGCCGCCGACGATGACCACGTCGTACACCGCCTTGGGCGTCGGGTTGCGCCACATGCGCTGCCAGTTCTCGTGGTGGCTGAGCGAGTGCTTGAACAGGCCGAAGCCGGAATAACGTTGCATAAGGGGGGCTCCTGAAATCGCGGTCGCGCAGCCGGAGGGTGGATCGCGCTTCACCGATTGCGCGGCGAAAAGGACATAGGTTCGTAGGGTGGATCACGCGTCATCGATTCACCGAAGCAAGGTGGAAGGAAACAGCGCCTTCCACCCTACCGGTACACCGGGTAATCCGCGCACAGCCCGGCGACCTGCCTGGCCACCTGGGCCTCGACGTCGGCATCGCCCAGGTGGTCGAGCACATCGCAGATCCAGCCGGCCAGTTCGCTGCACTGCGCCTGCTTGAAGCCGCGCGTGGTCACCGCCGGGGTGCCGATGCGCAGGCCCGAGGTGACGAAGGGCGACTGCGGGTCGTTGGGCACGGCATTCTTGTTCACGGTGATGCCGACCCGGCCGAGTGCCGCGTCGGCGTCCTTGCCGGTGATGCCCTGCCTGATCAGGCTGACCAGGAACAGGTGGTTGTCGGTGCCGCCGGAGACCACGTCGAAGCCGCGCTCGACGAACACCCTGGCCATCGCCCGGGCGTTGTCGATGACCTGCTGCTGGTAGGTCTTGAAGCCCGGTTCCATGGCTTCCTTGAAGCACACCGCCTTGGCCGCGATGACGTGCATCAGCGGGCCGCCCTGGGCGCCGGGGAACACCGCGGCGTTGAGCTTCTTCTCGATGTCCGGGTTGGCGCGGGCCAGGATCAGGCCGCCACGCGGGCCGCGCAGGGTCTTGTGGGTGGTGGTGGTGACCACGTCGGCGAAGGGGAGCGGGTTCGGGTACAGCCCGGCCGCGACCAGCCCGGCCACGTGGGCCATGTCGACGAACAACAGCGCCCCGACCTTGTCGGCGATGGCGCGAAAACGCGGGAAATCCAGGGTCTTGGAGTAGGCCGAGAAGCCGGCGACGATCATCTTCGGCTGGTGTTCGACCGCCAGACGCTCCACCTCGTCGTAGTCGATCAGGCCGGTGCCGGTGTCGATCCCGTACTGCACGGCGTTGTAGAGCTTGCCCGAGGACGACACCTTGGCGCCGTGGGTCAGGTGGCCGCCGTGGGCCAGGCTCATGCCGAGGAGGGTGTCGCCGGGCTGCAGCAGCGCGAGGTAGACGGCGCTGTTGGCGGACGAGCCGGAGTGGGGCTGGACGTTGGCGTAGTCGGCGCCGAACAGTTGTCTGGCGCGGTCGATGGCCAGCTGCTCGACCACGTCGACATGCTCGCAGCCGCCGTAGTAGCGCTTGCCGGGGTAGCCCTCGGCGTACTTGTTGGTCAGCCCGCTGCCCTGGGCCTGCATCACCCGCTTGCTGGTGTAGTTCTCCGAGGCGATCAGCTCGATGTGGTGTTCCTGGCGCGCCTCTTCGGCTTCCATCGCGGCGAGCAGCTCGTCGTCGTAGCCGCTGATCTGGTCCTGTCTGCTGAACATCGCGGGTCTCCCGTGGCGCGCCATCCGATACGGGGCAGGGCCCCGCTTTGTCTGCGATGGTAGGGCCGGGTCGGGCGCTCCGGATGCCTGTCTACGCCACGGCATAACGCGTTTGCGACATGCCGGTGTCGCGCAGAGGCAGGCTCGGGCAGGGTGACGCTCAGAGGGACGAAGGAGGGGCGGTGGTGGGGCCATTCGTGGTCAAGACCCGGCGTCTCGCCTGATACGCCCGGCGGTGCGCCGTCGGTGCGACCATAAAAGCATCGCGCTCAGGGCTGGGCGTCCCCGACGCTGCCACGGGACAGTCGCTGGCAGGGCGATGCGCGGCTCTCGGCCACTGCAGATCGTCCAGGCCGATCCCGGACATGAAAAAGGGACGGCCTTGGCCGTCCCTCCGGAACCGATCAGCGCGGGATCAGTTCTGGTTGGTGCCGCTGCTGCTGCCAGCCTGGTCGGCATCGTCCGGGCCCAGGTCCGAGCCGGTGTCGACGCCGGCGCCACGGCCGGAAGTGGACGCATCAGGGGTGCCCAGGCCGGTGGTGTTGCCGCCTTCCTGTTCGGTGGCCGAGCTGGTCGGGCCTGCGCCGGACGGGTTGTCGCTGGTGCCTGCGGCATGGGCGCTGGAGAACAGGCCGAACAGGCCGGCAAGGGTCAAAGCGGTAAGGGTCTTGGTATTCATGTGCAGTCTCCATCGATTGGTTGACTCATTGAATTCGAGCCCCCGTGGCAGACATCGTTTCATCCCCGCGCTTTTCTTTATGTTTCGTGGCCGGTCGTTTCAGAAGTCGATGGTGACGTCGCCCTTGGGCACGCTGCAGCAGGAGAGGATGTAACCCTCGGCGATGTCCTCGTCGGTGATCCCGCCGTTGTGCTCCATCTCCACCTCGCCCGAGCGTTTCATCACCTTGCAGGTGCCGCAGATCCCCATCCCGCAGGCCTTGGGAATGTGCAGGCCGAGCTGGGCGGCGGCGGCGTGCACGGTTTCGTTCGGGCCGATGCGGATGCTCTTGCCGGTGGCGAGAAATTCAACCTGGTTGAGTTCGGCGGCGGGAACCTGCGGCGCGTCGGCGGCCTGCTCGGCGAGCTCCTTGACCTCTTCGCGCACCTCTGGCGGCGTCGCGCCGAAGGACTCCTCGTGGTAGCGGCGCATGTCGAAGCCGTTGGCCTGCAGCAGCTGCTTGACCGCCACCATGTAGGGCGTCGGGCCGCAGCAGAAGATTTCCCGCTCCAGGTAATCGGGTGCCATCAGTTCCAGCATCTTCTGGTTCAGGTAGCCGCGATAGCCGGCCCAGGCCTCGCCCAGGTTCTGCTTTTCGCAGATCAGGTGAAGGCTGAAGTTGACGATCCGCGAGGCCATGAATTCCAGCTCGCGGTGGTAGATGACGTCCCTGGGCGAGCGCGCGCTGTGGATGAACACCATGTCCACGTTGGCATTGGTGTCGAAGAACCAGCGCGTCATGGACATCACCGGGGTGATGCCGACGCCCCCGGAGAGGAACAGCACCTTGTCGGCGGGGTAGTCGATGGCGTTGAACAGCCCGACCGGGCCGTGCACCGGCACCTGGTCGCCTTCGGACAGGTTGTCGTGCAGCCAGTTGGACACCCGCCCGCCGGGCACGCGCTTGATGGTCAGCGAAAAGCTGTACGGCACCGAGGGCGCGCTGGAGATGGTGTAGGAGCGCATCACCGGCTCGCCGTCGATCTCCAGCTCCAGGGTGACGAACTGGCCGGGCTTGAAGAAGAACAGGATCGGCTGGTCGGCCATGAAGCAGAAGGTGCGCACGTCCCAGGTTTCCTGGATCACCTTGACGCAGCGCACGACGTGCCGGCCGTTGGTCCAGGTCTGGGTGTTGACCGGATTGAGGAAGTTGCTGGACATGCTCACCTCGTGCTCGCGTCTGGCTCGTCGGACCCGGCCCCGCCCGTCACATGGCCCCGGATGCGGCGGATTGTGCGTAACGACCTTGGCCCGCATTTGCCTCTTTGCGACATCGGCATGCTTATCGCGACCGGCCTCTGGCACCGGGCCTGCGGGCGTCGGAAACGAGCGCGGCCATGTCGCCCATGGACAAGGACGGCACGCGGTGGCGACACACACTCGCGGCAGCCGAACAAAGCAGATTCCATGGTCCGGCAGCCCTCCCGGACCCGCGCATCGGTGGCGCGGGCGGCGTTCGCGCCGGCAGGCGGGCACGGCTCACCTTGCGTCGCACAACCGCCACTGTCATCGCCGGCCGCCGCCGCGCCCGGCCAGAGGAGTCAACGATGGATGCCACCTACACCCTGAGCCTGGGCGATCCGCTGGAGCCCGTGCGCAAGGCCACCGCGCAGATGCTGCAGACCCGCGAACGCACCTTTTCGCTGGAGCAGCCGTTCTACAGCGACGAGCGCCTGTTCCAGCTCGACATGCAGGAGATATTCCACAAGGAATGGCTGATCGCCGGGATGACCTGCGAGATACCGAACAAGGGCAACTTCCTCACCCTGCAGGTGGGCGACAACCCGATCATGGTCGTGCGCGGCGCCGAGGGCGTGGTGCATGCCTTCCACAACGTCTGCCGGCATCGGGGTTCGCGCCTGTGCACCAGCGAGAAGGGCAAGGTGGCCAAGCTGGTCTGCCCCTATCACCAGTGGACCTACGAGCTCGACGGCCGGCTGCTGTTCGCCGGCACCGAGATGGGCGCCGACTTCGACATGAGCCAGTACGCGCTCAAGCCGGTGCATTGCAAGACCGCCGGCGGCTACATCTTCGTCTCGCTGGCCGAGCAGCCGCCGGCGATCGACGACTTCCTCGCCACCCTGGCCCATTACATGGAGCCCTACGACATGGAGAACACCAAGGTGGCGGTGCAGACCACCTTGCTGGAAAAGGCCAACTGGAAGCTGGTGATCGAGAACAACCGCGAGTGCTACCACTGCAACGGCTCGCACCCGGAGCTGCTCAACACGCTGCTCGAATGGGACGACGTCAACGATCCTCGGGCGACCCAGGCCTTCAAGGACCACGTGGCCGAGTCCGCCGCCAGGTGGGAGGCCGAGCGGATTCCCTTCGCCCACGCCAGCTTCGGCCTGCGCAACCGCATCGTGCGCATGCCCCTGCTCAAGGGCACCGTGTCGATGACCCTGGACGGCAAGCAGGGCTGCCGCAAACTCATGGGGCGCATCAAGGACCCGGACCTCGGCTCGATGCGCATCCTCCACCTGCCGCATTCGTGGAACCACTGCATGGGCGACCACATCATCGTCTTTACGGTGTGGCCGCTCAGCGCGCAGCAGACCCTGGTGACCACCAAGTGGCTGGTGCACAAGGATGCGGTGGAGGGCGTGGACTACGATCCGGAGCACCTGCGCAAGGTGTGGGACGCGACCAACGACCAGGACCGCCGGCTGGCCGAGGAGAACCAGCGCGGGATCAACTCGAGCGCCTACCAGCCGGGGCCTTATTCCCAGACCTACGAGTTCGGCGTGGTCAATTTCATCGACTGGTACAGCGAGCGGATGCTGCACAACCTCGGAGCGGCGCCGGCGCCCTACCTGCGCCAGGTCAACGAGTGAGGCGGTGCGTGGCCGGGATGGCCGCGCGCGCTAGCCACGCAGGCGCGTGACGGTTTCCTGGAGCCTGTCCATGTGCTCGATCACAGCGACGACGCCGAGGTCGAGCAGCGTCTTGGCGTGCCCCGGCGGGATGTGGCTGGCGCCGGTGAAACCGATCACCCGCATGCCGGCGCCGAGGGCGGCGCGGACACCGGTGGGGCTGTCCTCGACGACCAGGCAGCGCGCGGGTGCCACGCCCATGCGCTCGGCCGCCAGCAGGTAGACGTCGGGCGCCGGCTTGGGCGAGACGACCATGTCGGCGCTGAAGATGTTGCCCGCCACCCGCTCGGTCAGGCCGGCCCGCGCCAGCGAGGCTTCGACGTTATGGCGCCGGCTGTTGGAAGCCACGGCCAGCGGCATGTCGATGCCCAGCAGCGCCTCGCGGGCGCCGGCCACGGGTTCGACGGCCTCGGCCACGTAGGCCTCGCTCTGGCGCCTGACATCCTCGTCGAAGGTCTCGGGAATGCTCAGGTCGAAGGTCTGCTCCACCAGCCTGACGATGGTCGGCACGGTCAGGCCGAAGGTGTCTTCGAGCAGCGGGCCGAGCCTGGCCGCCGGAGCGTAGGCGCACAGGGCCTCGAACAGCACGCGCTTGCTGAGGATTTCACTGTCGACGATGACGCCGTCGCAATCGCTGATCAGCAGGTCGAAGGCGGACATTCGGGTTCCCTTGGTTCGGTGGGCAGCTCAGGCGAGCAACTGGGCGATCTGGCTGCGCAGCGAGTCGAGGGAGAAGGGCTTGGCCAGTATCGGCGCCGAGCGCGCGACGGAGCTGCCGGACTCGACGATCTCGATGGGATAGCCGCTGATGAAGATCACCTTCAGGTCCGGGCGCAGCTTGAGCGCGGGCTCGGCGATCATCACCCCGGACACGCCACCGGGCAGGCGATAGTCGCTAATCAGCAGGTCCAGCTTGGGCTTGGTGGCGAGGATCTCGAAGGCGCGGGCCGCGTCGGCGGCTTCCAGCACTTCGTAACCCTCGCCGGCCAGGTAGTCGGAAAGCAGGGCGAGAATGGGGGGCTCGTCCTCGACGAGCAGAACGATCTTGGTCGACGGTTGATTCATGGGGCTCTTCTCGACGCTTCTACGAACGCTTCGATGTTTGCACGGCGGGAGGGCGCATGCACGTGGCATGTCTGTCCAGGGTTGGACAGCCGCCGGGCGGCAAGTTCATGAAAGCGGTGATATCGCGGAGTCCAAGGCTTGCCTGGCGCGAGCGAGGGCCGCCGATACGGGCGCCCCGGCTGCGTTAAGCTGCCCACTTCGCCCCCTGGAGAACGCCGATGCGCGACCCGAAAGAGCTCGAAACCATCAGCGAGCGGACCCTGGACCACTACCGTGGCAGCGCCGAGTCGTTTCGCGAGAACACCCGCGACCATGACGTCAGCCAGAACATCGCGGCGCTGCTGCGGCATATCCGGGCCCCATCGCCTCTGCAGATCCTCGATCTGGGTTGCGGCCCGGGGCGTGACCTGAAGACCTTCACCGCCCTCGGCCATGTGGCGGTCGGCGTCGACGGCGCCGAGCCCTTCGTGGAGATGGCGCGTGCCGAGAGCGGTTGCGAGGTCTGGCACCAGAACCTGCTGCAGCTGGATCTGCCGGACGCTCGCTTCGACGGCGTCTTCGCCAACGCGGTGCTCTTCCACGTGCCGAGTGCGGCGCTGGCGCAGGTGCTGGGCTGCCTGCACCGTACCCTCAAGCCGCAAGGCGTGCTGTTCTGCTCGAACCCGCGTGGCGACAACCAGGAAGGCTGGAGCGGCGAGCGCTACGGCGCCTGGTACGACTGGCCGGCCTGGCGCGAACGCATGCTGGCGGCTGGCTTCGAGGAGATCGAACATTACTACCGCCCGTCCGGCCTGCCGCGTGCCCAGCAGCCCTGGCTGGCCAGCGTCTGGCGTGCCTGATGCGGGCCCGCGGAAAGGGCGTGGCGCCGGGCTTTTTGTGATGTACATCGCAGAATGCAAGCCGGATTTTCAGGGCGTCATGCATCTTGCACGGTCGTCGAAACGATTCGTTTTTATAACTCATTGATTTTTAAAGATTAATTTATGGTGTTGCGGTTGGCACGGTCGATGCTCTAGAGGAGGGAGCTGCACCTAATCGGAGTAATAAGAAATGACCCCTGCACAACGTACCCTGACTGCCGCATTCCCCGAGTTCGAAGTCATCACCACCCCGCGCCCGGATGGCGGCCTGCTGCTCACCCTGCAGAGCGGCGATCGCAGCATCATCAAGCGCGCCTTGTCCAAGGGCCAGACGCAGACCCAAGAGCAGCTGGAATGGGTGATCAGTTCGATCCGTCGTGACCTCGCGCTGGAAGCCGGCATGTCGCCCGCCATCGCCCACCTGCAGAGCCAGAGCCGCACCGGCCTGCCGACCTACGAATACGCCTGACCACGATCCGGAGGCTGCGGGGCCCAGGCCACCGCAGCCCCATGCCGGGCCACGACCCGGCCGCCGATTCCACCGTGAAGCTGCCCTGTTCGACGCCACCCCACCGGGCGTGGCGTCACGCAGCGATGAGGATGCCGAGATGAATGCCATCGATCTGTTGATCCAGGACCATGAACGCCTCAAGGATCTGTTGACCCGCCTGACCGAGTCGACCGAGCGAGCAGTCAAGACCCGTACCGAATTGCTGCAGAAGCTCGAGATGGAGCTGACCATGCACACCCAGATCGAGGAGCAGATCCTCTATCCGGCCTACAAGGAAGCGGGCGAGAAGGACGACGTGAAGATGTACTACGAGGCCAAGGAAGAGCACCGCGCGGTGGATTCGCTGGTGTTCCCCGACCTCAAGGCCACCGACCCCTCGACCCTCGAATTCTCCGGCCGCGCCAAGGTCTGCAAGGAGATGCTCGAGCACCATATCGAGGAAGAAGAAGAAGAGATGTTCCCCCGGGCGCGCGAGCTGTTCGACGAGGCGCGCCTGGTCGAGATGGGCGAGCAGATGACCCAGCTCAAGGCCCGGATGAAAAAGGAGCTGACCGCCGTCAAGGCGGCCTAGCCCGAAGCCCTGCCGCTCCCCCTCCTGCAGTTGCCGAGGGGGCAGCGCTCGAAAGCCCGCCGCGTCGCCCGGCCATCCACCCGGCCAGCCCGTTCTCCCTGTACTCACGCCGACCGTGCCTTTTCCGTCATGAGAGGGGCGTTGACCTGCCTCGCGAACTCTCCGTCTCCTGCCGCCACCGGCGGCTGCCGCGCGCGCCGGTTGCCGAGGCTTCGGACCAGCGGGGCCTTCGCTGCTCTATGCCGGGGCACTCTCGGGTTTTGTCAGGGTCAACTTAAGGGTGAGTTTCGACTCGAGAATAAGCTGGCCCAAAGCCGGCATTCCTGTAAGGAGGTTTGATCATGCGCTTGACCTATCTACTGCCCCCCGTGCTCGGCTTGCTGCTCGTTGGCTGCGGCCCGGACGAAGACCGCGAGCGTGAGGTGACTCCGCCGCCTGCCACCACCGAGCAGCCGGCCACTCCGGCCACCGGCACGGGGACTGGAACCGGCACCGGTACGGGCACCATGGACCCGGCGCCTGGCACCGCACCGGCGGACAACGGCAGCGGGCTGGGGACCAGCTCCGGCAGCGGTACGGGAATGGGTGATACCGGTGGCACCGGCGGCACCGACAGCGTAGCCCCGCAGACGGGGACTGGCACGGGCACCGGCACCGGTCAGTAAGGCCGACGGCCGCAGGCCTGGCCTGCGGCCTTCCCGATTCTTCTCGCTGAGGATACCGCCATGAAGTTGAGCAACCTTGCGCTCTGTGCATCGCTGGGACTGCTGTTGGTCGGCTGCTCGCCGGACGAGCAGGAACAGTCGTCGATGGACAACCACGACAACAACCAGCAGGAATTCCAGAACACCGCCACCGATCCGGCCGGCCCACGGGAAATCTCCCCGCCATCGGACATGCCCAACGAATGACCCTCCGGCTGGCCGCCTTGCCGGCCGGCTAGACGTACTGGGCGGCGGCGAAGCCCGAAGCCCAGGCCCACTGGAAGTTGAAGCCCCCCAGGTGCCCGGTCACGTCCAGCACCTCACCAATGAAATACAGCCCCGGCGATTTGCGCGACTCCATCGTCTTGGACGAGACCTCCTGGGTGTCCACCCCGCCCAGGGTGACCTCAGCCGTGCGATAGCCCTCGGTGCCCGACGGCACCAGCGACCAGCACGAAAGCCGCTCGGCGATGGCCTCCAGCTCGGCGGGCACGTACTGCTTGAGCGGCTTGGAGACGAACCAGTGCTCGGCCAGCAGGCCGGCCATCTTCTTAGTGAACAGCTCGGCGAGCAGGGTCTTGAGCTCGCTGTTGGGGCGTTCGCGCTGCTGGGCGGTCAGCCATTCGAGCAGGTCCAGGTGCGGCAGCAGGTTGATCTCGACCGTATCGCCCGGTTGCCAGAACGAGGAAATCTGCAGGATCGCCGGGCCTGAAAGGCCGCGGTGGGTGAACAGGATGTTCTCCCGGAAGCGCTGGCCATTGCAGCTCACCAGGCAGTCTTCCACCGAGGTTCCGGACAGCTCGCCGCACAGGGCCTTGAGCTGCGGATCGGTGAGGGTGAAGGGCACCAGGCCCGCGCGGGTCGGCAGCACGCTGTGGCCGAACTGGCGCGCGATCTGGTAGCCGAAGCCGGTGGCGCCCAGCGTGGGGATCGACAGACCGCCGGTGGCGATCACCAGTGACTGGCAGGCGACCGCGCCGGCGCTGGTGTGCAGCCGGTAGCCCGATTCGCTCCGCTCGATCTGCTCGATACGGGTCTCCAGGCGCAGCTCCACGCCCGCTTCGCGGCATTCGTCGAGCAACATCCCGAGGATGTCGCTGGACTTGTTGTCGCAGAACAGCTGGCCGAGCTTCTTCTCGTGATAGGGCACGCCGTGCTTGGCGACCAGCGCGATGAAGTCCCACTGGGTGTAGCGCGCCAGCGCCGACTTGCAGAAATGCGGGTTGCCGGACAGAAAATTGGCCGGCTCGGTGTACAGGTTGGTGAAGTTGCAGCGGCCACCGCCCGACATCAGGATCTTCTTGCCCGCCTTGTTGGCATGGTCCAGCAGCAGCACGCGGCGGCCGCGCCCGGCGGCGACGAACGCACACATCAGGCCTGCCGCGCCCGCACCAATGATCACCACATCGCTTGTCTGCACCCGTTCGCCCTCGCATCGAAGGCGCGCATGGTAATGGATCGTTCGCCCGCTGTGACCTCGCCGCCGGGCGGCTCGCCGGAGATCGGCCCGCTGGCGCGACGTCTGGCATCGACGAAGCGGACCGCTAGGCTGTCAAAGGAACTCAACGTCATGCACCGGTGGGGAGTCGATGCGCGCGTCGTCCTGGTTGCTGCTTCTCATACTGCTCGTGGCAGGCCCCGCGTCCGCGCAGCCCCTGCGGCTGGCGGCCAGTCCCTGGCCTCCGTATACCGACCAGCGCCTGCCCGGCAACGGGCTGGCCGTGGAGCTGGTGACCACCGCGCTGCGGCGCGCCGGCTACGAGGTCGAGTACGTCGAGGTGCCCTGGAGCCGGGTGATGCATGGCCTGGTGCGCGGCGACTACGACCTGACCAGCGCCTGGTACAGCCCCAAACGGCTGGGCTTCGCCGCCTTTTCGCGGCCCTACCTGAACAACCGCCTGCGCTGGGTGGTGCGCCGTGGCAGCGCCATCGATTACGACGGGCTGCACAGCCTGCATCCCTATCGGATCGGGTTGTCGCGTGGCTACGCCTATTCGCCGGAACTCGAGCAGGACGCCGCGCTGGAACGGGTAGAGGTCGCCGATTTCGTCAGCGCCGCGCGCATGCTCAGCGCCGGGCGCATCGACCTGACCCTGGAAGACGAACAGGTGGTGCGCCATCACCTGCGCAACGAGTTGCGCCTGGTGCGCGAGGCGTACGAGATGCTGCCCACCCCGTACAGCGAGAACGGGCTGTCGCTGCTGGTACGTCGTGGGCATCCGCGCTGCGACGAGATCGTCCAGGCGTTCGACCGGGAAATCGCCCGGATGCAGGCCGACGGCAGCTACCGGGCGATCTTCAACCAGTTCGGCGTGCCGGTGCCCTGATCAGCCGGCCTCGGGCCTGGCGCTGTGCTTCATGACGTGCACGGCCATGCTGCGCAGCGGCGCCAGCTGGCGGCAGATCAGCCCGAGCTGGGTCTGCACCAGGCGGTGGGCGTCGTCCATGTCCTCGGGCGCCTGTTCCAGGCGCTGCGCCAGCGCCTGTTCCTCTTCGCTGTAGATCTCCACGGGGCGGTTTTCCCGCAGCGCCAGCGCCAGCTCGTCGAGGGTCGCGGCCAGGCGCTCGGCGGCGCTGTCGAGCAACTCGTCGCTGGCATCGTCCGGCAGGCTTTCGCGGTGCGCGCCCAGGCCCGAGATGTAGTTGAGCAGGGTGTGGGAGACGATCAGGAAGCGAAAACCGGTCTCGGCTTCCTTGCGAAAGCGGCCGGGCTCCAGAAGCATGTTCGACAGCGTGGTGGAGAGCGCGGCGTCGGCGTTGTGGGCGTTGCGCCGCGCCAGCCGGTAGGCCAGGTCGTCGCGCTTGCCGGTGTCGTACTGCGACATGATCTGGCGCAGGTAGTCACTGTTGCAGCTGAGCGTGTTGGCGAGCACCTGATTCAGCCGGCGCCCCTGCCAGTCCGGCAGGATCAGGAACACCGCCGCGGCGGCGATCAGGCTGCCGAGCAGGGTATCGAACAGTCGCGGCCAGATCAGCCCGTAGCCGTCGCCCACCTGGTTGAAGCAGAACAGCACCAGCAGCGTGATGGCGGCCGTGGCCAGGGTGTAGCGCGAGGTGCGGGTGACGAAGAACACCACCCCGGCCACCACGGCGAACAGCGCCTGCACCTGCTGGTTGGGGAACAGGTCGAACAGCGCCCAGCCGACCAGCAGGCCGAGCACCGTGCCGGTCACCCGCTGGACCAGCTTGACCCGGGTCGCGCCGTAGTTGGGCTGGCAGACGAATACGGTGGTCAGCAGCACCCAATAGCCCTGCTCGGGGTGGATCGCGTGGAGCACCGCGTAGCCGCACACCAGCGCCACCGACATGCGCAACGCATGGCGGAACAGCAGCGAAGTGGGCGTCAGCTGCAGGCGGATGCGGGCGAAGGCGTCGCGCAGCGATTGCGGGTGGCGGTTGAGCAGGCTGCTGTCCTGCTGGCCTTCCACGGTGTCCGGGTTGCTGGCCCCGGCGAGCTGGCGCTGCATCGTGCCGAGGTTGCCCGAGAGCGCCCGCAGCGAGCGCAGCAGCCCGCGCCAGGCGGGGTTGTTCTGCTGGCGCAGGTGTTCGAGGGAGGCGTCGAGGTCGGCCATCGCCTGGGCGTTGACCTCGCTGTACTGGAACGGCTGGCGCAGGCGGATGGCTTCGCCCAGCTCCAGGCAGGCGCTGGCCTGCAGGCGCAGCAGGCGCTGGCAGCGAAACAGCACGTCGCTGTGGAAGAAGGCTTCGGCCAGCTCCTGATAGGGATAGTGGGACGAGCTGACCCGCTCGTGCAGGTCCTGGGCGAGGAAGTACAGGCGCAGGTAACGGCTGATGGTGGCGCCGGGACGACCGTGGCCGAGGCGGTTGAGCAGGGTTTCCTTGGCGGTGTTGAGCGCGGCGACCACCCGGCCGTTCTGCCGGGCCAGCTCCAGGCGGCCGGCCTCGACGTCCATCTGCCGCACCGGCTCGAGCAGTGCGGCCTTGAGCTTGATGTAGTGCGCCAGCTCCCGGTACACCCGCGCCAGGCTCTGTTGCACGGGCTGGTGGGCGAACAGCGCGTTCCACAGCACCGAAAGCAGCCCGTACCAGGCCGCGCCGCCGACCAGCAGCAGCGGGTCGCGCCAGAAATCCGGACTCTCCCCGCCGCGCTGGTCGGCCGAGATCATGCTGTAGATCGAGAGGATCAGCGTGGCCGAGGCGATGGTCGCGTAGCGCTCGCCGAGGGCGCCGAGCATGACCAGGGCGAAGGCCGAGGCCGCGAGCCCCGCGGCGAACAGCAGCGGATAGGGGAATAGCAGCTCCACCGCGATGGCGGCGATGCTGAAGCAGAACAGGGTGACCAGCAGGGCGGTGAGCCGGCCGAGCCAGCTGTCGTCGGTCTCGGCCAGGGCGCTGGCGATGATGCCGAGGAACAGCGGGATCACCAGTGCCGGGTGATCCAGGTACCAGGCCAGGCCCATGGTGCTCGCCAGGGCGATGAACACGCGCAGGCTGTAGCCGAATTTCTCCAGCGCCCAGAGGCGGCGCAAGGAATGGCGAAGGGAGGGTGAAACCATGCAGAACGGCCCTGTCTCGAAGCGAATGCCGATCTTGGACGCTGTTCATGACAGCCTGTCACAGGAAGGGCGGAAGAATCTTCAGCAAAGCAAGGCCTGTACCGAAACGGCCGCGGCGGCGTCCGTCCGTCACCCGGTGATCGGGCGACGGCGGGCGAAGGGCAGACGCCGCGTTATCGGGCAGCGCTCAGAGGACGCGCACCTTCAGCGAGCGGCCCTTGATCTTGCCCTCGTTGAGCCGCTTGAGCGCCTGGCGGGCGACGCTGCGCTCCACCGCGACGAAGGCCTGGTAGTCGAACAGCGCGATCTTGCCGACCTGCGCGCCGGCGATGCCGGCCTCGCCGGTCAGGGCGCCGAGGATGTCGCCGGGGCGCAGCTTTTCCTTGCGTCCGGCAGCGATGCAGAGGGTTTTCATCGGCGGTTGCAGCGGCTCGCCGGCCCTGGGCTTGAGGCTCGAGAGCGGGTGCCAGTTCAGCGGCGCGCGCTGCAGTTCCTCGATCGCCCGGGCGCGCTGTGCTTCGGCCGGCGCCACCAGGCTCACGGCCAGGCCCTTGTGCCCGGCGCGACCGGTACGGCCGACCCGGTGGACGTGGATCTCGGCATCGCGCGCGAGCTCGACGTTGATGACCATGTCCAGCGTCTCGATATCCAGCCCGCGCGCGGCGACGTCGGTGGCCACCAGCACCGAGAGGCTGCGGTTGGCGAACATCGCCAGCACCTGGTCGCGGTCGCGCTGCTCCAGGTCGCCGTGCAGCGCCGCCGCCGAAATGCCCTCGGCGGTGAGGTGCTCGACCAGGTCCTGGCACTGCTGCTTGGTGAAGCAGAACGCCACGCAGGATTCGGGGCGGAAGCTGTCGAGCAGCCGCACCACCGCGTCCATCCGCTGCTGCGGGTCGATCTCGTAGAAGCGCTGCTCGATCTGCTGGTCGTCGTGCAAGGCCTCGACCTTGACCTGCTGCGGGTCGCGCATGAAGGTCGCCGACAGCTGCTTGATGCCGGCCGGGTAGGTGGCCGAGAACAGCAGCGTCTGCCGCTTGGCCGGGGTCTGGCCGATGATCTCGGCGATGGCGTCGTAGAAGCCCATGTCGAGCATGCGGTCGGCTTCGTCGAGCACCAGGGTGTTGAGCCCGTCGAGCACGAGCGTGCCTTTCTTCAGGTGCTCCTGGATGCGTCCCGGGGTGCCGACGATGACGTGCGCGCCGTGCTCCAGCGAGCCGATCTGCGGGCCGAACGGCACGCCGCCGCAGAGGGTGAGCACCTTGATGTTGTCGGCGCTGCGCGCCAGCCGGCGAATCTCCTTGGCCACCTGGTCGGCCAGTTCGCGGGTCGGGCAGAGCACCAGCGCCTGGCAGCCGAAGTAGCGCGGGTTGAGCGGGTCGAGCAGGGCGATGCCGAAGGCCGCGGTCTTGCCGCTGCCGGTCTTTGCCTGGGCGATGAGGTCCTTGCCCTTGAGCATCACCGGCAGGCTTTGCGCCTGGATCGGTGTCATCTGCGCGTAGCCGAGGGATTCGAGGTTGGCCAGCATGGCGGCCGACAGGGGGAGGCTGGAAAAGGCGGAGCTGGACACGGCGGTATCTTCAGAAGGGAAACGGCAGGCAGTTTAGCAGGGCGCCCGGCGATAAACCGGGCCGCCCGTGCCGCGCCGGGTCAACGGTCGAGGTGCCGCTCCTGGCGCAGTTCGGCGATACGGGCGTCCTTCTCGGCCCACAGGTCGCTGACCCAGCCCTGCAGGAACTGGCGAAACACCGGGTCGTTCTCGTAGTCGCCCTGCCACAGCGCCGGCTCCAGCGGCAGGGTGCGGATGTCGACGATCACCCGCGGCACCTGCCCGCTGATCAGCTCCCAGAAGCCGGGGATGCGGGTGCCCGGGTAGATCACCGTGACATCGAGGATCGCGTCGAGCTGCTCGCCCAGGCTCGCCAGCACGAAAGCCACGCCGCCGGCCTTGGGCTTGAGCAGGTACTGGTAGGGCGAGGCCTGCTGCGCCTGCTTGACGGAGGTGAAGCGCGTCCCTTCCAGGTAGTTGACGATGGTCACCGGCAGGCGCTTGAACTTCTCGCAGGCGCGCCGGGTGATCTCCAGGTCCTTGCCCTTCATCTCCGGGTGCCGCGCGAGATAGGCCTTGGAGTAGCGTTTCATGAACGGATAGTCGAGCGCCCAGAAGGCCGCGCCGAGGAAGGGGATCCAGATCAGTTCCTTTTTCAGGAAGAACTTGAAGTAGGGCGCCTTGCGGTTGAACACCTGCACCAGCGCCGGGATGTCGACCCACGACTGGTGGTTGCTGATCACCAGGTACGAAGTGTCGCGGCGCAGCCCTTCGCCGCCGCGAATGTCCCACACGGTCGGAGTGAGCCAGGCGAAGATCAGCTTGTCGATCTCGGCCCAGCTTTCGGCGATCCACATCACGCCCCTGGAGCAGGCGTCGCGGACGGCCTGGACAGGCACCAGCCGGATGACGGCCAGCACCATCATCGGTCCGATCAGCACCAGGGTATTGAGCAACAGAAGGGCGATGACGAGCACGCCGGTGAACACACGACCCATGCGATTCCTCATGGCAGAACAGGTTGGCAAGCATTGCAGACGGGTGAATTAGCCACATTCGACCGCCGTTCGTCTAATGCCGGCGTCGTCGGTGCGCCTGGGCACCGCCCTGGCATGGCCCGATGATCGGCCAGCGTTGCGCATCCGAGGGGGCGCCGACACCCGAAGTAAAGATTTTTTCGGGGGCGGGATCGGTTCCGCCCGACCCGTCCCCAGGCCCCATCATTACGGCACCGACCGGCTGAGCGCCGGGTGGCGCGAGACGGCAATGCGTCCGGCCAGGCGCCGGCCCGGCCTGCACCGAGGGGCGAACGAATGCACAATGGGCCCTGTCTCACCCTGACATTTGCTTCGAAGGAGAACGCTTTTGCGCCGTTGCCTACCCCTGTTGCTGGCCTGCGCGCTGGCTGGCCCGGCTCTCGCCGACGACCCGGTGCTCTATGGCCGCTACGAATACATCCGCGTCGACGACATCGGCAAGACGCTCAAGGCGAAGATGGACACCGGTGCCATGACCGCCTCGCTGTCGGCCAAGGACATCGAGCGTTTCGAGCGCGACGACGAAGAGTGGGTGCGCTTTCGCCTGGCCATCGAGGGCGCCGACGACACCCTCTACGAGCATCGCCTGGTGCGTATCAGCGAGATCAAGGTGCGCAGCGAGGAACGCCGCGACCCCGATGACGACGGCGATGAGGAAGCCACGCCCAACGTCGCCGAACGTCCGGTGGCCGAGATGGAAATCTGCCTGGGCAACGAGCGTCGCACCATCGAGGTCAACCTCACCGACCGTTCGCGCTTCACCTACCCGCTGCTGATCGGCACCTCCGCGATTCGCGAACTCGACGCCGCCATCGACCCGTCACGCAAGTACACCGCCGGCCAGCCCAACTGCTGAGCGGGGGGTATCCCCTCAGCGCAGGCGCTGCTGGGGTTTGACGAAGACCGCCGTGGTCAATGGCGGCACGCTGAATTCGCCATTGACCGTGGCCGACTCGCGGCTGCGGTGGTCATGCGCGGTGCGCAGTACCGGATGCAGCTGGTAGCCCGCCGCGCCGGGCAGGCGTGCGGTGCGGGTGCTGGCGTTGACCACCACCATCAGCGCCAGGTGGTTGGGGTCCAGGTCACGGCCCATGCCCGGGCCGTCGTCCAGGCTGAACGCCAGCACGCCCGGCAACTGCTGCGGACCTGTGTTGTGGAACTGCAACCGGCGCTGCACCTCCCGCGCGCTGTCGAGCTGGAACAGGCGGCTGCCGCTGCGGATCTTCAGCAGTTCGAGAAAGCCCTGGCGCGCGGCTTCGATATGGGTCGGCGCCGGGGCCGCGTTCGGGTCGGCGATGATCTGGCGGATCAGCGGCCAGTTGTCGCCATCCTTGTCCTGCCGCGGCAGGCCCTTGTTCCAGTTGTTGTCGGCATAGCTGAAGTCCACCGCATTGAACCAGTCGCCCGAATCGTAGCTGTCACGTTCCATCGACTTGGAGCGCAGGATGTCCGAGCCCATGTGAATGAACGGGATGCCCTGGCTGAGCAGCGGCACCGCCAGGGCGACCAGCTGCGCGCGCACCCGCTCGGCGGTGGGGAGCGAGGCGGGCAGCTTGTACTGGTTGTTGTCCCAGAGCGTCTGGTTGTCGTGCTTGGAGACGTAGTTGATGGTCTCCTGCGGGTCGAGGGTATAGCCGGCCGGCTGGCCGTTGTAGTCGATCTCCGCGCCGCGCCGCAGGCTTCCGTCGGCACTGACGAAGCGGTAGTCACGCAGACCGCCGGCCACCCCCACGCGGATCAGGTCGGTCAGGTGCAGCAGCCTCGCCCGCTCTTCGGCGCTGCCCGCGTTCAGCTCGTTGGGCATCACGAACAGGCCGTTGGCGAAGCCCTGGTTGCGGCGGATGTCCAGCCCGCCGTCGAACGGGCTGCCGCCGCGTACGGCGTCGCGCTGGCGATCGTTGAAGGTGCCGATGCCGGTGCCGGCCATGTTGAGCTGGGTCGCGTTGATGCCCCGTGCGTTGCCGGCCACTTCGCCGAAATCCCAGCCTTCGCCGTAGAAGTAGGTGTCCGGATCGATCTGCCGCACGGCGCGGTAGGCGGCCTGCAGGTTGCTGCGCATGTGGTGGCCCATCAGGTCGAAGCGAAAGCCGGCGATCTTGTAGTCGCGCGCCCAGACCCGCAGCGAGTCGACCATCAGCTTTTCCATCATGCGGTGTTCGCTGGCGGTGTTCTCGCAGCAGCTCGACTGCTCCACCGCGCCGCTGACCGGGTCGCGGCGGTGGTAGTAGCCCGGAACGATCCGGTCGAGCACCGATTGTTCGCCCAGGCCCGAGGCGTGGGTGTGGTTGTAGACCACGTCCATCACCGCCGCGAGGTCGCGCTGGGCCAGCGCCTGCACCATCTGGCGGAACTCGAGGATGCGCCGGGGACCTTCCGCCTCGCTGGCGTAGCTGCCTTCCGGCACGCTGAAGTGGAACGGGTCGTAGCCCCAGTTGAAGCTGTCCAGCCCGCGTAGCGCGTCGTGGAGCGCCTGCGCCTGGCCGCTGGCCGGATCGAAGCCTTCGAGCACCGAGCGGATGCTCTGCCCGCCGCAATACCCGGCCCAGGTTTCCCGCGCGCTGGCCGAGCGCTCGCAGAGCCTGGCGAAGGGGTCGTCGATGTCCACCCGCTGCGCGGGATCCTCGTCGACCGTGGCGATGTCGAACACCGGCAGCAGCTGCACGTGGGTCAGGCCCGCCTCGCGCAGTGTCTGCAGGTGGCGCACGCCACGGCTCTGCGGCTGGGCGAAGGCGAGGTACTTGCCGCGCAGCGCGGGCGGTAGCTCGCGGTCGCTGGCGCTGAAGTCGCGCACATGGGTCTCGTAGATGACGGCCGCTTCGGGGTGGGAGACGCCGGGGCGCTCGAGCGAATCCCAGCCGGCGGGCTTGAGATCGGGGTCGTCCAGGTTCACCACCTGGGCGTATTGGCCATTGGCCGACAGGCTCAGGGCGTAGGGGTCGGACACCAGGCTGGTCTCGATCCGCCCGGTCGCCGGGTGGTAGGCCGTGACCTCGTACTGGTAGTAGTGCCGGTCCAGCCGCCGGTCGCCGTGATAGCGCCAGACGCCGCGGCGTTCCTGCATTGGCCTGGGGAAGCCGGGCAGCAGGCGCCTGGCCTCGTCGAACACGTGCAGCCTGACGCGCTGCGCGGTCGGCGCCCAGAGCGCGAACTCGACGCCCGCGGCGTCTATTCGCGCGCCCAGCTCGCCTTCGTGGCTGAACAAGAGGTCCAGCGCGGCCGGCATCTGTACCTGGGTTGCGCTGCTGACCCGGCCCTGGCCGTCATAGCCGACCACCACCAGCTGGCTCTTGAACGCTTCACGCAGTTGTGAGGCTCTGGCCTGGAAGGCATAGGCCGGCTGTTCGGCCAGATGCGGGAATTGTTCCTTGAGCGCCTTGCGCAGCGTAGCCGGGCGCAGGGCAAGGGCCTGGCCACCCTGGACGCTGCGCTGCTCGCCGTCGATGCGGATATCAGCCGTCGGCGAGTAGCGCAACTCGAACCGTGACGCGGTCTGTTCGCCTTCATGGATCACCAGTGTGTAGGCATCGAGCCAATGGGCGCGGGCGCCGTCGATGGCGACGCCCGGTGCGGAAAGCGGGGTGGCGGACAGCCGGGGATCACCGCTGCGGCTGAACACCCGGCGGCCGAGTTCGTCCAGGCGCCAGGTGTGGTCCAGTCCGCCGAGGTCCTTGGTGTCGCCCTTGTGCACGATCAGGTTCAGGCAGCTCGCCTGCGCCGTCAGCGGGATGCGGTAGTAGGCGCCGAGCTGCGGGTCGATGCCCGAGGCGGCCAGGGGACGGTCCCAGCCGGTTTCCTCGCGCACGCCGCTGCACTGGGGCGTGTTCCACAGGTGCAGGCCCCAGCCGGCGTAATCGCCATCGCCTCGCTGGTAGTAGAGCAGGGCTTCGTCCGGTGCCGGATCGAGGGGGGCGGCGAGCGCCACCTGGGAGGCCAGCAGGCCGGAGAGCAGAACGGGAAGGCAGGCATGGAGCAGGGAGGGTCTGGACATGGCATTCACCGGATTGGTGCGGGCTGCCGACCGCGCGTGCGCCGGAGCCCCCTTTGTTGTTGTCACCGCTGCGCGATGATCGGCAATGCGCGGCTGCGCAACATCCTCCGGCGCGCGAGAAAAGGGGGCGTAGGTCGGGGAAGCGATAGCCTTTGGCCAGGTTCAGGCTTCGTGCGAAGCCGCGTGGCACGGGGGCTTGGCCCTCTGTTGCGCTCAAGGACGGGCGATTGCGACGAAAGTCTTAGCGGCGTGGTCGGCAATGCCTGTTAACTTGACCCCTGCATAACAACAACAAAATCTGGAGGGCTTATGTCCAGTACCAAACAAGAGGCCGCAACGGCTTATTGGAAAGAGAACTTGCGGTTGATGCTCTGGCTCCTTGCGATCTGGTTCATCGTGTCATTCGGCTTCGGGATTCTCCTGGTCGACCAACTCAACGCCATTCAATTCTTCGGTTTCCCCCTGGGCTTCTGGTTCGCTCAGCAGGGATCGATCTATGTGTTCGTCATCGAGATCTTCGTCTACGTGCTGATGATGAACAAACTCGATCGCAAATACGATTTGCACGAAGAGTGAGGCGCTGAGCATGGATACCCAAACCCTGATTTACCTCTTCGTCGGCGCGACCTTCGCGCTTTATATCGGCATCGCCATCTGGACCCGCGCGGGTTCGACCAGCGAGTACTACGTCGCGAGCAAGGGCGTGCACCCGGTACTCAACGGCATGGCGACCGGCGCTGACTGGATGTCGGCGGCCTCGTTCATCTCCATGGCGGGCATCATCGCCTTCGCCGGCTACGACGGCTCGGTGTACCTGATGGGCTGGACCGGCGGCTACGTGCTCCTGGCCATGTGCCTGGCGCCCTACCTGCGCAAGTTCGGCAAGTTCACCGTCCCCGAGTTCGTCGGTACGCGCTACTACTCGCAAACCGCGCGCGTCGTGGCCGTGATCTGCGTGATCTTCATCTCCTTCACCTACGTGGCCGGGCAGATGCGCGGCGTCGGTATCGTCTTCTCGCGTTACCTGGAAGTCGACATCAACACCGGCGTGATGATCGGCATGGCGATCGTGTTCTTCTACTCCGTGCTCGGCGGCATGAAGGGCATCACCTACACCCAGGTGGCGCAGTACTGCGTGATGATCTTCGCCTACATGGTGCCGGCGATCTTCATCTCGATGATGGTCACCGGCAACCCGATCCCGCAGCTGGGCTTCGGCAGCGAAGTCACCGGCACCGGCGAGTCCGTGCTGGACCGCCTCAACGGCCTGGGCGCGGAACTGGGCTTCACGCCGTATACCGATGGCAGCAAGTCCACCACCGACATCTTCTTCATCACCATGGCGCTGATGGTCGGTACCGCGGGCCTGCCCCACGTGATCGTTCGCTTCTTCACCACCCCGACCGTGCGTGACGCGCGCAAGTCGGCCGGTTACGCCCTGCTGTTCATCGCCATCCTCTACACCACCGCTCCGGCAGTCGCCGCCTTCGCGCGGACCAACCTGCTGACCTCGGTCCCCAACACCAGCTACGCCGAAGTGCCGGACTGGTTCAAGACCTGGGAAAACGCGGGCCTGATCGCCTGGATGGACAAGAACAACGACGGCGTCATCCAGTACGGCCCGGGCGCTGCCTTCGCCGGCAAGCCGACCTACGCCGCCGATCGCGGGGCGTCGGGCGAGCGCCTGCTGACCAACGCGCCTACGCCGGCTGCGTCCGAGCTCTACGTCGACAACGACATCATGGTTCTGGCCAACCCTGAAATCGCCGGCCTGCCGGGCTGGGTGATCGCGCTGATCGCCGCGGGCGGCCTGGCGGCTGCACTGTCGACGGCGGCCGGTCTGCTGCTGGTGATCTCGACGTCGATCTCCCACGACCTGCTCAAGAGCAACATCAAGCCGGACATCAGCGAGAAGGGAGAACTGCTGGCCGCACGTATCGCGGCAGGTGTCGCGGTGGTCATCGCCGGCCTGTTCGGCATCTACCCGCCCGCCTTCGTGGCGCAGGTGGTGGCGTTCGCCTTCGGTCTTGCGGCGGCCTCGTTCTTCCCGGTCATCGTCATGGGGATCTTCTCCAAGAAGATGAACAAGGAAGGCGCCATCGCCGGCATGATCGTCGGGCTGTCGTTCACCTTCTGCTACATCGTCTACTACAAGTTCATCAACCCGACCGCGGGCCCGAACGAGTGGTGGTTCGGCATTTCGCCGGAAGGTATCGGTACCCTGGGCATGATCTTCAACTTCGTCGCTGCCGTGGTCGTCGCCAAGTTCACCGCGCCGCCGCCAGCTGAAATCCAGACGCTGATCGAAGACATCCGCGTACCGCGTGGAGCCGGGGCGGCCATCGATCATTGATCGAGCCCCCGTGAAATGAAAAAGGCGCCGGAGAAATCCGGCGCCTTTTTTTGTGCTGCCGGGCGCGTCCTCGATATCCCGCCCGTCGAGGCATCGCCTCGTGCTGCCACCGCAGCCTGTGCCTTTAGGCTTGGCGGTTAAGACAAGCGGGCGATGAGCGCCGGCGCCGGCGAGCCAGGCTCGGCGCATCAGGTACAGCTGAGAGCGCCCGTGGTTCGGATGGTGCCGGCATGGCGATCACCGGACAGGGCGGCGGCGCCCACCGCCCTCGGTACGATCAGCGTTTCCAGGCCGGCTACGGCTCACGCTGCTCGACCAGATGCTGGTGCAGG